>JASJPK010000036.1:0-15160 GCA_031426735.1 Hydrogenophilaceae bacterium | reverse complement strand
CTCGGTAGATTCTTTCCGCCAGTTCGTGGCTGATGCCTTCGACCTGGGCCAGTTCTTCCACTCCGGCATTGACCACGCCACGCAGGCCGCCGAAGGTTTGCAGCAACTTCTGACGCCGTTTCGCGCCGACGCCGGCGATATCCTGCAGGCTCGACTGGGTCCGCGCCTTGCCGCGTTTCGCCCGGTGGCCGGTGATGGCGAAGCGATGCGCTTCGTCGCGTACTTGTTGAATCAGATGCAGTGCCGGGTGATCCGAAGCCAGCCGCAGCGGTTCGACTTCACCTGGAAAAAACAACTGTTCCATGCCTGGTTTGCGTTCCACGCCTTTCGCCACGCCAACCATCGGCAGGTTGCCCATGCCCAGTTCGGTCAACACATCCACTGCCATGTGCAACTGCCCTTTGCCGCCGTCGATCAACAACAAATCCGGCAATTTGCCTTCGCCGGCGGCAATTTTTCCGTAGCGGCGCTGCAGTGCATCGCGCATGGCGGCATAGTCGTCGCCGGGGGTGATGCCGCTGACATTGTAGCGGCGATATTCGGCCGACTGCATCGCGCCCTGGTCGAAGACCACGCAGGAAACGACGGTCGCTTCGCCCATCGTGTGGCTGACGTCGAAGCATTCGATGCGATTGATGCCTTCCTCGCCCAGCGCCTCGTTCAGCGCCACCAGCCGATTGGCCTGGTTTTCGCGCAGCCCTTCGCGTGTGGCCAGCGCCAGTTCTGCATTCTTGTGCGCCATTTCCAGCCAGATGCGACGCTCTTCCTGCGGGTGCGTGACGATATTGACGCGCCGGCCGGCTTGTTCGGACAGCCAGTCGGCAAGGCCTTCGACTTCGCATTCGAGCACCAGCGTGGCCGGAATCGGCCGGCCGAGGTAATGCTGGTCGGCGAAGGCTTCCAGTAGCGCCGGCAGATCCGCGCCTTCGACGTGGGTCGGAAAGAATGACCGCCCACCCAGGCTGCGGCCGCCGCGCACCATGCTGAGGTAGACGCAGGCGACGCCGCCGCGGATCACGCCGGCGATGATGTCGGCGTCCTGATTCGAGCGGCTCTCGACGAACTGGCGCGCGCGCACCGCCGACAGCGCCTGGATCTGGTCGCGAAACACGGCGGCCTGCTCGAAACGAAGCTCGGCCGAGGCCGCTTCCATGCGCGCGGAAATCGCGCCGATCACCTCGTTGTCCTTGCCGTTCAGGAACATCTCGGTCAGCGCCGCGTCGCGCGCGTAATCGGCATCGCTGACCTTGCCGACGCAAGGCGCGCTGCAGCGGTGGATCTGGTGCAGCAGGCAGGGCCGCGAGCGGTTGCTGAACACGCTGTCCTCGCAGGTGCGCAGGCGGAACACCTTCTGCAGGATCTGGATGCTTTCCCGCACCGCCAGCGCATTCGGGAACGGGCCGAAAGTGCGGTGCTTCTTGTCCGGCGTGCCGCGAAAATAGGCCAGGCGCGGGTAGGCATGGCCGGTCAGTTGCAGATACGGGTAGGACTTGTCGTCGCGGAACAGGATGTTGTACTTCGGCGCCAGGCCCTTGATCAGGTTGTTTTCCAGCAACAGCGCTTCCGCCTCGGTGCGCGTGACGGTGGTCTGGATTTCCCGGATGCGCGCCACCATGTGGGCGATGCGCGGACTCAGATCGGTTTTCTGGAAGTAGCTGGAGACGCGCTTTTTCAGGTCGCGCGCTTTGCCGACGTAGAGTACCTGGCCGCCTTCGCCGAGCATGCGATAGACGCCCGGCAGGTTGGGCAGGCCGGCCAGGAAGGTTTTGTGATCGAAGCGGGGTTGCTCGGAGGCGTCCACGACGCGGTCAATCTTCCTCGTCGAGCAACTGGCCGGCGATGGCCCAGTTTTCATCGGGCAGTTCCTCGAACGCGATGTAGGTGTAGCGCTTCGGCTTCAGCGCGTGGCGTTCCAGCGTATCGGTGATTTCCTCGGCGATCTTTTTCTTCTGGTCGCGGCTCAATGTGCCGGCCAGCTTGATGGTGACGACGGGCATGTTTAGTCCTTTCTGTCGGCGGCAATACGGGTGAACACGGCGCGGAACATCTCCGGCGTCAGCCGTCGCGTCTGCGTGTTGTAGCGGCTGCAATGGTAGCTGTCGTAGAGGCGGCGCTCGCCCGGCAGCGCGTGCGCTGCAGCATGCGCAAAGACATGGCTGGAGGCTTTCAGTCCCAGCGCCATCAGCACCGCCTTATGCGCGATCAGTCCGAGCGCGAGGATGGCCGTGCCGGCGGGCAAGGCCGCCAGTTCCTGTTTCAGATAGTCGTTGCAGCGTTTGATTTCGCCGGTTTCCGGCTTGTTCTCCGGCGGCACGCATTTGACCGCGTTGGTGATGCGGCAGCCGATCAGCTGCAGGCCATCGTCTGCCGCCACGGACATCGGCCGGCTGGCATAGCCGAAGGCATGCAGGGTTTCGTACAGCAGGATGCCGGCATGGTCGCCGGTAAACGGGCGGCCGGTCTGGTTGGCACCGTGGAAGCCGGGCGCCAGGCCGACGATCAGCAGATTCGGCTGCTGATCGCCGAATGGCGGCACCGGCCGGCAGAAATAGCCGGGATGATTCGCGCGGCCGTCCGCCAGAAACGCGGCGAGGCGCGGGCAGGCGCGGCAGTCGGTCGTGAAGCGCATGACTCAGTGCAACTGCGCCGGCGGCGCGTCCTGCAATTCCTCCGGCAGTTCGGCGTGCACGTTTTCGCCTTCCGGACTCGGGAACAGCGGCGCACCGCAGTCGTCGCAGTATTCGACCGGCATGCGTGTGCCGAGAATCTGCACATCGCCGATGCCGGTGCTCTTCAACAAGGCTTCGATTTCCGCGCCGAGATCGCTGTTTTCGTCGTCGTTGCCGAGCAGCGGCCAGGTGACGCCATGCACCACGTCGTCCGAACCGGCGCGCAGGAAACTGATCCGCCACTCTTCCAGGCCGTGTTCGAAATAGGGCGCGGCGACGGCGCGTATCCGGTTGGCGGTCAGGTTGAACAGCGTCTGCAAATAGGCCACCGCCGCCTTCAGCGCGAACGGCCGGGTTTCCTGATCGGCCTGGCGCCAGGCGGCGAAGTAAGCGTCCGGTGTCAGCACTTCATAGGCGCAGCCGGTCAGCAGGCTCTGGAAATTCGGCCCGCCCTGTTCGCGCCAGGCCACCAGCGCGGCGGCGCGGCCGCCATCGACTTCGTTCCAGCGGAACACCGGCTTGCCGGCCGGCACTTGCACGGCGGCGATCAGGTAGCGCACGTCGGAGACGAACATCTGGCTTTCCGCGAGCAGTTTGGCGTCCACCTTCAGATCCTTGTCGGCGGCGGACGCGGTCCACAGCGCATCGGCAAACGCCCAGGTGTCGGCATAGCCTTGCGGCAACTGGTCCGGGCTGAACAGGTAATCGGCGAAATTGACGCGCGCCTCGGCGCCGAGAATGTGCGCGGAAAGTTGCGCGCGCAGCGCATCGAGCAGCGTTTTCGGAATGTTGCGCGTCGGGATGGCGTAACGCGACCAGGCCAGGACCGGCAGCGCAATGAGCAGACGCGACTGCTCGCCGCTCTGGCGCACTTCGCAGGCCGCCTCGATCAGGTCGGCGAGTTCGTCGTAAGCGCGGCTGTTGGTCTCGCGCAGACGGTCCAGCGCCTGATTCAGCGCTTCTTCGTCAGCGGCCTTGAGCAGCTTTTCGATCAGGCCGCTCATTTCCGCTTCCAGCCAGACGTCTTCCAGACGACTGCCGGAATCGGCCAGACCCTGTGCCAACCAGGCCAGACGTTCTGCATCGCGGGAGAGGCGGTGGCGGCCATAGGGGCGACGGCGTTTCATGTTGATTCCTTCAAAAAAATGAGCGTCTGCAACGGCTGCGGGCGGTGGCGGCGCTAATGCGCCGACGCCTCCGCGGTGCGGCCGAGTTCGGCCTGCAAAGTGACATGGCGGATGCCGTGGTTCTTGTCGAGGCGCGCGCGGCTGACTTGCAGCACGCGGTCCCAGTCGTCGAAGCTGTCCAGTTCCAGATGCGCGGAGAGCGCGATCTGGCCGGAGGACAGCGTCCAGATATGCAGATCGTGCACGCGTCGCACGCCGGGAATTTCGCCCAGGTCGAGGACGACGTTTTCCAGGCTGACATGCGCCGGCACGCCTTCCATCAGGACATGAAAGCTCTCCGCCAGCAAGCGCCAGGCGGAGACCAGAATCAGGCCGGAGACCAGCAGGGACAGAATCGGGTCGATCGGCATATAGCCGGTGGCCCAGATCACCGCGCCCGCCACGAGTGCCGCGACCGAACCGAGCAGATCGCCCAGCACGTGCAGAAAAGCGGCACGCGTGTTGAGACTGTCGCCACCGTGATGCAGCAGCCAGGCCACCGCAAGATTGATCAGCAGGCCGATGAACGCGACTAGCATGACCGTGCCGCCCATGACGGGCTGCGGGTTGGCCAGGCGTGCAATGGCTTCGATCACGATGAACACGATCAAGCCCAGCATCAACAGGCTGTTGAACAGCGCGGCGAGGATTTCCAAACGCACCAGGCCGTAGGTATGTTTGTTCGACGGCGGTCGGCGCGCCAGCCAGGCGGCGAGCGCGGCGAGGCCGAGGGCGGTGGAGTCGGTGACCATGTGGCCGGCGTCGGACAGCAAGGCGAGCGAACCGGACCAGAATCCGGCAATGACTTCGACCACGGCAAAGCCGAGCGTGAAGAACAGCGCCTTGAACAACGCGTCGCCGCCATGCTCATGGCCGACGTGGTGCTGCGCCTGCGTGGTATTGCTGTCGAGCGAGACGCGCTCGGCTGCAACGCTGGTTTTGGTAGATATGTTCATCCGCTTTTGCCACAGGTATTGGTGGGGTCGGCCAGAGCCAGTTCGGCATCGACCTGGCCGACGCCGCCGAGATGGTGCAGCGCATCCGCATAGCGCTGGCTTTCGTGCAGCGCGATGCGTGTCGGCGGATGCGGCCGGCCATGCATGCGCGCCAGCCGGATCAACGACATCGGCGGCAACGGCCATTTCAGTTTCGCCAACAGTTCGTCGGCCAGTTCGGGACGATTGCACACCAGCACCATGTCGCAGCCGGCTTGCAACGCCGCCACGGCGCGTTGCCGGATGTCACCGGCGACGCTGGCGCCTTCCATGACCAGATCGTCGCTGAAGATGACGCCCTCGAAGCTCAATTGGCCGCGCAGGATTTCCGTCAGCCATTTGTGCGAGAAGCCGGCCGGCTGCGCGTCGACGCGCGGGTAAATGACATGCGCCGGCATGACGCCGGCCAGGCCCATGTCGACCATCTGGCGGAACGGCAGCAGATCGGCGAATTCGATATCGGTCAGGCTGCGCTCGTCGACCGGAATCGCCAGATGCGAATCCGCCGCGACGAAGCCGTGTCCGGGAAAATGCTTGCCGACCGCGCTCATGCCCGCCTCGTGCAGGCCCAGCACCAGCGCATGGGCCAGATCGGTGACGGCTTGCGGGTTGCGATGGAAGGCGCGGTCGCCGATCACGCCGCTGTTGCCGTAGTCGAGATCTAGCACCGGCGCGAAGCTGAAGTCGACGCCCGCCGCGCGCAGTTCGGCGCCGATGACGTAACCGGCATCGCGCGCCAGCCGGCGCGCCCGTTGCGGATGCTCGTCCCAGACCTGGCCGATCGCACGCATCGGCGGAATCGTCGTGAAACCCTGCCGGAAACGCTGCACGCGACCGCCCTCGTGATCGACGCCGATCAGCAGATGCGGACTGCGCAGCGCATGGATTTCCTGGCACAACGCGGCGAGTTGTTGCGGGCTCTCGTAATTGCGCCGGAACAGAATCACGCCGCCGACGCTGGGGTGCAGCAGCCGGATGCGCTCCGCCTCGGTCAATGCCAGACCGGCGACATCGGCCATGACCGGGCCGAGCGGCTGATGATTGAGCTGGATCATTTGCGGGCTTCCGCACGGGCTGGCGCGCATTCCGCCACCACGAAAGCGACGACGTAGTCCTGTTCGTCGGACAGGCTCAGATGCGTCGACTTGATGCCTTGTGCCTTGAGCCAGTTGCCCAGTTCCGGTGCATAGACAAAACCGGGTTTGCCTTGCTTGTCATGCACCACGCTGAGCGTGGTGAACGAAACCGGGCTGCGCATGCCGGTGCCGACCGCCTTCGAAAAAGCCTCCTTGGCCGCGAAACGCTTGGCCAGAAAGTGCTCCTTGTTGTTCGCTTCCGCGTAATCGCCCCATTCCTCCGGCGCCAGCAGGCGTTCCGCCAGCTTGCCGCCATAGCGGGCATGCAGGTCGTCCATGCGTTTCACCGCGACGATGTCCGTGCCGATGCCGTAAATCATGTTGCAGGCTCCTTGCGAGATTGAGCGAGTGTGTCGAGGCCATAGTGGGTGAACGCCAGGCCCATGTAAACCGGCGCGAAAAAGTTCAGCAGCGGCACGAAATGCAGCAGGCCCAGCAACGCCGCCAACAAATACAACGGCCAGCCGGCGTCGCGCCGCAATTGCCGCAGTTCCGCTGCCGAAGCGTGCTCGGACAGCGCGTCATAGACGAATATGCGCTGATTCAACCAGGCATTCAGCAACACCGATATCGCCGCGCCGAACGGGCCCAGCAGCCAGAACGGCAGCGTGAGCAGCCAGAGCAGCAGATAGACGGCCAGCGCATACAAGCCGTTGCCGAGGCTGCCGGCGAAACTGCCGCCGATGTTGCCACCGCTCAGTCGCGCCAGTTCGGGGTAATGCCGCTCGGCGACGATGCCGACCAGCATCGGCATGAACAGCAGTGAAGTGATCAGCAACGCCGTGACGTAGATCGCCGGCAACAACAGCACCGCCAGCAACATGAAAGTGGCGAAACCGAGCAGCCAGCTCGTCGCCGTCGCACTCATCCAGTCCGGTATCGGCGCCGTCGCAACGAAACCCTCCAGTCCGGCCACCCAGCTCGCACCGAACCACCAGAGCAAGCCGCCCCACAGCGCCAGCGCGCCCAGCATCGGCAGGAACATGACCGACAGCACGCGCGGCAGCAGCAGATCGGCGGCGGCGCGGCGAAGAATCTCGAAAATCGAAGTCATGCGGGAAGGTGGTAAATGTGGGGCGCGATGCTAAGGAAACACGAATTTTTTCGTCACCCGGCGTAGACAGGGATCCAGGCGGTTGATTTTGCTGGATTCCGGCCATAGCCGGTATGACGGAACCTGGTTTTTTCAGCCGTTCACTAAAACACGCTTTGCCTTGGGAGAAGCACGGCCTGCCAGTATTATCGAAAAAAATATAAGAGCGCCAACCCAAATGCCCCAAACAGAAGCCTACGCCCGCACCCTGATTGACGCCCAACTTGCCGATCAAGACTGGAAGATCAGCGATGGCCTCAGCGTTCGCTACGAATACACGCTGCCCGACGGCGACCGCGCCGATTACCTGCTGTGCAGCCGCGAAGGGCGCGGACTGGCCATCGTCGAAGCCAAGCGCGAGTCCATCAACGCCGCCGATGCCCGCGAGCAAGGCCGCCATAACGCCGAACAGGCCAACGTGCCGTTCGTTTTCCTCGCCAATGGCAAGGAAATCCTGTTCTGGGACTGGCAGCGCGAAGCGCATCCGCGTCCGGTCCGAACCTTCTTCTCGCAATCCGACCTCGAACGCCGCGCCGCGATGCGGCAGATGCGCGTCGATCCGCTCGACGTCGCCATCGACCCACGTATCGCCGGGCGCGACTATCAACAGGACTGCATCGAAACTCTCTGCCGCGAAATCGGCCTCGGCCGGCGCAAGCTGCTGGTGGAAATGGCCACTGGCACCGGCAAGACCCGCACCGCCGCCGCGCTGATCAAGCGCTTGTTCGCGGCCAACGTCGTCAGCCGCGTGCTGTTTCTGGTGGATCGCATCCCGCTCGCGCTGCAAGCCGAAGATGCCTTCACCGAACATCTGAAGGAACTGCCCTGCTATGTGCTGCGCGCCGGCCGGCGGTTTCAGGACGAGCAGCGCCTCACCATCACCACCTTGCAGTCGATGGTGAACATCTATCACGAGTATTCCGCCGGCTATTTCGACCTCATCGTCACCGACGAATGCCACCGCAGCATCTACGGCAAGTGGCGCCGTGTGCTGGAACACTTTGACGGCATCCAGATCGGCCTCACCGCCACGCCCTGCGTCAAGCCGCCCAACGAAGACGGCACGCCGGATGAAGAAACCGCCTTCGTGCGCGACACCCTGCGTTTCTTTGGCGTCGACACGCCCACTTTCTCCTACACGCTGAAACGCGCCATCGACGACGGCTATCTGGTTGGTTACCAGATTTACCAGGCCCAGACGGTCAAGACCGCCACCGCCGAAGGCATCAAGATAGTGCGCGACGACATCCAGTGGAACGGCCTCGACGCCAAAACCTGCAAGGAACTCGACGATGCCTTTGCCGCCGCCGCCAACCTGAAGCCGCCGCAGCCGCACATCCTGATCGACCCCAACGTGCTGGAGCGCAAGTTCACCATTCCGGCGCGCAACCAGGCCATCGTGCGCGAATTCCGCCAGGTGATGGAAAACGGCTACACCGATAAAAACGGCTATCTGCGCAAGCCTTTGCTCGGTAAAACCATCGTCTTCGCCGTTACCAAGCGTCACGCCGAAACCCTGGCGACGCTGCTCGACAACGAATTCGCCCACCTGAAACCGTCGCCGGAAATCAAATACGCCGATTACGTCGTCTCCGGCATGGGCCAGGGCGAGGACACCACCGACGGCATGGCGCGCATCCGCCGCTTCAAGAAAGAGAAATTTCCGCAGGTGCTGGTGTCGGTGAACATGCTCGACACCGGCTTCGACTGCCCGGAAGTCGTCAACCTGATCTTCGCCCGCTACACCAGGTCGGTGACGCTGTATCGCCAGATGCTCGGCCGGGGCACGCGCAAGTCGCCGGGCAAACCCATCTTCACTCTGTTCGATTTCGTCGGCGTCGCTGCCGCGCATGAAGGTCAAGACGGCTATGCCGAAGGCGGCAGGGTGATGGAGCCGCAGCTACCCCGCCCCAACCCGCAGCCGTGCATGCTGGTCACCGTCAACCAGGACGACGACATCGACCCCGCTACGCGCGCCTGGGTGACGATGGACGACGCCGGTAATTTCGTCTTTCTCGACGCATCCGAAGCCAAGGCCAACGAACTCGGCGTCCGCTTCGAGGGTTGGCTGGTCAGCCAGGAATTCACCCCGGAGCAGGAACGCTGGCTGCACGACGTCGAGGCGCAAATCCGTCAAAACGCCGACCAGTTCGACGAATTCACCCTCGACCACCTGGAATTTCCGCCATTTAGCCTGCAAGGCGGTCGCCGCCGCGCGGCCGAACTCTTTGGCGGCGAAGAATCCCTATCCGGCGTCATCGCCAACCTCTCGCAGTCGGTTTACGGCGAGCAAACACAGGCCAACTAACTCAGCCCATGCCCCTTACCCCGCAACTCCGTCAGGACATCGACGACATACGCAATTACCTGTTCGGCGGCGGTTATCCCGACCCGGTGACCAATGCCGAACAGCTCGCCTTTCTGTTCTTCTTCTACCTCGCCGAAGGGCTGGACACCCAGGCGCAGGCCCGCGCCCGGCTGATGAAACAGACCGCCGCCAGCATCTACGGCGGCGCCTGGAAGCTGCGTAACCCGCTCAACGCCCAGTTCGTTCGCCCTGAGCTTGTCGAAGGGCAATCCGTTCATGCTTCGACAAGCTCAGCACGAACGGATTTCACCATCCCACGCGACCGTTTCCGCTGGTCGCAATGGGCGCGCGCGTTGTCCGGCGAGAACCTGGCCCGCTTCGTGCGCGACGAAGTGTTTCCCTTCTATGCGGAAGTCGCCGGCAACAGTGCGGTCAACTTCATGGATGGCGCGCGTCTGGTCATCGACGAGCCGGTGGTGCTGACACAAGTGGTCGGCAAGGTGGATCGGCTGGGGCTGGACGAAGCCGATGCCGACACCAAGGGCGACCTGTTCGAGCATGTGCTGAAGCAGATCAAGACGGCCGGTGAACTCGGCCAGTTCCGCAGCCCGCGCCACATCATCCGCATCATCGTCGCCATGCTCGACCCGCAGATCGGTGAAACCTGTTACGACCCGGCGGCGGGCACGGCCGGCTTCATCGCCGCCCTCTTCGACCACATCAAACTCGCAAACTCCACGCCGGATGGCATCGAGCAGGTCGAACTCGATGGCAAACGCATCGCGCGCGGCAACGGCAATGCGCTCTCCGCCGCCAAGTGGCGGGTGTTGCAGGAACAGACCTTTTTCGGCAACGACGTCGACCCGAAGATGGTGCGCCTGGCCACCATGAACCTGACTCTGCGCGGCCTGCCCGACGTGCGCATCTTTCAGCGCAACGTGCTCACCACCACGCTGGACGCCGAGAGGAAACGCGAACTCGGCTTGCCTGAAGGCTTCCACGTCGTCGCCGCCAATCCGCCCTATTCCGGCCGGGTGGACAAGGATCGCATCGTCGATGACGTCAAGGTCGGCAACAGCACGGCCACCGAACTGCTGTTCATCAAATACATGATGGACTGTTTATTGCCCCCCTCGCCCTCTGGGAGAGGGGCCGGGGCAGCCAGAGACTTGGCTGACGTCTTTGGGCAGCCTGGTCGGTTGGCTGGTAGTTTCATCAGAGAGGGAGGCCGCTGCGGCGTCATCGTGCCCGAGGGCGTGCTGTTCGGCTCCACCGGCGCGCACAAGGAACTGCGTCGGCAACTGATCGAAAACAACCGCGTCGAAGCCGTGTTGAGCCTGCCCGGCGGGGTGTTCCAGCCCTATTCCGGCGTCAAGACCTCAGTGCTGTTGTTCCGCAAGGGCGGCAGTACCGAAAGCGTGCTGTTCCTGCACGCCGACAACGACGGCTACAAACTCGACGCCAACCACGACACCCCCATCGCAGCCGACGACCTGCCGGCGCTGGTCGAAGTGTTCAAGAGCCGCGCCGCGCGTTGGGCGGAATGGCAGTACAACCGTCATTCCCGCGCAGACGGGAATCCAGCGCCGGAATGGTCGAAAAACTGGTGGTTCGCCGACGCCGCGGAAATCCGCGCCAACGACTTCAACCTCTCCACCGGTCGCTACCGGCCGATGAACCAGACCGCCATCGAACACCGCGACCCGCGCGAACTGCTGGATGAACTGGCGGCGATCGAGGTGGAGATTGCCGAGGAAGTGGAGGCGTTGCGGGTGGCGTTGGCGGAGAACGCGGCGTGAGATTTGTTCGACTCGGTGACATGTGCCGGCAGTCGCGCGAAACCATCAGACCCGGCGAGCGCTCCGATCTACGCTATATCGGCCTCGAATCCATCGAATCGGGCAGTGGCCAATTTGCCGTGGGTGCATTGTCGAAGACGCCTGAAACACCGCAAGCCAACAGTTTTCGCTTTGGCTCCGAGCATGTCCTTTACGGGAAGCTGCGACCCTACCTTAACAAGGTGGCGCTGCCCGACTTTGAGGGCAAATGCTCAACCGAGATCATTCCGCTACTGCCAAGCGCGGAGGCAGAGCGCGCTTACCTCGCATTTTTTCTGCGAAGCCGACACGTTGTCGATGCAATCTCTGCGAAAACCGCCGGGGCGCGTATGCCACGGGCCGACATGGATTTCGTGTTTTCCCTATCCGTTCCGCTGCCGCCACTCCACGAACAACGCCGCATCGTCGATCTCCTTTCACGCGCCGAGGGCATCATCCGTCTGCGCCGCGAGGCTGAGAAGAAAGCCACCGAACTCATCCCCGCCCTGTTCCTCAACCTGTTCGGCGACCCAGCGACGAACCCAAAGGGGTGGCCGGTACTGACGCTTGGTGAGTTGCTCTTGGATGGCCCGCAGAACGGCCTCTACAAGCATGGATCGCACTACGGCGAAGGCACGCCAATTCTGCGAATTGACGCCTTCTACGATGGGCAAGTCCGGGACTTGAAGACATTGAAGCGCGTCAAATTGACCCCGGACGAATGCGCAAGATTCCGACTGTGTCCGCGTGACCTCGTCATCAACCGAGTTAACAGCCCCGAATATCTCGGCAAGAGCACCATCGTTCCGGCGCTGAATGAAGAGATTGTGTTCGAGTCGAACATGATGCGTCTCACAGTCGAGGAGGCCCGCGTCTTGCCTGAATTTGTGATCCAGCTTCTGCAAACCGCGCACGCAAAGGCGCACTTCCTATCGAAGGCCAAACACGCGATCAACCAATCAAGCATCAACCAGCAAGATGTGAAGTCGCTTGCTGTCCCGGTTCCTGCATTGGCGCAGCAGATGAATTTCGCTGAGAGAGTCGAGCAAGTCCGCTCCATCCAATCCCAACAATCCGCCGCCACCGCTAAGGCCCAAGCCACCTTCGACGCGCTGCTGGCTCGGTGCTTCGCCGCCCCGGTCAAGCCATGACCACACTGGTCTGCCCGTCTCGTCTGACCGCCGATTTGCCGGATGGCCTGATCCGGTTATGTGGCGCTGCTCTGGCAGCGGACGACGCGGTACTGCTCGACGCGCGCGCTTTGCGCTTCGCCGACCCGTTCGGCATGGCGATGCTGGGCGCAACCTTCTACATGTTGCAACAGCGCGGCCAGACGGTGCGGGTGTCCTGCCTGACCGAAGCCATGAGCGGCTACTTGCAGCGCATGGATGTCTTTGCCGGGGTCGAATTGCTCGCTTGCGCCCCGGCGCGCGGCAATCGCCATGACCGGCGGGATGCGCTGGTGGAGCTGACCCGGCTGGACCGTGCGGCGGATGTCTCCAATGCGGCGCATCGATTGGCTTGTGCGTTGGTTGGCCAACTGCCGGGGATCCATTCAGATGAGATACCGGATGAGATGACCGGCTATACCAAGTCCGAGCGGCTTGCGGAGCCGCTGCAATACACCCTCAGCGAGTTGCTTGAAAACGCCCTGACCCATGCGCGTCGGCAGGGCTTTGCCGATGCCAAGGTCTGGGTGGCGGGCCAGTATTACCCGAAACGGGGTGTCATCCAGTTGGGCGTGGTCGATAACGGCTGTGGCTTGCTGGCGACATTGCGGCGGCATCCGGAATTGCATCGCGAGCGCCATCTGGATGCGATCCTCACCGCGCTCAAGCCGCGCGTGAGTTGCAACCGTGACTTGGGTATTCACGGTGACCCCGTCAACCAGGGGGTGGGCCTGACGACCACGCAGCGTATCGCCGAGAAGGCCGGTGGCCGGCTGGTTATCGTCACCGGGGATGCGGCGCATGACACTGCCGGCAGAAGCCGAACTCTGGCGGGTAATGCGAAATGGCAAGGAGTCGCCGTGGCCATGGAATGCAAGCGCGCTGAGCTGCCAAACGTCAATTACCGTGCGCTATTGCCGCCTCTTGAGGGCATTCCGCCGGCCAGACTTCGCTTCGAGTAACGGCCGCTTTACATTCTTGGGTCATTGGTTGGATCATCCGTCGCCATGCGCACCCAAATTCCACTTTCCCCCGTTGCTCACGGCCATCTGGCAGGCACGCGCGCGTCCGCGACGCCGTTAAGAGAACAGGCTGAGATCGCTTTGGCCCGGGGGGGCGAGGTTGTGTTTGATTTTGCCGGCATCGAAGCGACCCAGTCTTTTGTCGATGAACTCATCGGCACGTTGATTCTGCGCCAAGGGCCGGATGTGCTCGAAAGACTGGTGTTCAAGTCCTGCTCGGACGATGTGCGCGCCATCGTCGAATTTGTCGCGGCTGATCGTTGCGACCAGTTCCTGAAGGCGCACACCCACTAATTCCGGCGTATGCCGCACCTGCGCGGCAAGCATCCAGAAAGCAAAAAGGCCACTCGCGGAAGTGGCCTTTTTGCTTGATTTGGTGCCCCGAGCCAGACTCGAACTGGCACGCCTTGCGGCGCGGGATTTTGAATCCCGTGCGTCTACCGATTCCGCCATCGGGGCTGGAATGGGCGGCGATTATGGCTGAAGGCATGCGTTGCGGGCAACGTATAATCGCCGCCCCCATGAAAACCAGCGATTTCGATTACTTCCTGCCCGACGCGCTCATCGCGCGTTATCCGCTGGCGCGGCGCGATGCCAGCCGTTTGTTGCATGTCGATGCGGCCAACGCGACCTATACGGATCGTTTGTTCGCCGAATTGCCGACCTTCTTCCGACCGGGCGATCTGCTGGTGTTCAACGATACCCGCGTGATCAAGGCGCGCCTGCATGGCGAAAAGGCGACCGGCGGCAAGATCGAGGCGCTGGTCGAGCGGGTGCTGGGCGAGCATGAGGCGTTGTTGTTCATGCGCGCCAGCAAGTCGCCCAAAGCGGGCGCGCAGGTGCGCTTTGCCGATGCCATCCCGGCGCGGGTGACCGGGCGCGAGGGCGATCTGTTCCGCGTCGCCTTCGATCCGGCCCATACGGTGCTGGAGTGGCTGGAGCTGTACGGCGAGATTCCGCTGCCGCCTTACATCGACCGCGCCGCCGAGGACGACGACGACGCGCGTTATCAGACCGTTTACGCCAGCAATCCCGGCGCGGTGGCGGCGCCGACGGCGGGCCTGCATTTCGACGAGGCGATGCTGGCGGCCTTGCGCGGGCAGGGCGTGGAAACCGCGTTCGTTACGCTGCATGTCGGCGCCGGTACGTTTCAGCCGGTCCGCGCCGAAACGCTGGCCGAGCATGTCATGCATATCGAGCGTTACGCCATTCCCGCCGCCACCGTGGCGGCGGTGCAGGCGGCGCAGCAGCGCGGCGGCCGCGTTTGCGCGGTGGGTACGACCAGCCTGCGCGCGCTGGAGTCCGCCGCGCGCGATGGCGTGCTGCGCGCCGGCGAGGGCGAGACCGATCTGTTCATCACGCCCGGCTACCGCTTCAACGTGGTGGAACGCCTGGTCACCAACTTCCATTTGCCGAAATCCACCCTGCTGATGCTGGTGTCGGCATTCGGCGGTACGGAGCTGTTGCGGCGCGCCTATGCGCATGCGGTGGCGGCGGAATATCGCTTTTTCAGCTATGGCGATGCGATGCTGATCGAACGCCTGGAGGCGGGTTTGTAGCTTGGCTCGCCGCTGCAATGGCACACCGAAGCGACTGTAGGATGGGCGAAGCGTAGCGCGCCCATCAACGCGCCAAGTGATGTGCCTGCTACGTTTGGCCCATCCTACGATCTTCGGTGCAGGTGAGGGCGAGATGCGGTGTTTTTCTCCGAAGCTACAAAAAATACTGTCAATTCAAAGGGTTTTCACTTATAGTGCGCGCCGTTGTGCAATGCAGTAGTTGGCT
>JASJPK010000035.1:4182-46120 GCA_031426735.1 Hydrogenophilaceae bacterium | reverse complement strand
GCGCTCCTACAACGGAATCGTAGGAGCGCCTTCCAAGGCGCGATTCCCGCCGTTGTCGCCGAATGGCAACGTGCTTGCCCGCAATCCCCGCGCCGATAGCCGCTTTCTTCGCCAAAGCGTCGTGGTCCGACGACAAGGCGCCAGCTCGCCTATGTCGTCCGGTGGGTCAAACAGCGTGTCGATTAAGCAATAACCCTCGGCAATCGCGGCGAACTTCACGCGTGCCGACTTCTCGAATCGGCTCTGCGCGAGTTCTGCGCGGCAACGACAAGGAGGCAAACCATGACACCCAATGGTCTTGAACGGAGAACGATATTGCGCAGCTGGCTGGCCACGGGCGTTGCGCTGTGCCTGCCCACTTTGCACGGCTGCGGCGACAAGAAACCGGCGAGCCCGGAAACGAGCCCGATGTCCGGCGGCGACACACCACCGCCGCCTACGGTGTCGGAAACCGCGCCGCCAACCGGCGATCCAGGCATGGCGGCACAGCCGGGCGCCAGCGGGTCCACCGGCGAGACCGGCGGAAGCAAGCTGGCGCAGGCCGCGGTGAAGTATCAGGATCGTCCGAAAGGCAGTGAAAGCTGTGCCAACTGCATGCATTTCCTTCCCGAATCGAATACCTGCCAGTTAGTCGAAGGAAAGATCAGTCCGCAGGGGTGGTGTTCGATCTGGGCAGCGAAGGCGACCTGATGCCGGCCGGGTTGCCGCCGGCGGCAAGTCAGCGATGCCGGCGTCCGTCGTCCCGATAGTAATGATCGTGGTGGTGACCATGGCCATGCCGGTAAGAGTGGCCACCGCCGTCGTGGATGTAACAGCCGCTCGTGCCGAGCGCGGTCAACAGTGCCAGTAGCAGAATTTTCAGACTCATCGCAGACCTCCGTTCAGCGCGGGAATTTGTAAAAAGTGCGATTGAGATAGGCGCCCACATCGGCCTGCTCCTGCGCGGTCAAGCCCGCCTTGGCCAGCTTGTTGCAGGCGGCGACCTGCTCCGTCAGGCGCTGGGCGGATTTGATCTTGCGCTTGGGGCGGGTGTAGACCTTGCTGCCATCGCCACCGAAGCGTTCGATGTGGCAGGCCGTGCACTGCTGTTCCACCAGGGCCTTGCCGGCCGTGATGTCGCCCTGCTCGAAGGGGCCGGCGAAGAGCGGGACGCTCCCGGCCGACAGGGCGGTTGCCAGAATCCATCGTTTCATATTGCCTCCAGTCGATTCGTGTGACGCCGCGTAAGCAGGCGTCCGTTCGGATGCCTGGACGGGCATCCGGCTGCACATGACCCATGCTGCATCGTGTGTGGGTTTGCAAGCGCATGAAGCGTGCCAGGCCTGCCGCCTTGCCGCGGCCTTGCGGTATTGGGCCGATCCGCTCGCGCAGCTAGCGTCCCGGCGGCACGCGGGCGTCGTCTGGCAGCGACGGGTTGCGCCAGGCAAACCGCAAGCTGCGCCAGCCAACGCGGCCGGTCGGGGGCCGGTCGGGCCAAGCCGGCCTTTGCGCGGCGGCCCGCTTACCGCCGCGGCAGCGTGCATTGCCCGGCTGCACAGCGGCCGGGGCGTCGGCACGGCACGGATGTTGCTGGAGCGGGACAGGCGGACATCTCTTCAATCTTATCCGCCGATTTCGCAATGATATTGCAGGAGGCAAACATGACGACACGCATATCCCCTCAACCCGGCCTCGCCGATACGCGGCGGGGTAGCCCTGGCGCGCTGCCGGCGCCAGCCATGAAAACATCGCTGTTGATGCTTGCGCTGATGGCGCTGGCTTTGTCCTTGTCAGGCTGCGGACGTACCGTGGTGAAGGAATCGAAGGAGACCATCCGCGAGCAACCGGTGCAGGTAGTCGAGCAACAAAAAGAAATCATCGTGGAAAAACCGGTGGTGCATCAGATTCTGGTCGAGCAACCGTTGTCGACGCCGCAGCGCGTTTGCACCTTCTCGTCCTCGATCTTCTCCCCGGGCACGCTGTCGTGCCAGAGTGGGCAACAAGTACGCTGCGAGGACGGCGTCTGGATCGCCCGAGGGGCGTGCTGAAACTGCACGATGCGGGGCGCACCGGCGTAATTACCCATGACCAGATCCAGAACATTGGCCTTTGTCATGGCCGGCGGCGAAGGCACCCGGCTGCAACCGCTCACGGCGGAGCGCTCGAAGCCTTCGGTGCCGTTCGGGTCGCGCTACCGCATCGTCGACTTCGCACTGTCCAATCTGGTCAATTCCGGCGTCACCGCGATCTACCTGCTGGTGCAATACAAGTCGCAGTCGCTGATCGAGCATGTGCGCAAGGCCTGGATGCTGCCGCCGATCCTGCCGGATCACTTCGTCACCATCGTGCCGCCGCAGATGCGCACCGGACTGGAATGGTTCCAGGGCACGGCCGACGCCGTATTCCAGAACCTGAACCTGATCCGGGAACATGCGCCCGATCTGGTGCTGGTGTTCGGCGCCGATCATATCTACCGGATGGATGTCCGCCAGATGATCCAGTTCCATCGCGATTGCCAGGCCGACGCCACCGTGGCGGCATTGCCGGTGCCGGTGGAGCAGGCGACCGCGTTCGGCATCATCGACGCCGACGCGAATGGTCGCATCCACGGCTTCCTGGAAAAGCCCGCCCTGCCGCCGCCGATGCCGGGACGACCGAGCCACGCCTATGCCTCGATGGGCAATTACCTGTTCAGCGCCGATGTGCTGTGCGAAGCGCTGAACGATTGTCGCGCCCAGGGCGGCACCGATTTCGGCAAACATGTCCTGCCCGATCTGATGAGCCACCGCAAACTGTTTGCCTACGACTTCAGCGCCAACGTCATACCCGGCGTGCGGCCTTACGAAGAACAGGCTTATTGGCGTGACGTGGGTACGCTGGACACCTATTACCAGGCGCACATGGACGTGCTCGGACTGCAACCGCGCTTCAACGTGTTCAATGCGCACTGGCCGATCTTCTCCAGCGGCTACCAGGGGCCGGTGGCCAAGTTCGTCAAGGCCGAAATGGAGAACAGCATCGTCAGTGCCGGCTGTCTGATCAATGGCGCCCACGTCCGCGACTCGATCCTGCGCCGCGAGGTCGTGCTGGAACCGGGCGTGGAAGTGGACGGCTGCATTCTGATGGACGGCGTCGTCCTGCGCCGCGGCGTGCGGCTGCAACGCTGCATCGTCGACCGCTACAACCAGATCCAGGCCGGCGATCGCATTGGCCATGACCTCGCGCGCGACCGTGCGCGCTACCCGGTCAGCGAGTCGGGCATCGTCGTGGTGCCGGAGGCGCAGTTCATCGAAACGGAACGGACCTCGTTCCGGGAAGAGTACTGAGGCGCGGCTGCGTCGGAGCGGCGTCCACGCCGCGATTCCCGGACTTCGTAGACTTCGTAGGATGGGCGAAGCGAAGCGCGCCCATCGGACGTTGCGGGTTGATGGGCGCGCTTCGCTTCGCCCATCCTACGAAAGCGCTCCTACGGCCCAGCTAAACCACCCGGTTTCGCGCTTCGCCGCGCACGAAGGCCTCGATGTTGTCGATCAATTGATCCGCCAGGGTCTGCATGGCTTCGCGGCTCGACCAGGCGACATGCGGCGTCAGCAGGAAGTCGGGGCGGTTCAAGGCGAGCAACGGGTTGCCCTGCGTCGGCGGTTCGACCGACAGCACATCGAAGCCAGCGCCGGCGATGCGGCGCGTGGCCAGTGCCGAGACCAGCGCGGCTTCGTCGACGATGCCGCCGCGCGCGGTGTTGATCAGCACCGCGCTACGTTTCATCAGGCCGAATTCGCGCGCGCCGATGAGGCCGCGTGTGGATTCGCTCAACGGCGTGTGCAGGCTGATCTGGTCGGCGCGGGCGAGCACTTCGTCGAAGGCGATGCGGCCGGGGCGAATCGCCGCCGCGCCTTTGCGCTCGCCGATCAACACCTCCATGCCGAAGGCGCGCGCCAGGCGCTCGACACCGGCGCCGACGTTGCCGTAGCCGATCAGGCCCAGCGTCGAGCCGTGCAGGTCGTGCATCTCGTGATCGAACAGGCAGAACTGGCTGGCTTTCTGCCAGGCATCGCGATGCAGGGTTTCGCGCCAGGCCAGCAGGTTGCGGCGCAGCGCCAGCAGCAGCATGAAGACGTGTTCCGGCACCGTGTGTTCGGCATAGCCGCGGATGTTGCAGACGGCGACGCCGCGTTCGCGGCAGGCGTCCAGATCGACGTTGTTGGTGCCGGTCGCCGCCACCGCGATCAGACGCAGCTTCGGGCAGGCTTCCAGCACCTGGCGCGTGATCGGCGCCTTGTTGGCGATGGCGATGCTGGCGCGCCAGAGATTGACTGCAACTTCCTCCGGCGCGCTTTCCGGGTGTTCCACCCAGACGTGGTCGAAGTCCGGCACGCGCAGGTCGGCGAGCAATGTCGCGCGGTCGAGAAAGACGATGTATTCCTTGGTGATCATGGTGCGATTCCGTTGAGTTGTTGAATGACATCGATCAGCGCCGATGAATCGAGTTCGCCCTCGCCGTTGCCGACCAGCGCGTTCATCAACTGCGCCGCCAGCGCGGTGCCCGGTAACGCCATGCCGGCGCTTTGTGCTGCCGCCATGACGATGCCGAGATCTTTCCGGTGCAGCCTGGCCTTGAAGCCGGGCTTGAAGTTTCGATCCAGCATGCGCTGGCCGTGAAATTCCAGAATCCGGCTGAAGGCGGAGCCGCCGAGCAGCGCCTGCCGCACCTTGGCAGCATCGATGCCCTGGTGCGCGGCGAAGGTCAGCGCTTCGGCGACGCCGAGCAAAGTGGCGGAGACGACGATCTGATTGCAGGCCTTGGCAACCTGGCCGGCGCCACTCGCGCCGACATGCACGATGCAGCCGCCGATGATCCGGAACAACGGCAACACGCGCTGAAATGCTGCCTCTGGCCCACCCGCCATGATCGACAACGTGCCGGCGATGGCGCCGGCCTCGCCGCCGGAAACCGGCGCATCGATCAGATCGCTGCCGCATTCGCCGAGCCGGCCGGCCAGTTGCCGCGTATAGGTCGGCGACGTGGTAGCCATGTCGACCACGATGCTGCCCGCAGTCAGGCTGGCGGCGGCGCCTTGTGGGCCGAACAGCACGGCTTCCAGCGCGTTGTCGTCGGCGAGGTTGACGAACAGGATTTCCGACGCCCGCGCCACGGCGGCGGGCGTTGCCAGCACCGCCGCGCCGGCTTCAGCCAACGGCGCGCTCTGCGCCGGATTGCGCGCGTAGACGCTGAGCCTGTGACCGGCTTTGCACAGATTGACCGCCATGGGCCGGCCCATGACGCCGAGTCCGATGAATCCGAGATTGGGCATGTTGTCTCCTTGATCCGATTTCGCGCAGTGGTCGGTGTTGTAGGAGCGCCTTCCAAGGCGCGAAGTCCGGAACAATCGCGCCTTGGAAGGCGCTCCTACGCGTGGTGTCGCCACTCACCCGGTGGTTCTCTATCCACGCGGCTTTCGAGCATTTACAGCTGATCCGTTTCCAGCCCGCAAGTGGGATTACCGCGACTTTGCGACTCAGCGTCCCAGCAGTGCGATCCACACCGGCAGCGTGACCAGAAACAGCAGGCTGGTCCAACTCGCGGTCAGCGCCGCGGCGCGCACATCGAGCTTGAAACGGTCGGCGAAGCTGGCGGCCATCAGCATGGTCGGCATGGCGACTTCCAGGATGGCGGCGTTTTGCGCCGGCTTCAGCTCGCCGAACAGCGCGCGGCCGAGGCCGTACACCAGCAGCGGCGCGATCAGCAGTTTCACCGCCACGGCGGCGAGCACCGGGCGGCTCGGTTTCAGCGCGCCCCAGGGGATCGACAGGCCGAGCGTGAACAACATGATCGGAATGGTGGCCTGGCCGATGAACTTGGCGGCCTTGATCAACGGCGCAACTTCGATGCCGGACAAGTTGACCGCGAAGCCGAGTACGAAGCCCCAGATCGGTGGCAGCGACAGCATCGTGCGCAACAGGCTGTGGCCGTGGCCGCCCTCGTGTCCGAGGCGGGTGGCGATCCAGACGCCGAAGGTCCACACCAGCGGCGTCGAGGCGAGCACATCGGCGAAGGCGGCGTAACTGCCGCCGATGTCGCCGTACAGGAAGGTCAGCGTCGGGTAACCCATGAACAGCACGTTGCCGAAGGTGCCGGCGAGCAGGATGGCGGCGCGCGTTTCCCGCGCCAGGCCGCGTCCCATGCGGGTATGCCAGAGCAGCGGATAGAGCAGCGCGGAACTGATCGCGATGCCGGCGATGGTGAGCAGCGGCACGGTCAGCATTTCGTGGCTGATTTCCGCCTGCGCCGACAGCGCGAACAGCAGCGGCGGCGCGAACACATCGACCACCAGGCGGTTCAGATTGATGCGCAGCGTGTCGGCCGGAAACTGCGGCCGGAAGCGCACCCAGAGTCCGCCGGCGGCGACCAGCAAGGCGATCGGCAGCCAGACCTGGAGCAGCAGTTGCAGCAGGAAATCCGGGTTCATGCGCGGCGGGTCAGCACGGCGGCCAACTCGAACAAGCCATTCGGATGGCCGACCCGACCCGGCTCGTCTTGCGGCCACTGCCAGCGGCCGACGTCAAATAGCGCATGCATGTCCGCCAGGGCGCAGTGGAACGGCGGCCCGCCCTCGCGCCCGGTCTGCATGAACAGCGCGAACAGCTTGCCGCCGGGACGCAGCCAGGCGAACAGTTGCCGTTCATACGTGGCCCAATGTTCCGGGTCCAGCGCGCACAAGCAGGTTTGTTCGTAGATCGCGTCGAACGGCTGCGCGGGCTGCCAGGCCAGCGCGTCGGCGCAGATGCGTTCGGCTTCGACGCCGGCGGCGGCGAGTTCCGCCGCCAGGTGTTCCAGCGCGGTCGGTGCGATATCGAGCGCGGTGACCTGAAAGCCGCGCCGCGCCAGTTCCAACGCTTCGTGGCCGCGCCCGCAGCCGGGGATCAGCACGCGTCCGGGCGGCACTTCGCCGTCCTCGATCCAGCCCAGCAAGGCCGGACTGACCGCGCCGCGATCCCAGGGAATGGTTTGCGCGCGGTACTTTTCCTCCCAGTGGCTCATTGCTGCGGTGGGGTGTACCAGGGGTTGTACGGTTGTTCCTTGATCGGCGGCGGCTTCAGCTTTTCCTTCAGGCTGCTTTTCAGATCTTTTTCCAGCTGGTCGATCAGGTTGTCCATGTAGTGGCCGCTTTCCTTCTTCATGCGCACCAGCAGGATTTCGAGCTTGAACGACAGGTCGGGCGGCAGAAAGACTTCCTCGCCCTTGAACGAGGCCATGACCGATTCCTTCATGTACTGGAACAGCAGGCTGAGTTCTTCTTCGCTGAAGTAATTGCGCAGCGAACGGCCGAGATCGGACAGCGTCGGGGAGGGCGGTGTCGTGGCTTTCGGCGTTTCTTCGGCCGGAGGCGGCGGCGGTGGCACTGCCGGCACGCCATAGCCATTCGGTGCCACGCTTTGCGGCACCGGCACGCCGTAGGGGCCAACCGGCGGCGGCTTGGGGACGCCGCCATTCGACGCGGCCGGTACCGGCTGTTGCACACCATAGCCGTTCTGGGATGGGGACTGGGCCAGACTCGGCAGCGCGAGGCCCGCGAGCAGCGCCAGCAGGGGAAGACGAAGCGACAAGTCAGTCATGGCGATCACTTAAGGCAAACGAAAGGGGGCAAACGAAAGGGCAAAGGAAAAGCCGAACAGCTTTGATGTTAGCAAGCCAGATTGGTTTGCGCGCCGCTAGTTGGCGAGATGGACGCAATCCGCCCAGCCCGCCATTGCCGTGCTCGCCGTGCAGGTTCAGCCTTCTCTGGCGGCGGCAGTCTGGGCCAGACACTGGCGCACCACTGCTGCGACGCGCGCTTCGAAAGTCGCGTCCGGCAACGCGGCCATGCCGTACCAGCGGGCCAGCAGCGATTCCGTTTCCGCCGCCTGCGGCGAGGCTGAGCCAAAACGGTTCTGCAAGCGTGCCAACTGGCGGGCGCGGCGAATGTCCGTACAGGACGCCGGCGACGGCAGGCCGAGGTCGATCTCCAGGTCGAGCAGCAAGTCGGCGCGGGCGGCGTGGCCGGCGGCCAGTGCCGCCTGCGTCACCTGGCTTGCCGCCGCGAAGCGCTTGGCGAGCGGGTTCTCGCTCTTGGCTGCCAGCGGCGGCAACGCGTCCCAGGCGGCTTTGGCGGCCGCCAGCGTTTCGTCCAGCGGTGCGCTGACCACTGCCGCCGCCTCGACGCGCTCGGCCAGCGCAGCCTTTTGCGCCATCAGGTCGAACCGCGCCCGGTATTTTTCGTTGCGCAATGCATCCAGTTTCTGTTGCGCCTGCTGTTGCAAGTCGCGCGCCTGCGCCTCCAGCTTGTCGGTCGCGTCGCGGCCAGACGGCTTGCCGGCATCCCAATCGCTGCGGAAGCGGGCGAGTGCCTGCCTGAGCGCGTCCGCATCGGCATCGCTGGCCAGCGGGGTGGCCACTACCGCGGCGAAGGCGGCGAGCAGGGTCTGGCGCGTTTCCGCGACGGCCTGGCGTTGTGCGTTCTGCTCGGCGCGCGCCGCATCGCGACGTTCGAAAATGCCGTTGCAGGCGGCGCGGAAGCGCTGCCACAGCTGTTCTTCGTCCTGGCGTTTCAGCCTGACCGAAATCACCGGCTGGTTCCAGCGTTCCTGCAGCGCCTTGGCTTCGCTCATGGCGCGTCCCAGTTCGGGCTGCGCCGCCAGCGCTTCCGCCGCGGCGATGAGTTGTTCGCGGCGTTCGCGTTCGCTCGCGCGTGCTGCTTCCAGGTGTCGGTCGAGATTGCCGATCAGCGTGTCGAAACGTTTGCGCAAGGGCCGCTCGTCGCGGAAACCGGTCTGCGGCGCCTCGCGCCATTGCTTTTGCATCGCCGTGCGGCGTGCCTCGATCAGCTTGTAGTCGGCCTGTTCCCAGGCAATGCCGGCCACCTCGGCTTCCCATTCGGCGCACAGCGCTTCCTTGGCGGCGCGAATTTCAGCCTGGCGCGCCGCCGTTTCGGCGCGTTGCGCGGCGACCGGCTGATAAGCCTTTTCCAGCAGCGCATCGAAGCGTTCCCACTGCGCTTTCGCGGCCGCAGCATGGGCATTCAGGTGTTTCCATTCCTCGCGCAGCTTCGGGATGGCCAGCGCCAGTGCATCGACATCGCCGTCGAATTTCAAGAGTTCCTCGGCAGCGGCAATCAGCTTGTCGCGCGCCTGTTCGGTGCCCCAGCGCGCCCAGCCGCGCAAGGTTTCCAGTTGCGCCTGCAGTTGTTGCAGGCGCGACTCCAGCGCGCCTGGCAGGTTGTGCCCGGTCAACGCGGTCTTGATCCGTTTCGCGGCGGCATCGGCATCGACCAGAAGACCTTGCTCGATGGCCTGTTCCAGCGTGTCGAGCAGAACGCGCACGGCGTCGCGATCAAGCGGCGGCCGTGTTCGCACGGGTCGCGCCGGCGCGGCGGGCTCCGCTTGCTCCGCCTCGGCAGCGGGCAATTCCGGTGCCGGCTGCGGCAACGGGATGACGTTCAGTGTCTGCCAGCGCGCCTCCAGCGCTGCGTGGGCGGCCGCGTGCTCGGGCTTGCTCAGCGCCTGCCAGTCGGCTGCCACGTCGGTTGCCGCCACTACCGTGACCACTACATCGGTTGCCGCCTCATCGTTTACCGCCACATCGTTTGCCATCACCTCGGCGCTGGCCGATGCGGCGTTTTCCGGTGTGGTGCATTCCCGCCCGGCGCTTTCCTGCGTGGCGAGAAACTGTTCGCAAACCTCGACGCGGGCAGCGTCAGCGGCCAGTGCCGCCAGGCGGGTTTCGATTTCGCCCAGCACTTCGCTCAAGCGCGCACTGGCGCCGGCCAGCCAGTCCGGCAGCGCGACCTGGGCCTGGCGCAGCGTGGCGCAGCGGGCATGCCAGTCCGCGCGCTGTTCGCTGCTCGGCCAAGCGGGCTCGGCGCACTCGGCGGCCAGTGTCATTGCAGCGCGTTGCTGCGCCTGTACGTCGCGCTGGATTTCCGCTTCCTGCTGCAGCCGCGCCTGCGCTTGCTGCATCAACGCAATGCAGGCCAGGCCGGGTTCGCCCGCGTCGCCCAGCAGGCTCATTTGATCTTTCAGTTCGCGCAGGCGCGACAGGGGCAGCGGCGCGGTGGCCAGCAGGGCATGCAATTGGTCGGCGATTTCCTGCGCGCGGCGGCGATTCGTATCGGCTTGCCGGCGTTGCCGCAACAAGTCGGCACAGTGGCGATAAACGCGTTTGTCCTTGTCCCGGCTGGCCTGCGCGACCTGCTCCAGCAACGCGTCCGTCGCGATGCGCTGGACCGCGGCAAAGCGGACCTCGGCGATATGCGCCCGCGTCGCCACCTCGCACAGGCCGGCCTCATCCTGCACACCTGCCAGCCAGCTCAATGCGAGTGCCTTGTCGCGCGCCTGGCAGATCGCCGCGCGCCAGACTTCGGGCGAGTCTTCGCCACGCGGCGCCTGCTCCGGGACCGGTTTGGCTGCCTGCACCTGATTGGCCGCCTGGGCGTGCGGCGCGCGGGCAGGGGCGGGCGCCTGCGCGTTGAATTTTTTGAGCCACTGCCTGATCCACTTCATTCGTTTCAATTCCTGTCTGGTTTAGGTGGCGAAAATCATCGGTATCCGGTGTTGCAAAATGCGCTTCTCAGCCGCGCCCGCTTTCTTTCACGACCGGCAGCGGCGCCAGCAGCGCGCGCAGATCGGATTCGCCGAACTTGCTCATCGCGGCGGCGTCTTCGGAGAGTACCCCGGCGGCGAGTTCGGCTTTCTTTTCCTGCAACGCGAGGATCTTTTCCTCGATGCTGCCGGCGACCACCAGTTTGTAGACGAACACCTTGTTCTTCTGGCCGATGCGGTGGGCGCGGTCGGTGGCCTGGTTTTCTACTGCCGGGTTCCACCAGGGGTCATAGTGGATGACCGTGTCGGCCGCGGTCAGGTTGAGGCCGACGCCGCCGGCCTTCAGGCTGATCAGGAAGATCGGCACGCCGTCGTCCTGGAAGCGGCCGATGACGGCCTCGCGGTCCTGCGTCTCGCCGGTCAGCATGACGTAACCGAGGCCGAGTTTGACCAGTTCCTGTTCGATCAGGGCGAGCATCGAGGTGAATTGCGAGAACACCAGCACGCGGCGGCCTTCGTCGACCAGTTCCGGCAGCATGTCCATGAGCAGGTCGAGCTTGGCGCGTTCCTTCACCTTCTGCGCGCTGTCCAGCTTGACCAGGCGCGGGTCGCAGCAGACCTGGCGCAGCTTCAGCAGCGCGTCGAGGATGACGATGTGGCTGCGCGCGAAGCCCTTGTCGGCGATGGCTTCGCGCACCTTCGCGTCCATCGCGCTGCGCACGGTTTCGTACAGATCGCGTTGCGCGCCGTCGAGTTCGACCGTGCGCACGATGATGGTTTTTTCCGGCAATTCCTTCGCCACGTCTTCCTTGCGCCGACGCAGGATGAACGGCCGCACGCGCGCGGCGAGCAAATCGCGGCGGCCGCTGTCGCCATGTTTTTCGATTGGTGAACGCCAGGTCTTGGTAAACGACTTCTGGTCGGCCAGGAAACCGGGCAGCAGGAAATCGAATTGCGCCCAGAGTTCGCCGAGATGGTTTTCCAGCGGCGTGCCGGTCAGGCAGAGGCGATGCCGCGCGTGCAGTTTGCGCACCACTTGCGCGGCGTGGCTGGCGGCATTCTTGACGGTCTGCGCTTCGTCCAGGATGAGCAGGTGGTATTCCTGCGCAGCCAGCACTTCCTCGTCGCGCCAGAGCAGCGGGTAGGTGGTCAGCACGATGTCATGTTCGGCGATCTGGTCGAAGCGTTCGGCGCGTTCCTTGCCGTGCAGCGACAGCACGCGCAGGGACGGGGCGAAGCGTTCCGCCTCGCGCTTCCAGTTGAAGATCAGCGAGGTCGGCAGGATGACCAGACAGGGTCGATCCAGGCGGCCGGCTTCCTTTTCCAGCAGCAGGTGCGCCAGGGTCTGCGCGGTTTTGCCGAGACCCATGTCGTCGGCCAGGATGCCGGCGAGATCGTGGGCGCGCAGGTATTGCAGCCAGGCGAGGCCTTCCAGCTGATACGGGCGCAGCGTCAGCGCGAGGCCGGCGGGCGGCTCGGCGGGCTGGATGCCGTCGCTGTGCTGCAGGTTCCTCGCCATCTGGGTGACGGCGTCGGCGCCTTTGAACTGCCAGCGCTGCATATCGGCGAGGGTCGCCGCCATATTCGCCAGGCGCGGCGCATCCAGTTTCGACAGGCGCAGTTCACCGTCGCCGGGCGGCTTGTCGAACAGGTCGATCAGGGTCAGTGCCAGCGGCTTGATGCGCCCGGCCGGTACGCGCAGGCGCGAACCGGACGGTGTGGTCAGGATCACCGGCGACTTGTCCGGCATCGCCTTGACCTTGGCGGCGTCGAGCCAGCGCGCATCGCTGTGGAACAGGTCGTACAGCAACGGTGCCAGCGGCAGACGCTGGCCCTGTACGACGACGCCCATGTTCAGGTTGAACCAGCCGCCGACATCCTCGCTCAGTTCGGCATCCCAGTCTTCGGCTTCCAGCACCAGATGGCGGAACGCGGCAGCGACCTGGATCTGCCAGCCGGCATCGCGCAGCGCGGGCAGGTGTTCGGCCATGAATTCCGGCCAGTGCGCCGGACTTTCCAGGCCGTAGATGTTGGGCGGGCGCGGCCGGCTGGCGTACAGGGTGTTGGGCGGCACATGCGCGATGCCGTGGCTGTCCAGATCGTGCAGCCAGCGTTTCTCGTCGTCGGCACGGCGTTTGATGTGCACCGTTTCGCCGCTGGCGGTGGTCACGTATTCCTGCTTGCCGCCGGCTTCGACGCGCACGTCTTCGTACTGGAACGCCGGCAGCAGGTAATCGAATTTGCGCTCGCTGTAGCCATAGCGGCGGTAGCGGCCGACATCGAGCACATCGAGCGTATCCAGGCTCAGGATCGGCGTCGGCGCCGTATCGATCACGCGCAGGTCGGGTGCGGCCGGGGCCGGCAATTGCGGTGCCAGTTCGGCCAGCGCGCCGGCGACCAGCGGCACTTCCGCCACATTAAGCGCCGGCATCGAGAGCAGGCGCGCGACCTGGCGCGCCGGGAAATCGAGCTGCAGCGTGCCGATCGAGTGCTGCTCGGTATCCAGATACCAGATGTCGTCGAGCGACAACGTCGCGTCGATGGGCAGGTCGCAGGTCAGTTCCGGCGCCACGTTGCCGTCCGCGTCGTGCCGCCATTCCAGGCGGCCGGCGCGCGCCTGGCCGGCGTTCAACGGGTTGAGGATGTCCTGCTCGTACACCAGGCGGCCGCTGGCCAGCAGGTATTGCAGGGTTTCTTCGCCGGCGCGGCCGCGCAACGGAAAATCGAGCGTGTAGCGCGCCTTTGAACGGTGCGACCAGAGCAGGCGCAGGATGACCAGGTCTTCCTCGTTGACGAAGCGCGGCGGCTGCATCAGCGCGCGTTCGACGTTGTTCCAGTCGGTCAGCGCGCCGGTCGGTGCGCCCTGCTCGTCGCGACGTCCCTTGACGAAGCGCAGCGACCATTCGCGGCCGTCGCCCCAGGTCGAATACAGTACGTAGAACAAGGCTTCGCGCACCGCGCTCTTCTTGCCGGGCTTCTTCGCCACGGGCGTCTGCAACGATTCGCGGAAACCTTCCAGCCACTCCAGCACGTCCGGCCGCACCTTCGGTTGCGCCTTGCCCTGATCGAGCAGCCGCAACATCACCGCCGCCGCGTGCTTGCACATCCAGCCGACCGGGCAACTGCAGCCGGCCACCGCACGCGGCTTGCCTTGTTTGTCGAGATCGAGACCGATGGCGACGCGATACGGAAACGGCCCGCCGCCCTGCACGCTGGCGGTGATGCGCGGCGGCCGGATTTCCAGATGGCTGACCGCATCGAGATAGCCCTGCGCCTTCTCGATCTCGTCCTCGCCGAACCAGCGGATGACGTCAGGGAGGGTGAATTCAGGTAAGCGGGGCATGGTTTCGATAGCAAAAAACGGAACGCGCGCGACGCGCACGAAGCCGTGAATTCTATCGCGCCGAGCGAACGGCGAAGGCGTTGATTCGCGTCTTTGTCTCCGCGCACCGTGATGGGCCCGCTGCGCTTGGCCCATCCTACAAGGGCACGCAAGCAGCGTCTTTCGTAGGATGGGCCAAGCGCAGCGGGCCCATCAATCCGCATCGGTCGATGGGCGCGCGGCTTCACTCGTAGCGCAACGCCTCGATCGGCGCCATGCGTGCCGCCTTGCGCGCCGGATACCAGCCGAAGAACACGCCGACGATGCTGGCCGAGGCGACGGAAATCAGGATCGCTTGCGCCTGCAACACCACCTGCCAGTCGGCGAAATGCGCCAGCGCCAGGGTGCCGCCGATGCCGAGGGCGACGCCGGTGAGCGCGCCGACCAGGGACAGGATCACCGCCTCGGCGAGGAACTGGGTCAGGATGTCGCGCTGGCGCGCGCCGACCGCCAGGCGCAGGCCGATTTCGCGGGTGCGCTCGGTGACCGACACCAGCATGATGTTCATGATGCCGATGCCGCCGACCAGCAGCGACACCGAGGCGACGGCGGCGAGCAGGCTGGACAGCACCTGCGAGGCGGCCTGTTCGGCGGCGACAATTTCAGACAGGTTGCGGATGTTGAAGTCGTCGTCCTGTTCCGGTTGCAACCGATGACGCTGGCGCAGCAGTTCGCGCACTTGCCCTTCGGCGGCCTTCATGTCGACGCCGTCGGCCATCTTGACGCTGATATGCCCGACCGTGCGCAAGCGGCCCTGCGCCTGGCCGAGGATGCGGCCGCGCGCGGTGCCGAGCGGGATCAGCACGACATCGTCCTGATCCTGTCCCATATAGCTTTGGCCTTTTGGCGCGAGCAGGCCGACGATGGTGAACGGCACATATTTGACCCGGACGATCTGGCCGGTCGGGTCGGTGCCGCCGAACAGCATGTCGGCCACGGTCTGGCCGACCAGTGCGACTTTCGCCGAACTGCGCGTATCGGTCTCGTCGAGTGCGCGCCCGCGCGCCACACCCCATTCGCGCGCGGTCAGGTAATCCGGCGTGATGCCGTAGATTTGCGTCGACCAGTTCAGGTTGCCGTTGACGATCTGGCCGGAACCGCGCATCGCCGGCGCGCTCGCCAGCACGCCGGGCAACTCGTTGGCGATGGCGTTGGCATCGTTCTCGGTCAGCGTGTTGCGGCTGCCGGAACCGAGCCGCACGCCGCTGCTGGTCACCGCGCCGGGCAGCACGATCATCAGGTTGGAACCGAGGCTTTTCAGTTGCTCCGCGACCTTCAGCTTGGCGCCTTCACCCACCGCCAGCATGGTGATCACCGCCGCCACGCCGATGATGATGCCGAGCGCCGTCAGCGCGCTGCGCAGCTTGTTGGCGCGCAACGAACGCAGCGCGGAACGACCGGTGTCGGGCAGGTTCATGGTGAGGTGATGTTGGGGGTGATGGGCCCGCTGCACCAGTTCTCGGCACGCCGGGTGCCTAAGCGGCAAAACCCGCCGCCAAGGCACCCGCTGCGCTTGGCCCATCCTACGTGCACTACCGCCGCGTCTACGTAGGATGGGCGAAGCGTAGCGCGCCCATCAGCGCAGCGTTCGATCATTCGCCCCACCCCTGCGTCCCTCCGCTCAGCGATGCCGGAACCTGCTCACCCCATCCAGGCGAATACAAGCCTGCCGCCAGAGCCTGCGCGAATGAGCTATATGGCCAATCGCCCGGTCTGGTGACGTAACCATGCTTGACCGGGTTGAAATGCACGTAATCCATGTGGCGTTGCCAATCCGATTCATCGCGCAACGCATGCTCCCAGTAGCGTCGCTGCCAGATGCCTTTCTCGCGCCGCCTGGACAGGGAAGGACGCGCTGCGTCGAGTTCCATGCCGATGCTGAAAAAATGTTTGATCTTGCGCCAGCGCATCGGGTAATCGACATCGCCCTCCGGTAGCCGCCAGATCGTGTGCAAATGCTCCGGCAGGATCACCGCCGCGTCGATCTCGAACGGATGCGCGGCTTTCACCCTGCGGAAACCTTCACGCAGCCGCGCCACATGGGCGGCATCGGCGAACAAAGGCCGACGATCCTGGGTGACCACCGTGAAGAAGAAACATCCGCCGGCGACGAAGGTGCGTCGATAGTCGGTCATGGCGTGTTGTTGGGTGTGATGGGCCCGCCGCCAGCATCTCCGCCGCCCGATGCGGCGACGGGTTCAACCGATCGTCCACCACGCGGCCGTCGCGGAACAGCAGCACGCGTTTGGCGAAGGCGGCGATGTCCGGTTCGTGCGTGACCAGCACCAGCGTGATGCCGCTGTCGTTGAGTTCCTGCAGCAGCGCCATCAGTTCCAGGCTGGTGTGGGTGTCGAGCGCGCCGGTCGGTTCGTCGGCGAGGATCAGCGGCGGTTCGTTGACCAGCGCGCGGGCGATGGCGACGCGTTGCTGCTGGCCGCCGGAAAGCTGCATCGGGCGATGTCCGGCGCGTTCCGCCAGGCCGACCTTGGCCAGCTTTTCGTGCGCGCGGCGATGCCGTTCCGCCGCATGCACGTTGGCGTAGAGCAAGGGCAGTTCGACGTTTTCCTGGGCGCTGGCGCGGCTGAGCAGATTGAAGTTCTGGAACACGAAGCCCATGCGCTGATTGCGGAGGTGGGCGAGCTGGTCGGAATTCATGCCGGTGACGTCTTCGCCGGCTAGCTGGTAGCGGCCGGCGCTGGGCACGTCGAGGCAGCCGAGCAGGTTCATGAAGGTGGACTTGCCGGAGCCGGACGGTCCCATCACGGCGACGAATTCGCCTTGTTCGATGCTCAGGCTGACGCCACGCAGCGCCGGCACGGTGACTTCGCCAAGCAGGTAATTGCGGGCGAGGTCGGTGACTTCGATCAGCGGCATGGTTTTGTAGGGTGCGCCATGCGCACCATTTAGCGTGCGCATGGCGCACCCTACGCGATTCGGGTTATTCACCGCTTACATCCCCATGCCGAACGGCCGGCTGGGCTTCTTGCCGTTGCTTTCACTCTGGCCGAGGATGATCTCGGCGCCTTCGGCGATCTCCCCCTTGAGCATTTCGGTGTTCTTGCCGTCGCTGACGCCAAGGCGCACGGAAACCGGCGCCGGCTGGCCGTCCTTCAGCAGCCAGACGCGGCCGGGTATGCCGGGGCCTTCCTCGCGGCCGCGCACTTCCAGTTTGACCGGCGCGCCGTCTGCCTGCACCGGGCGGAAGCGCAACGCTTCGTTGGGCAGTTTCAGCACGTCCTTGCGTTCCTCGGTCAGGATGCGGGCGCTGGCGGTCATGCCGGGCAGCAGTTTCAGGTCGGGGTTGTCGAGCGTCGCCATGACGCTGTAGGTGACCACGTTGTTGTTGGTCTGCGGCGCCTTGCGGATCTGGCTGACCTGGGCCATGAAGCGTTCGCCGGGGAAGGCGTCGACCGTGAAGCGCATCTTCTGGCCGGTCTGTACGCGGCCGACGTCGGCTTCATCCACCGCGACGTTGACTTCCATCCGGCGCAGATCGCGTGCAATGGTGAACAGCACCGGCGCCTGGAACGAGGCGGCGACGGTCTGGCCGACATCGACGTTGCGGCTGATCACGACGCCGTCCACCGGCGAGCGGATCACCGTGCGGTCGAGTTCGATGCGCGCCTGATTCAGCGCGGCGCGGCGCTGGCCGGCCTGCGCCTGCGTGTTGGCGACCTGGGCGGCGGCGACGCCGGCATCGGCTTTGGCCAGGCGCAATTGCTCGCGCGCGGTTTCGCCGGCGCTTTGCGCGGTGTCGAGCTCGGCGGCGGAAAGGAAGCCCTGCGCGATCAGGCTGCGCTTGCGTTCCAGATTGCGCAGCGCCTCGTCCAGTGCGATCTGCGCCTTGTTGACTTCGGCCTGGCGCACGGCGAGGTTGCCGCGTGCGACTTCGGTCGCGCTGGCGGCGGCGTTCAGATCGGCTTGCGCTTGCGCGACGCGCGATTCGAATGTCTCCGGATCGAGCCGGGCGATGACCTGGTCCTGTTTGACCGGACTGTTGAAGTCGGCCTTGATCTCCTTGATCAGGCCGGAGACTTGCGAGCCGACCTGCACGGTGACCAGCGCGCTCAACGTGCCGCTGGCGGAAACGGCGGCGGAAAGCGTGCCGCGTTCAACCTTGGCCAGCCGGTATTGCGGGCTGGATGCGGAATTCTGCCAGGGACGCCAGATAACCAGGGCGGCAGCGGCAATGACGAGGACGGATACGGTGTAAAGCCAGCGCGCGCGGGTGGTCATGAGAAGCTGTAGTTATGCGTTCTTGGCCTGACTTGCGAACAGGCGGGCGAGTTCCGCGCCGGGGTCGTCGGCGCGCATGAAGGCTTCGCCGACCAGGAAGGTGTCGATCTCGTGCGCCCGCATGATGGCGACCGAGACCGGCGTCAGGATGCCGCTTTCGGTGACGATGATGCGATCGTGCGGGACGAACTCGATCAGGTCGATGGTGGTTTCCAGGCGCGTTTCAAAGGTGCGCAGATTGCGGTTGTTGATGCCAATCAGCGGCGTTTTCAGTTGCAGCGCCATGTCGAGTTCGTCGCCGTCGTGGCTTTCCACCAGCACCGCCATGCCGAGACCGAGGGCGATGGCCTCCAGTTCCTGCATCTGCGCCAGGCTCAAGGCGGCGACGATGAGCAGGATGCAGTCGGCGCCCATCGCGCGCGCTTCGTAGACCTGATACGGGTCGATCATGAAATCCTTGCGCAGCACCGGCAGGTCGCAGGCATCGCGCGCCGCTTTCAGGTATTCCGGCGCGCCCTGGAAATACTCGCGGTCGGTCAGCACCGACAGGCAGGCCGCGCCGCCGGCGGCATAGCTGGCGGCAATCTCGGCCGGACGGAAATCGGGCCGGATGACGCCTTTGCTCGGGCTGGCCTTCTTGATTTCGGCGATCACCGCAGCCAGGCCGGCCGAGGATTTGGCGCGTAGCGCGCCGACGAAATCGCGTGCCGGCGGCATCCATTCGGCCGCCTCGCGCACGGCTTCGAGGGGTTCGAGTCGTTTGGCGGCAGCGATTTCGTCGGCTTTGGTGGCGAGAATTTTGTCGAGGATGTCGGACATGGCTTGGAGGCTTGAAGGTTATTTGTAGATTTGTAGGATGGGCCAAGCTTGCGGGCCCATCACGCTCGGTGCATCGATGGGCCCGCAAGCTTGGCCCATCCTACGGGGTCTATTCATGTTTCCTCCACCGGCACGCGCGGCGCCAGGGCGGTGAGGAGTTCGTAGGAAATGGTGCCGGCGGCGGCGGCGACGCGCTCGACCGGCAGGCCGACGCCCCACAGCGTGACCGGACTGCCGACATGCGCGGTGGGAACCGGGGTCAGATCGACGTTGAGCATGTCCATCGAGACGCGGCCCAGCGTGCGGGTAAGCTGGCCGCCGACCAGGATCGGCGTGCCGGTGTCGGCGTGGCGCGGATAACCGTCGCCATAACCGCAGGCGACGACGCCGATCTTCATGTCGCGCTCGGCGATGTAGCGCGCGCCGTAACCGATACCGTCGCCCTTGCGCACGAACTGCACGCCGATCAGCTTGCTTTCCAGCGTCATCGTCGGCAGCAGGCCGAGTTCCTCGCTGGTTTGCTCGGCGAATGGGGAAGCGCCATACAGCATGATGCCGGGCCGCACCCAGTCGGCATGGGTTTGCGGGTGGCGCAGGATGGCGGCGGAATTGGCCAGGCTGGCGGGCAGGCCGAGGTTGCGCGTCGCCTCTTGAAAACATGCCCATTGCCGTTCGACGCTGTCGTTGTCTTCATCCGCGCCGGCGAAGTGGCTCATCAACGTGATGCTGCCGATATGCGGCGCGGCGCGTAATGTGGCGAGCACTTCCGGCAACTGCCTGGGGGTGAGGCCGAGGCGATTCATGCCGGTGTTCAGCTTGACCAGCACATCGACGCGCTGATTTGATTTCAGGCGGGCCAGCCCGTTCAGCAACACGGCCGGCTGGTCGCTGCGGTGGATGACCGGGCGCAGATGCAGGCGGGCGATTTCGGGCAGTTCGTCGGGATGAAAAAATCCTTCCAGCAGCACGATGGGATGCGTGTAACCCTCGCTGCGCAATTGCATGGCTTCTTCCAGGCGCAATACCGCGAAGCCATCGGCGCCGCGCAGCGCGCGCGCCGTGCGGCTGAGGCCGTGGCCATAGCCGTTGGCCTTGACCACCGCGAGGATCCTCGCATGCGGCGCAGCCTGGCGCGCCACGCCCAGGTTGTGGGCCAGCGCGGCCGTGTCGATGCGGGCGATCAGCGGGCGCGACATCGCCGTAGGTGGTTAATCGCCGCCATAACCCGCATCGCCGCCGCCGGCGAAGCTCTCGAACTTGGTGTATTCGCCGAGGAAGGTCAGCCGCACGGTGCCGATCGGGCCGTTACGCTGCTTGCCGATGATGATTTCGGCGGTGCCCTTGTCCGGGCTGTCCGGGTTGTAGACCTCGTCGCGATAGATGAACAGGATCACGTCGGCATCCTGCTCGATGGCGCCGGATTCGCGCAGGTCGGACATCACCGGACGCTTGTTCGGACGCTGTTCCAGCGAGCGGTTGAGCTGCGAGAGTGCAATAACCGGTACGTGCAGTTCTTTCGCCAGGCTTTTCAGCGAACGCGAGATGTCGGAGATTTCCGTCGCCCGGTTTTCGCCCTGGCCATTACCCGACATCAACTGGATGTAGTCCAGCACGATCAGGCCGAGTGGACGGTCTTCCTTGCACTGCCGCGCCAGTCGACGCGCGCGGGCACGCACTTCCATCGCGGTCAGGCCGGGCGATTCGTCGATGAAGAACGGCGTTTCGTTGAGGCGGCCGAGCGCATGCGTCAGGCGCGGCCAGTCGTCCTCGCCGATACGGCCGGTGCGCAGCTTGTGCTGATCGAGCCGGCCGACCGAGCCCAGCATCCGCATGACCAGCTGCGCCGCGCCCATTTCCATACTGAACACGGCGACCGACATGTTGGCGTCGAGCGCGACGTTTTCGGCGATGTTCAGGCTGAAGGCCGTTTTGCCCATACTCGGTCTGCCGGCGACGATGATCAGGTCGCCCGGTTGCAGGCCGGAGGTCTTGGTGTCGAGATCGACGAAGCCGGTCGGCACGCCGGTGACTTCGCTCGGGTTGTCGCGGTTGTACAGCTCGTCGATGCGGGTGACGACTTCCATCAGCAGCGGCTGCACCGCCTGGAAGCCCTGCGTGGTCTTGGCGCCGGCTTCCTTGATCTCGAACACCTTGGCTTCGGCCTGGTCGAGGATTTCCGAGGCGCTGCGCCCGGCCGGGCTGAACGCCGATTCGGAAATCTCGGCGCCGACTTCGACCAGTTTGCGCAGCACCGCGCGTTCGCGCACGATTTCGGCATAACGCCGGATGTTGGCGGCGGATGGCGTGTTCTGTGCCAGCGCGGCGAGGTAGCCGAGGCCGCCGGTTTCGTCGAGTTTGCCGAACGACTCCAGCGCTTCCGCCACGGTGACCACGTCGGCCGGCTTGTTGGCGTCGATCAGGCGGGTGATCTGGCGCCAGATCGCGCGATGGTCGGCGCGATAGAAATCCTGCTCGTTGATCAGGTCCGCCACGCGTTCCCAGGCGGTGTTTTCCAGCATCAACCCGCCGAGCACGGATTGCTCCGCCTCGACCGAATGCGGCGGCAGTTTCAGGGCGGTAAGTTCGGGATCGAAGACGGCGGACATGGGGGAATTTCTCGGTGGAGGCGGCATTGTAATTGCGCCGGGCGATTCGGCCTATTTGGCCTCTTTTTGGCGATCGCCCCAAGGTTGACCCACAACGCTTGCACGCATCGAGCCGCGCTGCGGCAGGCACGACTTATGCGTGCAATTCAGCCATTTCCGTCTTCGTGAGCATGAAGATTGCCGCGTGTCGCGGTGCTGCGATCGAACTGGCTGCGTACTTTGCCCGGCGATTGGCCGAATTTCCGTTTGTATGCCGTAATGAAATGATTCACGTGCGAATAACCCAGGCGCGCGGCAATGGCTTTCATCGGCGCCGAGCTTTCCTGCAGTGCGGCATGTGCCTGTTCCAGGCGCAGATCGGTAACGTAGGCAAAGATCGATTTTCCGTATTCGGCGGAAAATTCGTTATTGAGGTGTCGTGCCGAAAGACCAAAGTGTGCGGCCAGTTCACTACATGTCGGCATGCGACCTTCCATATTCATCAGGTGCTCGTGCAGTTCCTGAATACGGGCGCGGTGGCGCCGTTCGACTTGACGGCGTTCTTGATGAATCGGGTTTTCATTGCAAACATAGCCGGTCAGCCCGGCAAGATATTCGAGCGCTTTTGCATGCGCATAGAGTTGTCGCGTCGGTCCGCAATATTGCGCGGAGATGGCATCCAGCAGCGGCGCGGTAATGTGGGCGGGGATCGGACGGACAACGGTTTGCCGATTGCGGCTGAGGTCCAGTTTCTGGAGCAATTGTTCGGCTGAGCTGTCGCCGAGCAATCTGACCAGAACGGTATCGCCCAGCAGGATGCTGGTCATCTCGGTGGTTACTCCGCCTTCGGCAAAAGCGCGAGCACGCCAAGCGGCTTGATGGCGGAACAGGTCACGCCCCGGACCGGAGATGATCCGCACCCCGGGCAAACCCTCATCGTGGCAAAGAATGCCGCCTTGCACGATCTGCGCGGAAAACATGGTTTCGGGATAAGTGCCCTCGGCTTCAAGCAGAGGGACAAGTTGTCCGCGCGGCGCACTTTCCAGGTTATGGCAGGCTTGAAACAACGTAAATCCCTGATCGACGCGCAGCATCTCGATCCAGGCTGCGCCAAGCTCGGGAGGGATGGGCATATCCAGACGCCGGCTATCGCAATTGACCGGATCGATCGATTGCGGCGAGTCCTCGGTCTCGGTCAGCCAACTGAGATCGAATTTTGGAAAGCCTGTCTTCATACCGTATGCGTCAACTCCAGTGGATGGCGCTGGATTAATGCGGACATGTTCGTGCACAAATTTCGGTTCGATTTCAAGAAAGTAGTGGTGACGGGGGATTTATCTAGGGATTAGACCTGTAATAGCGATTGCCCGACTCTCGGGTTGTCTCTTTTCTAAAGCGTATGTCGGCTTTGCCGCCAATAACTTGAGCGCGATTATCTTTGTTCCCGTCGATCGCTATGCCGACGCACGACCCCGGCCGGCATGCGTCGCTGTCATGGTCACACGTATATAACTTACGTCCTACGGATGTATATGGCTTTCGTTCTACGAATTAATGCCGCGATTGTCGCAATTCGTAGAAACGCGGATGGAATGGGTAGAACGTGGCTAATAAACGACACCGGCACTAAAGGAAACTCGAAAGCTGTCGAATTTCCGTTGCACGGGGTGTTTCTATGTGTCGTACCCATCTTCTTGTCGGCCTGTCTCTTGCCGCCTTGACCGCTCCTCATGCCATTGCCCAGACGGCGCCCGATGCCGGCGCCTTGCAACAGCAAATCGAACGTGAACGGGCAATCCAGCTGCCCAAGAAGATCGCGCCGGAGAAGCCGGTCGAACCCGCTGCGATGAAGCCCGCCACGGGAGTGCTCATCACCGTCCAGCAATTCCGATTTGCCGGTAATACCCTGCTCAGCACGGAACAACTCGCCCCAGTCGTCGCCGAATATCTCAATCGTCCGCTTGATTTCAACCAGCTTCAGGCCGCCGCGGCTGCCGTTGCCAATGCCTTCCGGGCTGCCGGCTGGGTCGTACGCGCCTATCTGCCGGCACAGGATATCCAGCAGGGCATCGTCACCATCCAGATCGTCGAAGCCGTGTTCGGTGGCGCTCAGCTCGAAGGCACATCGAAGCGCATCGCCGGCGGCCTGATCCTGCGTAGCGTCGATACGCTGCAAGCGAAAGGCAAGCCGCTCAATGCCGATGCACTCGACCGTGCCCTGCTGGTGGCTGACGATCTGCCCGGTGTGGCCGTTTCCGGTGCATTGCGCGCGGGCAAGCGGGAAGGTGAAACCGATCTGGTATTGAAGCTGGCTGACGAGCCGCTGCTGTTCGGCGATGCCACCATCGACAACACCGGTGCACGTTCAACCGGAAGCGCGCGTTTCGCAGCCAACCTGAATCTGAACAGCCCTTTCGGCATCGGCGATCTGGTCACCGGCAACCTGATCCACTCCAGCGGCAGCGACTATTTTCGTGCCGCCTACAGCCTGCCGGTCGGCGCCAATGGCTGGCGTGTCGGTGTCAACGCCTCGTATCTGGGTTATGAACTGATCGGCGCCGATTTCGCGGCGCTGGTTGCCGAAGGAACCTCCAAAAGCGTGGGGATCGAGGCGCGCTATCCGATCATCCGTTCACGTCTGAAGAATCTTTTTCTTTCCGTCAACGTCGACCGCAAGAGATACGAAAACGAATCCCTCGGAGCAACATCGAGCGACTACAGCATCGATAACTACGCGATCGGACTCAACGGCAATCTGTTCGACAACTTGGGCGGCGGCGGTGCCAACAATGCCAGTCTGGTTCTGGTCGGCGGCAATGTCGATCTGGGCACGCTGAATTTTCGCGAAAACGCGGCGCTTGCCGGCGGCTTCGGCAAGTTTCGCTACAGTTTTTCCCGGCAACAGATCATTACCGATCATGTTTCCTTCCTTGCCGCGCTGGCCGGTCAGGAAAGCGGGAACGATCTCGATTCCTCGGAAAAATTCTATCTGGGCGGCGCCTACGGTGTGCGCGCCTATCCGACCAGCGAGGCTGGCGGCGCCAGCGGCAGCCTGATCAATCTAGAACTTCGCTGGCGCTTGCCGCAAGGCATGACGCTGAGCGGTTTCTACGACCACGGCCGTGTCCGCAACGACGACGGCAGCCCCAGCTACAGCCTCAAGGGCGCCGGTCTTGCCGCCACCTGGCAGGCCAGTTTCGGCCTCAACCTCAAAGCGACCTGGGCGCGCCGCATCGGTGACAACCCCAATCCCGCGCCCAATGGCGACGACCAGGATGGTTCGCTCAATAAAAATCGCTTCTGGCTTAGCGCCAGTCAGTCCTTCTAAGGCACGGAGACGACTATGAACAAGATACACCGCGTTATCTGGAACGAAATTACCTGCACCTTCGTCGCCGTTGCCGAAATCGCCAAGTCGCGCGGCAAGCGCGCCAGTTCACGTATCGGCGGCAGTGTCGCCGCCTCATTCGGCCTGCGCGCGCTGGCCCTGGCGCTGTTCTGCGTCGGGCTGGGGCATGCTGCCCCGCCTGCAGCGACGCAACTGCCCACCGGAGGCCAGGTGGTCGCCGGCCAGGCCGCGATCAGCCAGAATAACGCGATCATGAACGTCAATCAGGCCAGCAACCGGGCCGCAATCGACTGGCAGACCTTCAATATCGGCAGTCAGGCGCGGGTCAATTTCCTGCAGCCTTCCGCCAGCAGCGCCATCCTCAATCGCGTGCTCGACGCCAACCCGAGCCAGATCTTCGGCAACATCACGTCCAACGGCCAGATCTTCCTGACCAATCCGAGCGGCATTTACTTCAGCCCGACCGCGAGCGCCAACGTCGGCTCGCTCACCGCCACCACGCACAGCATCGGCAACGCCGATTTCATGGCGGGCAAACTGCGTTTCAGCCGCGAAGGCGCGACTGGCGCGGTCATCAACGAAGGCAAACTCAGTGCCGATCTGAACGGTTATATCGCCCTGCTGGCGCCCGAAGTCCGCAACCATGGCGTGGTCGTCGCTCAGATGGGCACGGTTGCGCTCGCTGCCGGCGAAGTGTTCGAACTGCAGTTCGACGGCAGCCGTTTGAGCAACATCCGGGTCGAAGCCGCCACCATTCAAGCGTTGGTCGATAACGGCAATGCCGTCGAAGCGCCCGGCGGTCTGATCATTCTGTCCGCGCAAGCAGCCAACAGCCTGCAGGGCGGGATCATCCGCAACAGCGGCCGCCTGGAAGCTGCCGGCCTGGTCAACAAGGGCGGCGTGATCCGTCTGGAAGCCAGCGACGGCATCGAAAATTCCGGCACGATCCGCGCCAGCGCCGATCAAGCCGGCCCGGCCGGACAAATCCAGATTGCGGCTGGTCAATTCGTGCAAAGCGCGGCAGGGCAAATTGATGCTTCCGGCGTCGAACAAGGCGGCAGCATTCAACTGAAAATCGACACACAGTTGAGTCTGGCCGGACGCGTCGATGTGAGCGCGCAAAGCGGCCGTGGCGGCTCGGTTGAACTCGCCGCCGACGGCGATGTCACGCTCAGCGATGTGGTGTTGGACGCATCCGGCGCTGCGGCGGGCGGCCGCGTCGCGATCGCGGCCGGCGATCTGCCCGGCGAACCGGGTCGACCCGGCACGCCGGATCAGGCACCGCAAACTGTCGCCATTCTCGGCGGCAGCCAGATCCGCGCCTCCAGCCGCGCCGGCCAGGGCGGCGAAATCAGCCTGACCGGCGAGCGTGTCGGTTTGTTCGACAGCACGTTGATCGATGCGTCCGGCGCCAGCGGCGGCGGCAGCGTGCTGGTCGGCGGCGACACCCAGGGCAAGAATCCGGATGTGCGCAATGCCCGGGCCACTTATGTGGCGGAAGATGCGGTGATTCGCGCCGATGCGACCGAACACGGCGACGGTGGCAAGGTCATCGTCTGGGCCGACGATTTCACGCGCTACCAGGGCCATATCAGCGCCCAAGGTGGGGCTGAGAGTGGCAACGGCGGTTTTGCCGAGGTGTCGGGCAAGCTGACGCTCGCTTTCGACGGCACGGTCGATCTGACCGCGGCGCAGGGCAAGACCGGCACGCTGTTGCTGGACCCGACCAATCTGACCATCACGGCCGCGAACAACAATGTCAGCGGGGCCACCCCGTTCACGCCGAACGGCGCCGCGTCGACGCTGAGCGTTTCCACCCTGGCCACGGCGCTGGACAGCGCCGATGTCGTCGTGACCACAGTGGGTTCGCCCGATACGGGGGTCGAGGCGGGTGACATCACCGTCGCCAGTTCGATCGGCTGGTTCAGCACCAACAAGCTGACGTTGCAGGCGGCGCACGACATCGTCATCAACGACAACATCAACATCCAGACCTTCGACGGTTCGCTGGCGTTGGACGCGGTTGGCAACATCACCCAGGGCACCGGCGGCAGACTGCTGATCGGCGGCACCACCGAACTGGATGCCGGCGGCAACATCAGCCTGACCTCGACCACCAATCAGATGATCGGCACGATCGATGCGGCTGCAACGGGCAGCATCGCGTTGACCAACGCACGTTCCTTGGCGCTGGCGAATGTCAGCGCCGGCGGCGCCGTGACGCTGACGACCTCATCCAACTCCGGTTCGATCAATGTCAGCGGAACCTTTGCGGCGGCTTCGCTTGCCGCGACCGCGCACGACACCGGCGCGATCAGCATCGCCGACATCAACGGCGGTTTGACCGTCACCGCGCTGAGCGCGGGCGGCGCCATGACCTTAGGTAATAACGATACCGGCGCATTGGTGTTCGACTCCGCCGGCGGCAATGTCATCACCGGCAATGCGGCGGCCGGTGGCCAGGCCAGCGGCATCGTCACCGTCAAGGGTACGAGCATCGATCTCAACGACTCGATCCGCACCAAGGGCGGCAATGTCAACCTGACCTCGACCAGCGGTGCCGTAACCGCCGCCTCGGGCGCCCATATCGTCACCACGGCGGATACCGATACCGGCACCGCCTCCGGCCTGGTCACGGTGACCGCAGCCAACGGCATGACCTTGCAGAACATCACCACCACCGGCGCCAGCAACGCGGTCGGCGTCGGCAGTAACGCGGCGGCGGTGACGCTGACGGCAACGGCCGGCGACATCAATGTCGGCGCCATTACCACCACCGGCGGCGCGGCCGACACCAATGTCGCCTATCCCAACCGCAACGGCGGTAACGCCGGCAGCATCATCCTCGAAGCTACCGGCGGCACGATGTACCTGAACGGTCATCTCTACGCCGAAGGTGGATTGCCTTACGGCGCGGCGACGCAGGGCCTTGGCGGCTATATCAACCTGAAGACGCCGGTCATCCTGACCGCGGACCGGGTCATTTCCTCGGGTGCCACTTCCGGTTATATCGATATCGATTCGACCGTCGATTCCGACGGCACGCCGCGCAGCCTGACGGTGACCGCCGGCACCGGCAACGTGACCTTCAACGGCGTCATCGGCGGCACGGCGGCGTTGAAATCGCTCAGCGTGACCAGTTCGACCCGTACCGATATCGAGAAAAGCGTCACCACCAACGGCGCGGCCGGGGTCAGCGTCGTTGCCAGCAGTCAGATTCGACTGGGTGACGACGATGTTGCCAATGGTGGCGGCGCCATGACCATCAATACCCTGGCGGGTAACGGTACGGTCGCGATGTCGGCGCTCTATACCTATCTGGACGACGACGTCACTTTCACCCGCGGCAGCGGAGCGATCAGCTTCAGCGACTATCTGTACAGCAACACCAGCGAACGCAACGATCTGACCTTCAACGGTGCTGGCGGCGGGGCGATCACGGTGGGCAGGTCGGCGGGCGGCACCTCGGCCGCGCCCGATACCAAGCTCGGCGATATCCTGATCGACAGCGTTACCGACATCACCATCGGCGAGAGCGTCTCGGCCGGCAGTCTGGTTTCGCTCAACGGCACCGGTCGTATCAACCTGGGCCAGAACAGCAGTTACAGCCATTACTACGACTACGCCGACGGTTTGCAGGTGGCCACCACCGGCACCAACAACGCTTATGGCAGCGACGAGAATTTCTACTTCTATGGCAATGTCACCGCGTCGCACGCCTCGGCGCCGATTTCGGTATCCACGCCCAACGGGGCCATTTCCTTCTATACCTATGCCGACCTGACCACCGCCGGCGGCGATATCGTGCTTTCCGCCGGCACCGTCGCGGCGGCCGGCACGCGCTCGGTGACGCTGGGCAGCGAGACCAACCTGAACAGCAGTAACGGACTGGTTTCGCTCACCGGTGTCGGCGTTTCGCAGGCGCCATCCAGCACCGGCGCCGGCATCAATGCCGGCAGCGGCAAGATCCGTATCGACGGCGGCGGCGGCGCGGTGTCGTTCCTTGGGCAGATGGTCACCACCGATAGCGACAGCACCGGTACGCCCGCTGTCCTGATTACCAATGTCGGCGCGGGCAACAGTGCTGCGGTGCGTTCCGTCACCGCCCAGACCGGCACGCTGCAGGCTGGTTTGATCGCCGGCGACGATACCCTGGCGGGTGCCCAGACCCTGGTCGGCGCCAGCGATCTGGCGCTGACAACCAGGACGCTGCGTTTTACCGCCGCGAAACAGGTGAGCCTGACCAGCGTCGGCGACGACAGCGGCGTGACCTTCACGATTACCGGTACCGCGGCCAACGGCGATGCGCTGGTGGAGAACATCAGCGGCGGCAACGGCGCGACCGTTACCAGTAGCGGTTCCTTCAAAACCATTACCCGCATTGCCGCCGACGGCGCGACGGCGGACACCGTGTCGGTCGGACTCGTCAGCAACGACGCGATCGGCAATCTGTTCTCGCAGACCAACTATGGCGGCGGTTACGCTGCCACCGACAAGATCGACATCAAGACCCTGTCGGCCGCTACCGGCGGCGCGATTTCCATCACCAGTACCGCCAACGTCATCGACGAACTGGGCAACTTCGCGGTCGGCAGCAGCCTCGACGTGCGCGCCAAGGGCCGTGTTGCCGGCATGGCGTTGACGGGGGACGTGGCAGCGACCGCAGTCACCATCATGACCGGTAACGGCGCCCTGGTGCTGGGCACGCGCGACATCACCGCGACCAGCGGGAATCTCTTCCTGCAAGGCCGGGGTTTGACGCAGGCCGCCGGATCGGACATTACCGCCAGTGGCCTGATCACCATTTATGGTAGTGATTACGCCAGTGAGACTACGCGTGGCGCGGTGACCATGGCGGGCACGATCACATCGGCAAGCACCTCTTCAAACGCGGTCACTTTCGCGGATATGAATGCACTGACGCTGCCCTCCATCACCATCGGCAGCCTCGGCGCGCGCGGCGGCTTGCGTCTGGGCACGCACGACTGGACCGGCGATCACTATCGCCGCGCCTATGGTGTCATCGGACAAACGGCCGGCACGCAATTGAATATTGGCGTGCTCGACATTCGCCAGAACGGCGGTTCCGGCGTCGTCGACCTGTCGCTGACCAATAACGAAATCCAATCGACCAGTTACGTCGAACGCGGTGGCGCGATCACCCTGTACGACAAGGACAGCGAAGGCAACGGCCTGACCGTGTCGAACATTTACGACGGCAGCTACGACACGCTTCTGAAAGCCACGACCGAGGGCCGGATGACGCTGTCCGGCACCAACCGCGGCAAGGGCATGGAGCTGACCGCGGGCGCCGCGGGTTTCACCGGTTCCGGTTCCATCGAGGGCCATCACGGCGGCGCCGGCATCGTGAAGATCAGCACGACCGGCTCGTTGGCACTGACCAGCGGCACCATGTATGCCAAGGGCGTGCAATTGACCTCGGGCGCGGCCGGCATCACCAGCGCGGTGGACATTCAGTCTCATCACAGCGGCGGTGGCGACCTCGTCCTCGATGCCGGTGGCGGCGACATCACACTCACCAACCGCCTCTATAACGACGGCGTGGGCAATGACATCTTCATCCAGAACGCCGACGACGTTCAGTTGCAGCGGGTCGAGGTCTACAGCACCGGCAGGCTGATTCTTGGCGGCATCCTCACGACCCCGGGCACCGCGCTGACCGGCAACGTCACCCAGACCAGCTACATCACCGCCAACAGCGACGGCACCAACCTGACCGGCGAGGTGGTCGGCAACGTCACCCTGAACAACACCAACCAGATTTACCGGATGGGCGATTTCACCTCCGGCGGCAATTTCACGTTCTACAACCAGGACCGCACTCTGGTCCTGCAAGGCGCATTGGTATCGAGCGGCGGCAATGTCAGCGTTGACAGCCGTGATTCCTTGACGGTATCCAGCACCGGCACGGTGACGGCGAACGCCGACACCAAGGGCGTCACGCTGAAGGCCAGCAGCAACAACTGGGGATACACCGCCAATATCCAGGGCGCGATTTCCGCGAGCACCGGGGGCATCAGCCTCACCTCGCCCTATGGTTACGTCACCACCAGCGGCGCCGGCACCCTGACCACCGGCGGCGCGGTCACCATCGCCTCGGCGCCCAACTACGCCAGCGGCCAGGCCACCAACTACACCACCACGATCAACGCGGCGGTTTCGGCTGGCGTAGGTGGCAACAACAATATCAACATCACCTCCGCCGGCACGTTCAGCAACAACGCCACCGGTACCCTGACGGCCACCGGCTCGGTCGCCATCAAGACGTACTGGGACGGTACCTATGAGCGCAACCTGACCCTCGGCGGCAATGTCACGGCCGGCATCGACGGCATCAAGCTGACTTCCAGCGGCACCATCAACCAGACCGGCGGCATCCTGAGCACCACCGGCACCCTGTCCGGTCCTAATCAGAGCGGCGGCAATCCGAGTTCGGGCCTGCCCTCCGCGCGCGGCGTGGTGAGCCTCATGGCCGACAACGAAATCGGCAACCTCGGTCCGTTCTATCTTTATGACGAAGGCCAGGTGGCCTTCAACCTGCGCGACGTGAGCGGCGGCCTCACCCTGGCCGGCAACATCGAAAACTCGCACGGCGCCATTGCCATCACCACCCTGGGCGGTGCGCTCGACCTGATGGGCTACGACGTCTATGCCGGCGGCATGGCCACCGGCGGCGCGAGCATCGCTCTGACCGGTCGCGGCCTCATCCAGGCCTTCGGCAGCGAAATCAGCACCACCGGCGGCGCTACTGGATCGCCGCGCACAGGCAGCAACGGCGGCGGCACCATCACCCTGACCGGCCATGACGGCACGGCTTCCGGCACCATTTCTCTCGGCGGCACGGTGGGGACGGCAAACGCCACCGCCAGCGCCATCACCATCCGCGGCACCAGCGATCTGGCCTTGCCCAGCATCGCCGCATCCAATGGCGGCCTGCAACTGGGCGACGATACCGCCACCATCGGTTTGATCACCGGCAACATCACGCAGACCGTCAACACCAGCCTGGATATCGATACGCTGCGGGTCGGCACGGCCACCAACGCCATCGGCGGCTCGGCGGTGCTGGCCAATAGCGGCAACAAGATCGTCGAACTGGCGGAAGCCAATGTCGGCGATGTCGTGGACACCCAGTACGACCTGGATATCTACGATTCCACCAACGGCCTCACCCTGACTCAGAATCTGGTCAGCGCCGGCGGCATCCGTGTGCGTACAACCACCGGCGGCGGCGCTTCCGGCGTGCTGTCGCTGGGCGCTCTGGATGTACTGGCGGCGGGCGATATCTTCCTGGGCGGTAACAGCGTCACCCAGGCGGCGCTGTCGATCGTCGACGCCGACAACTCAGGCATTGCGGCCACCGGCGGCGGCATCCGTATCGACGGCGGCGGCGGCGCCAACAACATCACCCTCGAAGGCGCGTTGACCACCGACAATGCCGGCAGCGCGGCAGTTCAGATCGTCAATGCCACCAACCTGACCTTCAACACGATCTCGGCCACCGCCGGCACCGTGGCGCTGGGCATCCCGGCCAATACCGATCTACCCACGCCGTCGTCGGCCAAACCCTTGACCGGTACGATTCAAGGGGTCGATGTGAACAGCGTCATTTCCGCTGCGACCCTGGCCGGCAACGCCGGCGTGGTGACGCTGAACAAGACGAATCTCGACAATCTGGGCACGTTTGCCACCACCGGCACGATGACCTTGAAGGATCAGGGCGGCGCGGGCACGGCTGGCCTGAAATTGACCGGTAACGTCACCGTCGGCGGCACCACGGAAATCCAGACCACCGATGGCATCTTGGATTTCGACACCTTTGCGCTGGATGCCAGCGGCGGCACCGGCTACGGCCTGACCCTGCGCGGTGTCGGCGTTTCCCAGGAAGCCACCTCCAGCATCAAATCGACCACCGCTGAAATCTACGGCGGTGCCGCAGACATCGATCTGTTCAGCGCCCTCAACAACTTCACCGGCCAGGTTTCGGTTTATTCCACCGGCGCCCAGGTCAGCGTGCAGGACGCCAACCAGCTCAGCATGAACGCGCTCACCGGCAATCTGGCTCCGACCACATCGATCAAGTTGTGGGCGGGCACGAGTCTGGTGCTGACGCCGGAAGACATCAGCACCACGTCGGGCAATATCGAATTCCGCTCGCTGGATGGCAACCTGTCCACGCCGGGCAACCTGACCACCACGACCGGCAGCGTCACGCTGTCCGCCAGCACGACGACGACGACCGGCAACGTGCAGGTGAACAACCTGATCACCACCGGCTCGGGCAATGTCAGCGTCGAGGCCGAGAAGGAAGTCAACCTTTCCAAGAGCATCGTTTCGACCAGCGGCGACATCGCGGTCAGTGGCGCCACGGTGACCCATTCCACCGGTTCGTCCGGCGATCCGCTGAACCTGCGGACCGGCAGTGACGGCACGATCACGGTCGTCGCCAGCGGCAGCGGCGGTTTCGTCATGGGCCAGTACTACAGCTACCAATCCGATACCGGCACGATTTCCATTACCTCGGGCGGACCGGCCGATCTCGCCAACATCACGACCAACGGCGCACTCACCGTCGATGCAGTCGGCCTGGTGCAGCAGGTCGGTGCCGGATCGGTGCTGGCTGCGGATGCGTTGCGCGTCACCACCACCAGCGACGGTGCCATTACGCTGACCAACGTCGGCAACGATCTGAACATGGTCAAGCTGCTCAGCCGCACCGTCGGCGGCGCGGGAACCGGTTCCGGCCTGATCAGCTTCCATGACAGCGACGGTTTCGCGGTCAGTCAGATCGGCACGACCAACAACGCCACTTTGACCGCCAATGGTGCGATCACCACCGATTCAGTGGTATTCGGCGACGGCAGCGTGGTCGCCAATGCGCTGTCGGTGAAAACCTTCGACGCCGCCGGCGCCGATATTCTGTTGACCGCAGCCAACAACGACGTCAACACCCTGACGCTCAAGGTACGTACCGCCGACGACTCCGCCATTGCCGGCGAAACCACGACGCCGACCGGCACCATTCGATTCACCGATGCCGATGGCGTCGCCGTGACCAGCATCGAGACCGGCGGCAGCACCATCCTCACCGCCGGCGACGCGGTCACGCAGACCGGAGCCATCGTATCCGCCAAGCTCGGCCTGTCCGGCACCGGCAGTTTCACGCTGAACAGCGCCAATCTCGGCACACCGATCAACCAGGTCGGCACTTTTGCCTCCGATGCCAGCGGCGCGATCAATTTCAGCAGCCAGTTGGCGCTGACGATCGGTTCCGTGAATCCGGTCGGCATCACCAGCCACGGCGCCAACGTCACGATTCTGGCGCCGTCGATCGATTCGACCGGTTCGACCATCGATACCCGCAGCAGCCAGGACAGCACTGCCGGCGGCGCGGTCACCTTGACCACCACCGGCACCGGCGCGGCCGGCAATCTGACGACGGGGGTCATCATCACTTCCGGCACGGCGGCTGCCGGTTCGACCAATGACGGCGGCGGCGCGGCCGGCAATGTCACGTTGACCGCCAGCGGCGCATTGCTCGAAGTGGCCGGTGCAATCACCGCCCGTGGCGGTGCCGGTGACGGCATCGGCGCCGATGGCGCCGACGGTCGCGTCAAACTGACTGCGACCGCCGGCGCGGTGACGCAAACCAATGGCGCGGGCGCGCATGCCATCAATGCCGGTTTGTTGCTGGTCAATGCCCTGAATACGTCCAGCCTGCTCGATACCGGCAACACGACGGATCGAGTCGCCGCGCAAATCAGCGGCGTCGGCGAAAACTTCGTCTACCGCAGCGGCGGCGACTTCGCAGTCGGCGGCGGCGGCGAGGACGGCATCAACGGCATCACCACCCAGGGTGGCTCGGTCGATCTGGATGGCAGCGATGTCGCGGTCAGCGCCACGCAGGCGATCATCACCAAGGGCGGCGACTTCTCCGCGCTGGGGGTGCGCAGCTTCGATTCTTCCGGCGTGACCATCAATACCGCCGGCGACGTCACCTATGCCGGCGGGTTTTACAAGGATGGCGGTGATATCGACATCACCACCACGGCCCATGTCGGCGCGATCAATACCGGCACCCTGATTGCCAGCGCGGATGTGAACAATGCCGGCGATGCCACCTCGGGCAACATCACCCTGAACGCCGATGGCGCACTGACTGTCCGCGGCACCACCGCGCAGGGCAAGGGCATCGGCCTCGGCGGCAATGTCGACCTGACCGGCGCCAGCGTCAACATCGCCGGCTCGGTGGATACCAGCTCGAACGGTGCCGCCGGCGGCAACATCAACGTCAACGGCCCGGCCGTGATCGTCGGCGCCGACCGCGTGCTGGCGACCGGCTCCGGCGCCGGCAATATCAGTTTCAGCAGCACGCTGGACAGCGATGCGCCGGGCACGCCGCGCGGCCTCAGCCTGACCGCCGGGACCGGCGACGTCACCTTCACCGGGGCCGTCGGCAATACCGCCGCGCTGGGCGCGATCAACATCGTCTCGGCCCAGGAAGTCGCATTCAACGCCAGTGTCGACGCCGCCAGCCTGACCCAATCCGCCGGCAGCGGCGCCACCACGCTTGCCGGCGCGACCACGCTGTCCGGCAACCTGGCCTTTACCGGTAATGCGCTGAACGTGAATGCCGCCGTCACCACCGGTGGTAGCGCCACAATCAGCAATGCCGGCCTGTTCACCACCGCCGTCGCGGGCGACATCGCCGCCGCCGCCGGCTTCACCCAGAACGGCGTCGGCTTGAACGAACTGGCCGGCGACATCACCACCACCAACAGCAATATCGCCTTTGCGACCGCCGTCACCCTCAAGGGTGACGTGGCGATGAATACCGATACCGGCATCGGCAACATCGTGTTCGCCTCAACGGTCGACAGCGACCTCACCGCGCGCGATCTGACCCTGACTTCCGGGACAGGCAACGTCACCTTCACCGGCGTCGTCGGCGGCACCAATGCGATCGATGCACTCAGCGTCAACAGCGCCGGCGTCACCACGTTCAGCGCGGCGGTAACCGCCGCCAGCGTCACCACCGACGCCCCGGGTTCGGTGGCGATCAACGGCGGCAGCGTCAGCACCAGCGGCGCGCAGACCTACAACGACGCGCTCACGCTGGGTGACAACATCACGCTGACCGGTGCTACCGTCACGACCAAAGGTACCGTAGCCGGCGCCAGCCATAGCCTGCTGGTCGATGGCGATGCTGTGTTCGGCGATGCCGCCGAGGACAGCGTCAGCGGCCTGACCACGCTGGAAGTAACCGGTACGACCACGATCCATGCCGATACCGTCAGCAGCGCCGATGCGCAGACCTATACCGGCGCGGTGACCCTCGGTAACGCCGTCACACTGACGGCGGTCAACGACCCGATCCTGCTCTCCAGCACAGTGGATTCGGAAGCTGCGGAAGCCAACGGCCTGACGGTGAATGCCGGCAGCAGCGCGGTGACCTTTACCGGCGCGGTCGGCGGCGGCGTCAATGGCGAGCTGGGTGACCTGGCGGTCAACAGCACCGGCGTCACTCAATTCCAGTCCGCCGTCACGGCGGCGAGTGTCGTCACTAATGTCGGCGGCACGGTTGAAATCAACGGTGCCACGGTTACCACGACCGGTGTGCAGACCTATGGCGAGAACGCCAGCCTGGGCGCAGACACCACACTGACCGGCAGCACCGTCAGCACGCAAGGCACGCTGGCCGGCGGCACACATAGCCTGGCTATCGTCGGTGACGCCGTGTTCGGCGATGCAGTCGGCGACACCGTCACCGGACTGACCACGTTGGCGGTGAGCGGCACTAGCACGATCAACACCAGCAACATCACCAGCAGCAGCACGCAGGATTACACCGGCGCGGTGACGCTGGGCGCGGATGCCACGCTGACCGGCAGCACGATCACGACGCTAGGCACCCTGGCCGGCGGCACACATGGTCTCGCCATCGTCGGCAATGCCGTGTTTGGCGATGGCGTGGCGGATACCGTCACTGGCCTGACCACCCTGGCGGTGAGCGGCACCAGCGCAATCAATACCAGTAATGTCACCAGCAGCGGCGCGCAGGATTACACCGGCGCGGTCACGTTGGGCGTGGACACCAATCTGACCGGCAGCGCCGTCACCTTTGCAGCGACGGTCGACAGTGCGGATGACGCGGCCAAGTCGTTGACCGTGACGGGCGATGCCGTGTTTGCCGATATGGTCGGCGAAGGCGCGACCGGTACTACGACCAAGGGCAAGCTTGGTGGCGTGCATGTCACCGGCGCCAGCACTATCGACGGCGGCAAGGTCACGTCCACCGGCGCGCAGGTTTATGAGGGTGCAGTCACGCTGGGGCTGGATAGCACGCTGACCGGCAGCAGCGTCACGACGCAAGGCACGCTGGTCGGCGCTAGCCATAGCCTGGATGTCGTCGGCGCTGCCGTGTTTGGCAATGGTGCGGCCGATACCGTCACCGGCCTGACCACGTTGGCGGTCAGCGGCACCACCGCGATCAACACCAGCAACATCACCAGCAGCGGTACGCAGGGTTACGCCGGCGCGCTGACGCTCGGGGCAGACACCACGCTGACCGGCAGCACCATCACGACGCAAGGTGCCATCATCGGCGCAACGCATGGCCTGGACATCGTCGGCTACGCCGTGTTCGGCGATGCCGTGACGGACACCGTCACCGGCCTCACCACCCTGGCGGTGAGCGGCACCGCCATCATCAACACCGACACCGTCAGCAGCAGCGGCACACAGACCTATAGCGGCGCAGTAACACTGGGCAGCGACAGCACGCTGTCGGCGACCGATGCCGCCATCCTGTTCTCCAGCACGCTCGATTCCGAGGCGACGGAAGCCAACGATCTGACCGTGAACGCCGGCTCTGGCGCGGTGACCTTCACCGGCGCCGTGGGGGGCGTGCTGGATGGCGCGCTGGGCGCGTTGGCAGTCAACAGCACCGGCGTCACCCAATTCCAGGCCGCCGTCACGGCGGCGAGCGTCGCCACCAATGCCGGCGGCACGGTTGAAATCAACGGCGGAGCGATTACTACGTCCGGCGTGCAGACCTATGGCGAAAACGCCAGCCTGGGCGCAGACACCACACTGACCGGCAGCACCGTCAGCACGCAAGGCACGTTGGCCGGCGGCACGCATAGCCTGGCTATCGTCGGTGACGCCGTGTTCGGCGATGCAGTCGGCGACAGCGTCACCGGCCTGAGCACCCTGGCGGTCAGCGGCACGACCGCGATCAACACCGGCAACGTAACCAGCAGCGGCACGCAGGATTACACCGGCGCGGTGACGCTGGGCGCGGATACCACGCTGGAGGGTGTCGGCATCGGCTTTGCCGGCAACATCAAATCGGACGGCAGCAACCGCAGCCTGACAGTCAACGACAGCGGCACGACGACGTTTGGCGGCGCACTGGGCAGCGCGATGGCCGGCGAGAAACTTGCCAGCCTGAGTACCGATGCGGCTGGCAGCACCGTTTTGAATGGCGGCAGTGTGACCACGACCGGCGCTCAAACTTATGGCGATAGCCTCAGCCTGGCTGCCGACACCACGCTGACCGGCAGCACCATCGGCACGCAAGGTACGCTGGCCGGCGGCAGCCATAGCCTGGCTATCGCAGGCAACGCGGTATTCGGCGATGACGCAAGCGATGCCATCACCGATCTGACCACGCTGTCGGTCAGCGGAACCAGCACCATCAACACCGGCACCGTCAGCAGCAGCGGCAGCCAGACTTACACCGGCGCGGTGACGCTGGGCGCCGATGCGAGCTTGACCAGCGGCGACGCGATCGGATTCGCCAGCACGGTCGATGGCGATGGTGTTCTCGCCCGTAGTCTGAGATTGACCTCGGCCGCTGCCGCCGGTCAGAACTTCGTTGCCGCAGTCGGCGGCACGCATGCACTCGACATGTTGCGTATCGAATCCGCCGGGGTCGTGACTCAGGGCGGTTCCGCGCCGATCAAGGTCGCCAAACTGGCGATCAAGACGGCCGGCAATGCCACCCTGAGCCATGTCGGCAACGATGTCGATGTACTGGCCGCGCTGCTGTCAGGCAATGCCGCGCTGGTCTTTGTCGATGCCGATGGCCTGGAAATCGGCACCATCGACAGCGCCGCGCTGCAGATCGTCGGTATTTCCGACGGCGCCGGCACGTCCAACGTTTCCATCAAAGTGGCTGGCGCGCTGACCCAGGCGGCCAGTTCGCCGATCCTGCTCGACGGCAGCCTGACCCTCGATAGCACGGCCTACAACGCCGACGACGTCGCCATCAAGAACACCGCGGCGGCGGGTACGGTGCTCGACAACAGCCTGATCGCCGGCGATTTCACGCTCGACAGCAGCGGTGCCGTCACCCAGAAGGCGGACGTCAACAACGGCGGCACGGAAGATGCTTCCCTGCAAGTCGGCGGTAGCTTCGACCTCACCGGCACCGGCCAGTTCGTGCAGGGTAATTCGCCGGACAACCTGATCGGTGGCGGCTCTGCGGCCGCGGCGGACAACGAAATCCGCCTCTACGGCGTCATTACCCTGAGCATGAACGGCAACGGCGATCTGCTCGCCACGGCGGATAACGGTGTGGGAACCACCAACGCATCGATCCTCGCCAGCGATATTGCTGCCGGCATAACCGTCGTCAGCGATGCCGGGGGCAAGAGCATCAGCGTCGTCAACAATGGCGCCGCCATTACTCTGAACGAGGCCAACAGCATCGGCGGTGCCCTCAAGATCACGACGCAGGGCGTCTATTCCGACTCCGGTGAATCGGTCGCCACCGGCATACGCCAAACCACGGCGCTCGAACTCGCCGGGGCCTCGTTCCTGGTGCAGCAAAGCACGGAGAACCCGATTTCGCCCATCACCGGCGCCGGCAAGATCGACCTGAGCAATGTCGACAACACTTTCACCGGCGCGGTCGCGATGACGGCCATCGGCATGGATGCACATTTGCGCGCGGATGCGTCGCTCGCATTGGCGGGCGTCAATGCTGGGAACGTGATCGTCGAACTCGATGGCGCCGGCAGCATCAACAGCATCACCCAGGCGGTCAATACGGTCATCCGTGCCGATAACCTGCTATTGCGTAACGCGGGTGACACCACGCTGGCCAACGCCAACCGAGTCGCCACGCTGGCCGCCGCATTGAATGGCAACCTTGCTTTCACCAATAACCAGACCCTGACGGTCGGTGCGGTTGGCGGCGTCAACGGCATTGCAACCACCAACAGCGATGTGTTGCTGCAGACCACCAGTGGCAATCTGGTACTGGATCAGGCCGTTACGGTACCGGGCACGGCCGACATTACCCTGGTCAGCGCCGCGAACTTCATCAACAACGTCGGCGCCAACGCGTTGGTGATCGGGACCGGTGCGCCCGAGGACACCGGTGTCTGGCAGGTCTGGTCGACCGATCCCGCGTTGAACACACTGGGCGACCTGACGCCGGAATACAAGCAGTACAACGCCACCTACGGCGTGACAGCCAGCCAGGGCGCCGGAAACGGGCTGCTTTACACCTTGGCACCGGAACTTACGGTGACGCTGGCCGGATCGGTCGAACGGGTCTACGACGCCAGCAATGTCGCCACGCTGGCGCAAGGCAATTACAGCATCGCCGGATTGCTGGCCGGCGATGCGGCAGTGTTGAGTACGGCGGGGACTTACGCCGACAAGAACGTCGGCGTAACCAAAACCGTCACCACCAATGGCTTGAGCATCGTCTCCGCCAGCGCCGGTGGCGGCAGTATCGCGGTGTACGGTTACCAGCTCGATGCGGGTTCCGCCGATCAGGTGAACGGCGACATCGGCACGATCACCCCGGCCAGCATCAGCGCGGTGACCGGCATTACCGCCGCCGACAAGACCTACGACGGCGGCAGCGTCGCGGCGCTGAACACGACGGCAGCCGGATTCACCGGCATGTTCCTGGGCGACGCTCTGGCGGTGGATACCGCGACCGGTACGTTTGCCAGCCCGAATGCCAACGCAGTGCCAACCGCCGTCGATATCACGGGTATTACTTTGACCGGCACTGACGCGGGCAACTACAACCTGACCGACGACACCGCCAGCACCACGGCGACGATCTCCCCGTATGCGGTCGACTTGAGCGGCACGCGTGTCTACGACGGCACCACTGCGGTAGTGGCGAGCGACCTGGCCCTCGGTACGCTGGTCGGCACGGAAACCTTGAGCCTGAGCGGAACCGGCAGCATGGCCGACAAGCACGTTGCCGACGGCAAGACGGTGACGCTGGGCACGCTGGCACTCGGTAACGGTAACAACGGCGGCCTGGCCAGCAACTACACGTTCAGCGGCGGCACGCAGCAGATCGACATCACGCAAGCCAACCTGACCCTGACCACAGCCGACGTGACCAGAACCTACGACGGCAGCCTGGCGGCGGCCGGCACGGCGATGGCGACCGGCGGCACGCAAGTTTTCGCCGGCGACAGCCTGAGCGGCGGCACGTTTGCTTTCAGCAACGCCAACGCCGGCGCGAACAAGACGGTGACGACGACGGGCGTGACGGTGAACGACGGCAACGGCGGCGGCAACTACAGCGTCAGCTATGCGAACAACACCAGCAGCACCATCGACAAGGCCGACCTGACGATCAGCAGCAGCGACGTCGGCAAAACCTACGACGGCACGCTGAGCGCGAACGGCACGGCAGTCGTGACCAGCGGCACGCTATACGCCAATGCCAGCAATGGCGGCGCAGTCGACAACCTGAGCGGCGGCACGTTTGCCTTCACCAACAAGAACGTCGGCAGCGCCAACAAGACGGTGACGGTGGCAGCGGTGACGCTGAACGACGGCAACAGCGGCGACAACTACACCGTCACCTACGCCAGCAACACGACCAGCACGATCAACCCGTTCGCAGTGGACTTGAGCGGCACGCGTGTCTACGACGGCACCACTGCGGTGGCGGCGAGCGACCTGGCCCTCGGTACGCTGGTCGGCACGGAAACCTTGAGCCTGAGC
>JASJPK010000035.1:0-4082 GCA_031426735.1 Hydrogenophilaceae bacterium | reverse complement strand
CAGCAATGGCGGCGCAGTCGACAACCTGAGCGGCGGCACGTTTGCCTTCACCAACGCCAATGCCGGCGCCGGCAACAAGACGGTGACGGTGGCGGCGGTGACGCTGAACGACGGCAACAACGGCGGCAACTACACCGTCACCTACGCCGACAACACCAGCAGCAGCATCGACAAGGCGCCGATCACGATCAGCACCAGCAACGTGACCAAGGCCTATGACGGCACGCTGGCTGCGGAGGGCGCGGCGATTGTCACTGTCGGCACGCTGTACCAGAACGCCAGCAACGGCAACACGCTGGACAGCCTTTCCGGCGGCAGTTTCGCCTACACCGACAAGAACGCCGGCAGCGGCAACAAGACGGTGACGGTTGCGGATGTGAGCTTCGATGACGGCAACGCCGGCGGCAACTATGCGGTCACCTACGTCAGCAACACGACCAGCACGATCGACAAGGCGCAACTAACGGTCATTGCAGATGTCGGCGATCGTGTCTACGACGGTACGGTGAATGCAACTTTGAATGGCCTGAGCCTGAGCGGATTGGTCGGCGATGAAACGCTGATCGCAGTTTCCGCCGGTACATCCACCTTTGCCGACAAGACGGCGGCGGATGACAAGATTGCCACCATCACCGGTCTCGGCTTGTTGAATGGCGACAATGGCGGTCTCGCGGGCAACTACAGCGTGGACTCGACCACCACCACGACCGCCACCATCTTCAGGAAGGATCTGACGGTGGCCGGCGTCGTCGCGCTCGACAAGGTGTATGACGGCACCCAGACCGCCGCGATCAACACCAGTGTGGCAAGCCTGACCGGCAAGATCGACGGCGATGATGTCAGCATCGGCAGCATCACCGGCACATTCGATACCAAGCACGTCGGTAGCAACAAGATCGTGAACGGCAGCGATTTCGTGCTTGCCGGCTCGGATGGCGGCAATTACAACCTGATCCAGCCGACCGGCCTGCACGCGAGCATCACGCCGCGCAGCCTGACGGTCTCGGCCAGCGGGATGAACAAGACCTATGACAGCACGACTGCTGCCACGGTCAACCTGTCCGACAACCGCATCGACGGCGATCAGATCGAATACGCCTACAGCGCGAATTTCCTCGACAAGAACGTCGGCAACAACAAGTACGTCGGCGTAAGCGGTATTGCGCTGTCGGGCACCGATGCCGGCAACTACACCAGCAACACCAGCACAGCGACTTTCGCCAACATCGGCAAGGCAACCCTGACGGTGTCGGCCACCGGTGTGAACCGGGCTTATGACGGCACCACCGAGACCGCGGTCAATCTGTCCGACGACCGCCTGGGCTCCGATGCGCTGACGATCACCTATGCTGCCGCCAGCTTCAGCGACGCGAACACCGGCTTCGACAAAGTCGTGACGGTGACCGGCATCAACGTCACCGGCGCCGATGTGGGCAACTACACGTTCAACACGACGACGTTGACCGATGCCGATATTCTCGGCCGACTGCTGACTATTTCTGGTGTGATCGCCAACAGCAAGGTGTACGACGGAAACACCAACACGACCCTTGATTTGTCCGGCGCCAACCTGATCGGCCTGCTTGATGGTGACGTCGTCACTCTCGGCAACGGCAGCGGTCTATTCGCCGACAAGAATGTGGGAAGCGGCAAGTCGGTCAGCGTGAGTCAGATCGTGCTGGCGGGCGACGATGCCAATGCCTACGTGCTGGAATTCCCGCTGGGCCTGTTCGCCGACATCACGCCGGCAACCTTGTCCGCGATCACCGGAATTACCGCCGACAACAAGACTTACGATGGCACCGTGGTTGCGGCGCTGAATACCGGCGCGGCCAACTTCGCCGGCATGATCGGTGGAGATAACCTGAGCATCGCCAGCCTCAATGGCGCTTTTGCCGATAAACATGCAGGCACCGGCAAACAAGTGGTCATCAGCGATTTCGTCCTGGCGGGCACCGATGCCGGCAACTACGTCTTCACCGGCACTTCCGCGACGACTGCGGATATTGCGCAGAAGGCGTTGACGGTGAGCGGTCTCACGGCGGCCGACAAGGTCTACGACGGCAATACGGTCGCCACGGTCAGTGCGGCCGGCGTGGTACTCAACGGCCTGATTGGCAACGATGACCTCGGTGTTTCCGCCACAGGCGTCTTCGACAGCAAGCACGTCGGTACCGGCAAGACGGTTACGCTGAGCAGCAGTTACAGCGGTGGCGATGTCGGCAACTACAGCATCACCGGCCAAGCCGAAACCATGGCGGCGGTCAGCGCCAAGGCGGTGACGGTCAGCGGCATCACGGCGGCGAACAAGGTGTACGACGGTCAGCTTGGCGCGACGGTGGATGCCAGCGGTGCCGCGGCCAGCTTCGTGGCCGGCGACGCGGTCAGTGTCAGCGCCAGCGGCGAGTTCGACAGCAAGCACGTCGGCACCGGCAAGAGCGTCACGCTGAGCAGCACCTACAGCGGTGCCGATGTCGGCAACTACAGCATCACCGGCCAGGCTACGACCACGGCGAATATCGGCGCCAAGGCCTTGACCGTGAACGGCATCGCGGCGGCGGACAAGGTCTACGACGGCAACGCCACGGCCACGGTCAGCACGGCCGGCGCGGTATTCGATGGCCTGGTCGCGGGCGACGTGTTCAACGTGGCCGCCAGCGGCGTGTTCGACAGCAAGAATGTCGGTACCGGCAAGACGGTCAGCTTGAGCAGCGACTACAGCGGCGCCGATGTCGGCAACTACAGCATCACCGATCAAGCCGAAACCACGGCGGATATCAGCGCCAAGGCATTGACGGTGAGCGGCCTCGCGGCGGCGAACAAGGTCTATGACGGCAACGCCACGGCCACGGTCAGCACGGCCGGCGCGGTCCTCGATGGCCTGGTCGCGGGCGACGTGTTCAACGTGGCCGCCAGCGGCGTGTTCGACAGCAAGAATGTCGGTACCGGCAAGACGGTCAGCTTGAGCAGCGACTACAGCGGCGCCGATGTCGGCAACTACAGCATCACCGGCCAGGCCGAAACCACGGCGAATATCGGCGCCAAGGCCTTGACCGTAAGCGGCCTCGCGGCAGCGAACAAGGTCTACGACGGCAACGTCACGGCCACGGTCAGCACGGCCGGCGCGGTCCTCGACGGCCTGGTCGCGGGCGATGTGTTCAACGTGGCCGCCAGCGGCGTGTTCGACAGCAAGAACGTCGGCACCGGCAAGATGGTCAGCTTGAGCAGCGACTACAGCGGCGCCGATGTCGGCAACTACAGCATCACCGGCCAGGCTACGACCACGGCGAATATCGGCGCCAAGGCCTTGACCGTGAACGGCATCGCGGCAGCGAACAAGGTCTACGACGGCAACGTCGCGGCAAGCGTGGATGCAAGTGCGGCGGTGATCGGCGGAGTGATCGATGGAGAATCGGTGGCCATCGATCTCACCGGGGCGACCGGCAGCTTTGGCGACAAGAATGTTGGCGTCGACAAAGCAGTCAGTATCGAAGGTTTGGTTTTGAACGGCGCCGATGCCGGCAACTACAGCATCGCCGGCCAGGCCAGCGCCACGGCCGATATCGGCGCCAAGACATTGACGGTGAGCGGCCTCGCGGCGGCGAACAAGGTCTATGACGGCAACGCCACGGCCACGGTCAGCACGGCCGGCGCGGTCCTCGATGGCCTGGTCGCGGGCGACGTGTTCAACGTGGCCGCCAGCGGCGTGTTCGACAGCAAGAATGTCGGTACCGGCAAGACGGTCAGCTTGAGCAGCGACTACAGCGGCGCCGATGTCGGCAACTACAGCATCACCGGCCAGGCTACGACCACGGCGGATATCGGCGCCAAGGCCTTGACGGTGAGCGGCCTCGCGGCGGCGAACAAGGTCTACGACGGCAACGTCACGGCCACGGTCAGCACGGCCGGCGCGGTCCTCGACGGCCTGGTCGCGGGCGATGTGTTCAACGTGGCCGCCAGCGGCGTGTTCGACAGCAAGAACGTCGGCACCGGCAAGATGGTCAGCTTGAGCAGCGACTACAGCGGCGCCGATGTCGGCAACTACAGCATCACCGGCCAGGCTACGACCACGGCGAATATCG
>JASJPK010000034.1:0-64287 GCA_031426735.1 Hydrogenophilaceae bacterium | reverse complement strand
TCGAACTTGGACTTGGTGACCGAATCGTTGACGTTGATCGCCGGGAACTTGAGGTCGCCGCGCTCGTGCATCTGATACAGGCGATGTACGCCGGTGGTGGTCTCTTCGGTGACGCCCTTGATCTGCGCCAGACGGGTGGAATACCAGGTCGGATCGGTCGCCAGCTTGGCTTTGATCGCGGCGTAGAGAACGGTTTCTTCTTCGCTGGTCGGCTTGGCGATGACGCCGATGTCGCTCTCGGCGCGCGTGCCCAGATGCAGCAGCAGGGTGGCGTCGCCGCCGTCGTCGAGGATCATGTTGCTGTAACCGCCGTCGGTCCACTCGAAGATGCGGTGGGTGTAATCCCAGTAGTCGGTCAGCGATTCGCCCTTGATCGCGAACACCGGCACGTTGACGGCGGCGATGGCGGCGGCGGCGTGGTCCTGCGTCGAGAAGATGTTGCACGAGGCCCAGCGCACTTCGGCGCCCAATGCGGTGAGGGTTTCGATCAGCACGGCGGTCTGGATGGTCATATGCAGACTGCCGGTGATGCGCGCGCCTTTCAGCGGCTGGCTGGCGGCATATTCCTCGCGGATCGCCATGAGGCCGGGCATCTCGGTTTCCGCGATGCGGATTTCCTTGCGGCCCCAGTCGGCCAGCGCCATGTCGGCGACGATGTAATCGGTAAACGGTGTAGCCACAGTAAAGCTCCTTATCTGTGGCCGGGAGGGGCGCTCTCATCTGGCGCACCGTGCCCGGCACGGGTTAAACAGATGAGCGCAGTTTTGAACCGAGCCTAAGGGCGGTCTTTTCAGGCCGAACTTGCAGCGCTCCTCGGAGGCTGGCGATTATAGCCAAGTGCCGCGTGATTGAGCGCTCGGCCCGGGTTGCGTGGCAATTTCCAGATCGCTCAGCCAGGCCAGCGCCTGGGCGGGGTTGTCTCGGCACATTTCCGCGGTTGGCTGCAGGCCGGAGCAGCACGCCGGGCGTTCCGGCCGGCCGAAGATGGCGCAGCGCGCGTCTGCATCGAGCTGGTTGCAGCGCATGCCCGCCGGCTTGCCTTGCGGCATGGCGGGTATCGGGCTGCTGATCGAAGGGGCGATGCAACAGGCGCCGCAGCCGGGGCGACACGCGATCATTTATGCCCGTTTGGTTTTCTTGAGATGCTGCAGCACCAACGTGGCGACCTGCACCCGGTTGTGATAATTCAGCTTCTGCATGATGTTGGCCAGATGGTTGCGCACGGTGTTGTCGGACAGATTCAGCTTGCCGCCGATGACCTTGTTGCTGAAACCTTGCGCGACGTATTCGGCAATCTCCAGTTCGCGCACGGACAGCTTGGCCAACGGGTCTTCGCCGCTGGCGCGGGTCAGTTTCTGCACGACTGCCGGCGGAAACGCGCCGGCATCCTGCAGCACCATGCCGATGGCTTGCGAGATATGGTCCGAATCGGAGGACTTAAGCAGATAGCCGTCGACGCCGGCATCGACTGCCGCGCGAATTTCGTCGTCGCCGTCTTCGACGGTCAGGACGATGACTTTCATGCCGGCCGCCTTCAGCAGCGGCGCGATATCGAGTCCGTCGCCATCCGGCAGGCTGCGGTCGAGGATCGCGACATCGGCCTTGCCGCCTTCGCTCAACCAGGTGCGCGCACTGGCCAGATCGGCGCATTCACCTGAAACGGTGAAGCCGGCTTCGTTTTCCAGGGAACGGCGCACGCCCAGACGGAGCAGCGGGTGGTCGTCGACAAGCAGGATACGGATGGAGGTCATGGTGGGCGTCCTTGTTAGAGTCGATTCTTCAGAGCGGAAGCGCGTTGGGCTGTAGTCTGCATCAATCCAGCGTTTTGTATTCGATATCGATGATTTCCAGTTCTCGTATGCCGCCCGGGGCCGGGAAACGTACGTTATCGCCGATGCGTGCCTTGAGCAGCGCCCGCGCGAGCGGAGAAATCCAGGAAATGCGGCCGCGCGAGGGGTCGGTTTCGTCCAGGCCGACGATGCTGTAACGCGCCTCGGCACCGTTTTCGTCGAGGACGCCGACGGTGGCGCCAAAGAAGACGGTATCGGTGTTGTCCTGGTCGAGCGGGTCGACCACCAGCGCATTTTCCAGCCGTTTGGTCAGGAAGCGGATGCGACGGTCGATTTCGCGCAGACGTTTCTTGCCATAAATGTAGTCGCCGTTTTCGGAGCGGTCGCCATTGCCCGCTGCCCAGGAAACGATGCCGACCACTTCCGGGCGCTCGCTCCGAACGAGTTGCGAGAGTTCAGCCTGCATCCTGGCGTGCCCGGCCGGGGTCATGTAGTTCTTGCTGCCCGAGGGCAGGGCAGGGAGCCCGGTCTCTTCCGATTCTTCTTCATCCGGCGCCTCTTCCCGTATGAAGGCTTTGTTCATTCTTCGTCGCGCGGCGGTTTGCCGTCGTAGACCAGGCCTTTGCGGCGTTCCAGGTAGAAGTCGCGCGTGAACTCGTAATTGTCGAGCGCGGCTTCATCGACCGCCTGTTTCGCTTCTAGCAAGTCGGCCCGACGCGCGACCAGACGCAGCGCCAGCGTTGGGTTGCGGGTGGAAACATCATCCATATTCCGCACCAGATCGGTGTGCTTGGTGTCGACCGCATAACCCAGTCCGTCGCGCAGATTGCTCGGACCGATGAACGGCAGCACCACGTACGGCCCGGAACCGGCGCCCCAGCGACCCAGTGTCTGGCCGAAATCCTCGTTGTGTTTGTTCAGGCCCATCTCGGAGGAGATATCAAGCAGGCCCAGCAGCCCGAATGTGCTGTTGAAGGTCAGTCGCAGAAAGTCGCGTGCGCCCTGTTCCAGCTTGAGTTGAAGGATGTCGTTGGCGAGTACGGTGACATCGTCCAGATTGGCGAAAAAATTGCGGATGCCGGTTTGCACGAACTGAGGTGTGACGGATTGGTAACCTTTGGCCGTCGGTTTCAGAATGCTGCGATCGAAACCCTCGTTGAAGCTGTGGATGGCACGGTTCACCGGCTCGATCGGATCGCGCGGATCGCCGTTGACGGCGCATCCCGTCAGAGAAAGACAGGCTACGAGGGGTAGGAGATGTTTCGGAAGCATGGTGATGTTACTTATAGGATGGGCCGGCATATCGGCACAGTCGGATATTACTTTACTTGAGGCTTTAGGCTCTCGCCCAGCTGGGTCGCCTCAGGTTCGACCCCTTTCCGGGTGCGGTTGACCCCGATGCGATGGCATGGGGACAATGCTCCGAACCCAAGAACTACAGGATGCAGCCCGAATGAATGCCGAAACAGAACTTTCCAAAGAGCAGCAGATCATGCGTGCCATGCGCAAGACATTGACTTCGATCGTGCGCGATGCGGCGCCAAGAGATGGCATGCAAAGCCCTTTTTCTCCCGATACCGTCGAAAATATCCGCATGTGTCTGGGTCTGATTTCGGCCCGCGAGGCGGAGTTGGCGGAGGCGTTGAATTTGTCGCGCAACGAACGGCCGCACTATTCCGATGAGGAGCGGGCTGCGAAAACACTGCAGTTCGTGCCGCCCGGCAAGAAATTGAACTGATGGCCGAGGCAATCGCCAGCCTGATTGGCGATTCCGAATCGCCGGTCGTCATGACCGGCTATGTGGTGATCTACGCGCCCAGGCGCGGCAATCGCAAGCGATTTCCGGAAAGCTGCGTCACGTTGCATGCCTCCGAGATCGAGGCGCGTGCCGCTGCACGTCCAGATCAGGGCTACTACGCGGCAGTGGCGGCAGGGCCGTCGCGTTCGTCGGAGGGATTCCGTCTGTTTTATCTGGTGCGCTGGCTGGAGTGAATCGGCCGGCATTGGCGCGCACTTTCCCTCAAGTTTTTTCCGGAAATACCGACACATGCCCTGTGGCATAATCCGCCGCGTTTTTATAACTACCTGTGCTGGGGGTTTTCGAATGAAACGCTATGTGTTGCCTGTAATACTGGCTGGTCTGCTGACCGCTTGCGCTAGCGGCCCCGTTTTCCCTCCCGCGCCGGCCAAGGCTTCCGATAATTCAAGCTGGAATTACCTGCTCGGCCCGGGTGATTCCGTCAATGTGTTCGTTTGGGGTAACCCTGAAGTTTCCGGTACCTTCCCGATTCGTTCGGACGGCAAGATGACCATGAATCTGGTCGAAGATTTGCCGGCAAGCGGAAAGACGCCTTCCCAATTGGCGCGCGAGATCGAGAAGATTCTTGCGCGTTATATCCAGGATCCGGTGGTGACCGTGATCGTCTCCAGCGGCGTTGGCCCGTTCAGTCAGCAGATTCGGGTGATTGGTCAGGCAGCCAAGCCGCAGGCGTTGAATTTCCGCGAAGAGATGTCGCTGGTCGACGTCATGATCGCGGTTGGCGGCTTGACCGATTTCGCCTCTGGCAACCGCGCCAGCATCTTGCGAGTGGTCGATGGCAAGCCTCAGCAATTTACCGTTCGATTGGAAGATCTCCTGAAGGGTGGCGATGTTTCCGCCAATGTCGATATGCGGCCTGGCGACGTCCTGGTTATTCCGGAAAGCTGGTTCTAACCGTTTCGCGGCAGCGATAAATCCTGCCAGGAGAGCTCAGGGATGAATGAAGCATTTGAGCAGGTATTCGGTTACGCCCGCTCGATTTGGCGAAAGCGCTGGATCGTGTTGGCCACTGCCTGGATCGTGGCGGTCGCTGGATGGGTTTGGGTTTACCTGTTGGAAAATCGTTACGAAGCGCAGGCGCGGGTATTCGTGGATACCCAATCTTTGTTGCGGCCGTTGTTGTCAGGCTTGGCTGTGCAGCCGAACACCGAGCAGCAGGTGGCGATGATGACGCGCACGCTGGCCAGTCGGCCCAATCTGGAAAAGGTTGCCCGGATGACGGACCTCGATTTGAGGGCCAAGACGCCGCAACAGCAGGAATCGCTCTATACCGGTCTGGCAGCGGCGATCAAGTTGCAGGGCACCGAGCGTGAAAATCTTTACACCATCGTCTATCAGAACACCAGTCCGGATGTCGCCAAGCGAGTCGTGCAGGCCTTGCTGACCATATTTACCGAAAGCAGCCTGGGCGGTGCGCGCAAAGATATCTCGAATACCCAGAAATTCATCGACGATCAACTGAAAGCCTATGAGGCGAAGTTGCTCGAAAAAGAAAAGCAGTTGGAGGAATTCAAGCGTCGCAACGTGGGTACGATGCCTGGCCAAGGCGGCGATTACTACGCCAAGTTGAACGAAATGAATCTGGCGCTCGAACAGGCCAAGCTGGAGTTGGAAGAGTCCACTAATCGCAAGAAGCAGTTGCAACAGCAATTGGATGATCAGGAGGAAGTGATCAGCCAGCCGCTGCCTGGCGGCGTTACCAGTTCGGCATTGGATGGCCGTATTTCCGCTTTGCAGACTGCGTTGGATAACCTTCGTTTGCGTTATACCGATCTGCATCCCGAGATTGCGCGCACCAAGCAGCTGATCGCGCGTTTGCAGGAGCAGAAGGCGCAGGAAGACGCTGCGGCCGCCAAGGCGCAGGCGCCAGGCGCAGTCAAGGCGCAAAACCCGGTTTACCAGCAACTCTCCATCGCGATTGCCGAGGCCGATGCCAATATGGCGTCGTTGAAGGCGCGCGTCGCGCAGATGCAGAACAAACGGAACGAGCTTTACAGATCTGTCGATCGCATTCCTCAGATCGAAGGCGAGTTCACGCAATTGATGCGCGACTACGACGTTTACAAGAGTAATTACGCCACTATGCTGGCGCGGCGTGAGACCGCTTCGCTTTCCGGTGAAGTGGAGAGCAAAACCGATGTGGTCGAGTTTCGCGTAATCGATCCGCCGCGCGTGCCGAGCAAGCCGGCATGGCCGAACCGGCCGTTGCTCGTTGTTGCGGTGCCTTTGGTCGGTATCGCTTTGGGGATGGCTATTGCGTTCCTGCTGGCCCAGTTGCGTCCAACCATCGAGAACCGTCGTCAATTGCGCGACCTGACGACCTATCCGCTGCTCGGTATGGTCACCATGATCGAGACCGATGTGGCGCGTCGGAGCAAGCGACGCTCGAATTTGATCTTTACTGCCGGCGGAGCCGGGCTCGTCTTGGCATTGCTTGCCCAGATGGTCTATTACCTTGTCCTTTCACCGGCGGCATAGGCCAGGAGGCGATATGAGCATTATCGAACGCGCAGCCGGCAAGTTAGGCAAGTCTGAAGAATCCGTAGCTTCCGTCATTCAACCGGCGCCTCGTTCAAGGGAGCGGGCCGATGAAGGTAAGCTGATCGAGGCGGCGATAGAAAAGGCCGAGGCCTCTTTCGGTCAGATGCCGGAATCGCCGAGACAGGCTGTTCGTCACGCCGCCCCGGTCGACGAAGATGGCCCCGCGACTATCGTCGGCAGTCAGCGTGGCGTAGTCAATCTCACCCGGCTGAAGCAGGCCGGTGCGCTTACACCCGATGCGGGGCGCAGCAAGATTGCCGAGGAGTATCGGCTGATCAAGCGTCCGCTGTTGTCCAATGCTTTTGGTCATGGCGGAAGTGCACCTGTTCCCAACGGAAATCTGATCATGGTGACCAGTTCCGTGCCTGGCGAGGGGAAATCGTTTACAGCGATCAATCTGGCCATCAGCATGGCAACCGAACTGGAAAATACGGTGCTGCTGGTGGATGCCGACGTCGCGAAATCCTCTGTGATCAGATATCTGGGCCTGGAAGCGGATCGCGGTTTGATCGACGTGTTGCGTGATTCCTCCGTGCAATTGGCCGATGTCCTGATCAAGACGGATATCGCCAAACTCACCGTACTGCCGTCGGGTAGGGGCTTTGCGCATGCTACCGAACTGCTGGCTAGTTCGGCGATGAAGGATTTCGTGCAGGATATTTCCAGTCGCTACCATGACCGGATCATTATTTTCGATTGCCCGCCCTTGTTGGCTACCAGCGAGGCATCGGTGCTGGCGACTTATATGGGGCAGATCGTTTTTGTCGTCGAGGCGGAACATACACCGCAGGAAGCGGTCAAGGATGCGCTGGCGCATCTGGCCGATTGCGAATATGTCGGCGTCGTCCTCAACAAGGCGCCTCTGCGCACGGCCGGTGGCGACTACTACGGCTATGGATATGGTTATGGCGGCTATGGCGAGTATGGCCAGCAACAGCAATAGCCGCATTGCGCTTGCCGGTTTTCTGCTGGCATCACTGACACCGATTCATGCCTGGTCCGGCAATTGGGAGTTCACGCCTTCGGTTTCTCTGAATGAGCGCTATTCCGACAATATTGCGTTGTCCTCGACGAACCCCGAAGCATCTTTCTTGACGGAAATCCGGCCTGGATTTCTGTTGAGCAGCCAAGGGGGGCGAGGCCGGTTTTCCGTCGATTATGGCTTGCAGGGGTTGCTCTACAGTCATGACAGCGCGGCCAATACCGTTAACAACCAGCTCTCCGCTACGCTAAAGTCAGATTGGCTCGATGATCGTTTTTTCATCGATGCAGACGCGCGCATCACTCAACAAAACACGAATACGACCGGGCGGACGGGGACTGGCAATTACAACTTGACCAATAACCGAAGCGAAACGCGTGCGGCCAGTTTTGCGCCATCCTGGAAAAGCCGTTTCGGTAATCGTGCCAATCTTGATGCAAGATGGCAGATCACCTTTGCCGATTCCGATAATGCAGCCCTGTCCAGCGCGACGGGTAACAATATGAGTCTAGGTTTGGCCAGCGGCAGCGAATTCAATCGGATTCCGTGGAATCTGGATTACCGAATGCAAACCTCGGATGGCACGACCAATGGCAATCGAAATTCGAGTCTTAGCGGCAGTCTCGGTTACATCGTCAGTCCCAAGACACGCTTGAATTTGACAGTGGGGTCCGACAGCAACAACGGCACAACCAGCAGCTTCAATCAGGCCAGCGGGATGTACTGGAATTTGGGCGTCAACTGGGCGCCGACAAACAGAACCAGTTTGAGTGCAACCGCCGGCAAGCGTTACAACGGCAATTCCTATGCACTCAACTTAACCCATCGCACGCGAAAAACCACCTGGGCGCTGCGTTACAGCGAAGATGTCAGCGATGCGTTTGCGCTCGTTTCTTCGGCTGCTGTAGTCGATGTCTACCAATGCAACGGCGTGAGGGTGGCGGTGGTTGCGGGAGCGTCTGCGCCGACTTGTGACAGCGGGGCGCCGCTACTTCTGCTTCGTGGTTACAACGCCACTCTACGGCAACCGGTCAATAGCTTTAATTTGAACAAAACCTGGTCGGGAACTGCGACGTACAAGACCGGGAAAAGTCTCTTCAGCATCATCCTGGACAAAAGTCGACGGGAATTGCTGGCCAGCAACGACAGCGACGATACCTATAGCCTTGCCGGCAGTTGGAATTTTCGTTTCGGGCCGCGTCTGAGTTCTACTTTATCCATGACTTCCGCGCACGCCGAAACCGCAACCACGCAGAGCGATGATTGGTCTTTGGCCGGATCGTTGGCTTACCAGCTATCGCGTCAGAGTACGGGGTTGCTGGAACTGCGGCGAGTCGAACGGGACTCCGGTTCCACCTCCGGGGCTTACAAAGAAAACAGCGTTTCCGCGCGTCTCAATATGAGCTTCTGAAGATGTACGAGAGTTACTACCAACTGCGGGACAAGCCGTTCCAGCTCAATCCGGACCCACGCTTTTTTTTCGCCAGCAAGGGACACAAGCGTGCATTCGCCTATCTCGAATACGGGCTTTCTCTGGGCGAAGGCTTCATCGTCATCACGGGCGATGTCGGTGCCGGCAAGACGTTGCTGGTCAAGAGCCTGCTCAAGAAACTCGAAAATGGCAGTTATCTGATCGGTCAACTGGTCAGCACGCAACTTGATGCCGACGATACGCTGCGTAGCGTGGCGGCATCGTTCGGGCTGCAAGCGGAAGGCTTGACCAAGTCTGCGCTGCTCAAGAGTCTGGAAGATTACCTGCGTTTGGCCGTCAGACAGAATCGTCGCCCGTTGCTGATCGTCGACGAGGCACAGAATCTGGATTCACGCTCGGTGGAAGAATTGCGCATGCTGTCCAATTTCCACGAAAACGATAAACCGCTGCTGCAAAGCTTCCTGTTGGGTCAACCCGAGTTTCGCGACACCATTCAGAGCCCGGAGATGCTGCAACTGCGTCAGCGCGTGATTGCTTCCTATCATCTGGGGCCGCTGGATCGTACCGAGACGATTCAATACATTGTGCACCGCTTGAATACCGCCGGCTGGCAGGGCAATCCCACTTTCAGCGAAGATGCTTTCGATATCATCCATCAGTTCTCTGCCGGAGTGCCGCGGCGTATCAACACCTTGTGCGATCGCTTGATGTTGTTCGGCTATCTGGAAGAGCGCAATCTGCTCGACTCCGCCGCAGTCCAGGAAGTCATCAGCGACCTGCGTCAAGAAGTACATCATCAGGAACCGCTTGTTCGTCAGCAAAATGCCGTTGTAGCGAGAGTCGATGTGGGTTCGGCCGGTCAATCCGTTGCATTTGCCGGGCAGTCCTCCTATCCCGTACCAGCCCTCCAGGCGACCATGACGGAAGATATGGACGCGAGATTCGCGGCGATGGAACGTTCGATCAATCGTTTGATTCCGCTGGTCCGCAAGGTGCTCTACACAGTTACCGCAGGGAAAGAAACCGAATGAGCACCGAGATCGTCTGCGTAGTCGGCGCGCGTCCCAATTTCATGAAGATCGCGCCCATCATGGCCGCGTTCGCGAAGCATGGCGTGCAGGCCAAGCTGGTACATACCGGACAACATTACGATCCGGCCATGAGTGACAGTTTCTTCGAGCAGCTCGGCATTCCGCGGCCCGATGTGAATCTCGAAGTAGGCTCGGCCAGTCATGCCGTGCAGACCGCAGAGATCATGCGTGCGTTCGAGCCGGTGCTGGATGCCGAACTTCCCCGCGCGGTGCTGGTTGTCGGTGACGTGAACTCCACCATTGCCTGTGCGTTGGTTGCCGCCAAGAAAGGGGTCAAGGTTATTCATGTCGAGGCCGGATTGCGCAGTTATGACCGCGCCATGCCGGAGGAAATCAACCGCGTCCTGACCGATCAAATATCGGATTTGCTGTTTACCACCGAGCGCGCGGCGCAGGCCAATCTTGCTCGGGAAGGCGTCGCCGCCGAACGCGTGCAGTTTGCCGGCAATGTGATGATCGACACGCTGCGTACGCATCTGGCGCGGGCGGTGCCGGCTGCGGAAACGCTCGGCGGTGTTCCTGCGCGTGGATATGCGGTGGTGACATTGCATCGTCCGTCCAATGTCGATCATGAAGCCACTTTCCGTTCCTTGCTGGAAACGCTGAACCAGATCGCCGCGAAGATGGATGTCGTATTCCCGATTCATCCCCGCACCAAAGCCACGGCTGAACGTTTCGGCATGGCGGATTTGCTGGCGCGTCCCGGCATGCGTTTGCTGCCGCCGCAGGGTTACCTGGAAATGCTTGGCCTGACCCGCGATGCCACCGTGGTGCTCACCGACTCCGGCGGTTTGCAGGAGGAGACCACGGCATTGGGGGTGCCCTGCATCACGCTACGCGAAAACACCGAGCGTCCAATCACCATTGCCGAAGGCACCAACACGCTGACCGGACCCAATCCGGAAAAGATCCTGCAATGTCTGGCAGATATCCTTGAACATGGCGGCAAGCGTGGCCGCATCCCTGAATATTGGGATGGCCAGGCGGCGGATCGGATTGCCGTGACGCTGCGTGCCTGGCTTGATGCCCTTTAACCCGCTGGCAAAGTTCATTGCGCAATTCGGAAATTACCAACGTCATGAGTGTCGACGTGGAAGACTACTTCCAGGTGGGCGCTTTCGAACACACGATCCCGCGTTCCGAATGGGAACGCTGGCCTTGTCGCGTCGAAGCCAATATCGAACGCATTCTTGCCTTGTTCGAACGCCATGACATCAAGGCCACGTTCTTTACCTTGGGCTGGATCGCGCAACGGTATCCCAACATGGTGCGAACTATCGTTGCCGCTGGGCACGAATTGGCAAGCCACGGCTATGGACATCAACGTGCTACCGCGCTGACGGCAAGTGAATTTCGGGCCGATGTCACGCGCGCCAAGTCGCTGCTGGAAGATATCGGCGGCAATGCCGTCAATGGCTACCGTGCACCGAGTTTTTCGATCGGTAGCGGCAACCTCTGGGCGCTCGATGTCTTGGCCGAAACAGGGCATCGCTACAGCTCCAGCATCTACCCGATCGCGCATGATCATTACGGCATGCCCGATGCGCCGCGCTTCCCGTATCGGCCGCAACAATGCGCCTCCTTGCTGGAAATGCCGCCGACCACTGTTCTCTGGCATGGCCGCAATCTGCCTGCGGCTGGCGGCGGCTATTTCCGCCTGCTGCCTTATGCCGCTTCGCGTTGGCTGATCAATCGTGTCAATCAAGCCGACAAGCGCTCCGCCATGTTCTATTTCCACCCCTGGGAAATCGACCCGCTGCAGCCGCGGGTGCCTGGTGCGCCACTGAAAAGCCGCTTGCGGCATTACGTCAATCTGCGCCGCATGGAAGCCAAGCTGGAGCGACTCTGTCGTGATTTTAATTGGGGGCGTGCAGACCAGGTCTACGCAACCGAGTTGATGGTTTCGTCCAACGTATGAACCTGATTGTCAGAATGGCCGTCGATGCCGATGCCAACGCCTGGGATGCCTTTGTAATCGGTTTGCCGGAAGCCACCTTTTTTCACCGTTTCGGCTGGCGCAAGGTGGTACAGCAAGCTTACGGACACCGTACCTATTTTCTATTGGCGGAGCGTGACGGTGTCATCGAGGGCGTGCTGCCTCTGGCAGAAATCAAAAGCATCCTGTTCGGTCATTCCCTGATCGCCAGCCCGTTCTGCGTCTATGGCGGCATTGCCGCCGCGACAGCGGAGGCGCGCGAGCAACTGGATCGACGCGCGCAGTCTCTGGCAAAGGAACTGGGCGTCGGCCATCTGGAGTATCGTGACCGCGATGCGCCAGCGCATGCGGATTGGCCCGGCAGCGACCTTTATGTCACTTTCCGCAAAGAGCTGGATGCGGACGTCGAGAAGAACATGCAGGCCATTCCGCGCAAGCAGCGCGCCATGGTGCGCAAGGGCATCAAGAATGGCTTGACGATCGATCTGGAAGCCGGGGTGGACGGTTTTTTTGCGGTTTATGCGGACAACGTGCGCCGGCATGGCACCCCCGCCATGCCCAAACGTTACTTTGCCCTGCTGCGCGAAACGTTCGGCGACGATTGCGAAGTGATGCTGGTACGTAGTCTGGAAGGGCAGGTGGTCAGCGGTGTGTTGAGCTTCTATTTCCGCGATGAAATCCTGCCTTATTACGCCGGCGATGCCGTCGCGGCACGCGCGCTGGCGGCCAACGATTTCAAATACTGGGAATTGATGCGTCGCGCCTGCGAACGTGGCATCCGGATCTTCGATTACGGCCGCAGCAAGGTGGGCACCGGGCCGTATGATTTCAAACGCAATTGGGGCTTCGAGCCGACTCCGCTGCATTACGGCTACAAGTTGGTGAAGGCCGAGCGCGTGCCGGAGAACAACCCCAACAACCCAAAATACCAGTTGTTCATCAAGGCCTGGCAGCGTCTGCCGTTGCCGGTGGCAAACTTTCTGGGGCCGTTCCTGGTGCGTAATCTGGGCTGAACCCTCATGCACAGCGCCAAGCCGGACCTGTTGTTTCTCGCCCACCGCATTCCTTTTCCGCCGGATAAGGGCGACAAGATTCGTTCTTACCATCTGCTCAGGCATCTTTCCTTACATTACCGGATTCATCTGGGCGCCTTTATCGACGATCCAGATGATTGGCGCCATGCCGATGCACTCTCCGATCTTTGCCACGATGTCCGCTTGATTGCGCTGGACCCGCTCAAGGCGAAGATGAAATCGCTGCGCGGCCTGTTGACCGGCGAAGCGCTTTCCCTGCCGTATTACCGCAATGCCGAGATGTCGCGCTGGGTTTCCGCCAAGGTGCAATCGGGACTCGATCGTTGCGTCATCTATTCCTCGGTCATGGCCCAGTACGTCATGCAGGCGCCGGGCAAGCGGGTGATGGATTTCGTCGACATGGATTCGGACAAATGGCGCCAGTACGCGCCCACCAAATCCTGGCCGATGTCCTGGCTGTACGGTCGCGAGGCGATTCGTTTGCTGGAATGGGAGCGCAAGGTCGCGTCTACTTTTCATGCCAGTCTGTTCGTATCGGCGCAGGAAGCGGCTGATTTCATCCGCGCGGCTCCGGAATCGGCGGCACGCGTCGGCTGGTACAACAATGGCGTGGATGCAGAGTATTTCTCGCCCGAGCGGGCGTATGAAAATCCGTACGGCAAAGACGAGGTGGCCGTCGTTTTTACTGGAGCGATGGATTACTGGCCCAATATCGATGCTGTCCAGTGGTTCGCCAGCGAGGTATTGCCGACGTTATTGCAGACGCATCCCAACCTGATTTTCAGCATCGTCGGCAGTCGGCCGACGCCCGCGCTGCAGGCGCTTGCCGGCCGGCATATCCGGGTAACCGGGCGGGTGCCGGATGTACGGCCCTGGTTGGCGCATGCGCAAGTCGTCGTTGCCCCGATGCGAATTGCGCGCGGTGTGCAAAACAAGGTGCTGGAAGGTATGGCGATGGCGCGTACCGTTGTCGTTTCTGCTCAGGGCCTGGAAGGTCTTGAAGCGCGCCCGGGCGACGAAGTGTTGCTTGTCGAGTCCCCCATCGCCTTCGCCGATGCCTGTCGTGCCGTCATCTCCGGGTGCGATCTGGGTCCGGCGGCGCGGCATCGCGTCGTTCATAGTTACGCCTGGGAGGCGTGTTTGCGCAAGATCGATGTACTTCTGGAGGATGGGCTCGATGGTTGATGTGACTGCCGGGGTGAATCCTGGTCGGGCCTGGATGTCCACGCTGGGCTTGCTCGTGCTTGCCTGGCTAGGCCTGGCTTTTCTGCTGCAACCCACTTTTACCTCGATGAGCGATATCTGGTCGCGTTCGGATACCTTTGCGCATGGCTACATCATTCTGCCGCTCAGCCTGTGGCTGATGTGGCGCGAGCGTCACGAACTCGCCGCGATCCAGGCGACGCCCGATTGGCGCGTAATTTTCCTGGCGGTGCCGACTGCCCTGGTGTGGCTGTCGGCGCGTATCGCCGGTGCCCTGGTCGTCGAGCAGTATGCTTTCGTCGTCCTTGGTCTGCTGGCGGTTTGGGCGCTGTTGGGCTGGCGCTGGTTCCGCGGTGCACTGTTTCCGCTGCTGTATCTGTTGTTGATGGTACCTAACGGCGAATTCCTTTTTCCCGTGTTGATCGAATATACGGCCGACGTCACCGTAGCGGCGTTGCAGTTGGCTGGGATTCCGGTATATCGGGAAGGCTCGTTTTTCACGCTGCCTTCCGGCGAATGGAGCGTGGTGGAGGAGTGCGGTGGATTGCGCTATCTGGTGTCCTCCATCACGTTGGGCCTGCTTTACGCCTATATGACCTATCGCACGCTCTGGAAGCGCTTGGCTTTCACGCTGGCAGCCGTCGTCGTGCCTCTGCTGGCGAACGGGATGCGCGCCATCATGGTGGTGTTTACTGGTCATTATTCCAATATGACCCTCATGATCGGTGAGGATCATCTGTGGTTTGGCTGGGTGTGGTTCGGTGTCGTCATGCTGGTCATGTTCTGGGTCGGCCTGTTCTGGCGGGAAGATGTCGATCTGCCGGAAAAACCGCAGCCCGCCATGAAAGCGCCGCGCTCGCCTGTTGTCGTCGCGGGACTGTTTCTCCTGGTCCTGGCGGCATTTCCGGCCTGGGAGCGCTGGTTGTCGGCGCAGCCGGGGCGCGCAGTGACCTTGGCGGCGCCAGTGGCGGAAGCGGGCTGGCAACAAGAGGCGCAGGTGTTCACCGAGTGGATGCCGCAATGGCAAGGTGCAGATGCGAAATTGGTCGCGCACTACCGGATGAATGGACAACCCGTGTTGCTCTATGTGGCGCACTACGCCAGGCAACGCCAGGGTTCCGAATTAATCAGTTATGGCAACAGACTCAGGCCGCCGGGGCGTGGCGGCTGGGGGGTGACCAGCGATGCTATCCAGACCGTGCCCATGCGCGACGGCACAAGCGAAGTGCGCGTTGCTCATTTGCGCAATGCGGAAAACGGTGGCCGTTTGCTGGTCTGGCAGTGGAACCGGGTTGCCGGCCGCGATCTGCTGAACCCTTATCACATCAAGTTCGACCTTGCCCTGAGCAAGCTGCTCGGCCGTCACGACGACGGCACCGCGATTCTCATCGCAACACCTTATGTCGACAAAACGACGCAGGCCGAAGCGACTTTGCGCGCATTCCGCGACACCTACGCGGAACGTCTCAACGCCTTGCTGGATTCTCCATGACTCGTGCTTACTTGCATAAGTCCTGCTGCATTCGATCCGCTTTGCACATCATGCGCGGCGTAGCTCATCCTCGCCATAGCGGGGCTATGGCTGTGGTTCGCGCCTTGCGCACGACGCGCAAAGCGGCTCTCGGTGCTGACGCAAACTTATGCAAGTAAGCACTGGCACCGGCAAGCAGATGCTGATTGCGCATGTCGTCTACCACTTCGGTACAGGCGGCATGGAAAACGGCATGGTCAATTTGATCAACCGCTTGCCGCAAGACCGTTATCGTCACGCGATCATCTGTCTGGCCGGTCATGGCCCGTTTGCCAAGCGCATCACCAATCCCTGCGTCGAATTTCATGATCTGGGCAAGCGTCCCGGCCATGATCTGGCCTGGTACGGCCGCCTCTACAAGTGCTTGCGCGAACTCAGGCCGGATATCCTGCACACCCGCAATCTGAGCACGCTGGAGGCCCAGTTCGTTGGCGCTCTGGCGCGCGTGCCGGCGCGTGTGCATGGCGAGCATGGGCGCGATGTGTTCGATCTCGAAGGCAAGAACCGCAAGTACAACGTGTTGCGCAAAGCCGCCAGACGCCTGATTCATCGCTATATCGCAGTCAGCCAGGACCTGGCCGGGTGGTTGCATGCCACCGTCGGTGTACCGCAAGCGCGGATTGCCCAGATCTATAACGGTGTCGACCGTGTGCGCTTTTATCCGCGCCAGAATGCGAGGCCGGATATGGGAAGGCCAGAGTTTTTCGCCGGTGCAACCTGCGTCATCGGCAGCCTCGGCCGCATGGCAGCGGTGAAGAATTACCCCGGTCTGACCGAGGCATTTATCCGGCTTTGCCGGATGCATCCCGATGCAGGCGGGTTGCGTCTGGTCATCGTCGGCGATGGCGCTGCTCGGCAAACCTGCCAGGCCATGCTGGATGCAGCAGGCCTTGGTCGGCAAGCCTGGCTGCCCGGAGATCGCACCGACACGCCCGACTGGATGCGCAGTTTCGATGTATTCGTGCTGAACTCGTTGGGCGAGGGCATCTCGAACACCATACTCGAAGCCATGTCCACCGGTTTGCCGGTGATCGCCACGCAGGTCGGCGGTAATCCGGAACTGGTGCAGCCGGGACAAAACGGCTTCTTGATCCCGTCTGGCGAGCCGGATACCCTCGCACAGGCGCTAAGACAATATGCGGATGACTCGGCGCGGCGACTCGGGGAAGGATGCGCCGCGCGTGTCCGCATCGAAACCGAATTCGATTGGGATCGCGCGACAGCCGCGTATGCGGCGGTGTACGACGCGCTTCCAGGCCAGAAATCACTGTCATAAGAAAGAATCGTTCAGACCATGTGCGGCATAACCGGTGTTTTCGACTTGCGCGAAACGCGCGCCATAGACCGCGACGTTCTCGCCCGCATCAACGATATGCAATGGCATCGCGGCCCGGATGAAGCCGGCCTGCACCTGGAACCCGGACTTGGCTTCGGGCACCGGCGGCTGTCCATCATCGACATCGCCGCCGGCCAGCAACCGTTGTTCAACGAGGATGGCAGCGTTGCGGTGGTGTTCAACGGCGAAATCTACAACTTCGTTGATCTCATTCCCGAGCTCACTGCGCTGGGTCACATCTTCAAAACACGCTCCGACACGGAAACCATCGTCCACGCCTGGGAACAGTGGGGCGAAGACTGTGTGCACCACTTCCGCGGCATGTTTGCATTTGCGTTGTGGGACCGGAACCGGCAAACGCTGTTCATGGCGCGTGATCGGATGGGCGTGAAGCCGCTGTTTTATGCGGTGACCGACGACGGATTCCTGGTATTCGGCTCCGAGTTGAAGACGATCACTGCCTGGCCGGGTTTTCGTCGCCAGATCGACGACAAAGCGGTGGAAGAATACTTCGCCTACGGCTATGTGCCGGAACCTCGCACCATCTATTCGACGGCATTGAAGATGTCGCCCGGACATCGTTTGTCGATCAAACGCGGACAACCCGTTGGCGAACCGCGGGAATACTGGGATGTGCCGTTCAAGCCGCATTCGAATCTGCTCTCTTTGCAAGACGCCGAGGAGGAGATGATCGAGCGTTTGCGCGAGGCCGTGCGTATTCGCATGGTGGCGGAAGTTCCGCTGGGGGCGTTCCTGTCCGGCGGTGTCGATTCCTCCGCGGTCGTGGCCATGATGGCCGGGCTGACCGAGCAGCCAGTGAAGACCTGTTCGATTGCCTTCTCCGACCCGAAGTACAACGAGGCCGAATACGCTCGCCGAGTTGCCGAGCGCTACCACACCGACCATCACGTCAATACCGTCGAAGCTGACGATTTCAGCTTGCTGGACGAACTTGCCCATTTATACGATGAGCCTTACGCCGACTCTTCCGCGATGCCGACCTACCGTGTCTGCCAACTGGCGCGCAAGGATGTGACCGTCGCGCTTTCCGGCGATGGCGGCGATGAGAACTTCGCCGGCTACCGGCGTTATCGCTGGCATAGCTACGAGGAAAAAATGCGCTCGATGCTGCCGGTCGGCGTGCGCCGCCCGCTGTTCGGCATGCTCGGTAGCCTGTACCCGAAAGCGGACTGGGCGCCCAAGGTGCTGCGCGCCAAGACCACCTTCCAGGCCATGGCGCGCGACAGCGTCGAGGGTTATTTCCACGGCGTTTCGTTGATGGACAACGACTTGCGCGCGAAGGCGTTCAGCCCGGAGTTCAAGCGTCGGCTCAACGGCTACAACGCGGTCGAAGTGCTGCGCCGCCACCATGCTCATTCCCCGGTGCAAGACGGCGATGCTATCTCGCAAGTGCAATATCTGGACATGAAGACGTATCTGGTCGGCGACATTCTCACCAAGGTCGATCGTGCCAGCATGGCGCATGCCCTCGAAGTGCGCGTTCCTTTCCTGGACCATAAACTGGTGGAGTGGGTTTCCGGATTGCCGCTGGATTACAAAATCCGCGGTACGGAAGGCAAGTTCATGCTCAAGCAGGCGCTGGAGCCGCACTTGCCGCACGACATCATGTATCGCAGAAAAATGGGATTTTCGATTCCGGTCGCGGAATGGTTCCGCGGTCCCTTGCTAGGTAAATTGCGGCAGGCTTTGTCGAGCCAGCGCATGGCGGATACCGGATTGTTCGATATGGCATTCCTGAGCCATATGGTCGACGAACATGCCAAAGGGGTGCGGGACTACAGCGCATCGCTATGGTCCCTGCTGATGTTCGAAGCGTTCTTGCGGAATCAGGAGCGGTTGCCGAATTAAGCAGGTTGGCCAACACGAATCCCGCTTAATCTGCTGACGGGGTTCTGTTTATCGCCACAACTGTGACGAAATCGTTACCCCAATGCGGGTTTCAACGACTGCCCGTGTCACCTTGTAGCGTTTAACCTACCTGCGAGAGCACAGGTTACCCCTTACATTATCGCTGTCAGCAAAGCAGCGCTCCATCTGCTTTACGCTCAAGGTCGTGACAGCTCAGACCGTGCATCGGCTATCCGATCTTGAGTTTGTTGTTTGCGTTTTCTTGCATAAACAAAATAGGTAAGTCTTTACATGGATAAGCAGAATATTCAACGGGTTGGCGCTTCGATATCGGTAGTGGTGCCTGTCTACCGATCTCAGGCTGCGCTGCGTGAACTCCATCGTCGGCTTGTGGCTGTGCTGGAGCCGATAGATCCAAGCTTTGAAATTATCCTGGTGGAAGATTGCGGCGGCGACGACTCCTGGTCGGTCATCATGGACCTGGCGACTGCCGACTCACGCGTGCATGGTATTCAGCTAGCCCGCAATTACGGACAGCACAACGCGCTGTTGTGCGGTATCCGCGCTGCCCATGGCGAAATCGTGGTCACCCTCGATGACGATCTGCAAAACCCCCCGGAAGAGATCCCCGCCTTGCTCGCCAAGCTGGATGAAGGCTACGACGTGGTTTACGGCAAGCCGCGCCGGGAGCAGCACGGTTTTCTGCGCGATGCCGCTTCGCGTATCACCAAGCTTGCCTTGCAAAATGCCATGGGGGCTGAGACGGCCAGCCAGGTCAGCGCCTTCCGCGCTTTCCGAACTCGCCTTCGCCTGGCGTTCGAGGCTTACCGTAGTCCGACGGTCAATATCGACGTACTCCTGACCTGGGGCACGACCCGCTTCGGTGCGGCGGTGGTTCGGCATGACGAACGCAGTGTCGGCGAGTCCGGCTATACCTTGCGCAAACTCATCAATCATGCGCTGAACATGATGACGGGCTTCTCAACCATGCCGCTGCAAATGGCCAGCGTGATGGGTTTCATCTTCGCGTTGTTCGGATTCGGCTTGCTGCTGTATTTGCTGGGACGCTACCTCGCCTTTGGCAGCGTCGTCCCCGGTTTTACCTTTCTGGCCTCCATCATCGTGATCTTTTCCGGGGTCCAATTATTTGCCCTCGGTATCTTCGGTGAATACCTGGCGCGCATGCATTTCCGCTCCATGGAACGTCCGCCATACACCGTGCAGCAGGGCACGCAGTAGTTGCTGGATGGGGAAATAACATGGCAGCAAGTGGAATCGTCGACACTTCGAACCTGTTCCTCACCTGGAGTGAGGCCGCGTGGGACAGTGTCGTCTTCGGCTATCCGGTTTTGCAGATCGGCCAGATTGAATGGCGCGGTACGGGGGCCGACACGGATTTCAAAGTATTCGAGTCGGCTCGGGTAGATGTCGGAGCCGGCCTGATCAGTTGTCGTATGTCGCATGACCGGCTCAGGGAGTCCATGCTGCTGGAACGGTACGCGTTCCGTTTCATCGAGATGGCCTACCACCCGGAATTGGATCGCCTGGGGGAAATTGCTCTGCCGGCCGACACGCTATCTGTCCTGCCGGCAGGACGTGTGGACCTGCCCGAAGTGCTCGATATCGCCGGTCACGCCTTCCGCAACGAGCGGTTTCATGTCGATCCGCGTCTCGACCCAGCGTTAGGCGATCTGCGCTATTGCAACTGGGTGAAAAGCAGCCTGGATCACCCCACGCAACGCCTTTTCCTGGTGCGCGACGGGCTGCGGCTGGTGGCTTTCTTCGTCACGGAAATGCTGCCGGACGGCACCTGTTACTGGCACCTCAACGCAGTTTCCCCCGATGCCCAGGGGCAAGGCTACGGCCGACGCGCCTGGCAGGCCATGCTGCGAAAGGCGCAAATGGAGGGCGCGCGGCGCGTGCAAACCTGCATCGTCGCGCGCAACCATCGTGTCCTGAATCTTTATGCGCGCCTGGGTTTCCGCTTTGCTCCGCCATTGATGACTTTCCATTGGGTGCGAGCGGCATGATCGATGCCCGGACCCGTGGCCAGTTTCTGCGCTATGCGGTGGTCGGACTGGCCTCCAATCTGGTGCTCTATTTCGCCTACCTGGGCCTTACCGAGCTCGGCATCGGACCAAAGACCGCGATGAGCGTGCTTTACGTTCTGGGGGTGATGCAGACCTTTCTGTTCAATCGAACCTGGTCATTCGGGCACCGCAGCGGTTTGCACGGTGCATTTGCCCGTTACGTCGCCAGTTATGCAATGGGATACCTGCTCAATCTGCTCGTGTTGTGGCTCGCCGTCGATCACCTCGGCCTGCCTCACCAGCTGGTGCAGGGAATCATGATCTTGACCTTGGCCATGCTGTTGTTTGTATTGCAAAAATTCTGGGTATTTCGTTCCAGGTAAGTTCAATTCATAAGGGGGCAGACATGCAGATTCCATTCAACAAGCCGTATATGACGGGCAAGGAACTCTGGTACATCGCACAGGCACATGCCAATGGCCATTTGGCCGGAGATGGCAGTTTCACCAAAAGATGCAATGCCTGGCTTGAAACCCGTACCGGCACGCACAAGGCACTACTCACGCATTCATGCACCGCGGCGCTGGAAATGGCTGCCATCCTGGCTGATATCCAGCCGGGCGATGAAGTGATCATGCCGTCTTATACATTTGTTTCGACGGCGAATGCATTTGTACTGAGAGGCGCGGTGCCGGTGTTTGTCGATATCCGGCCAGATACCATGAACATCGACGAAACACGGATAGAAGCAGCAATCACCGAGAAAACCAAGGCGATCGTGCCGGTTCACTATGCGGGTGTCGGCTGCGAGATGGATACGATCATGGCCATCGCGCGCAAGCACAACCTGCTGGTTATCGAAGACGCCGCGCAGGGCATCATGTCTTCCTACAAAGGACGGCCCTTGGGATCCATCGGCCATCTCGGTGCGTTTTCATTTCACGAGACGAAAAATATCATCAGTGGAGAAGGCGGTGCGTTGCTGGTGAACGATCCTGTCCTGGCTGAACGCGCCGAAATCGTTCGTGAGAAGGGAACCAACCGCAGTCTGTTTTTCCGTGGCCAGGTGGACAAATACACCTGGGTGGATCTCGGTTCTTCCTATCTGCCCTCGGAACTGATCGCGGCGTTTCTCTGGGCGCAGATGGAGGAGGCCGACGCCATCACGCAACGACGCTTGGGGATGTGGAAAACCTACCATCACTGGATGGCCGAGCTGGAGGCCGCGGGCAAGGTACGGCGTCCGGTCATACCGGCGCATTGTGTCCAGAATGCCCATATGTATTACCTGCTGTTGCCGAATCTGGAACGGCGCACCGATGTGATCGCCCGGCTGAAGAAGGTCGGCATTCAATCGGTATTCCACTATGTTCCGCTGCACAGTGCGCCGGCAGGCCTCCGTGTCGGCCGCGTCGGCAGCGACCTGCCGGTTACCGAGGAAATGTCCGATCGCTTGCTGCGGCTGCCGCTCTGGGTCGGGCTCGAGGACCAGCAATCGGATGTCATCCGTCAGATCTTCGAGGCTATCGGCTGACATGGACCGGCGCGCAGACATCCTTGCGCAATTGCTTGAGAAGCTTGCCTTCTTTTTCGTGTGGTTGGTGTGCGGTTTTACCGTTTTGTATCACGCGGGATTGTGGCTGGCTGCCTCGCTGAACGACCTGCTCTGGATCAGTCTGGCGGGTGCAGTCGGCTTTGCCGGCTATCAAGCCTGGGCAGCCTGGCGCAACAGGCGACGCTTCTGGGCTGTAAGCCTGTTCGTCAGTCGTCCCTATCGGGGGCTCCTCGCGTTGGCCCTGCTTGGCGTCTTTGCCGCCGGCATTGCCCTGCTAAGCAGCAGACCCAATCCTGACGACGTCAACTACCTTGCCCTTGCGGTGTTGACGTGGGCGCAGCCAGATCAGCCTTTGCTGTGGCGGTACCCGTTCGCGGCTATTTTTGAATCGGACAGTTATTCATTCGATAGCTTCCAGAGCTACCCCTACTTCATCGCCGCACTGGCCAGGCTGGCCGGAGTCCAGCCACTCGATGTCTATCATTTGGCGATCCCGGTGCTGGGCGGACTTGGTTTTGTCGTCGCGTGGTTTCTGCTGTTGTATCGATTGACGGCAAATTGGGGTGCCTCGATCTTCGGGACTTTGCTGCTGGTTGTTCTGGCTGCGACCGATGGCGTGACTCAACGGTCGATGGCAAGTTTCGGGCTGTACCGGATCTGGCAGGGCAAGGTTCTGCTGCTGCAGGTTTTCGTGCCGCTCGTGGTGCTGACAACGCTGGATGCGCTGGAAAAAACGGGGCCCCGCTTCGGCTGGCGTTTGTTCGCGTTGTCGGTGGCCGGAATCGGCCTGACTTCGACGGCACAGTTCTTTCTGCCCATTCTCGTGGGGCTGGTTTCCATTTCCCATGCCATTGCCCACCGCATGCCCAGGCTTCTGCCGAAGTCATTCGGTATCGCGGTGTTGATGGGGCTATATCCGTTGCCATTCTCTTTGGCGGCTTTGCAGCAGCAGGGGGATGCCGATTCCATCGGGCTGCATTTCGCCTCTTCCCTGATGGAGCTTCTGCGCCTGGTCTATGGCTTCCCGTCGCTAACGCTCGGGCTGGCGGCAATGATGCTGCTGGTTCTGCTGCGCCTGAAGGAATATGCGCAATTGAAATGGTTGCTGATCTGGTGCGGCTTGCTGTTCGTGCCGCTGTCAGTGACGCCGGTGGCTGCCACGGTAGCCACCTACATCACATCAAAGGATGCATTCTGGCGGCTGGCCTATGCGTCTCCCATCATCCTGCTGATCGGCCTTGGTGCTGCCCATGCCTACAACAGCCATGCATGGCGTAAAGCCGCAAGCGGATTCGTGGCGCTGTTTTGCATGCTGGCGCTTGCGCTTGCGGTGCTGCCGTTGCCGATATCTCCGCTATCGCGTTCCTTTGTGCGTTTCCCGTCACTGGATTACAAGCTGCTGCCGGAGAGCGAGAAGATCTCGCTTTCGTTAACGGAGAATTTATCCGGCGGCACAATGCTGGCGGCCGATGAATTGGCCCGAACGATTCCGCTGTTGAGCGGGAAATTCCGCATGGCGATTTTTCGGGAACTGGACGCACCCAGTGTATTGATCGCCGATGGTCTGGATGCACAAGCGCTTCAGTTGCTCAGGGCGTTTCGCTTCGCCAGCGGTGAAGCCAGCGAAGAAAATCTGTCCGGATTCCAGACGTATCTTTCCATGGGGCTGGATTATTTCGTCGTCAGGCGCGGCGTGTTGTCGCATCCAAAGGTAGTTCTGCTGCTGGGGCAAGCCGGATATTGTCGGCATGGCGGCGACTGGGACGGTTATGCGGTATTTGTGCAGGGCAAATGCTACCCGCGACAGGTTGATGCGTAGGCACGCCAGCGCGTGATCTGCACGCGGTTTACGATCGAATTGGGAAGTCACGATGAAGATGAGCTTCGGAAGAAATTCAGCAAATTCCACCTATGCATTTGCCGGTGTGATGTGTGCGGCGCTGGCAGTGCGCTGGATATTCTTTACCGGTTTTTTCGGCACTGACGAAATCAACTATACCGCCGAGGGATTGCGCAATTCACAGGGTATTTGGCATTCCTCGGACTACATCGGCGATGTCAGACTCGGTATCAATCTCCCTGTCGGTCTGGCGCTATGGCTGTTGGGTACCTCGGAGTTCGTGGCCAATCTCTGGTCGCTCCTGTGCTCACTGGGCGAGGTCGCCCTGGTTTTCCTGATTGCGCAACGATTCTGGGGTTTGAAAGCCGCCTTGCTCAGCGCCTTGCTGCTGGCGTTCACACCCCTGCATGCGCACTTTGCCGGACGCTTGATGGCGGATGCGCCGCTGGGCTTCTTTATTACGCTGAGCTTCTATTCACTTTTCAGGGGCGATCTCGACGCGTCCTGGCGTTGGCACCTTGTGGCGGGACTGGCCGCAGGTTTTGTCTGGTGGATCAAGTCGCACGTCGCTCTGCTTTATGTCCTGGTCTTTGCCGGCTATCTATTGTGGGAGAAACGCATCGCCGCCAAGTGGTTCATCATGGGCGCCGGTTTTGTCGGCATGGTGGCGTTGAATTCCCTGATTTTCCTGGTCATGCAAGGCGACTTCTGGCACGTAATCCGGATGACCACATCGGGTGGGGCCGATTATGCGCAGCAGCAATGGATGAAGACCTCACCGGGGTTCTATCTGTACTACCTGATGGTCGATGTACGCCACACATGGTTGCTCGGTCCGCTGGCGTTGCTCGGGCTGATTGCTTCGATGCGAAGGAGCGCGCGAGATGATGGGCTGATCCGGGTTGCGATCTGGGGGATCGGCCTGCTGGCCGTGTTCAGCCTGTTCGTCTTGTCCCTCACGCCGTTGACTTTCATCCCCAAGCAGACCAATTACATGCTGATGTTCCTAGCGCCCCTGGCATTGTTGGGTGGCTATGCGCTTTCGCGTTTGCCACGCACGGTCATGCTTGGCGTAGCAGGTTTGATTGTGATGCTCGGGTTTCTCGGCACCGGGTTTGAGCAACAGGCTATTCGTTCGTTCGTTGCCAACAGCAAGCCCGCTCAGGCATACCTGGCGAGCGCCCCCGATCCGCAGTACGTCTACGGAATGACCAATACAGTGCGCTACGGTATTTATGAAAGAATTTTCGCAGCTGAACCGGATAAGACTCCCGTCATCCGCAACCTGAAGTATTTGGCTGACGATTTGAATCTGTTGCAGATCAAGGGGGTGGACAAACATGGTTTTGTGGCCTACGCCGTGGTCGATTGGCAGACTGCGGAGTGGGGAAAACATGGCGCATACAGAATCGCGTCAGATTTGCCGGCGTGTTGGCGGGCGGTTGCCAGGCTTACGCCCGTAACTACGGGGGCTGGCTTTTCCCTGGTTTCGGCGGCGATTCGATTTGTCGAGTTGTTTCCCACTAATCCGCGATTGATGGATAAACTCGAAGCCTTGATTCAGCCCAAGCCTGCCATTGTTTATGGAATTCCGCCGGCATGCGGTGGATAACACACGATTCAACCCTAGTCCCGAGCATAGAACAGTGGCTTAACCCGGTTCATACGCATGCGTATCCTGCACTTATTCGATCATTCACTACCACTGCACTCCGGCTACACCTTCCGTAGCGCCAACATTCTGCGGGAACAACGCAAACTGGGCTGGGAGACATTCCATCTCACCAGTCCGAAACAGATCGATTGCACTCTGGCGGAAGAAGATGCGGACGGTCTGCACTTCTACCGCACCTCGCCGCCGACCGGCCTCGACAGTCGACTTCCGGTATTGAATCAGTGGGCGCTGATGCGTGCATCCGAACGGCGCTTGCTGGAACTGGCGCAGCAACTCAAGCCGGATATCCTGCATGCGCATTCGCCGGTTCTGAACGCCTGGCCTGCGATCCATGTCGGCCGCAAACTGGGTATTCCGGTCGTCTATGAAATCCGGGCTTTCTGGGAAGACGCAGCGGTCGATCACGGTACGCAAACGGAAGGCAGCCTGCGTTATCGGCTCACGCGCGAAATGGAGACGCGTGCGGTACGCCAGGCAGATCAGGTGGTTACCATCTGTGCCGGTCTGCGCGGCGATCTGGTGGCGCGCGGGATCGCACCGGGGAAAATCGGTGTGGTGCCCAATGCCGTGGATATCGAGCATTTCAGCCTGGGCGGGGCTGCCGATCCTGTATTGAAGGAAAAACTCGGGCTGGCCGGTTGCCGGGTGATCGGTTTTCTCGGCTCCTTTTATGCGTATGAAGGCCTGGATCTGCTGATCCAGGCGCTGCCGGACATCCTCGAACGGCGGCCGGATGTGCGCCTTCTGCTGGTTGGCGGCGGTCCGCAGGAAGCCAACCTGAAAGCGCAGGCCAGCCGTCTGAATGTGGCCGACAAGGTGGTGTTCGTCGGCCGGGTGCCGCATTCCGAGGTCAGCAAGTATTACGATCTGGTCGACCTGCTCGCCTATCCCCGCCACCCGATGCGCCTGACCGAACTGGTGACGCCATTGAAGCCTCTGGAGGCGATGGCACAAGGACATTTGCTGATTGCATCCGATGTGGGCGGTCACCGCGAACTGATTGAAGACGGACGCACTGGCGTGTTGTTCCGTGCCGGCGATGTCGAAGCGCTCGCTGCCAAGGCGTTGGCGACGCTGGATCTGCCTGATCAAGGCCAGGCCATGCGCGCCAACGGTCGGCGTTTCGTCGAAGAAGAGCGCAACTGGACGCGCAGCATCGCCAACTACAAGTCCATCTATGGTGCCGCCCTGGGGCGGACGATAGCCGGCTGAATCGTCGCTGTCCGTGAAACCGTCCCGCATTGCCCTCGTTGGCCCGCTACCGCCTCCGGCCGGCGGCATGGCCAATCAGACATTGCAACTTTCCCGCCTGCTGGGCGAGGAAGGCCTGCAAGTCGAGGTCGTGCAGGTCAATGCGCCCTATGTGCCGGCATGGGGTGGGCAGATCCCCGTGCTGCGCGCGCTGTTCCGTTTGCTGCCCTATCTGTTCCGGCTCTGGCGAGCGGCCGGGCGCAACGATCTGTTCCACATCATGGCCAATTCCGGCTGGTCCTGGCATCTGTTCGCCGCGCCGGCGATCTGGATTGCACGCCTGCGCGGCGTGCCCTGCATCGTTAATTACCGGGGCGGCGAAGCATCCACCTTTCTCGCCGGCGCAGCCGTCAGCGTGCACTTCAGCATGCGTCGAGTGGCGGCATTGGTGGCGCCATCGGGCTTTCTGAAAGAAGTCTTCGCGCGTTACGGCATGGCCGCGGAGGTTGTGCCCAACATTATCGATCTGGCCAAGTTCCATCCCGCCGGGACAAGGCCGGAGACGTCGCATATCGTCGTCGCACGCAACCTGGAGCCGATCTACGATGTGGCATCGGCGTTGCGGGCTTTGGCCATTTTGCGGCGTGAGCATCCTGAGGTGCGCATGAGCATCGCCGGCTCCGGTCCCGAGCGCGAGCGCCTTGAACAATTGGCGAAGGATCTTGGCATTGCCGAGCAGGTAGACTTCACTGGCCGCCTGGATAGCCATCAAATGGCGGCGCTGTACCGGGAATCCAGTCTCAGCCTGAATACGGCCCTGGTCGACAACATGCCCAATTCAGTTCTTGAATCGCTGGCCAGCGGCTTGCCGGTGGTTAGCACCAATGTCGGCGGCGTGCCTTTTCTGGTGCGCCATGAAGAAACCGCGCTGTTGGTGAAGGCCGGCGATCCGGAGGGTATGGCGGCGGCTCTGGCGCGTCTGATCGACGACGACGAATTGCGTCGGCGGTTGATCGAAAATGGAAGTGAATATGTACAGGGCTTCGCCTGGAGCCATGTGCGCGACCGCTGGTTCGCCGTCTATCGGAACGCTTGCGCGCCAGCAGCAATGGTCAAGGAGAAACTTTGATGGATTGGCGTACCCGCCTGATCTCTGGCGTCGTTTTCCCACTGCAGGAACGTCTCAAACACCACGACACGGTACGCCTCCGGCGAGAGATGGAGGCCAGCCAGTACTGGCCGCTGGACGAACTGGATGCTTTACGCGTCCGGCGGCTGCGCGCATTGTTGCAAAACGTGTTCGTCCACGTGCCTTACTACCGCGATCTGTTCGTGCGTCTGGGCTTCGATCCCGCCAGCGTGAGCAGTCTGGCTGACTTGCAGCGTCTGCCGTTCCTGGACAAGGCGACCATCCGCGCCAATACCGAAGCGTTGAAGTCCGCGCAGGCGCGTGATCTTGCCCGCTTCAATACCGGCGGTTCCAGCGGTGAACCGCTAATTTTCTTTATCGGCAACGAGCGGGTCTCGCATGACGTCGCCGCCAAGTGGCGCGCCACCCGCTGGTGGGGCGTGGATATCGGCGATCCGGAAATCGTGCTGTGGGGGTCGCCGATCGAACTCGGTTCGCAGGATCGCATACGCCAACTGCGCGACGATTTGATGCGCACCAAACTGCTGCCGGCTTTCGAGATGTCGGCGCAGAAAGTGGCGGGATTCATCGCGGAAATTCAGGCGCGGCGGCCGAAAATGTTGTTCGGCTACCCCTCGGCATTCGCGCACATCGCCAACCATGCGCTGGAGAAGAACATCCGCATGGACAACCTGGGCCTCAAGGTGGCGTTCGTCACTTCCGAGAAGTTGTACGACCACCAGCGCGAACTGATCCAGCGCGTGTTCGGCTGCCCGGTTGCCAACGGCTATGGTGGCCGCGATGCCGGTTTCATTGCGCATCAATGCCCGGCGGGCGGCATGCATCTGACCTACGAAGACATCATTGTCGAAATCATCGATGCCGAAGGACGGGTTTTGCCGCCGGGAGAAAGCGGTGAAATCGTGGTGACACATCTGGCGACGCGCGATTTTCCGTTCATTCGTTACCGCACCGGCGATGTCGGCGTACTCGATACGCAACCCTGCTCCTGCGGTCGTACTCTGCCTTTACTGAAGGAAGTCCAGGGACGCAGCACCGATTTCCTGGTGGCGAAGGATGGCACCGTGATGCACGGACTCTCGCTGATCTACATCGTGCGCGATCTGCCCGGCATGAAGCAGTTCAAGATCGTGCAGGAATCGCTCGATCTGACGCGTTTCCAACTGGTGACCGACAGCACTTTCGACGAAAGCCAGATCGCCGGCATCGTCCGCGGGGCAAAGGCGCGACTAGGTGCCGAGGTCGAAATACAGGTGGAACGAGTGGTCGAAATCCAGCCCGAACGTTCCGGCAAGTACCGCTATGTCGTGAGCAGGGTGGATCCGGCTCAGCGCACGGCCTGAGTTTCCCGCGTCGGCGCGCCGCCGAGGCATTGCGCCAGGGCGGTTGCCGCAGCGTCTGCAGCAACCGCATGGCCGCGTCGATTCCAGTGTCTGTCGTGCGGCCAGTGGTCGAGTTTTTCCTGCTGGGCCCGGTAGTCGGCCTCGAATCGCGGTGCCAGATCGACCACGTTGATCCCCGCTTTCGTCGCGTAATCGCTGAAAGCCCGTTTCGCTGCGGGCGCGTCCTTGGCGGGTGCTGGCGGGTCGCCATACATGGCGAAGCGGTCTGAATCCAGCAGCATGACGATGCATGCGGGCTGCACGCCGGATTTTTCGAGCAGGCTGTCTACGAAGAACCTCGCGGCAGATGCCTGCTTCCCGGTTTCCTCACCTGAAAAGACCGGCATCTCCCGCTTTGTGTTCTTGTGCGCGGGATGGTGGTTTTTGAAGCGCGCCGCCAGGTCGGGCGTCTCGAAGCTCAGATTGGTGCGGATGTAGCGATACAGTGAGGACATCGCGAGGATCCGGTTGGGCAAGGTGTCGCGCAGCCCCTGCGGCTTGAACTTGAGTTGCCACGCCTTGCTGTCCGCCCCGTCATGCTCCGGTCTGAAATGATGCCAGCCCTGCCGCGGCGTCAGGCTCTGACTGATATCGCCGTCGATGAGCACGAAGACCAGGGCGCGCGGCGCGAACGCAGGCCGCGCCTGACTGGCGGCGACCAGGTAATCGGCAATCGACAAACCGTTGGCGCCAATTCCGAATACCGGCTGGGCTTCTCCGAGGCGGACTGCCAGTTGCGCCTGGGTCGAATCGGAATACGCGTTCATCTCGGATTGCACGAAACTGTCTCCGATGACCACAACCGGGTGGCTGCCCGGCTGATAGTCGAACGGCGCCAGATGGCCGTAATTATTGGTTCTGCCTCGATGCACATTGTTGAAATCCCAGCCTTGGGAATAGGTGTAAGGCTGGTTTGGCCAGTTGTTGCGCAGCGGCCATTCGCTTTCGTCGGAAACCCTTACCAGCCCCTTGGCGACAGGTAGCGCCGAGAGTCCGGCTTCCAGCGCGGCTATGGCGGCCAGAACCCCGAAGAACAGGCCGGCAAGGGAGATGAGTACGCGTTTCATGACTCAGAAATTGAAGTAGATGAATTCGGAAACTGCGCGGCTGCCATTGATCATCAGGGCAAACAGCACGCAGACCGTGCCGGCTCCGAGCCATGTCCAGACCAGGAACGGGCTGCGGCCGGCTGCACCGATAGGGGCCATCTTTGGCGCGGAGAACTTCGCCAGTAATTGTTGCGAGTTCGGGAATCCCCAGATCAACGTGAGCAGCACCATTGTCCAGACCAGTTGCCGGATGGCTTCGGGCGACAAGGCGGATATGCCGCCGTGCCAGGCCATTGCCGCCAGTCCGCTACCGTTGAAACCCAGCATGCCGGACAAGACGCGGGTTGCATCGGCGAAGTTGGTCGCGCGGAAGAAGACCCATGCAATAACCACGACAAGAAAGGTCAGCAAGGTCGATAAAAACTTCTCCATGGGTCCGGGCAGTAGATTCCACGCCGCCGGCATGCTGGCGCGTAGCTTTTGCCAGGCATGGTTGATGACCAGATACAGGCCGTGCAGCCCGCCCCATACAACGAATGTCCAGCCGGCGCCGTGCCAGAGGCCGCCAAGCAGCATGGTCGCCATCAGGTTGAGGTAGCGTCTGGCGCCGCCTTTGCGGTTGCCGCCGAGGCGGATATAGAGGTAATCGCGCAGGAAGCGGGATAGCGTCATATGCCAGCGCCGCCAGAAATCGCTGATGTTGGTCGCCTTGTAGGGTGAGTTGAAGTTCAGCGGCAGGTCGACGTTGAACATCTTCGACAGGCCGATGGCCATGTCGGAATAGCCGGAGAAATCGAAATAGAGTTGCAGGGTGTAAGCCAACGCTGCGCCCCACGCGGTGAAGAAATCCGGTGCCGGGCCGGCATCGAATACCGGCCCGACATAGGGCTGGATGCCGTCGGCAAGCACGACCTTCTTGAATAATCCCATGACGAAAAAAGCCAGGCCGATGGCGACATTGCGGGGCACCCAGCGATAGGTCGAGCGACAGCCGAACTGCGGCATCATCTCGGCATGATGCAGCACCGGGCCGGCGATCAGATGCGGGAAGTAGGTGACGAACAGCAGGTAATGCACTGGGTTGGACTCTTTCACCTTGCCTTCCCAGCAGTCCACCAGGAAGGCGATCTGGGTGAAGGTGAAGAACGAAATCCCGATCGGCAGGATGATGTCCAGGTCCGGCAGGCCGATACCGGTCAGTCCGTTGGCGCTATCGATAAAGAAATTTGCGTACTTGTAGTAAGCCAGCAAGGCCAGGTTGGCAGCCACTGCGAAGCCCATCGACAGCTTGGCCGGTACCGGATGGCCGTTGATCACCTGGTTCGCGATGCGGCGGCCGGCAAGGTAGTTGAAGACAATCGAGCCGAGTAGCAGAAGGACGAATTCAGGCGTCCAGTAACTGTAGAACAGCACTGAAGCCAGGCCGAGCCATGCCGCGGCGGCGCGTATCCAGCCGAACAGGGAAAAGGCGTAGAAACCGGCCAGCGCCAGGGGCAGGAAGACGAGAACGAATTCGTAGGAGTTGAACAGCATATCTGTGAAATGAAGCTCGCAGCTGGTGGGCCATCGTTTCGACGGTCGTCAAGCATGTCGACCACATGTCGATCAATTGCGCGGCATGTTAACTCAGAGCGGTGTTCGGTTAATCGGAAGCTTTGAACCACACTGAGCATCCGTTTGCGATGTCATAATTTCGGCCATCCCTGAGATATCTAGATTGAACAGTTCGCTCCGTTTCATTCCATGCCCGGAGCTACCGGCAGCCAGGCTGCCTCCCTGCAGAAAGAAAGCCCTGACATGCAACCACCTTTGATACTTCTTTTTGGCATGCCTAGAAGTGGAACCACGTGGCTGGGAAAGATCTTCGATAGCCATCCGGATACGCTGTATCGCCACGAGCCCGACAGCAGGGGGACGTTCGACACGCTTCCGCTTTTTGTCAGCGGCGCCGGGAATGACGGATATCTGTCTTTCGTGAACCAATATCTGGGTCATTTGCCGGCGATCCGCGATGAGAAAGTTTCTGCATCGTTGCCTATTTTTGCGAAAAACTACTATTCCGCGCCTGCGTTGGCACTGCGCAAAGGCATTGTGTTCGGCATGAAGGTCGCCTCAAGGGCGTTTGGCTCGTTTGCCGTGCCGGATGTGGTCGATCTGTCCAAACGGAGCGACTACACGCTGGTCTGGAAGTCCATCGAGTCGCTCGGGCGTTTGGGCATGCTGGCGCGTGTCCGGCCGGATGCGCGTTGCGTCATCATTTTTCGTCACCCTTGCGGTTACGTGGCTTCCGTACTGAGGGGCGAATCCAAGCGGAAATTTGAAGGCGGTACCCCGTCGAGCGAGGATTGGGGTGTTTTTGCAATGCTGGCCAATCTCCCGCAAGCGAAAGAGCGCAATCTGGATTTGCCCGCGATCAAACGGATGACGGCGGTAGAGCGGTTGGCGCTCAAATGGTCGCTGTACTACGAACATGTCCTGGCCGAGACGGAAGGGCTGCAAAACGTGATGGCGGTTAGGTATGAGGATTTTTGCGAGCGCCCGATGGAGGAAACCCGGCGCACCTTCCAGCATTGCCAACTGACATGGGCACCGGAAACAGAATCTTTTATTTCCAGTAGCACCAGCCATACGAATAGCGAGTACTACAGCGTATTCAAGAATCCGATGGAAGCAGCCTGGAAGTGGCGCAAGGAACTCTCACCCGAGGATGTCCGGCAGATTCAGTTTCTGGCTTCCGGTTTCCGTGCAGGTGCGTGGTATTCCGGGCAGTCCTAGCCTGTAGGGTGCTATTGCAGGTCTAATCGTGGACGGAATATGACAGATACCGGCTGGAGTGTTTGATGCGGGATTTACTGGTCACAGCAGTGGTTTTCGGTTTGCTGCCTTACGTGTTCTCACGGGTGCATTGGGGCGTATACCTGTCCGCCTGGATCGGCTACATGAACCCGCATCGACTGACTTACGGGTTCGCTTTCAGCATGCCGTTTGCCCAGATCATCGCCATCTGCACCCTGATCGGGATGGTGATGTCGAAGGAAAAGAAGCGCATGGTCTGGAGCGCGGAAATTTTTGTTTTGATTTTGCTGATCCTGTGGATGGGGGTGAGCACCATCTTTGCATTGTTTCCCGACATTGCTTACGAAAAGTACATCACTGTTCTGAAAATTCAGATTCTGACCCTACTGACCCTGCTGGTGCTGACTTCGCGCGAGAAGGTGCACATGTTCATCTGGGTCATTGTCCTGTCATTGGGGTTCTATGGGGTCAAAGGCGGTATCTTCACCATCCTGACCGGGGGCGGCAGCCATGTTGTCGGGCCGTCCGGTTCGTTCATCGAGGGCAACAACGAACTGGCGCTGGCGCTCATCATGACCATTCCCCTGGTGCGCTATCTGCATCTCAACGAAACGAACAAATGGGTGAAACGCGGCCTTGGCGTGGCTATTCTGCTCTGTACTGTGGCCGTCGTCGGAAGCCAGTCGCGCGGCGCATTGATCGGCCTGGTCGCGATGGGCTTTGTCTTCTGGCTCAAGAGCCGCAACAAGATGACCACGGGTTTGCTCATCCTTGTCGCCGTGGCGATCATCGTGCCGCTGATGCCGCAGTCCTGGTACTCGCGTATGGACACGATCCAGACCTACGAAGAAGACGGCTCCGCCATGCAGCGGATCAATGCCTGGAAATTATCGGCCAGCGTCGCCAACGACAGGTTGACCGGCGGCGGCTTCAATATGTACCGCAAGTCGGTCTACGAACAATATGCAGAAAGGCCGGAATGGGTGTTTGATGCGCACAGCATCTACTTCAAGATGCTGGGCGAACACGGCTATATCGGTTTGGCTTTATTCCTGCTGCTGCTCGGGCTGACCTGGAAAAAGTGCAGCAACATCATGCGCAATACCAGGAAACGCGCCGACTTGAAGTGGGCTAACGATCTGGCCGCCATGATTCAGGCCACCATCATCGGGTATACCAGCGCCGGTGCGTTCCTGGGTCAATGCTACTTTGATTATGTATATCACCTGGTCGCCGTTGTCGTGGTTCTGGGTGACCTTGTGGGACGTGCATTGAAGGAGCCTGAAGTCGTCGCCGAACGTGCGGTTGAAGTGAGGCCCTCGCGCATGAGCCCGCGGCGTTTCACCGCGCGGCCAGCCACTCCTCCAAGGTCAGGATGACCCAGACCATCTTGCCGAAGTAGGTTGCGTGGCCCGACATATGCTCATTCCGGATATGGTCGACATAGGCCGGGTTGAGAATGTCGCGTTGCTTGAAGCTCTCCATGCGCGCCTCGATGCGTTCGCGCAGGGGAGCGTAATCCTTCGCCCAGACACCGAAAGGCAGGCCGAAACCATGCTTGCTTTTGTTGATGATTTCGTCAGGCAGAAAACCCTTCAGTGCGGTTTTGAAGAACCAGCGCAGGTATTGCCCTTTTACCTTCCAGTCCGGCGGCACCTCACAGGAAAAATCCATCATCGCGTCGTCCAGCAGCGGATAACGCACATCGATGCCGGCGGCCTCGGTCATGCCGCCGACCTTGCGCAGATCGTTGTCGGCCAGCGTGAACTTGATGTCCAGATGCAGCATTCGGTTGATATAGGAACTCGAATCGGCGCGGTCGTACACCTCTTTCAGTAGTGCGCTGGGCTCCTGAGCATCGATTTGCTTGAGGAACTCAGTTGTGAACATTTCCGGCAGCGGCTGCCGATAGATGAAGTTGTAGGCCTCCATCCGTTCAGGTAGCAGGACATTGGCCTGGCGCAAATAGCTTTGCAGTTTGCGGGTCGGCGGCAGCATGCCCAGACCGGGCAGGGCGGCAACGGGTTCAATCAGTCCCTTGCGCAGCATTGTTGGCAACTGATGATAGGACTCGAACACTTTTTGTTTGGCGTAGCGCGCATTGCCGCCAAATATTTCGTCGCCGCCATCGCCTGAAAGCATGACCTTGAATCCATCCGCGGCGGCCAGTTTGGCGCAGAAATAGGTTGGTACGGCGGATTCGTTGGCGAACGGTTCGTCGTAATGCGTGGCGATCAGCGGAATGGTTTCAAGAATATCTGCAGGTTTCAGATAGTACTCACGCATGTCGAGTCCGAAACGCTTGGCAGCGAGACGCGCATATTCCATTTCGTCGAACCCATCCGCCTCGAAGCCGATGGAATAGGTTCGTGTCTTGCCGGTGAGCTCTTTCATTACGCCGCTGACCGTCGAACTGTCGGTGCCGCCGGAAAGAAAAGCAGCCGCTTCGTCGTCGCCGCGGGCGCGTGCTACCGACTCACGCAACAGTGCGTGGAAGCGCGTGGATTGCGCGTCGAAATCATTACGCGGCTCATCACGATAGTGCATGGCCCAATAAAAACCGCGGCTCAGTTCGCCATTGCGCCAGTGCGCCCATTGCGCGGGCAGAAGTTTTTCCACTCCGCGGAAAATGCTGCCTGGCGCAGGGACCTGATAGAAATACAAGAAATTGAATATGCCCTGCGGGTCGAGCGTATCGCCCACGCCGGGGTGCGCCGCAGTCATGTCGGCCTGACTGGAAAAAACCAGTCCGCGCGGACTGGAGGCAAAGGCCAACTTCTCTGCACCGATTCGATCCAGGGCGAGAAATACGCTTCGATCCTGACTATCGACTACCGCCAGGGCGAAGTTGCCGTGAATATGCGCAGGGGCTTCCCGGCCATGTTTGCGCCAAAGTTCCAGCAGTGCGGCGGCCGGGGTCAGCGCGCGCAATTCCGGCGTGGAAAATGCAGGGCGGCCGACAATGCAGGCAGCCAGATGGTCTTGCCGGGCAAGCGGCAGACTGGCTGCCATTCCCGAGGTGTTGTCGCTGTGTGTGTAAGCGGGGCGCGCGACACTGCAGCGCGCAAGCATTTTTTCCAGCGTTTGCGCGGCGTCTTCCGCGCCGTGTCCGATCCAGCCAGCCAAACGATGCATGTGTGCTCCAGGGAATTAGCGGGATGTGCTTGGAGATGGGGCGACGGGTTTACTCGGAATCAGCGGGCTTTTCGGATAGCCGGCCTGATCGAGCAGTTCGTTCCAGCCAGTCGCTTCAAAACCTTTACGGTGTGCTTTTCCGGCCACCAGGACAGGGACTTCAACCACGCCGGTCAGCTTTTTCAGTTCTACCGCATACTCGAGCACTGACGATGGGTCTTTGAGTGTGAAAGGAATGCCGCGTTGCTTCAGGTGTTCCTGCGCTTGATCGCATATGGGGCCGCATTGGGTGGAATAGAGGGTGACGGGATTGTTTGCGCGGGCAAGTTTTGTATCAAAGGATTCCTTGTCCACTTCAACGACGTTGCCCTTGGCCTTGATGGTTTTGCCCTGTTTGGCCGAGGGCGGTGGCGGCTGGTCGGAATAATGGACGCCGCCGCCATGGTCGACCCAACGGTATACCTCGCCGGCATGTAACGGCGCGGCGAACAGCAGACACAGCAGCAGTGTGCGATTGAACATGATTCCTCCTCGGATTAATTTTATCAGCGTAGTCGAGCGGGGTATCGGTTGGCGGTTGGGCTCGAGGGAAACGCGGCGATGATTCAGTAAGGAAACAGCCTGCCGCCGACAACTTCCCAACCTTTGCGATAGACCTGTTCGAGAAAACGATGGGCATTCGCCCATGCCGGAGCCACGATTTCCGGCAAGCCTGCCGGTTCTGTTTCGAATGGTCCATGCGAAAAATTGATTGTGGGATAGATGTCGCGGTGTTGTGAGAGGTGGCGGCAAAAACCGTCGAAACGTCCGATCACGACATGGTCCGGGCGGGATGTCTTGACGATCAATGTCTCGAAGTTGTGAGACAGGACATTGAAATAGTGCCAGCCAGCCTGATGCGCCGCGCGTAGCCCCCAGGTCAATTCTGAGAGGGAACAGGAACCGATCTGGAAATGCCGCAATTTGCCCGCTGCATTGCGAAATACTGAGAGCGGGAATTCCATGATCGGACCGATGGGTTGGCTGCGAGACGTCCGTTCGGACGGCGTCAGTCCCATGCCGGTGTTACGGCAATGCATGTTCAGGCTGCTGTCGTAAATGATTCCGTTGTCCGCCAAGGCGAGCAGGGTGTCCCGATTCGATTCGAAGCCGCCGGCGCGGAAAGCGCTGACGTGTTCAACCCCCGCTTCTTTCAAGAGTTGTATCCCGCTGGCGATCAGCAAGGATTGATCTGCCCTGGAAAGCGCGCTCATGTTGGGGATTTTCCGCGTTACCTCAAACAACGCCGGTCGGGCCTCGTTGACCCATTCCGGGTGCATGTGCATCTGCACTTCCTGGCCTGCGGCGCGGATCAGTTCGACAATCTCCGCCAGCGGTTCGATGCCGAAACGGGTGGCAAATAGCGGTTCGACGAAGAACACGCCGCGAATCGCGTGTTTCTCCATGATTTCGAGTGTTTTCGGCAGCGCGTAGTTGGCTCCGCGGTGTTTGCCGTAGACATAGCGCTGGAATGCACGCGGAAAGCCGTTGTCGAGATCGCGCCAGCGTTTGCACCAGACTTCGATATCGAAAGTGAGCAACACTTTCAGGGGTGATCGTTCGGGGGGAGAGGCGGGTGCATCGGGCATGGCGATCTGCAGTGTGAATGACGAGGCCGGGAAGCTCCCGGACGAGGTATTGCAGCTCAGGGCACGGAAAAAAGGTCCTGCAATTCGCCGGCCAGATGCTTTCGATCGATCTTGCCATTGGGGTTGCGCGGCAAAGGATCGCGCTTGACGATGATTTTCGATGGAACCATGAATCCGGGCAGTTTCTGCTTGCATTCCGCGAGTAGTTTTTCCTCGACCCCGGCGTCTTCTCCCTGGGCATAAATCACCAGAACTACCGCCTGCCCGAGAACAGGATGGGCAATGCCGGTGGCGGCAACTTCGGCGGCAAGGCCGGTGGCGTAGGCCACTTCTTCGACTTCGGAAGGGCTGACGCGATAGCCGGAAGTCTTGATCATTTCATCGCGCCGGCCGATGAAATAAAGGAATCCGTCTTCATCCATCCTGACCGTGTCGCCGGACCACACCGCCAATTCAGGAATGACCAGGCCAGCGGGTTGGCCCGGTGCAATTTTGTAGCGCTCCGCGGTTTTCTCGCTGTCGTTCCAATAGCCGAGCGCGACGTGCACGCCGCGATGCACCAGTTCGCCTGGTTCTCCTGCCGCGCAAGCGGTTCCGTCTTCATGCACGACCATGATTTCGGCGTTGGGTATTGCCTTGCCGATCGAGTCGGGTCGGCGATCCAGTTCTTCCGGCGGCAGATAAGTCGAACGAAATGCCTCGGTCAAGCCATACATCAGGAACGGGCGTGTTTTCGGCAGTTTGCCGCGCAGCGCGGCCAGCGTAGGACCTGGCATGTGACCGCCGGAATTGGTGATGTAGCGCAAGTGCTCGTCGATGCCGGCAGGCCAATCGAGCGGAGCGAGTTGCACCCACAGCGGCGGCACGGCAGCCAACCCCGTGATTTTCTCCCGTTCAACGGCGCGGATGACGTCACGCGCGAGCAGGTAATTCATCAACACCGAACAGGCGCCGACGCGGAATGCCGTGGTGAGTTGAGACAGGCCGTAATCGAAAGAAAGCGGAAGAACGGACAGGATGCGATCCTGCGCGCTGTTCTCCAGATATTGCGAGACGCTTTCTGCGCCGGCAACCAGATTGCGGTGCGACAGCACGACACCTTTCGGTCGGCCGGTGCTGCCCGAGGTGTAGAGAATTGCCGCCATGTCGGCATCGATCACGCGATGTGCCTGGCGCGCGTCGCAGGTGGCGTGCTCCGCCCAGGCGACACAGTTGATTGCGGCGGGAAGCGAAACGGCGGAAACGGCAGCGATATCGCCCGTCGTCACCAGGAATCGGAGATCGTGGCAGCGCGGCAGTACATCCGCCAGCAAGGCTACCCGTTCCGGGCTGGTGACCAGCGCACGCACATTGCAGTCCATCAGGATGTGCGCGACCTGTTCCGGTTTCAGCAGCGGATTGACCGGCACGAACACGCAACCGGCGGCGGCGGCGCCGAAAAGCGCGACGACCGATTCCAGTCGTTTGTCGAGCCAGACCGCGACGCGTTCGCCACGACTCAAGCCCAGGCCAAGGTACAAAGAGGCGGCTTGATGCACTGAGCGCGCCAGTTCGCCATAAGCCAGATCGCGTTTCCCATCGCGCAGCGCAGCGGCATCCGGCGCGCGCGTGGCCGAGTGTTCAATCAGATGGTGGATCAATTCGGTCATTATTTGCCTCGGTAGTCGTCCGCGCCGTATCGACACGATCAATCGTGTGCATTTTCAGCGTTATTGCTTCGGCGAGATTTTGCACGACGTGAGTAAGCTTGTCTGTGCCGGCTAAGTCACGCGATTCGGCATTCTGCACGGGCACGTTTGGATGCAGCCTGTTGTATTCTTCAGACCCTTTTGCCCGATCAGGAATGATCCTTTGAATGCGAATGTCGCTCCATCGATAAAAAACAAAATCATCAAAGGTGCGGCCTGGATGGTGGCCAGTCGCTGGAGTTATCGCTTGTTGGGTCTTGCCAGCACCATGGTGCTGGCAAGACTGTTGACGCCGGCCGATTTCGGTCTTGTGGCGGTGGTCGTGTCGCTGACCACGATACTGGATGGGTTATTCGATTTCGGCTTCGACATGGCTTTGATCCGCCAGCAGAACCCGAGCCGCGACGACTACGATTCGGCCTGGACTTTCCGGCTTCTCAAGGCGCTGGTGTTCGCGCTTGCGATTGTTTCGTGCTCTCCTTGGGTGGCTGAATATGCCAATGCGCCGGAGGCATTCAACATCAGTTTGATCGCCGCGCTGACCATCCTGGTGCGAGGTTTCGAGAATATCGGCACGGTCGATTTTCAGAAGAATCTGGCGTTTCATCATTTATTCAAATACCGGTTGTATCCACGCCTGCTTGGCGTCGCCAGCACCATCGCTTTGGCATTTGTGCTGCGCTCTTACTGGGCGATCGTGCTGGGCACGTTGATGAATTACACGTATCAGGTCGTGTTCAGCTATATCTTGAGCGACTACCGCCCACGCTTCTTGCTGCGCGGGTTTTCCAAGTTGTGGGGCTTCTCGAAGTGGGTGCTGGTCAACAGCATCAGTCGGCAGATATTCAATGCGATGGATCGCCTGATCCTGTCCGGCCATGTGACCAAGCAATCGTTGGGTTATTACTCTGTGGGGGCAGACCTGGCCAGTATCGTTACGCAGGAACTGATGACGCCGGTCGGTTCCGCATTGATGCCGGGGTATGCCAAGTTGAAGCACGACCATGAACGGCTGCGCAGCGCGTTTGTCGTTTCGACCTCTGTTTTCATTGCACTGATCCTGCCTGCCGGTATCGGCGTGTGGCTGGTTGCGCCTGAACTCGTGGGCTTGTTGCTTGGCGAGCAATGGACGCAGGCTGCCGGGCTGACCGGATTGCTGGCGCTGTTTTTCATGTGTTTCGCCACAACGGAAATCTTGATCAACTTTCTTGCAATGGTCGATATGATCGAGCGATCCTCGGTCGTTGGCGTGATCCGCACGACGATATTCGTTGCGCTGATTTATTTCGCCTTCCAGAGCTATCACCTGGAAGGCGTGGTTTTCCTGAAAATCGCCCTGTCAGCCCTCGAGGTGCTGGTTTTGCTTGTTCTCGCGCTGCGTTTCCTGCGCTTGCCGGTTCTGACGATACCCGCTCTGTTTTGGCGACCGGTGCTTGCCGTAACCTGCATGGCGCTGGCTGTAGGTCAACTTCCGGAACTGTCCGCACTCCCCGTTCTGCTTGCACTGATCCTCAAGGTCACCCTTGCCGCCGTGGTCTATGCTGCTGCCTCGGTTTTGCTTTGGCTGGGAGCCGGCAAGCCGAAGGGGCTGGAGGCCATGCTGGTCGAGTTGACCCAACTCAAGCTGTCGCGCGCCGGCTAGGCGGCGTGGCCGCGTATTGTCGATGATGCAGATAACCCGAAATCAAAAAATGCAGGCTGATATTTCTCGACGTGTGCTGGTGCTCGATGCGGATACCGCACCCGCCTTGAGTGTCGTACGTTCATTGCGACGCCAGGGTTTGCAGGTGGAGATCGGTAGCGCTGTCGAACAGCCGATTTGCCAGTATTCGCGCGGCATCGCGGCGTACTTCAAGTACCCCGATCCGATGACCGCTGAAGTCGATTTCATCGCATGGATCAAGCAGCGCATGGCGGCGGCCAATTACGACCTGGTCATTCCCGTGACCGAACGTTCCCTGGTGCCTTTGTCGCGTCATCGCGGGCAGCTGGATGCGGCCAGATTGGCCTTGCCCGACAGTGACAGTCTCGATGCCGCGCTGGACAAATCGCGCACCATGCAAGCAGCTGCGGCGTTGGGCATCCCGGTGCCGCAAGGCGTGCGTATCGACGACCTTGCTCAGTTGGCGGAGGCATCCAAAGGCCTGGTTTATCCGGTTGTCGTCAAACCGGAGCGCTCGATGGGCGCCAACATGGCGGATATGGTGCAACTCAGCGTTTCCTATGCGCTCGACGAAAAGGAATTGCTGGCCAAAACGACACATTACCTGCGCTTCGGCGCGGTGTTGTTGCAGGAGTACTTTCGCGGCCAGGGCGTCGGCATCGAGTTGATCGCCGATCACGGCAAGGTGATTTACGCTTTCCAGCATCTGCGTTTGCACGAAGTGCCGCTGACCGGTGGCGGCAGCAGCTTGCGCAAGAGCGTTCCGATCGAACCCGTATTGCTCGATGCGGCCAGCCGCTTGATGCAGGCCTTGTCCTGGCATGGCGTGGCGATGGTGGAGTTCAAATGGCAACCGGACGACGCCTCGTTCCGATTGATGGAGATCAATGGCCGCTTTTGGGGGTCGCTGCCGCTTTCGATTGCGGCCGGCGCCGATTTCCCCGCCATGCTGTTCGAGTTGCTGACCCAAGGCCAGGTACGACCGCGCGCAGCGGCCAAACCTGATGTCTATTGCCGCAAGCTGGGGCACGACCTTTACTGGCACGAACTGGTCGCGCGACGCGATGCGCCGTCGGGCCTGGTCACCTTGCCGACGCGCGATCAGGTGCTGCGCGATCTGGGCCTGGTCTTTTCCATGCGCCATCATTTCGATGTGCAGCAATGGCGCGACCCGCTACCCGGTCTGGTCGATATTTGGCGAATCGCTGCCGGTTACGGCCGGCGCCTGACCGGCCTGTGGCATGAACGACGCCTGCTGGCGGGGCAACGCGCCGCCTGGCGTAACGGCGAAGTAGGACGCTTGCTGGCCAGGAGCAAACATCCCTTGTTCGTTTGCTACGGCAACATCAATCGCAGTGCGTTGGCCGAGCGGTTATTCGTGCAGATGGGCGGGAAATCCGCCAACCCGCTGCTGTCCGCCGGTTTTCACGAAGAAGCCGCGCGACCCGCCGACCCGAACATGGTCGATGTCGCGGCGCGCCACAGCCTGAACATGGAAAACTGGGCATCGCGCTATCTGGACCGTGACATGGTGGATCGCGCCGACATCATTTTCGTGATGGAAAAACAGCATCTGGAGCGGATGCGCGCGGCCTTTCCCGACGCCATGCAGCGAACTTTTCTTCTCGGCATGGCCAACGAATCGAGCGTTCCCGGCGGCGAGATTCCCGACCCCTACGGTCGCCCGCTTGCAGCTTATGAAAACTGTTACGCACAGGTCAGTGCCAGTGTCCGGGAAATCATCCACGCCATGCGCTAAAGCAAGCACGTTTTTATCCGATAATCGCGCACGCTCATTACCCCTATTTCTCCCATGCCCGAGTCAGTCCATTTCACCGTTGTCATTCCTTCCCGCAATCGCCCCGTTTTGCTGCGCGCGGCGTTGCAGTCGGTGCTGGAGCAGACCCACCCATCGTTTGAAATCATCGTCGTCAACGACGGTTCCGACGGCGACAACGCAACTGCGTATGCAGCCATTGCCGAAGAACTGAGCGAAAGGGTGACCTTCCTCAATCTCGAACGCACGACCCGGGGACATGGCCAAAGCGGTGCCATCAATCGTGGGGCCGAGCTGGCCAAGGGCGAGTTTCTCTGCTTCCTCGACGACGACGATTTCTGGACCGACCGGGAACATCTCGCGCGCGCCTGGCGGGCCTTGTCCGCACCCGGCGAAAAGAACGATGTCTATTTCAGCAACCAGGCCGCTTTTCTCGGCGATAAACCGGTGCCAGGCCCGCTTTGGCTGGAAGGGCTGGAGCACATCATCGAGCGGCATAGCCAGGCCGATGCGGACGGGGTTTATCGCGCTTCGCTGGCCGACCTGATGGCCTGTCCCGGTTTCGAACACCTCAATACCAGCGTTGTGCGCACCAGCCTTTATCTGGGTATCGGCGGCATGGACGAAGGCATCCGCTACGAATGCGACTGGGATATCTATTTGCGGGTCATCGATGCAGCGCAAGGCATCAAGTTTTTTCCGGGCAAGACTTCACATCACAACGCGCCCGACCCGACCAAGGCTTTGAACATGTCGACCGTCGTCAGCGTGCTGCAGAAAATGCTGTTCCGCTCTTACGTCATGGACAAGGCGATCCTGTTTGCGCAGTCGCCAGAAATTCGCAAGGCGGCAGCAAAGAACAAGCTCTACACGTTGAAGCGAATTACCGAATCGCTGGTCAAGGATGGGCGCTATACCGAAGCGCGCTATTACGCGCGCGAAGCGCTGGCCGGCGGTTGCGATCCGAAATGGCGGCTGTACAGCGCCTACCTTGGCATGCGCGCGGTTTTTCAATCTTGATCAGTTACTGAGGCCACGAAATGATCGTTATCGGTTTGGGCTCCGGACGTACCGGCACCGCCTCCCTGTCGCACCTGTTCAACAGCCAGCACGGCGCGGTCTGTTTTCACGAACTGAACCCCACCGGCGTGGTGTTCGAGGGCAATCCGCAGCCCATCCTCAATACCATCCGCGAGTTCCAGAACATTCTCGATGGTGGCGACAAGCATCTGCTGGCGCTGGACTATGCCCGACCGGCTTCGGTGAAAAGCTACACCTACCTGCAGGGCATGGAGCAAGTGCGCCTGATGGGGGATATCGCTTATTACTATCTGAAATACGTCGACGATATTCTTGCCATCAATCCCAATGTGCGTTTTGTCTGTATCAAGCGCGACAAAACCAAAACGGTGGATAGCTGGATGCAGAAATCATCCAACCACCGGTGGCGTTCACTCTGGTTGGCGGACAGATTGAAATCGCTCATCACGCGCACGCCATTCCATAAGTCGAGGAATTTCTGGCAAGAGCATGACGGTAGCGAATACCAGCTCGATCCGGTCTGGGACAAGACATTTCCGAAGTTCGAGGCGACCAGCAAACGCGAAGCCATCGAAAAGTACTGGGACTATTACTACCGGGAAGCCGAAATCCAGGCGCAGAAACATCCGGACAATTTCCGGATTTTCGATATCGGCATGATGAGCAATCAGGATGGACAACGCGAAATCCTGCGTTTCGTCGGGATGAGCGAAGCGGACATGGTCTTGAAAGAACGCTTTCATATGCACAAGAGCAATCCCGACTGAGCGGATCCCGCTTTCATTGATACCCGCAACTCAGGAGAAGAAAAAAAACATGGATGCAATGCAGATCACCAAGGACATTTTGCGCACCAACCTGCAGTTGGGCGACAGAGCCAATCAACTCACCGCGCAGACCGCGCTGATGGGCAACTTCCCCGAATTCAATTCGCTTAGCGTGGTCGGCATCGTCAGCGCCATCGAAGAACAGCTTGGCGTGTCCGTCGACGACACGGAAATCAGCGCGGAAATCTTCGAAACCGTAGGCAGTCTGGCCGAGTTCATCGAACAGAAACTGGCATGACGGCAAGCCCGCCCGCGCTTGAGATCGAACCACTGTTTCTGCTGGGGCAGGCCGGACGCGTCTTTGCGTTGTATATCGGGCCGCGTGCCGCCGCGCGCGGGGCAGTGGTGTACTTGCCTTCCTTCGCGGAAGAAATGAATCGATGCCGTTCGACGGTCGCGCTGCAGGCCAGACAGCTCGCTGCGCTCGGACATGCCTGCCTGTTGCTCGATTACCACGGCACCGGCGACAGCGAAGGTGAATTCGACGCAGCGCGTTGGAGCACCTGGTGTGCAGACGCGCTGATGGCCGCCGACTGGTTGCGTAAACGCAGCGGTCACACTCCGGTCCTGTGGGGATTGCGACTGGGCGCGCTGCTCGCCGCCGAGGTCGCCAGCCAGTCGGCAGGCGCATTGAACCGCCTGTTGTTCTGGCAGCCGGTGGCCGATGGCAAGACTTTCCTGACTCAGTATCTGCGGCTTCGCGTGGCCAGCTTGATGGACCGCGGTTTGCCGGCCGAAACCACGGAATCCATCCGTACGCAATTGCGCAGCGGCGATGGCGTCGAAATATCCGGCTATCGCCTGCCGGGTGGCCTTTCCGGCGACATCGACAGCAAGAAAATGCTCGATATCGAGCATTTTGGCGGTATGCAGATCGACTGGTTCGAGAACGTCGATCAGCCCGACAAACCACTGTCCATCGGCGCGCAGCGCGTAGTCGACGGCATCGTCGGCAAGTCGGGCGTTGTAAAGGTGCATACCTTTTGCGATCCGGCGATCTGGTCGTTGCACTCGCGCGATAACGCGCCCGATCTGGTCGCCAAGACAACGGCCTTGTTCGCGGAGGCGGCATGAACGTCAACGAAATTCCGGTCGCATTCGATTGCCGCGGCGATACGCTGATCGGCATCGTGCATGTGCCGCAACAGGCGGCGACGCAAGGTGTACTGATGATCGTGGCGGGCGGTCCGCAATATCGCGCTGGCTGTTGTCGCCAACTGACGCTGATCGCGCGGCAGATGGCCGCGAACGGCGTTGCCGTGATGCGTTTCGACTACCGCGGCCTGGGCGATGGCGGCGGCGAATACCGGGGCTTCCAGGATATTTACGACGATCTTGCCGCTGCGCTGAATACCTTCCAGCGTCTGGCGCCCAGCGTCAAGGAAATTACCTTGTGGGGCGGCTGCGATGCCGCTTCTGCCAGCATGCTGCATGGTTGGCGCTTTCCCCAGGTCACCGGCATGATTCTCGGCAATCCGTTTGCCAGTTCGGCGGAGTCGCGCGCCAAAGTCATCGTGCGGCACTATTATCTGGATCGTTTCCGCGACAAGGCGTTCTGGAAAAAAGTGTTCAGCCTGCGTTTCAATCCGTTCAAGACCTTGCCCGACCTGCTCGGCAATCTTTGGCGTTCAGCCGGTATGGGCGGCGCAAAAGCGAACGCCAAGCACAAGGGCAAAGGCGATGGCGAATTGGGCGACGGCCCGTTTCCGGATCGCATGCGCGAGGGTTTCAAACGTTTTGGCGGGCATACGCTGCTGTTGATGAGCGGTGAAAGCCTGGTCAGGAAGGAGTTCGACGAACTGGTTGCGAACTCGCCGGAATGGACCCGTTTGCTGGCTAGGCCGACGGTCACCCGACATGACATCCCGGCAGCGGACCAGGCTTTCTCGACGCTGGCTGCGCGCGAGGAAGTGCTTACCGCGTCGTTGGCCTGGTTCGCGAATCGGCCAAGCTGAGGCATCCCGGCCAGGCCGGGAAAGTATCGGTTCAGGGGCAAAAACGGCAATACGGATTCGCCGGTTTGGTCGGCGGCGCGACATTCACTGGAAGCGCCTCGGGTTGGGCGGCAGGCTGTTGGATCGCTTGCACCGCATCCTGGATCGCCTGCTGTACGGCCTTCTTCTGTGTGGCCTCTTCTTGGGGTGCATCCGCGGCGGGACTTGCAGCGGCCGGTGGCGCGACGACCGCCTCGTCTGCTTTGGCGTAGGGTTCCGGATACGGCATCTGACCGCCGAGTTCCTTGTAGCGGCGTTTCAGTCCCTTCGCATTAGGTGCGTACCGCAACCCTTCCCTTACGGATGCCAACGCCTTGTCTTGCTGCTTCAACGTGGCATAGCTATCGGCCAGGATTGCGTAGACTTCCGCGAACGATGCGTCGACGGCCAGTACTTCTTTCGCGGTGGCAATGGCGTTCAAATATTCCTTTGAGTGGAATTGCGCCTCTGCCAATTCCTTGCGCGTTCTATTCTCATAAACCCAGGATTTGCCGTGCGAGTCGCGCAGGCAATATTGCATTTCGCCGCGCCATGTGCGCAGGTTGTCGTGGGGCGTTTTTCTGCCAGTCACGAAGCGGTATTTGCCCAGCATGCCAGTGCAATAGTGATGGAACCATACCGCAAATCCTCCTGAAGGGAGTTTGGTCATGGCGAATTCTGGTCTATTAAGTGCTGCAATAAAGTCATCGTGGCTCATATCGTCGAATTGCCAGCCTCCATTCTTTCCGGCTTTGCCCATGCCGATTTGAATGCAGGCCGGTTCCATTGAATCAATCTCCTGAGTTGTCATCGGGGCATTGAGAAAAACTTTTCCGAGTAGCCTCTGCTTGAATGGAGTGTTGTCAATTTCACGCTGCGCGAACGCGAGATTGGTTGATATGATAAAAAGAATAAGTAATTGCAGGTATCGCGACATGCAGTACTCCGGTAGCAACAATCGAAGGGTGAAAAGGATGGGTTGGGATGCTAGATTGTTTTCAATTGCCTGGAAATTATATGGCTGATTTTTCTAAGGCTGGTGTTTAGCTTGCTTTTATACCGCTCGCAGGGAAGGCCAATAATAACTATGATGAAAAACGTTCCGGCAAGAACAAATACTCTGTTTGAAATGGATGACGGGTTGTCTATGAATGGCGAGACTCCTGCCAGGAGTCTGATTAATGGCTGGTGAAACAAATAAAAGGAAAAGGTCAGGGAGGCAAGGAATGCAATTGGTTTGCTGAAGAGCGTGAGGGCGGCGCGAATTCTCTCGATAAAAACAGGTGCTGTCAGCAGGTTTAAGGAAAACAATAATCCGTCCAGAAAGTCGCCTGCTATTGATTCTCTGTTGATGCCGGGAATGGTGGTGTTGAGAAACTCTCTGTAATCTGGGCTAAAGGCAAGTGCAATAATGCTGCCAATGAAAAGAAGGTCGTTGCAATACTTTGGACAGTTTAATGTGCCGTTTTCGTGGATTCTGTAAATCAAAACACCTAGTAGCCAGATTGGAAATAGGAAAACAATGGTCGGTCCGGCGGCAAGGGCGATGGCTGTTGAGAAAAGAAGGGCTCGGGTTTTGTTTTTGCTGAAATATATTGATGCAAAAATTATGTAATAAGTGATTTCGAATGATATTGACCAGAATGGGCCGTTGTTGGAAGGACTGAGATTAATGGCCCAATAATCTTGCAGCATGAAAAATGTGATGAAATATCTGTAATATTCGAGTGGCTCATTCGAGTTCCATGGGCCTGAGTATTGTTTCTGAATGAAGATTTGGCCTAGTTCGTTGCATAAAAATGTGACGATCAAAGCAGGGATGACTACAGAGTACATTCTCGATAGGCGGGCGAATGTATAGGTTGATAATTCCTTTTCTCTTTTGGAGGATACGTGGGCAATGACATATCCAGAGAGAACGAAAAAAATCATCACGGCTGTCTGTCCGTAGCCACCAAGTTGCCACAAAAATCCACCCGTAATGCCCATTCCATTACTGTGATATATCAGTACCAGGAAGGCTGCGCTGATGCGTGCAAAATCCAAGTATATGGATAATTCTTTCTTCAATTCCGTTCCTCTTTGGATTGGCGCGGCTCTATTTTATTAAAATTCCTCTGTTAGATAGAAGGCTGAGATTTTGTTGAATTTAATGATGCGAGTCCCCGTCTATGCCCGGATTTATGGGGTTGTAGGTGATTTAGATGGATTTGTTGAAGGATTGTGATGTGCTGGTATTTCTTGTGGGGTGGGCTGGATAATCAATCCGTGCAAAGTGGCAACCGTGACGATGAAGCATGCTGGGTAGCATCGTCACGATGAGAGAATTTACGCCATGCCGTTATGCCGCAACAACGCATCGATGGTCGGTTCCCGGCCGCGGAAGGCCTTGAACGAATCGATGGCCGGACGGGCGCCGCCTTGCGCCAGGATTTCGCTCCAGAAACGGTGGCCTACTTCCGGGTTGAGTACGCCCCAGCTGCCTTTGTCCGCTTCGTCCTCGAACAAGCTGTAGGCGTCGGCGGACAGCACTTCCGCCCACTTGTAGCTGTAGTAGCCCGCGGCATAACCGCCGGCGAAGATGTGCGAGAAATTGTTCGGGAAGCGGTTGTATTCCGGCGGTGTCAGCACGGCGACTTGCTGGCGGATCTCGCGCAGCAGTTCCAGCGCGGTCTGGCCGGGTTTCAGGTCGAAATGCAGGTGCATGTCGAACAAGGAAAACTCGATCTGGCGCAGGGTCTGCATGCCGGCCTGGAAGTTCTTCGCGGCGAGCATTTTGTCGAACAGTTCTTTTGGCAGCGGTGCGCCGGTGTCGACATGGCCGGTCATGTGTTTCAGCACTTCCCATTCCCAGCAGAAGTTCTCCATGAACTGCGACGGCAGTTCCACCGCGTCCCACTCGACGCCGCTGATGCCGGAAACGCCGAGGTCTTCCACCCGGGTCAGCAGATGGTGCAGGCCGTGACCGAATTCGTGGAACAGCGTAATCACCTCGTCATGGGTGAGCAGGGCGGGTTTGCCGCCGACCGGGCGGGTGAAATTGCAGTTGAGATAGGCCACCGGGGTCTGGATACCGGTCGCGGTCCGCCGCCGCGTAATCGCGTCGTCCATCCAGGCGCCGCCGCGCTTGGTGTCGCGCGCGTACATGTCGAGATAGAACTGGCCGACCAGCTGGTTCTGGGTGTCGTACAGCGCGAAGAACTTCACGTCTTCGTGCCAGACCGGTGCCGCATCGGGACGAATCTCCAGGCCATACAGCGTCGAAATCACCCGGAACAGGCCGGCCAGCACCTTCGGCTCCTGCAGATATTGCTTCACGTCCTGATCGGAATAGGCGTAACGTGCTTCGCGCAGTTTTTCGCTGACCAACGAAATATCCCAGGCTTGCAGATCGGGCAGCGCAAGTTCCTTGGCGGCGAATTCGCGCAGCTCGGCCATGTCTTTTTCGGCGTAGGGCTTGGCGCGGGTGCCTAGTTCATTCAGGAATTCGAGCACTTCGGCCGGGGTTTCCGCCATCTTGGCCGCCAGCGAAACCTGGGCATAGGCATCGAAACCGAGCATGTGCGCCGCTTCCTGGCGCAGTTCCAGAATCTGGGCGATCAGCGCGGTGTTGTCGAGTTCCGCCGCGCCGAATTCGGAGGCGCGCGTCGTGTAGGCGCGGTACATCTCTTCGCGCAGCGCGCGGTTCTCGCAGTACTGCATGATCGGCAGGAAGGAGGGCGCCTGCAGGTTCAGCTTCCAGCCAGGAGTGTTTGCAAATGAGTCATCCGCTTCCGCCATTTCCTTGAACATCGCCTTGGCGTCGTCGGGCAGGCCGCGCAGTTCGTTTTCGTCGTCGATGAATTTCGACCAGGCATTGGTCGCGTCGAGCAGGTTTTCCTCGAACTTGGCGGAAAGTTTGGAGAGTTCTTCCTGAATCGCCATGAAACGCGGTTTCCGGTCTTCCGGCAGATCGGCGCCGCCGAGTTTGAAATCGCGCAATTCGTTGTCGACGATCTTCTTGCGGGCCGGCGAAAGCGTGGCGAATTCGGGCGACGCGGCGAGCGCCTTGTATTTGTGGAACAAGGCCAGGTTCTGGCCGAGTTCGGCGTAGAACTGCGTGATCTTGGGTAGGTTCTCGTTGTAGACCTCGCGTAGTTCAGGGCTGTCCAGCACCGAATGTAGATGCGAAACCTGGCCCCAGGCGCGTGACAGGCGTTCGTTGGCATCGTCCATCGGATCCACGAAAGCCGTCCAGGTCGCCGGCATCGCGGCATCCGCTGCTTGCGCCGCGACAGCGCGGCTTTGCGCGAGCAATGCGTCGATGGCGGGGGTGACATGTTCGGGTTTGATTTCGCTGTAACGCGGCAGGCCGGAAAAATCGAGCAGGGGATTCATGGGGTGTCCTGAGTGGGGGAGACGTAACTGGCTTTTATACTTGCGGCCATTCTGAATTATTTCCAGTCCAAAAGTTGCATCGCATGAGCATAGAAAACTACCGGGACATTTCGCCCAGACTGGGCAGCGACGTTTTTGTCCACGCCAGTGCGACGCTCATCGGCGACGTCGAGTTGGGCGATGAAGTGTCGATCTGGCCCGGCGTGGTGATCCGCGGCGACGTGAACAGCATCCGCATCGGCGCGCGCTCGAATGTGCAGGACGGTTCGATCCTGCATGTCACCCACAAGAGCGTGCGCAATCCGGCCGGTGCCCCGTTGAGCATCGGGCGCGATGTCACCGTCGGCCATGCGGTGATCCTGCATGGCTGTCGTATCGAGGACGAATGTCTGATCGGTATGGGCTCGCTGATCATGGACAACGCCGTGCTGGAGCCGCGCGTGCTGCTCGGCGCCGGCAGTCTGGTGCCGGAGGGGCGGGTGCTGCAAAGCGGCTGGCTGTATCTGGGGCGACCGGCCAAGGCGGTGCGGCGTCTTACGGACGAAGAACTAGAGTATTTCGCCTATCAAGCGGGCAATTACGCGAAGTTGGCGCAGGAATACATGTGAGCGGTTGTGTAGGAGCGCCTTCCAAGGCGCGATTGCCCGTTGTCAAACAAGTAGGTCGGCAATCCTTTGCCGACAATCCTCCTCGCGGCGGTGGCGCCGCCTGTTCCTGAAACGGCAATCAGACGGAGGATCGGCGGGAAGGGATTCCCGCCCTACAAACTCAATTCGTCCGGCACCCAGTAAACCTGGCCGTCGGTAAACGCCAGCGCCACCCGGGCCGGTTTGCCGGCGAACAAATTCAGTGCGGCGGCGCGGTAGCCGGCCATTTGTGCCAGATGCGGCAAGGCACGCAACGCCAGATCGGGTTCTGCCAAGCCGCCGGTCTTGTAGTCGAGCACCCAGGTTTCCGCTTCGAATTCGACCAGCCGGTCGATGCGTGCGATGCGGCCGCTGCTGTCGAGAAATTCCAGTTCGTTGAAGGCGCGCAGATGCCGGTTGGGGTCGAACGCGGGCGCGAGTTCCGCAATGGCGTGGATGTTCAACGCCGCCGCTTCGACGCGGCGCGCTTCCGCGCTATCGGCGGAAAGATTTTCCAGCAGCCTGTTACGTGGCACGCCTGCGCTGAGGCCTTCCAGCCAGGCGTGCACTCGAATGCCGAATTCGGCTTCCGGTCCGCCTGGTTCGATGCGACTGCCGATGGCGGGAAGGTCTCTGCAGGAGCGGCCTCCAGGCTGCGCTGCAGTGGCTATCTCAGCCTGAAGGCTGCTCCTGCACGCGTCCGTCCAATCCATTTGCGCCAGCCCATCCATCTCGGCGCGTCGCAGCGCGCTGCCGGCCATGCCGAGCCAGTTGGCGCCGTCGCCTTCCGCCTCGCCCAAACCCGATACGAACAAGGCCTGGCGGGCGCGCGTCATCGCGACATAAAGCAGGTTGAGGCGTTCGCGTTCGGCTTGTGCCTGGTTCTGCGCGAACAGCCCATCGCGGCCGGGACCGCGCCAGTCCTTGCCGCCATGCAGCGAAAAATGGGTCGGGCGATCCGCCGCCGGCGGCCAGTCCATGATGACGCCGTAAGCGGCATCGTTGCCGCCGGCCTGGTCAGACTTCACCAGAAACACGATCGGCGCTTCCAGCCCTTTCGCGCTGTGGATGGTGAGCATGCGCACCATGTCGCCGCTGCTGGCGGGCGGTTCGTCGGGACCGTCGAAACCGGCCTGTTGGCGCAACTGGCGCAGTTCGTCGAGCAGGCGCGGCAGGCTGGGGTATCGGCCACCTTCGTGTTCCAGCGTCAGCGCGAGAAACCCCTGCAGATTCGCCTGCACGCCGGCGGCCATGCGAGCGGGCACGGCGGCGGCATAACGCGCCAGCACGTCGGCTTCATGAAATATCCGGTCAAGCAGGTCATGCACCGGCAAGCCGCCGGCCAGCTTGCGCCAACCGGCCAGCAGCCGTGCTGCGCGCGCAACCGGTGCGGATGCGTCGGCTTGTTCGGCCCAGGCAAACAGACGCTGCCACCAGGGGCCTTCACCGCGCGCCAGAGTTTGCAAGTCGCGGTCGACCAAGCCGAACAGCGGCGATTTCAGGCACTGGGCCAGCGCGAGGTCGTCGTAGGGCGTGACCAGGACGGTCAGCAGCCGTTGCAGATCGTCGACTTCGAGCGTGTCGAGCAGGCCGCCGCGTCGGTCGGTCAGATAAGGAATGCCGGCGTGGCGGAACGCTTCCTCGAACACCGCCAGATCGCGTCGAGTGGCGTAAAGGAGCAGGATGTCGGCGTAGCGGGCCGGCCTGTCGGCATCCGCGCCAATGCGCAGGCGGCCGACGATGTCGTCGATGCGGCCGGCCACCCAGGCGGCTTCGGCGGCGCGAGGGTTCTGCTGCAGCGGCGGCGGCGTGGTCAGCGGATTGCGAAACGGACTGCCGGCTTCGGCGCTTGCGGCGACCGGCAAGGCCTGGACTTCGCACCATCCCGGCAAGGCGCTCTGGTGGGCGCGATGCGGCGCAAAGATCGGGTAATCGGGGCGCTCGGCAAACAGCGCATTGACCCAGGCGACGATGTGCGGCGCGCAGCGGCGGGTTTCGTTCTGCGGGAAATGGCGGGCGGCGAAATGCGTCGCCAGCCATGCCGCCGCCGCATCGAACAGGCGCGGCTCGGCGCGGCGGAAGCGATAGATCGACTGCTTCGGATCGCCGACCAGGAACACGGTCGGCCGCTCGGTATCGCCGCCGTAGGCTTCCAGCCAGGTGCGCAAGATGCGCCATTGCAACGGGTTGGTGTCCTGAAACTCGTCGAGCAACAAGTGTTTCCAGCGCGCATCCAGCTTCATCAGCACGGCGGCGGCGGCTTCCTCGTCGTCGAGCAGGCGCAGGGCTTCCAGTTCGCCATCGTTGAAATCGAGCGCACCGCGTTCCGTCTTCAGGCGCTGGTAAGTATCCAGATAGGCGGTGCCGGCAATCAGGCCAAGGCTGTTGAGGCGCAGCGCGCGCTGGTCGGCCAGCTGCGAGCGAACCCGTTGCACCTGCTCGGCCAGCTGGAAATGCAAGGCGACAAAGGCCTCGCTGTCATCTGCGCCGAGACGCTTGTACATGGCCTGCGAGGTCTTCAATTTGCGCGGCTCGCCGACCTGCGTCAGCAGACAGGCGCACAACGCGGCGAAGGCAAGCGCTGCATCCGGGCTGTCTGTCGGGCAGGTTTCCAGAAATGTCTGCAGCGCGGCCAGCCGCTTGCCTTCCGAGGCCAGCACGGCGGCTTCGCGCGCCAGCAGGCTGTGATAGTCGTTGAGGCCATGCTGAAACGCGGCGTCCGCGAACAGTGTGCCGCGCACGTCTTCGTCTTCGCGCAAGCCCAGGTGCGCTTCCAGATCGCGGCAAACGGCGGCGATGGGGTCTTCTTCGTGCTGGCTCGCGGTCCACCATTCGGCGCGGTTGGCCAGCACGGCATCGAGCAGTTTTTGCACGCTGTCGAGCGGCATCGCCGCGGCCAGTTCGGCAAACGCGGCTTCGGCCGGACTGCCGCGTTTGCGGCCCAGGCTTTCGCTGAACGCCAGCCAGGCTTCGCGCCGTAGCAGCGCCGTCTGTTCCAGCAATTCGCCAGGCGGGCGCAAGGACAACGGCGCGCGCGCCAGCAGATGGAAAAACCAGCCGTGAAAGGTGGTGATCATCGGGCCGGGGCGGGCGTTCAGCACTTTATCCAGCAAGCCGCGCGCCGCGGGCAGGGCGCGTACCGCCTCGCCCTCCGACAAGCCGCGCTGGATCAGGAAGTCGAGTGCGGCGGCGTCCGGTAGCAAGGCCAGATCGGTCAGCCAGGCATCCAGGCGCGCGCGCATTTCCGCCGCCGCCTTGCGCGTGAAGGTGATCGCCAGCAATTCGGAGGGTGCCGCGCCGGCCAGCATGAGACGCAGCATGCGCGACACCAGCAGCCAGGTTTTGCCGCTGCCGGCACAGGCTTCCACTACCGCGCTGGCGGCCGGGTCGAGGGCTGGGAGGAGAGGATTCGCTTGCATGGCGCCGTATGCTACCGCCAGCTGCCTATGATGAAACGGCTGCTGGGGCGAATCCGAGGCGGAAAAACCAGGCTAAAGAGATTGCCGGTCGCGCCGATATGGCGGGGTAATCGAGATCAACGGAGTGAAGCATGCAAATAGCAACGGAACTCGTCGCCGGCAAGGCGACATTGAAGCTGAATGGTCGTTTCGACTTCCATTCCCACCGCGATTTCCGGACCGCCTACGAAAGCGCGCTCGAACAGGCTGGCGTCAAGGAAATCGCGATCGATTTCAAGGATGTGGACTATCTCGACAGTTCGGCCTTAGGCATGTTGTTGTTGTTGCGCGAAAAAGCAGAAGCCGCCGGCAAGTCGGTTTCCCTGGTCAGCCTGCAGGGCATGGTCAAGCAGGTGCTGGAAATCGCCAATTTCGGCAAATTGTTCTCGGTCCACGGTTGATTCAACGACGCTCAACGGACAACAGACCAACGTGCCGCTTTCCGCGCAGAACCGTACCTTCCCCGTGTCGTCCAGTAATGGCGAGGCGCAGCCGGCTTTCAGCATGAAAATCCTGATTGCCGACGATACCCCGACCAATGTCAAGCAGCTGGAGGTGGTGGCGCAAAGACTCGGCCATCGCACCGTCGTTGCCATCGATGGCGCGCGCGCGGTGGCAGCCTTCCAGGCCGAAGCGCCCGATCTGGTGTTCATGGACATCATGATGCCGGGCATGGACGGCATCAGCGCGGTGAAAGCGATCCGTGCGCTGCCGGCTGAAAAGTGGACGCCGATCATTTTCTATTCGGCGCTGGATCGCATGCAGGACATCGTCAGCGGGCTGGAAGCCGGCGGCGACGATTACTTGTCCAAGCCCGCTTCGACCCAGTTGCTGCAGGCCAAAATCAACAGCTATGCGCGCCAGATTGCGCTGCAGGGCAAGGTGCATGGCTACGCCGAGGAATTGGCGCGCTGGCGTGAGGAATCCGAGGAACAGACCCGTCTCGGTGCGCACGTCATGGCGCGGCTGACCGATGCGGCCGGATTGCGCGATCAGATGGTGCGCAGCTTCAATCTGCCGGCGGAGACTTTCAGCGGCGATCTGCTCTGTGCCGCGCGTGCGCCCGGCGATGTGCTGAATGTGTTGCTGGCGGATGCGGCCGGGCACGGTCTGGCGGCGGCGTTGAGCGCGATGCCGCTGACCCAGGCCTTCTACAGCATGACCGCGAAGGGGTTCCCGTTGTCCTCGATTGCCGAGGAGTTGAACCGCAAGCTGAAGGCGATCCTGCCTTCCGACCGCTTTGTGGCGGCGACGCTGGCGTCGGTCGACGTGCGCAACCAGACCGTCGAAGTCTGGAACGGCGGCAATCCGGACGCCCTGTTTCTGAATACGCGCGGCGAGGTCGCCATGCGTTGGCCTTCGCGTCATCCGCCGCTGGGCATCCTGCCGGAAAAGCTGTTTTCCGGCATGTCCGAAACCGTGGTGTTTCACGAGCCGGGCGATCTGGTACTGAGTTCGGATGGTTTGACCGAAGCGGAGGACCGTGCGGGTGCTTGGCTCGGCATTGATGGCGTCATCGATCTGCTGGCCTGTTCGATGACCAGCGATCAGCGTTTCAAATGTCTGCTCAACGGCGTCGAGACGCATCTGGATGGACAGCCCGGGCGCGACGACATTTCCTGTCTGATGGTTTCGGTACCGATCGACCGGCGCCGCCAGTTCCGCTTTGCCGCGCCGGAGATGATCAATCAAAGCCAGTTCGCGGATTGGCGTCTCGATCTGAGCTACAACGCGCAGGAATTGCGTTATATCGATGTGGTGCCGGGGGTGCTCGGCCTGGTCACGCAAGTGCAGGCGCTGAAAGGCCATCAGGGCGCGCTGTTTCTGGTGCTGTCCGAATTGTTCAACAACGCGCTCGATCACGGCTTGCTCGGCCTGGATTCGGTTACCAAGAGCTGGATCGGTGGTTTCGAGATCTACATGCAGCAGCGTGCCGAGCGCCTGGCCAAGCTGAGCGAAGGACGCATCGACCTGTCTTTCCTGTTGCATCAGGCGGGCTCGCGCGCGGTGCTGGATATCAGCGTCAACGATACCGGTCCCGGCTTCGATTACGGCTATCGCCTGGAAGATCAGGCTGCGCTGAGCGACACCAACGAACGTGCTTTCGGTCGCGGCATCGCGCTGGTGCGCAGTCTGTGCGATCAGATCGTCTACTCGGGTACCGGCAACAAGGTCTGGTGCCGCTACATCGTCTCGGATCTGGTGCTGGATACGCCGGGCGCAGCTGTCGCCAAAACTTCGGACGGTGACAATCCCGGCGGGCGCCGCAGTGACGACGCAGGTCTGGTGCTGTACTGAACTCGGGACCCCGGTAGGAGCACCTTCCAAGGTGCGATTGTTGCCGACATCGCGCCTTGGAAGGCGCTCCTACAACTCGGCCGCCGTCACCCGATTGCGGCCGCCGTGTTTCGATACGTACAACGCCTCGTCGGCCGCTTTCAGCAGCGCTTCCGCGTCCAGCAACGGTGGACACTGCGCGACGCCGGCGGAAAAGGTGTTGCGGAACGTCGTGGCGCCGACGTGCTGTTCGATGGCGGCAAAGCTCTCGCGCAGGTTGTCGATGACCTTGACCGCCACTTCGATTGAAGTATCCGGCAGGGCCAGGGCGAATTCTTCGCCGCCATAGCGGCCGATCACATCGGCACCGCGCAGGCGCTGTTTCAGCAGGCGCGACAAATTCTTGATGACCCGGTCGCCGGCCGGATGGCCATAGGTGTCGTTGACGTTCTTGAAGTGGTCGATGTCGATCATCGCCACCGACAACAGCTTGTTCTGACGCTTGGCGCGGGCGACTTCCGTGCGCAACCTTTCCTTGTAGCTGGTGTGGTTGAGCAGGCCGGTGAGGCTGTCGCGCACCATCAGGGCGCGCAGGGAACGGTAGCGAATGACGCGGCTACGCACCGCCGAAATCAGATGCTCAGGTTGAATCGGCTTGTGCAGGAATTCGTCGCCGCCGAGGCTCATTGCCTCGCGTTGGCGGCCGATATCGCTTTCCGCCGACAGGAACACGATCGGGATGGAGAGATAGGCGTCCTGCTGGCGGATCACTTTGGCGATTTCCTGGCCGGTTGCACCCGGCATGTTCATGTCCAGCAGGATCAGTTCGGGCGGCTGCTCATACAGCGCTTCCAGAGTCTTGAGCGGGTCGGTGACGACCTGGCAGACGAAGCCGGCTTCGCCGAGATGGGCGGCGTAAAAAGCAGACAACGAAGGCGAGTCGTCGACGATCAGCACTTTGCCGGCTTCGGCCTGTGCCGGTGCCGTCAGGCGATCCAGCGTATCGAGCAGCGACGTGGTGTCGAGCGGACGCGTGAAATAGGCCTGGCAGCCCATGCGCACCGCGGCGAGGCGGGCTTCGATGTCGCTGCGGCCGGACATGCAGGCGACGGGAATTCGTTGCGCCAGCTCGGACAATTGTTCCTTCTGGTTCGGAGTCTGCTCGCAGGCCTGCGCGCAATCGACCAGGATGCCGGTCGGGGCTTGCGCCGCGACCTGCCCGATGAGCTGTTCCGGCGTATCGAGCAGTTGCGTTTCATAACCGTAATAGCCGAGCTGGCGTGCAGCTTCCTGCATATCCTGGCTTTGCGCAGGCCAGAGATAGAGCAGTTTGGTCGTGTGGCTTGCAGCTGACGCATGTTCCATTGCGGGGATCCCGTCGATCTATATCCAAAGGAATATCGGCTGGCCGGCGGCAGACTTGAGCCGCGGGCCAATTCTTTAACCTTTAACTGTTGATGCGTTCGAGCAATTCCTGGATACGCTCAGGTCGTCCGGCGCGCAGCAGCTTTTTCACCAGCGGCACCAGTTCGCCGACATGGCTGCGCATGACCTGCTGCTTGACCGCCAGAACATGCGCCGGGTGCATCGAGAAATTGGTCAGGCCCATGCCCAGCAGGAGACGGGTCAGGCGCGGGTCGCCGGCCATTTCGCCGCACACCGAAACCGACTTGCCCATTCTTTGCCCGACCTTGAGCGTGTGGTCGATGAGGCCCAGCACGGCAGGATGCAGCGGGTCGTACAGATGCGCCACGGCATCGTCGGTACGGTCGATGGCGAGGGTGTATTGAATGAGATCGTTGGTGCCCAGCGACAGGAAATCCAGTTTGCGCGCGAACCACTCGGCGGCCAGCGCGGCGGCGGGGACTTCGATCATGCCGCCGATCTGGGTTTCGGCATCGAACGGAATGTCTTCCATGCGCAGGCTGCCGCGCGCCGCGCCGATCAGCGCCAGGGCCTGGTCGAGTTCGGTCAGGCTGGCCAGCATCGGCAGCAGAATCTGCACCTTGCCGTAATGACTGGCGCGGTACAGCGCACGGATCTGGGTGATGAAGATCTGCGGCTCGGCGATGCACAGGCGGATCGCGCGCAAGCCCAGCGCCGGGTTGACGCTGGTGTCGTTCATCCAGCGCACCGATTTGTCGGCGCCGACGTCGAGTGTGCGGATCACCACCGGGCGTCCCGCCATGCCTTCGGTTACCGCGCGATAGGCCTCGAACTGCTCTTCCTCGCTGGGCAAAGTGTCGCGATTCAGGAACAGGAATTCGCTGCGGAACAGGCCGATGCCGGCAGCGTTCTCCCCCAGCGCCTGACTGACATCGGTCGGTAAATCGATGTTCGCCATCAACGTCACCTGGGCCCCATCCAGCGTGGTCGACGGGCTGGTCTTCAGGCGGCGCAGTTTTTTCTGTTCCAGCAGCCACTGATTCCGGCGCAGGCGATATTCATCCAGGATGGCCCCGTCGGGATCGACGATGACGACGCCGGCGACGCCATCGACAATCAGCCAGTCGCCTTCGCGGATCAGGGCGCGCGCGTTGTGCAGCGCCATCGCCGAGGGCAGGTTCAGGCTGCGCGCGAGGATCGCCGTGTGCGACGTGGCGCCGCCCAGATCGGTAATGAAGCCGGCGAAGGCGTGTCGCTTGAACAGCACCATGTCGCTTGGCGAAAGATCGTGCGCGACCAGGATGCTGTCGCCCTCGTCGACTTCTTTCAGCGGTGCATGGCCGGGATGGCCCATCAGCGATTTGAGGACTTTGTCCGCCACCTGGCGCACGTCGTGGCGGCGCTCGCGCAGGTAGTCGTCCTCGATCGATTCGAACTGCGCAATCAGCGCCTCGGTCTGTTGCGCCAGAGCCCATTCGGCATTGCAGCCTTCTTCGCGGATACGCCGCTTCGGCGCTTGCGACAGCATCGAATCGGACAGGATCAGGGCATGTACTTCGATGAATGCGGTCAGTTCGGTCGGCGCGCCGCCCGGAATGTGCGTCTGCAAGGCGAGCAGTTCGGCATGCACACTTTCCACCGCGGCCGTGAAGCGGGCTACTTCCGCTTCGACATACTCCGGCTCCAGCAAATAGTGCGGCGCTTCCAGGCGCGCATGCGAATAAAGTTGGGCGCGGCCGATGGCATAACCGCCGGAGACGCCGATCCCGTGCAGGGCAAGCGTCATTCGCCCTCTCCGAATTTGTCCTCGATCAGGGCAACCAGGGCGTTCATCGCGGCTTCTTCGTCGGCGCCGATGGTCTCGATCTTGATCTGGGCGCCGCGCGCGGCCGCCAGCATCATGACGCCCATGATGCTTTTGCCGTTGATGCGGCGGCCGTTGCGCGACAACCAGACTTCCGATTGAAACTGCGCCGCGGTTTGCGTCAGCTTGGCCGAGGCGCGCGCGTGCAGGCCCAGCTTGTTGGTGATTTCGATATCGCGTTCAGCCATGGGTATTAGCCACAAGATGGCTCCGAATGGATGTTGAAAATACCCGCCTGGCCACCGGAAACCGCCTTTTCCAGCAGCTTGGCCATGCCTTGATCGCGGTAGGTCAGCGCCTTCAGCAACATCGGCAGATTGACCCCGGCGACGGCTTCGATGCGATCGGACTCGATGACTTTGCAGACGGTATTGCACGGCGTGGCGCCATAAACGTCGGTCAGCACCAGAACACCTTCACCCTGGTCCAGTTCGGCCAGTTTGGCGCGGGCGCGCGCCAGCATGTCGGCAGGATCGTCGCAGGCCGACAGATCCAGGTTTTCCAGCGCAGCGGGACGCTGGCCGAGGACGAAGGTTGCGCACTGAATAAGGCTGTCGCCGAGATTGCCGTGGGCGACGATGAGTAAGGCGATCATGGTGCGGGATGAAGTCGATACCAAGGATAAGTTCGCGGCATTTTACGCCGCCCTTCCGTGTCTGCTATGCTGCCCCGCAACATTCGCATATCCCTTTGATAGATAAGGTCTAATTTGTTTCTGATCCGCCCGAAAGGCAGCGAAGTCGTTGCCGCTTTTTAGCGGCTTATGAATTCGGCGCCCTCCTTGCGAGGGTAGAATCGACCGCCCCCCGCCTCCGAGTTATTTCATGTCTGCCCAGCGCATCCGCGAAATCCCCTACAACTACACGTCGTTCTCCGACCGCGAGATCGTCATCCGCCTGTTGGGCGCGGAAGGCTGGGGACTGGTCGAGGAATTGCGCGGCGAGCGCAAGACGGGCCGGTCTGCCCGCATGTTGTTCGAGGTGCTCGGCGATATATGGGTGGTTACGCGCAATCCGTATCTGGAAGACGACCTGCTCGCCAACCCGGATCGACGTGCCTTGCTGGTCCAGGCGTTGCGGCATCGGCTGAGTGAAATCGAAAAACGCCGCCAGGGCAACGAGCGGGTCGGCAAACTCATGCTGTTGTCGTCTGGCGCGGTCGATGCGTTCGAGGCGGGATTCGTGCACACCGAACGCCTGCGCCGCGACATTCTGCAAAAACTGTTGCCGCATACGCGGCGCGACAACATCGCCTTCGACGGCATGGCGCGCGTTTCGCACGTCACCGACGCGACCGACTGGCGCGTCGAATATCCGTTCGTCGTGCTCAATCCGGACACCGAACAGGAAATCCCGGCGCTGGTCGCCGGTTGCATCGCCCTCGGCCTCACCGTGATTCCGCGCGGCGGCGGCACCGGCTATACCGGCGGTGCGATTCCGCTGACCCGGATGTCGGCGGTGATCAATACCGAAAAACTGGACCGGATGAGTGCGATTGAAGCGCGCGTTCTGCCCGGCCACACCGAGGCGACTCCAGTCATCATCTGCGGCGCCGGCGTGGTGACGCGGCGGGTGATGGAAGCGGCGGAAGTGCGCGGCCTCGCCTTCGCGGTCGATCCGACCAGCGCCGACGCGTCCTGCATCGGCGGCAACGTGGCGATGAATGCCGGCGGCAAGAAGGCGGTGTTGTGGGGTACGGCGCTGGACAATCTGGTGTCGTGGAAGATGGTGACGCCGGACGCCGACTGGCTGGAAGTCACCCGGCTCGACCACAACCTGTCGAAGATTCATGACGTCGAAACGGTGCGCTTCGAATTGCGCCGTTTCCAGGCCGACGGCAAACCGAAGGGCGCGGCGGAAATTCTCGCCATTCCCGGCCGCGCGTTCCGCAAGCAGGGGCTGGGCAAGGATGTCACCGACAAATTCCTGGCCGGCCTGCCCGGCATCCAGAAGGAAGGCTGCGACGGCCTGATCACGCAGGCGACTTTCGTGCTGCATCGCATGCCACCGCACATCCGCACGGTCTGCATGGAATTCTTCGGCCCGGTCGGCGAAGCGGTGCCGGCCATCGTGGAAGTGAAGAATCACATGGATTCCTGCCCGGGCGGCGTCGTCATGGCCGGCCTGGAACACATGGATGCGCGCTACATCAAGGCGGTGGGCTATGCCACCAAGGCGGAAAGGACCGGCCGCCCGAACATGGTGCTGCTGGCCGACCTGGCCGGCGATGACGCCGCCAGCGCCGATGCCGCCGCTGCGCATATCGTCGAGCTGGCGCGTGCGCGCGGCGGCGAAGGTTTCATCGCAAGCAGCGCCGAAGCGCGCAAGAAATTCTGGCTGGACCGTTCGCGCACCGCCGCGATCGCCAAGCACACCAACGCCTTCAAGGTGAACGAAGACGTGGTGATTCCGTTGCCTCGCCTGGGCGATTATTCCGATGGCGTCGAGCGCATCAACATCGAGTTGTCGGTCGGCAACAAGCTGGCGTTGCTGGATACCCTGGCCGACTTCGTCAAAGGCCCCTTGCCGTTGACCGAGGATGAGGACGGTGTCGCCGACCCGGTGTTGACCGAGGCGCGGCGCGAGCGCGCCATCGCGCTGTTCGCCGAAGTGCGCGCACGCTGGCAAGCCTATCTGGACGATCTCGATGCGCCGCTGCCGCCCAATCTGTGCGACGTGCGCGAGCATGCGCCGCTGGCGGAAAACCGGAGCGTGTTCCGCGCGCTGCAGGATCACAGCCTGCGCGTGTCGTGGAAGCGCGAAGTGCGCGCCGAACTGCGCCAGATCTTCACCGGCCGCGAATACGAGCCGGTGCTGGCCGAATGCGATGCGATCCACAAGCGCGTGCTGAAAGGCCGCGTCTTCGTCGCGCTGCACATGCACGCCGGCGACGGCAACGTGCATACCAACATCCCGGTCAATTCCGACGATTACGCCATGCTGCAGGCGGCGAACCAGGCGGTCGCGCGCATCATGCATCTGGCGCAGGACCTGGGCGGCGTCATCTCCGGCGAACACGGCATCGGCATCACCAAGCTGGAATTCCTCTCCGATCTGGCGCTGTCCGAATTCGCGACCTACAAAAAGCAGGTCGATCCGCACGGCCATTTCAACCAGGGCAAGCTGCTCAAGGGTGCCGATCTGGCCAATGCCTACACGCCATCGTTCGGCTTGCTGGAACTCGAATCGCTGATCATGGAGCAGTCGGAAATCGGCGCAATCGCCGATTCGATCAAGGACTGCCTGCGCTGCGGCAAGTGCAAGCCGGTGTGCAACACGCACGTGCCGCGTGCCAACCTGCTGTACAGCCCGCGCAACAAGATCCTGGCCACCTCG
>JASJPK010000033.1:0-17902 GCA_031426735.1 Hydrogenophilaceae bacterium | reverse complement strand
TGCCGAGTTCCTTGTAGAACGGCACGTTGGAGTCGCCGTTGATGGTGGACACCACGGCAGTCTTCTTGCCTTCGCCGGCGAATTTCTTGATCTTGGCGATGATGGTCTGATAGTCGCTATGACCGAACGGGGTGTACTCCTCCATGATGTCGGCCTCGGCCACACCCTTGGATTTGAGGAAGGCGCGCAGGATCTTGTTGGTGGTGCGCGGGTAGACGTAATCGGTGCCCAGCAGCACCCAGCGCTTGGCGGAACCGCCGTCCTTGCTCATCAGATACTCGACGGCGGGAATCGCTTGCTGGTTCGGCGCGGCACCGGTGTAGAACACGTTCTTCTCCAGCTCTTCGCCTTCGTACTGCACCGGGTAGAACAGCAGGCCATTCAGCTCCTTGAACACCGGCAATACGGATTTACGCGATACGGAAGTCCAGCAGCCGAACACCACATCGACCTTGTCCTTGCTCAGCAACTGGCGCGACTTCTCGGCGAACAGCGGCCAGTTGGAGGCGGGATCGACCACCACGGCTTCCAGCTTCTTGCCCATGACGCCGCCGGACTTGTTGATCTCGTCGATGGTCATCAGCGCGGTTTCCTTCAGCGCCGTTTCGGAAATCGCCATCGTGCCGGACAGCGAATGCAGGATGCCGACCTTGATGGTATCGGCGGCGAGGGCGGACAAGCTGGTCAGACCGGCGGCGGCCAGCGCGACGGAGAGCGTGGCGGCCTTGATGAAATTGCGACGTTGCATGACGGGCTCCTGAAAGTTGTTGGGCTGGACTGGATTGCAGTCGAGCCCAGATTACGGAGCCGCAGTCGGCGCGGGTATACGTCAGATGGCGTAGAGGGCGGCTGGCTTGGTGATGCACATCGTCATGAGTATGATCATGTGCAGCACATGCAACGGAACCCGGTCATGCAAAGCACTTTGCAACCGCCGGTCATGGCGCAATTTCAGATCTACCCCAACCCCGGCACTAAGCTGCGGGCCAACGACCAGGTGGTGGAAATCCTGGGCGATGATTAGCACACCTGGTGCGACTGGGCGAAGGACTTCGACTCGGATTGGGAAGGTCCGGCATAAGTCGCGGCAAGCTTGATTTAGCGGCCAGTTGATCCACCGCCTGACGGCGCAAGAAGAGGTTCAATAACGAAGCAACAGGGAGATCGAACATGAGCAAAAAAGCTGTAACGGAACAACCGGCAAACCACATCGCCGTCTTTCAAGAACAAACCATCCGCCGCACCTGGCACAACGAAGAATGGTGGTTTTCCGTCTCCGACGTGGTGGCGGTGTTGGCGGAAAGCGCCAACCCTACCGACTACATCAAGAAAATGCGCTTGCGCGACAAGGCGTTAGCGCAAGGGTGGGGACAAATTGTCACCCCCCTTCGCATCGAAACCGAGGGCGGCGTGCAGCGGGCGAACTGCGCCAACACCGAAGGCCTGTTCCGCATCATCCAATCCATCCCATCGCCCCGTGCCGAGCCGTTCAAGCGCTGGCTGGCGCAGGTGGGTTACGAGCGGGTGAAGGAGATCGAAAACCCTGAACTGGCCAGCGCCCGCGCCCGCGAACTGTACCAGGCCAAGGGCTACCCAAAGGACTGGATCGAAAAGCGCCTGCGCTCCATCGCCGTACGCGGGGAATTGACCGACGAATGGAAGGCGCGCGGGGTGGAAGAGGGCAGGGAATACGCCATCCTCACCGCCGAGATCGCCCGTGCCACCTTCGGCGTCACGCCGGGCGAACACAGCCAGTTGAAGGGGCTGGACAAGGTGAAGACCGGTAACAACCTGCGCGACCACATGACCGACCTGGAACTGATCTTCACCATGCTCGGCGAGGCGAGCACCACGGAAATCGCCCGCCGCAAAGATGCCCAGGGCTTCGACGACAACCGGGATGCCGCCAAACAAGGCGGCGCAGTGGCCGGCAATGCCCGCAAGGAGCTGGAATCGAAGAGCGGAAAGCCGGTGGTGAGCCGGGCAAACTACCTGGCGCTCAAGTCGGAAAACACTGAAGCGGCCATCGACATGGAAACGCCCGTCCGAGCGATTAAAGCCCCGACCAACGCTTCCAGAGAAGGCAAGAAGAAGTGACCCATCCGGCTACCTGCCGACTCGATTGATCGGGCGTGGGGCGCATCGCCCAATTTTCCGGATCGCTCAGCGCAGCCGGTCATTGATGTCATCGCGCCACTGTGATGCGGTAACTGTTGGATACCAATGTCTGCATCGAAATCCTGCGAGGATCAGTTCATGCCATGGCAAGCACTTGATCCTTTGGTTGTAAGCAGTGTCCGACTACGCTTCAGCACGCATGTCTGCGAGTGACGTTGCTGTCTTCGATTTTCGTTCGAGTTTCCACAGCCTGCCAAGTCAGCGTCATCTCTTATATTTCCCGGTGGATGCGTCAATGCGCTCTGGATTTTTGGGCGGTTGGATGATCTCGACAAGGTTTTCACGCTTGGAGTATGGCTGATCGTGCCCGACGTGGCTGAGGGACTCAAGGAGGGATTTCGGACGATGAACGTAATTTCTGATCGCACGATTTATGTTGGCCTCTATCTGCCGGCTTCAGCTTGAAGTGACAACCGCCGCCATCATGAAACTGCGATGCATCGGGAACAGCGAAGAGTTGGGCTAGACGTTTTTTCATCCATGTATTTTGGATATTCAATGGAGAAATTACATGGTTAGTACTGGTCGGCTTGTCATTCAGAAAAAATGCCGATGATGACCGGCGTCTCCACACGCTTTAAAGCCGTGCAGAAAAAGAAGTAGAAATTCCCCCTGCATCCCAAGCACCCCGAACGCATCTGCTTGGGCTGCGACAAGTATTTCCCGGCGGATTCACTGCTGTGCGGCAACGGCTCGGGGCGCACCGAGCATCCCATGGAAATCATGGGTGACGATTGGTATACCTGGGGCGACTGGGCGAAGGATTTCGATCCGGACTGGCAGGCGGAAGATGCTTCCGCCGATGCGCCCGAGGTGACGCCGCGTTAGGCGCGCGATGAATTTGTCACCCCGGCCCGGATAACCCTTCCGGGGTGACGATCAAGCGGGGGTCCAGTGGATGCCTAACGACTCAGGGCGTGCAGATCTTGCCGATCACCTGTGCGGTTTGGCCGACGCTGTTGCCCAGGATCGCGAATCCGCCGCTGGCATTCTTGAGTTGTCCTTTGCCATCGGTGCCGGTGATGACGCTTTGCTCGGTGACCAGGTCGCCATTGCTGCTGATGATGACTTCGGCGGCGTAGAGGCGGGTGCCGGCCATGACCAGTGTGCTGCGCGCGGTCAACAGCATGCGGTTTTCCTGGACACTGGCCGGGCTGGAGGTTGCGTCGCCGGTATAGATGCCGCTCATTGCTTCGGCAGTCACTCCGGAATAACCGTAGACGGGTAACACGCCAGCGAGTTTGAGCGTGAACTTGTAGCACTCGCCTACGAACGGCTGGCCCTGCAGGCCGGGAAAGGTGGTCACGGTGCAGGCCGCATCCGGGGTCAGTTTGACGTTACCCATAATGGGCATGCAACCGGCCGCGGCAATGGAGCTGGCGAAGGGGCTGGCGACGACGAGGGCGATGCAGAATCCGATGTGGCGCATGATTTCTCCTGGATGTTGACTACGTATGTTGGGCTGGGCTGCCGTGGACGCGGAGGTCGCCGGGCGCCATGGATTGTGCGGGCCAGTCCGCTTCAACAATGTAGGGTGCCAACCTTAAAACGCCCGGAAATAGATTGCCCCGGTCGCCGCTGCCCGATTACTCGCCGCCGCCCATCGCCATCTTGTTCATCGCCAGATTCGCCGCCGCCGTGCGGGTTTCCACGCCGAGTTTCTCGAACACGTGTTCCAGATGTTTGTTCACCGTGCGCGGGCTGGCGCCGATGATTTCGCCGATGTCCTTGTTCGTCTTGCCCTTGCACACCCAGAACAGCGCTTCCGCCTCGCGCAGGGTCAGGCGGAAGGCGGCGATCAGGTTTTCGATGGCGGCCTGATGGTTTTCTTCGTGCAGCACCAGCAGCCATTCGCCTTCGTGCCCCTGTTTGCTGGGGTCGTGCAGGCTGGCCAATAGGCGGCGGTTGTGCAGGCTGGCGAGTAGCGGCGGTTCGCGGTTCTCGCGAGTGGCTTGTTGCGCTTCGGTCAGCCATTCGATCAGACGCGGCGGCGTGATGCCTTCCGGCATGCCGAAATATTCGTTCAGCAGTCGCCGTGCCAGCGGCGTTTGCCAGAGCAGGGCGGCATCGCTGTCGCGCAGCGCGACAGTGGCCTGGCCGAAGGCATCCAGCGCGGTGCGCGCCTGTTTCATCTGGCGCGCGTTCTGCATGTGGGCGGCGATGCGGGCCAGCACTTCCGGCGGCCGAATCGGCTTGGTGACGTAATCGGCGCCGCCGGCGGCGAAGGCGGCGACGACGTGCTCGGTTTCGCTCAGGCCGGTCATGAACACGATGGGGATGGGCTGGGTGAGGTGGTCGGCCTTCAGCCGGCGGGCGACCTCGAAGCCGTCCATGCCGGGCATCAGCGCGTCGAGCAGGATCACATCGGGACGGCTCTGGCGGGCGCGTTGCAGCGCGGTTTCGCCATTGGTGGCGACCAGCACGGTGTAGCCGGCTTCATCCAGCGCGTCGTGCAGCAGCGAGAGGTTTTCCGGGATGTCGTCGACGATCAGGACGACATCGTGGTTGAGCGGATCAAGAGGCATGTTGAGGGTCGGTGAGGGCTTTACGGATGATTTCCTGCATCGAGTCGAACTGGAACTGCTGCGCCAGGCGACGCATGACTTCGACGAATTCGGTGTGCGCCGAGTCGGTGGCGATTTCGTCGAGTTTGGCGAAGATGCCGCGCGGATAGCCGAGGTCGATCAGTTCGCGTAGCGCGCGCAGCGCTTCCGGCGAGGGCGCTTGCCAGGCGGCGGGGGCAGCAACGGGTTCCGGAACAATGTCGGCACTGATCCATTCCAGCTCCAGGCGCTGGCCGATCCAGGTGAGCAGGTCGTCCACCCGCACCGGCTTGGTGATGAAGTCGTCGGCGCCGATGCCGGCATCGTTTTCGCTGTCCTTGTCGAAGGCGTTGGCCGAGATGATGGCAATCCGCGCATCGGTCAGTCCGCCTTCGCGCAGGCGGCGGAGGGTCTCCCAGCCATCCATGCCTGGCATGGCCAGATCCATGAAGACCAGATGCGGCTTGAAGCGCGGGATCAGGTCGAGACAGGCCTGGCCGGAGTCGGCCTGGGCGAGCTGGAAACCGAGCGGTTCCAGCAGATTGGCGAGGAATTCGCGGTCGTTGGCTTCGTTATCGACGATCAGGATGCGCTGCCGCACGCCGACGTAGCCGACGCGGCGGATCGTCGGGCTGGCGGCCTGAGCGGTGTGGATTTGCGGCAGGTAGAGGCGCACGCGAAACAGGCTGCCTTCACCGGGCCGGCTTTCCACACTGAGTTCGCCGCCCATGATGTCGGTCAACATCCGGGCGATGGTCAGGCCGAGGCCGGTGCCGCCGGTGGCGCCGACGTGTGCCGCACTGCCGCGCGAGAACGGTTCGAAGATGCGTTCGAGTTCGTCGGGTGGAATGCCGGGGCCGCTGTCCTCGATCTCGAACTGCGCCATTTCGCGCTGGTATTTCAGACGCAACACCACGCCGCCGCTGGCGGTGAACTTGACCGCGTTGCCGAGCAGATTGATCAGGATCTGACGCAAGCGGCGCGGGTCGGCGCGCACGCTGGCGGGCAATTCGCCTTGCTGCCGATAGTCGAAGGCGATGCCCTTGCCGCGCGCCTGCGGTTCGAACATCGCAACGAGTTCCTGAACGAAGCCGGGGAAGTCGAGCGGCCGCTTGTCCAGGGTCAGCTTCCCACCCTCGATGCGCGCGATGTCCAGCGTACCCTCGATCAGCGACAGCAGATGGTCGCCGCTGCGCCGGATGACGCTGACCGCCTGGCGCCGGTGCTCGGGAATGTCGGCGTCGGCATCAAGGATCTGGGCGTAGCCGAGGATGCTGTTCAACGGCGTGCGCAGTTCATGGCTGATCGCCGAGATGTAGCGGCTCTTGGCCTGATTGGCCTGGTCGGCGGTTTCCTTGGCTTTTTGCAGCAATTCATCGGTGCGGCGGTGCGATTCGATCTCGTGCATCAGCAACTCGGTCTGCCGGTTGGATTCCTCCTGCGCCACCTGCCGGCTTTTGTGGGTCAGCACCAGCCACCAGGCGACGACGCCGGAAACCAGCAACAACGCGGCGCTGATCTTGATGTAGCTGGCGCGCACGGCTTCCTGGCGCAGCAGATCGTCCACCGGCAGCGCCAGCACCTCCTGGTAATAGAGCAGGCCGATCGACAAGCCGAGCACCGGCACGATGCCGGCCATCAGCAGCAGATAGTGGCCGAGGCCGGCGTCCAGATAAGGCCGCGCCGCGTCGGGCAGCAAGCGTTGCAACACGCCGGCCCATTGCGCGCCGAGTCGGGCCTGCGGTTTGCACAGGTCGTCGCAACGTGCGTCGAGCGAACAGCACAGTGAGCAGATGTGGTCCCGATAGGCCGGGCAATGCGCCAGGTCTTCGCCTTCGTAATCCTTGTCGCAGATGCAGCAGGTGTGGGTAACGGTTGTGGGGACGCCCCCCTTCGAAAAAGGGGGAGTGGAGGCGGCCGCACCTTGGTTATCCGCACCTGACGCAATAAAAGCCTTTGCAAACGGAGCTTGGGAGGGATTTGGCCGCGCCAGGTAATAGCGTCCGCCGGTCGCCCAGGCAATCAGCGGCGAACTGAGCAACGCCACGCCCAGCGCGATGAAGGTCGCCCACGGCTGCACCGCGGTGCCGAACAGGCCGAGGTAGGCCGCCACCGACAACAGCGAGGCAATGCCCATGGCGCCGACGCCGACCGGGTTGATGTCGTACAGATAGGCACGGCGGAATTCGATGCCGGGCGGCGACAGGCCGAGCGGTTTGTTGATGACCAGATCGGCCACCACCGTCATCATCCAGGCTACCGCGATGTTGGAATACAGGCCGAGCACGCGGCCCAAGGCCTGGAACAGGTTCATCTCCATCAGCATCAGCGCGATCAGCGTGTTGAACACCACCCAGACGACGCGGCCGGGGTGGCTGTGCGTCAGTCGCGCGAAGAAGTTGGACCAGGCCAGCGAGCCGGCATAGGCGTTGGTGACGTTGATCTTGAGCTGCGAAATCACCACGAACAGCGCGGTGGCGGCCACCGCCCAACCGTAGTGCGGGAAGACATATTCGTAGGCGACCAGATACATCTGGTTGGGGTCGACCGCGCGCTCTTCCGGTACCGCGTGGCGGATCGCCAGATAGGCCAGCAGTGCGCCGCCGAACATCTTCACCACGCCCGGCAACACCCAGCCGGGACCGCCGACCAGCACGCCGGCCCACCAGCGTTTGCGGTTTTGCGCGGTGCGCTCGGGCATGAAGCGCAGGTAATCGACCTGTTCGCCCATCTGTGTGATCAGCGCCAGTCCGACCGCCATCGCCGCGCCGAACAACTGGATGTCGAAGCCGCTGTGCGCGGCGCGTCCGGCGTAATCGGTGAGGCCGGCGAAGGCGTGCGGCTCCTGCCAGAGCACGAACAGATAGGGCGTCGCCAGCATGATCAGCCAGATCGGCTGGGTCAGCGTCTGCACCCGGCTGATCACGCTGATGCCATGGGTGACCAGCGGAATCACCGCCAGTGCGCAGATCAGGTAACCCCAGGCCGGCGGAATGTCGAACGCCAGGTCCAGCGCGTAGGCCATGATCGCCGCCTCCAGCGCGAAGAAGATGAAGGTGAACGAGGCGTAGATCAGCGAGGTCAGCGTGGAACCGAGATAACCGAAGCCGGCGCCGCGCGTCAGCAGATCCATGTCCAGGCCATAGCGTGCGGCGTAGATGCTGACCGGCAGACCGGCCAGGAAAATGATCAGGCCGGTGGCGAGAATCGCCCAGGCCGCGTTGACGAAGCCGTATTGCACCAGCAGCGTCGCGCCCACCGCCTCCAGCACCAGAAACGCTGCCGCGCCGAACGCGGTATTGGCGACGCGGCCCTCCGACCATTTGCGGTAGCTGCGTGGTGTGAAACGCAACGCGTAGTCCTCCAGTGTCTCGTTCGCCACCCAGGTGTTGTAGTCGTGGCGGACTTTGACGACACGTTGGATCGGGGCGTCGGGGGGAGGTGAAGAGGTGGTCATCGGCTTGGGCGTTTGCTGCGAAATGTACACGGGCGGCCGCGCTGTCGGCACCTCCGGTCGATGCGATCCGGGCGCGGCAAACGATGCAGGCGGCTTCAACGCGACGCCGGGTAACCACTGGCACACACATTGCTTGATGCAATGCATGCGACATCAACTCGATTGGACTGCCTACGAAACCGCCGGCCAGGGCGACGCCTACGCCGGCATCCCGGCGACCGGCGGCGATTTCGCCAAGGCGGTGGCGGTATGCATCAATGACCGGCTCTGCCAGCGCAAACCGAAGGGCGTCATGTGCCCCAGCTTTCGCGTCAGCGACGACCCCGCCGACTCGCCCGGCGGGCGCGTGCAGGTGCTGAAGGCGGCGCTGAATGGCGAATTCGGCGAGGACCCGTTCATCGATCCGCGTCTCGCCGCCGCGCTGGATCTGTGCGTCGGTTGCAAGGGCTGCAAGCGCGAGTGCGCCAATCAGGTGGATATGGCGGCGATCAAGATCGAAGTCCAGGCGCAACGCAACGATCAACTCGGCGTGCCGTTGCGCGACCGGCTGTTTGCCGGCTTGCCGCGCTGGTTAACCCATCGCCGCCTGTTGCGCGGCCTGCTGCGTTGGCGCAACCGCAGTCCGTGGCTGGCGAAGCTGGGCGAACGCTGGCTGGGTATCGCCGCGCGGCGGCGGCTGCCGGAGCCGGCATTGCAGCCTTATGCGTCGCCAAGCGAGGTTGTCGGCGTTGCCGGCGAGCGCGATGTGATCCTGTTCGTCGATACCTTCGCGCGCCATTTCGAGCCTGACATCGCCGCCGCCGCGCATGCCGTGCTGACCGCCGCCGGTTATCGCGTCATCCCGCTGCATCCCGCGCCGGACGACGGCGAGCCGGCGCGCGCGCTGTGTTGCGGCCGCACCTATCTTTCACTCGGCCAGGTCGACGCCGCCCGCAGCGAAGCGCGTCGCCTGCAGGCCGCCTTGCGTCCGGCGCTGGCGGCGGGCACGCCCATCGTCGGGCTGGAGCCGTCCTGCATCCTGTCGCTGCGCGACGACCACCTCAAGCTGGGCCTGGGCGAAGAAGCACTGGCCTTGTCGAAACAGGTCTATCTGTTCGAGGAATTCATCGCCCGCGAACACGACCGCAAACGCTGCCGGCTCGAACTGAAGCCGCTCGGCCGACCGAAAACGCTGGTGCATGGCCATTGCCATCAGAAGGCGGTGGGCGCGATGAAGGCGCTGCGCAAGGTGCTGCGCCTGATCCCGGAATTCGAGTTCGAGTTCGTCGAGGCGAGCTGTTGCGGCATGGCCGGCCATTTCGGCCTCGAAGCCGAACATGCCGACATTTCGCTGCGCATGGCCGAACTCGACCTGCTGCCGGCTTTGCGCGCGGCGCCTGCGTCGCCGGTGCTGGCGAACGGCTTCTCCTGCCGCGAACAGATACGCGCCGGCTGCGAGCACGAACCGGTGCATGTCGCCGTGTTGCTGCGCGACGCATTGTTGTCAAGGGAGGCCATGCCATGCTGACTGCCGCCATGCTCGGCCTGATCGAACAGACCGGGCTGGACATCATCGTGCTGACCGAGGAACTCGACGACCGCGAGTTCTTCGCCAGCCGCCTGACCCGGCTGCAAACCTTCCAACTGCTCGGCACGCTGGCGGAAACCGTGCATAACCTGCCGGCGGAGGTGCGCACAACGCTGTCCGCCATCGATTGGGCCGCCTGGGCCGCCTTGCCCACCGCGTTGGCGCGCCCGAACGAAAACGCCTTCCGCATCTGGGTCGCGGCGAAAGAGCTGACCCCGCTCACCGTGCAAGGCCTGATCGATTACAAGCGGGTTTATCCAGAATTGTTCGCGCTGGCGTTCTGACGGGCGCTAATTGCCCGATGCCGATTCTTTTTGAACCACGGAGTCCGACCGCCCAAGGCCATTGACCGGGAACGGCTGCTTGCCCAGTCAGCAGCATCACCTCGGCAGAAAACCACTACAAAAACCGCCTGCCTCCCTTGGGAGGGGTTCGCAAAGATCCTAAGATGCAGTCAAAGGGGCTGGCTTCCAGTGGGTTTCGCCCGCTTCCAGCCGGTTCGTCGACTTGCACCTTGGGCGTAAGCGGCACCGCCTTCAAATGCCGTAACAACAGGAGGCCATCCCATGAAAATGCTACTTGCGGTCGAATTCCCCCACGAGCCTTTCAACTCCCTCGTCAGAAGCGGCAAGGCGGGCGAGATCATCGGGCGCATCCTCGAAACCATCAAGCCGGAGGTGGCCTACTTCACTGAGCAAGACGGCAAACGCGGCGGAATCTTCGTGATCGACATACAAACTCCATCGGACGTACCCGCCTTTGCCGAGCCCTTCTTTCTCAACTTCCAGGCTGATTGCAAATTTCGCGTCGTGATGAGTCCGGAGGATTTGCAGAAAGCTGGCCTGGAGGAGCTCGGCAAGAAGTGGGCGTGATATCCGCGGCGATCAAGGAGGACGCGTCGGCGGCGGCGCGTCCATCGTTTCATGCCGGGCCGACTGTGACGAAGGGGAGGTCCGGTGCCAGAAACCGGCAATAACCCTGGTCTGGACGGGCCGAACCCCCGGCTCGACGCTGACACGCCTGCTGCGAAACAGGATGTGGCGGACATCGGGACCGGCCGGCGCCGATGGCCGCCGCGGGCCGCCTTGCGCATGGCCGCCATCGTCTTCGCCGCCGTCCTGGCCGCGCTCCTGCTCGACACGGTCGTTCGCAGCACGCTGCCCCGGTTCCCCGCCGAGGCGGAGCAGGCGACCCGCCGCGCCGCCGATTGGGTGCGACCCGCGGCAGTTCAGCAGCGCCGGGCCATCGACGACGCCCGGCAGGTATTGCGCAGCATTGCCGGCCTGTCCTCGTTGTTCAACGCCGAGCCGGCGCGGTGCGCGGCCTTCTTTGCCAGGCAGGCGGAACGCCATCCCAATTACGCCAATCTGGGCATCATCCGGCCGGACGGCCAGGTGCTGTGCAGCGCCCAGCCCCTCGCCCTGAGCGCTGCCCAGGGCGAGGGGCTGTCCGAAGAGACCCGGCGCGGCGGCCTCGGGCTGTTGCCCGATCCGGGCAAAGGCACGCTGCTGATCGCCGTCCCGCTGCGCGACAAGGCGGGTTCGCCGGCGGCGTCGCTGGCGTTCGCCGCGGTGGCGCTGCCCGGCCTGGACGGCCGGCCGGTGGAGGCGGGCGATGCCGGCGCGCTGAACGTGGAACTCTTCACCGGCGCAGGGCTGATCCTGGCCCGCCACCCGGACGAGGAACGCCTGGCCGGCAGCACCCTGTCCGGCGTGCCCCTGATCGGGCGGGCGGCGCAACTGGGCAGTGGCAGCGGGGAGGGCAGCGGGGAGCTGGCCGGCCCGGACGGGGTGAGCCGCTACTACGCCTTCCTTCCCGTCGACGGCCCGGGTGCGCAGCGGCGCTATCTGGCCGCCGGCCTGCCGGTGGCCGCCGTGCATGCCGACACCCGGCACCTGCTGTACGCCCAGCTCGCCGGCCTGGTCTTGTTGGTGGCGGTGCTGGCGGTGCTGGCCGGCATCGGTGGTGACGGGTTCCTGCCCAAGCGCCTGGTGGCACTGGCCGGCCCGTCCCGATGGACCAGCCCGAGGCGCGCCTTCCGGCATGGGCAGGCGCAGCGTCTGGCCGGCTGGCTGGTCGCCGCCGCCGAGCCGCTGCGGCGACACCTGGCCCGGCTCGGCCTCACCCCGGGGGTAGGCAACCCCGGCCGGGATGAGCTGAAACAGACTATCGAGTCGCTGCAACGCTCCGCCGACGAGATGGCCAAGCTCAACGACATGATCCATCTGCTGCAGACCTGCGTCGGTATCGCGGAACTGCACGGGGTGGTGGCGCGCTTCGCGCAGGAACTGTTCCCTGGGGACCGGGGCGCCCTGTACATGGTCAGCGAGTCCAGGAACCTGGTGGAGACCGCGGTTGCCTGGGACGGGCCGTCAAGCAAGGCCGAGGTGTTCACGCCGGACGACTGCTGGGCGATGCGGCTCGGCAAGACCCACGGCAGCGCAGACCCCCACGCCGAGCCGCAATGCGCCCATGTGGCCGAGTTTCCCCCGGGCGGTTACCTGTGCGTGCCCATGATCGTCCGCGGCGAGGTCCTCGGCATCCTGCACCTGCAGCACGAGGGCCCCGTGTTGGAGGAAGGGGAGGACGGGGCCAGGCGCCGACTGGCCCAGACCTTCGCCGAGCGCACCGCCCTGGCCCTTTCCAACATCCAGCTCACGGAATCCCTGCGTGCCCAGTCGGTGCGGGACCCACTGACCGGGCTGCACAACCGGCGCTTCCTGGACGAGGCCATGGAGATCGAGACCCACCGCGCCAAGCGCAGCCACATGCCGATCGGTATCCTCATGATTGACATCGACCACTTCAAGCGCTTTAACGACAGCTTCGGCCACGCCGCCGGCGACGCCCTGCTGCGGGAACTCGGCGCTTTCCTGCACGAGCAGGTGCGCGAGGAAGACATCCCCTGCCGCTACGGCGGCGAGGAATTCATCGTCATCCTCCCCGGCGCCACCCTGGAGGCCAGCCGCGAACGGGCCGAGGCGCTGCGCAGCGGCGTCGCCGGCCTGCGCTTCGATTACCTGGGCAAGCAACTCGGCCCGGTCACCCTGTCCCTGGGCGTCGCCTGCCACCCCCCCGACGGCCCGTCCTGGCAGCAGACCGTCCGGGCCGCCGACGCCGCCCTCTACCGCGCCAAGGCGGAAGGGCGGAATCGGGTGGCGGTGGAGGAGTAGCACGGCATTCCATCGCCTCGCATCACGTCGCATGAGATTCGGACCCCCACGCCCATGTCCGTGCGGGTCGCAAAAGCATCGCGCCTTGGAAGGCGCTCCTACATTCTGGCGAGCTCAGCGCTTGGCCCATGGGGCGGGACACGCGATGTAGGAGCGCCTTCCAAGGCGCGATTGCCCCCAAGTCTTTGAAGTCCCGGCTCACCAGGGAGCCCAGGGGATTTAAGATAGCGGCGGACCTCGACCACGAAGATCGGACCTCAGTCATGCCGCATGACGACAAACAAATCGAAAGAGCATTGCAGGAATGGGTGACAGCCATCGACGCGGTGGACGAGCTCATCTTCATGCACGACGCCGACGGGCGCATCCTGCGGGCGAACCTCGCCTATGCGGAGCGGGCCGGCATCGACGTGAGGCAGCTTGGGGGCAAGTTCTACTGGGAAGTGTTTCCCAAAATGCCGGGACCGCGCCCCCTGTGCCCGACCGCCATGGGCACCGATGGCATGCTCATCAAGGAGGTGGTGCTCGATACCGGAGAGGTATTCGTCTCCCGTGGCTATCCCATCGTGACCTCGCAGGACGGCTATCGCTATTCGGTCCATGTGCTCAACAACGTTACCGAGAACAGGCGGCTGGAAGCGGAAAGGCGAAACCACATCGCCGCGTTGACCGCAGCCAACGCCGAGCTGGCTGCCCTCAACGGCAAGCTCTGCGAAGCGCAAAGCCAGCTCGTGCAATCCGAGAAGCTAGCCTCCATCGGCCAACTGGCGGCGGGCGTGGCGCACGAGATCAACAACCCGGTCGGCTTCGTGCACTCGAATCTGGGTACGCTGGAAGGCTATGTGAAGAACCTGATCGAGCTGGTGACGACCTACGAGCAACTGGAAACGACGCGGGAGCGGCCGGATGAATTGCTGGGCCGGATCCAAGCGATGAAGGCGGAGATGGATCTGGCATTCATCAAGGAGGATCTGCTGGTGCTGATCGCCGAATCCAATCAGGGCATCAACCGGGTGACCAAGATCATCAAGGATCTGAAGGATTTTTCCCACGTGGATCGGGAAGAGAAATGGGCGCTGGAAGACCTGCACAAGGGGCTGGACAGTACCATCAACGTGGTCTGGAACGAGCTCAAGTACAAGTGTGAGATCAAGAAGGAATATGGTGAGCTGCCGCCGGTCGAGTGCCTGCTATTCCAGTTGAACCAGGTGTTCATGAACCTGCTGGTGAACGCCGCCCACGCTATCGAAGGCAATGGCATCATCACGCTACGCAGCGGCGTGAAGGACGGCCAGGCGTGGCTGGAAGTGTCCGATAACGGCCAGGGCATCGCCCCGGAACACCTCGAGCGCATCTTCGATCCCTTCTTCACCACCAAGCCGGTCGGCAAAGGGACCGGGCTGGGCCTGTCGGTGTCTTACAGCATCATCAAGAAGCATCACGGCCGTATCGAAGTCGAAAGCCGGGTGGGCGTCGGCACGACCTTCCGCGTCTGGTTGCCGTTGCGCCAGCCGGACGCCAGCGAGCCTTAACAGGCCGCTGGTATGACGGTTTTTTTGAGGTGTGCAGACCTCATGTTTCCCCGCGCCGATGCTTGACCTTCTTCACCACTTTCCCCGCCACGTAGTTGGCGAATTCCTCGACATTGTCGTAGCCCTGCTGCACCGCCTGTTCGGCCAGCGCGTCGATCAGGGCGCGGGTTTGTTCGATCTCGGCAAAGCTGCGGCCGCAGGTGATGCAGTTTTCGCCGTCGTCGCGGCAGGCGGTCTTGCCCCGGCAGGGGGTGAACCTGCTCATGGCGCGATCGGCGAGCCGTCTTCGGCGTAGTTCAGCACGCTGACTTCGCCGTCGATGTCGGTGATTTCGGCTTGGCGCAGCGCGCCGTTGGCGTGGTACTGGTAGCGGTGCGCCAGTTCGATTTCGCCGTAGACCAGCTTGTCGAAGCCGGTCAGCCGCTCCGCTGCGTCGAAATCGCCGCGGAAGTAGGTGTTGCGATTCTCGATTTCCAGCGCGTCCAGTTCGTTGACCAGCTTGAACGGCAGTTTGACGCCGGTGTAGCTGGTGAATATGCGTTGTCGGCTCATCAGATTTGCTTCACTTTGATGTTCAGTGTCTGTATCCGGTAGGCGATCTGGCGCGGCGTCATGTCGAGCAGCCTGGCGGCCTTGGCCTGTACCCAGCCGGCCTGTTCCAGCGCGGCGATGACGCGTTCGCGGTCGTCCAGGTTGGGGTCGTCGAGGTCGACCGCCTGCATTGCGCCGCGGCTCATGCTGACGTGTTCTTCGATGCCGGTGAGCAGGATGGCGTCGCGGTCGATCACTTCGGCTTCGGTCAGCACGGCGGCGCGTTCCAGGCAGTTTTCCAGTTCGCGCACGTTGCCTGGCCAGGCGTGGTGCATCAGCACGCGCAGCGCGGCGTCGGTCAGGCTGAGCGGGCGGCCTTGCTGGCCGGCGATCTTTTCGACCAGGAAGCGGGCGATGTCGGGAATGTCTTCCAGGCGTTCGCGCAGCGCCGGCAGATAAATCGGCATCACGTTGAGGCGGTAGTACAAGTCTTCGCGGAAGCGGCCGGCTTCGACTTCGCCTTCCAGGTCGCGGTGCGTCGCCGCGATGACGCGCACATCGACCTTGATCGTGCGGTTGCCGCCGACCCGCTCCATCTCGCCTTCCTGCAATACGCGCAGCAGTTTCGACTGGAACGCGGCGGAAACTTCACCGACCTCGTCGAGAAACAAGGTGCCGCCGTCGGCCTGTTCGAAGCGGCCCTTGCGCTGGTTCATGGCGCCGGTGAAAGCGCCTTTTTCGTGGCCGAACAGTTCGCTTTCGAGCAGGTTTTCCGGCAGCGCGGCGCAGTTGAGTTTGACGAACGGCGCCCGCGCGCGTGGCGAGTTGTAGTGGATGGCGTTGGCGATCAGTTCCTTGCCGGTGCCGGTCTCGCCGCGGATCAGCACGGTGGTGTTCCATTTCGCCACCAGCCGCGCCTGTTCGAACACGCGCCGCATCGGCTGTGTGTGGCCGATGATGTTGTCGAAGCCGTATTGCCCGCGCACGGTGCGGCGCAGCGTGTCGCGTTCCTCGGTGAGTTCCTGGCGTTCCTTCTGGATATCGGTCGACAGACGCACGGTCTGGCCGATCAGGTTGGCGACCATCTCCATGAACTGGGTGTATTCGTCGAGCAGGACTTCCGCACCGGCGGCGGTCTGCGCCGCGAGCACGCCGACCACCTGGCGGCCGATGCGGATGGGCACGCCGACGAAACCGCGTTCCGGGTCGTACAGGCCGAGCTTGCCGAGAAAGCGCGGTTCGTCGGCGATGCGTTCGACGGCGACCGGCTCGCCTTCCGCCAGAATCATGCCGACCACGCCTTCGCCGGGGCGATAGCGGATTTCTTCGATGAAGATGTCGGCCAGGCCATGCGCGACGGAAACCTGGAGTTCGCCCGACTCCGGTTCCACCAGGCTGACCATGCCGCGTTCCATGCCGACGCCGTCGTGCAGCACGCGCAGCACGGCGGTCAGCGTTTCCTTCAGGTCGAGCGAGCGCGACAGCACCTGGCTGACCTGGTACAGCGTCTCCAGTTCGGTGCGCAGTAGTTCAAGTTCGAGATCGTTGCGGCTGTCATCCATCTCAAGCTCCCTTGCCGCACGGCAATTGCACGCGCACGCGGCAGCCGTCGCGGACGTCCGGATCGATGTCGATCAGGCCGCCGTGGCGGGAAACGGTGTCCTGCGCCATCGACAGGCCCATGCCGAGATGCTGGCGGTCGGCGCCCTTGCTGGTGAAGAACGGTTCGAACACCTTGTAGCGCCACTCGGCCGGGATGCCGGGGCCGCTGTCTTCCAGGACGACTTCGACGTAGTCCGGATGCGGCACGGTTGCCAGGCGGATGACGCGTTCGTGCGGCTGGTCGCTGGCGCGGCGCTCGTTCATCGCCTCGATGGCATTCGCCAGCAGTTGCCGGAACATCGCGGCGATCTGGGTGGCGCCGCCGGGCACTGCCGGCAACACCGGCGCCGGATGCCATTCGACGATGACGCCGGCGCCGAGCAGTTCGGCGGTGCTCATCTTCAGCACGTCGCGCAGCACTTCGTTCAGGTTCAGCGGCTGGATGGCTTCCGCCGTCTGGTCGGGAATGCTGGCGCGCAGCGTGTCGAGTGCGGCGCGGCTGTCGTGCAGCGCGGCTTCCATGGCCGCGTCGAGGGCGTCCTCGCCGTTGCCTTCGCCGCTGCCGCCGTGGTTGCCGCCGCGGCGCCGTTCGAGCAGGCGTACCGCCGCGGTCATCGTGTTGAGCGGGCCTTCCAGCCGATAGATGGCGCCGGCCAGCGTTTCGCGCAGGCTCTGGATGCGCTCCTGTTCAGCCAGCAGGGCGGACAGGCTGTTGATACGGATGGCTTCCTGCTGGCGCTTGATTTCGCTGATGTCCTGCGCGGTCAGCAGCAGGTAATGCCGGCGCATCGGTTCGTAGAAGGCGTCGGCGCTGGCGTCCTGTTCCTCGAACCAGGAAATCGCGCAGGCGAACCAGCGCGCGGTTTGGCCAGGTCCGCGGCCGGGCAACTCGACGCGCACCTCGCGGTTGCGGATGGCGCGGCGACCGGCGCGGGCGGCGTCGAACTTGCTGCCGGCGGCATCGTTCCCCATCTGCTCGCGCAGGCCGGTCAGCAGCGTGGCGGCGGGTTCGCGGCCGAGGTCGCCGATCAGCTTCTTGTATTCCTGGTTGTCGAGCACGACGCGGTCGTTCTCATCGAGCAGGCAGATCGCCACCTGGGCAGCATCCACCACCGATTCGATCATCGCCTTCTGGTTCTGCACCTGGCGTTCCAGCCGGTGCACTTCCGTGACGTCGCGGTGCATGCCGAGGAAATGGCTGGTGTGGCCGTCGGCGTCGACCACCGGCGTGATGGTGAGGTCGGCCAGATAGCGGCTGCCGTCACGCCGGCGGTTGACCAGCAGGCCGTTCCAGGCGCGCTGCCGTTTCAGTTGCGCCC
>JASJPK010000032.1:0-5126 GCA_031426735.1 Hydrogenophilaceae bacterium | reverse complement strand
CAACCCGGTCGCTGGTGCGCTGCTCCTGGAAGGCCAGTTCCGGGTGCGCGTGCAGGTCGTGGCGCAAGGCCACCAATGCCTCGCGTTGCGCGAAAATTTCTGGCAGGACGTTCATCAGCAAGACTCCTCAAGCAATGCCGGGGATGACCTGTTTGGTTATGGCGACAGCCAGGATGTAACCGAACATGGCGAGCGCGGCGAGCAGCGCCTTGATTCGAATCGCTTTGGTCTTGCCGCGCTTGAGGGCCAGTGTGCCGAGTCCGATGTAAGCCAGCAAGCCGAGGATCTTGGCCAGCAACCAGGGATGTTCGAGCGGATTCAATCCGGCGACGACCAGCATGGCGATGGCGGCGGTGAGCAATAGCGTGTCGTTGATATGCGGCACGACGCTGACCCAGCGCGCTTTCAGGCGGGGCGACTCGGTCAGCATCCAGAAACCGCGCAGTAAAAACAGGATCAGCGTCAGCTGGACAGTGGCGATATGCAGGCTGCGGAGAGCGGTGTATTCCATGACTTTGCATGCAAACGAGACAGGGGCGGCATCTTAACCCGGGCATCGGCGGCATTTTGCGAGCGGGGATAAATGCCGTGTTGAATTGAGGCCTCAATTAGCGCAGCAAGTTAATGTTGTTTAGTAGAAGTATTAACGAACCAGATGCTCTGTAAGCAGGTTTTCGGGTTGTCCACGGAACCTGTGGATAACTGTGTGGAAAACCTGTCATCAAAGTGCAAAAAAGCCTTACAGAACGCTGGTTTAAGACTCAGGCCCAAAAAATTGGCAGATAATTAATATATATAAATCAATGGGTTGTGATGCGCGTGTCGAAGACTCGTCGCTAGCTGGCAGAACAGCCTGTGTCAAGCGGCATGATGTGCATAAGTGTTTGCTTAATTTAGTCGTTTCAGGGTGGATCTTTACTTGCCGCCGCCGCAAAACGAACTACTCGCCAGGGCTGTCTGGCTGCGGGATCAGCGGCTTTTCGCGGAGTGCGGCGACGCCACGGAGGTCGACCAGAATCGCGACGGAACCCCGAAAAACTTGCACGGCAAGCGGTTGATAGGGGGTGAAATCGCGCGGCTCGTCGAAATAAATTACCGCGACACCGTTGCGGTGCTGTTCCAGCCAATCCGGAATTTCCTGCGCGCCCAGCACGATCAGCGGTTGCGTCAGGCGGCCGCTGAAATGGAACTGGGCGTGATATTTGCCGGCATGTGCGGTCGGCTGACCGCGCGCCTGCGCCTGCGCCAATGCCTGGCCGATGACCTGCGTGCCGAAGTTCGGCGCCAGCGGGCGAAACACAGCGAACAGCAAGGTCGCCATCGCCAGCAACATGCTCCAGGCCAGACTTTGCTGCGCTCCGGTACCGGCTTTGGCGAGCGCAATCAGGCCGGCCAGGACAAAAGGAAGCCCTGCCCAGGCGGGAATGCCGGCCGGCCAGTCCAGGTGCGCCTGCAGTTCGGCACTGAGGCCGATGGCAATCAGCGCCGCACCGAGCAAAACGAGGCTCAATGCCGGCAACCAGGGCCGACCGGCGGGCGGAAAACGCGTCAGCGCATGCGCGATGAGCAGGGCGGCGGCGGGCAATTCCGGCAGCAGGTAATGCGGTTGCTTACCGCTGATGAAGGAGAACACCAGCAACGCCGTGGCGAACCAGATCAGGCTGAAGCGCACGCCGCCATCGTGCAGGTCCGTGCGCAGCGTTTTGACCAGCGCGGCAAGCAGACGCGGCCAGAGCAGCCAGGGGAACAGAAACACCGGCAACGCGGCCAGGTACCACCAGGCCGGCCGTCGATGCGCGAAGGATTCCACCATGCGATTCGCCGTCTGCCCCCAGAAAATCGCGTTGCGATAGGTCTCGCCGCCCTGTTCGCCGGCCGGAATCGCCCAGGCCAACGCCAATGCCACTCCGAGCAACAGACCAAATCCCACGCCGGCAAACCAGCGCGACCATTTGAGGTATGGATTCAGACGACTTGCCCACCACGGTGCGAGCAGCGCCGCCGGCAGCAGATGCAGCAGGATCGCCGGCCCCTTCGCCAGCACGCCGAGGCCGACGCTGAGGCCGAACAGACCCCACCAGCGGCGTTGTCCGCTCAGCGCGGCTTCGACCAGGGCATTCAGGCCGATTAGTGCGCAGGTGGCGATCAGCACGTCGAACATCAGCGCCTGGCTGTAGAGCAGCCAGAGCAGGCTGGACAACAGCACCAGCGGTGCCAGGCGAGCCGTTACCTGCGCTTGCGGCCAGAGCCGGCAGGCCAGGCGCCAGGTCATCCAGGTACTGGCCAGCGAAAGCAGCGGCGTGATCAGACGCGGCCACCCGTCGTTGACGCCGGCAATCCACCAGCCGGCGTGGATCAGCCAGAACAGCAACGGCGGCTTATGGCTGTACGCCTCGCCGTTCTTGAACGGCACCAGGAAATCGCCGCGCTGCCACATTTCCCAGGCGACGGCGAGATAACGCGTTTCGTCGAGCGGCAATGCCGGGCGACTCAGCAGGGCGACGCCGGTGAGCAGGCTCAGCCAGAGCAGCCAGAGCCACCATTGCGGGCGCGCTCGCGTGGAAGTGAAATTCATGGCTTTTCGGCCGTCGCCGGCGCTTCGCCCAAGGCCGCATCGATCTCGACTTCCATCTCGGCCGCCTGCGCGTCGAGATGGCGATGGCGGCGGTACAGCCAGACGCCGATCAGACTGGAAACGACAAACAGCACGCCGGCCAGGGTCAGCCGCAAAGCCGGGTCGAAGTTGACGCCGCTGCCGGCCAGCGCGAAGACCAGCGTTTGCGGCAGATAGCCGACGCCGGAGCCGGCGAAAAACGGCAGCCCGCGCACGCTGGAAACGCCGGCCAGCAGATTGGTGACGACATTGCTGCCGACCGGCAGCAGGCGGATCACCACGGCCATGCTGAACGGATGTTCGTGCAGGAAGGCGTCGATCTTGCGGATGCGGCCGGGGAAGCGGTTCTGAATCAGGCTGCGGCCGAGCCAGCGCGCATAGAAGAAGGCCAGCACGCAGCCCATGAGGGCGGCCAATGTCGCCAGCGCGCTGCCGGCGACGAAGCCGAAGGCGTAGCCGCCGAGAAAAGCCACAACTTGCCGCGGAAAGCCGACCGCCGTGGTCAACATGCCGGCCGCCAGAAAGATCAGGTCGCCATGCCAGCCTTTACCGCGAACTTCGGCGTCGATCCACTGTTCGGACAGCATGTTCGCCAGATAGCCATGCTTAGCGAGAAAGCCGAGCGCGGCCAGCGAGGCGATCAGCAACAGGCCCTTGAGGATGCCGCGCGGCGAGAAGGAAAGCGCCACGACGAATCAGGATTCCACGATGACCGGTCGTTTGGCTCTGCGGATCAACCACATCACGCCGAACAGATCGACGATGCCGACCCAGAGACGATTGTTGACGCCGTATTTCGAGGTGCCGCGCTCGCGCGGGCGATGGTTCACCACGACCGACTCGACACGACCGCCGTAGCGCTGCACCAGCGCCGGCATGAAGCGGTGCATGTGATCGAAGTAGGGCAAGCGCAGGAAAGTATCCCGGCTGAACACCTTGAGGCCGCAACCGGTGTCCGGCGTGGCGTCCTTCAACAAGCCGGAACGCACACGGTTGGCCACCCGCGAGGAAAATTTGCGCAACCACGTATCGCGCCGATTCGCCCGCCAGCCGGCCAGCATGTGAAGATTTTCATCCGGCCGGGCCGCGCGCAGCCGCTTCAGCAAGGCCGGAATATCGGCCGGATCGTTCTGTCCATCGCCATCCAGCGTCGCAATCCAGCCGAAGCGCGCCGCTTGTACGCCGGAGGTGATCGCGGTGCTCTGGCCGCAACTGGCTTTGTGCCGCACCACTTTCAACTGCGGTAACTCGGCGGCCAGGCGCGTGAGTTCGGCCAGACTCGCATCGGTGCTGCCGTCGTCGACATAAACGATCTCGAAATCGGTCAGGTCGGCAACCGCCGCGACGATTTCGCGGATCAACGGTTCGATGTTCTCGGCCTCGTTCTTGACGGGCACAACCACCGACAGGCGGTTATCAAAAGCGGCAGGTGGCATGGTCTCGCCAGGTTGGTTGAGATGGGTTGAAATTAAACGGCCCGCATCGAGCTAATCCGAGGCGGCAAACGTAAAGTCCGCGGATTCTAGCAGCGCGACCGAATCTGTACCCATCGTGCCTTGCCTTAGCTAGCATCGCCGTGTATTCTGCCGGGCCTTCCGGAGAGGTGGATGAGCGGTTTAAGTCGCACGCCTGGAAAGCGTGTGTAGGTTAATAGCCTACCGCGGGTTCGAATCCCGCCCTCTCCGCCAATACAGTATCCAAAGCCTTCCGAAAACGGCTGTAAGCCCGCGAAAATGCGGGCTTTTTTGTTTTAGCTGCGTCCGTGTTTGTCCGAACTGAAACCTGAAAATCCAAAGGTTGTTGCGTGTATTTCTGTGGGTACCTTTTCAGGGGGCACCGAGAATGCAGGCCGTTGGTGCGGAACTTCATCTTGAAATCAAGCTAACGGGGGCAAGCTCAGTTCCTTGATGTGGCCGGGAACAGGCCAGTCGAAATGCTGGCTATGGATGTCGCACCCTGCAATGCGCGCCGCCAGGTGCCGTTGTTATGCTCTGGCGGCCTCGCGGTTGGCTTCGGCCGCCCATCCATAGCAGGCAGGGAGCTTCCTGCTGATCTGGCAGACGTGGCGCGGCCCGGATGCGCGAAGCGACTCGCCCCTCTGCTGACCGACTGGCTGCCTCCAGCCCGTATCCTTCATCCCGGGCCGGAGGCTTGCTTTGCCGTCAATCAGGCAAGGTAAGAGCCCGGTGACAACTATCGCGCGAGCGGTTTAGTCCCATTAGCCCAATACGACCCTGTAAACGACGCTATGGGTGGAAGCGACGCGCAGGGAGCCATCGAGAGCGAAGGCGAGACCGGAGATCTCGTTGTTGTTGACGCCTTGTGCGGCCAGGTTGACGCGGCGGATTTCGGCGCCGGTCTTGCTGATTTCGACGATCTCGCCAACGCTGTTGTAGCCGCCGATCCAGAAGTTGCCGCTGACCGGGTCGATGGCGATGCCGGCATGGCTCTGGATATTGATCGGCAGCGCATAGCTGTTGAGCGTGGCGCCGTTGGCCGGATCGACCTCGAT
>JASJPK010000031.1:0-14292 GCA_031426735.1 Hydrogenophilaceae bacterium | reverse complement strand
CAACCGCGCGGCATTTCACCAGTCACATCGCGGCCGAGCCAACCCAGCAACGACCACATGCCCGCCACCACCACGACTCCCGCGCTGTTCATCGGCCACGGCAATCCCATGCATGCACTGGGTTCCAACGCCAACAGCCAGGCCTGGCGGTCCATGCTGTCCGGTCAACCGGCACCGCGCGCCGTCCTGGTCGTTTCGGCGCATTGGCAAACGCAAGGCGTGGCCATTACCGCCGCGGCGCAGCCTGAGACCCTGCACGATTTCTCCGGCTTCCCCGCAGCGCTACACGAATTCAGCTATCCCGCCCGCGGCGACCCGAAACTTGCATCGGAAGTCGCAGCATTGCTGGCGCCTCGCCAGGTCGTGCTGGATACCGCACGGGGACTCGACCATGGCGTCTGGTCGGTATTGACGCACCTGTTCCCCGCCGCCGACATCCCGGTGTTGCAACTCAGCCTGGACGTCACCAAAACCCCGGCCGAGCATTACGCGATGGCGCTCGCATTGCGCCCGTTGCGCACTACCGGCGTGCTCATCCTGGGCAGCGGCAACGTCGTGCACAACCTGCGCGCGATGGACTGGAATCGGCCCGAAGGCGCTTTCGACTGGGCGGAGCGATTCAACGACTCGGTGCGACACAGTCTGCTCGAACGCGACCATGCCACGCTGTTTGAACTGACCGGCGACGACGCCAGACGCGCAGTACCGACGCCGGAACACTACTGGCCGCTGCTCTACATCGCCGCCCAGCAATTGCCTGGCGAACCGCTGCAATTGTTCAACGACCGCATCGAATACGGTGCCATCGGCATGCTCTGCTGCTTCATCGGACCCGCCCCGGAAGCCGGCGCGTGAAGCTCCCGTCCGGCCTGGACTCGGGCCGCTTTCCAGGCTGGCTGATCATCCTCGGCGCGCTGACCGCCATCGGCCCGCTCTCCATCGACATGTACCTGCCCGCCTTTGCGGCGCTGGAACAGGATCTGGCATCGCCGGCCGGCGGCGCCGAACTCACCCTGGCCGGCTTCTTCATCGGCATGGCCTGCGGCCAACTAGTCTGGGGACCGCTCAGCGACCGCTTCGGCCGCAAACCGCCGCTGTATGCCGGGCTCGCGCTGTTCGCGCTGGCCACGCTGGGCTGTGCGCTGAGCGACAACATCGCCGCCCTCACCGCCTGGCGTGTGCTGCAGGCGCTGGGCGGCTCCGCCGGCATGGTCATCACGCGTGCCGTGGTGCGCGACCGCTGCGGCGCGCGCGAATCGGCGCGCGCTTTTTCGATGCTGATCCTGGTCATGGGACTGGCGCCTATCCTGGCCCCGATCATCGGCGGCTGGGTGGTCACCGCACTCGACTGGCGCGCCATCTTCCACCTGCTGTTCGCCTTCGCGCTGGCCTGCCTGCTGGCCATCCGCTTCGGCCTCGCGGAAAGCCACGACATCCGCCACGAAACGCCGCTGACTGCGCGACGCATCGGCAGAGACTACGCCGTACTGTTCGCCAACCGCGCCTTCCTCGGCTACACGCTGAGCGGCGGCCTGGCCATGGCCGGCATGTTCGCCTACATCGCCGGCTCGCCGTTCGTGCTGATCCAGTTGGGCGGCATTCCACCGGAACATTTCGGCTGGGCCTTCGGCATCAACGCGCTCGGCTTCGTCGCCGCCAGCCAGATCAATGCGCGCAGTTTGAAGCGCAGCGCGCCGACCACCCTATTGCGCCGCGCCCTGTGGATACCGGCCGGCGCCAGCCTGGCCCTGGCCGGTCTCACCTTCAGCCTCGATTTCACCCATAGCGCAACGCTGCCGCTGACTCTGCTGTGCATGTTCCTCTACGTCGCCAGCCTCGGCTTCATCGCCCCCAACTCCAGCGCCAGCGCGTTGGCCACGCACGGCCAGCGTGCCGGCACCGCCTCCGCCCTGATGGGCGCGCTGCAATTCGGGCTGGCCACGCTCACCGGCATCGGCATCAGCCGCCTGCACGACGGCAGCGCCCGCCCACTCGCCCTGCTCCTCGCCCTGTGCGGCGTCGGCGCCTGGCTGCTGCATCGCTGGCTGGTGTATCCGCATGATCGGCAGCACGGCTAAAGGGTGCGCACGCGAGCCGGAACTTAGGCCAAGAATTCGGCTCTGCTGGAGCGCCGGCTTCCAGCCGGCTGCGTCATTCTGATCAGACGAACAAGCCGGCTGGAAGCCGGCGCTCCCGCCACAGGTCTCAATATGGCATTGAAGCCGATGCGTGGAACATGGCATAACCCTTGCGGCACACAACCGAGAAACCGGAGATGAAACCCTACGCCGAATCCTGCGAACAGAATCGCGTCCCCATTCAAGCCGTGCTGGAAGCGGTCTTTACCGACCGCAAGCACGTTCTGGAAATCGCCAGCGGAACCGGCCAGCATGCGGTTTATTTCGGCGCCGCCTTGCCGCATCTGATCTGGCAGACCAGCGAATTGCCGGTCAATCATGCCGGCATCCAGGCCTGGCTGGATGAAGCCGGGCTGACCAACGTGCTGCCGCCGGTCGCCCTCGACGTGAACGACGCGGACTGGCCGGTGGAACAACAGTTCGATGCAATTTTCAACGCCAACACCGTGCACATCGTCGCCTGGCAGGCGGTGGAACGGATGTTCGCCGGCATCGGCCGGGTGCTGGCGCCGGGCGGCATTCTTTGCCTCTATGGGCCATTCAACTATGGCGGCCAGTTCACCTCGGAGAGCAATGCGCGCTTCGATGTCTGGCTGAAAGGGCGCGACCCGGCCAGCGGCGTGCGCGATTTCGAGGCGATCGACCAACTGGCCGCGGCACAGGGTCTGACGCTATTGCAAGACATCGCGATGCCGGCCAACAACCGCAGCCTGGTCTGGCAACGCACGGCATGAAGCTGCGCATCGTCGAAGATCTGGCCGAGATCGAAGCCGCGCAGTGGGACGCGCTGCGGGCGGTCACGCCTGGCGACAACCCGTTTCTCGCATACGCCTTCCTGCGCGCCTTGCAGGACAGCGGCTGCGCCGCGCCGGCGACCGGCTGGCGTGCGCAATTTGTCACGCTGTGGCAAGGCGAGAAGCTGGTCGGCGCACTGCCGCTCTATGCCAAGACCCACTCCTGGGGCGAGTTCGTGTTCGACTGGGCCTGGGCCGAGGCTTATCAACGCCACGGTCTCGATTACTACCCGAAGCTGGTCGCCGCCGTGCCGTTCACGCCGGTGACTGGCGCTCGACTGCTGGCCGACTCGGCCGCAACGCGCAGCCGTTTGATCGCCGCCGCGCTGGAACTGGCGCACGACAGCGCCGCTTCCTCGCTGCACATCCTGTTCCCGCCCGAGTCGCAGGCACTGGAGATGCAAGCGCAGGGCATGCTGCTGCGCAAAGGCGTGCAGTTTCATTGGCGGAATCCGGGTTACGCCGATTTCGCCGAATACCTGGCCGGCATGCGGCGCGACAAGCGCAAGAAAATCCAGCAGGAACGCCGCCGGGTCAACGATGCCGGCATCCGCTTTCAACATCTGCGCGGCGCGCAGATCACGCCGCAGCATTGGGAATTCTTCCTGCGCTGCTACACGCGGACGCACCGCCAGTTCAATTCGCCGATTGCGCTGAACCTGGATTTCTTCCTGCGCGTCGGTGCGGCCATGCCGGAAAACATTCTGCTGATCGTCGCGCTGAGAGACGACGCGCCCATCGCCAGCGCGCTCAACTTTTACGACGATCATGCGCTGTACGGCCGCTCCTGGGGCACGCTGGAATATCACGACGGCCTGCATTTCGAGACCTGCTACTACCAGGCCATCGAGTTCTGCATCGCCAACAAGATCGCCATTTTCGAGGGCGGCGCCCAGGGCGAGCACAAACTCGCGCGCGGCTTCCTGCCGGTGACCACCTGGTCGGCGCACTGGCTGGCGCAGCCGCGTTTCGCCAGCGCGGTGGCGGAATTCCTGCAACGAGAAAGCGGCGGCATCGAGCGTTACATCGACGAACTGAACGAAAACAGCCCGTTCAAACGGGGCAACGCCGCGTCAATCGATTGCCCGTAGGAGCGCCTTCCAAGGCGCGATCAGTTCAGCGCAATCGCGCCTTGGAAGGCGCTCCTACCTGTGGGTGCCGCTTCCCATCTCACATTAAATTTCAGCGGCACCGGAATAAAACCGGATGGGTCTGCGTTTACGTGATTGCAAGCTTGCCAATCACCCCTCCCACCGTTTATTCAAGGAAACAACCATGCGCACTTTGACTCTGCTCTCCGCCGCCCTCGTGGCCATCCTGACCGGCTGCGCCAGCACCGGCACGCCGGTCGAAACCCGTTCCGGCGCGCTGACCGATGCCGCCGGCATGACGCTGTACGTATTCGACAAGGACACCGCCGGTGCCGGCAAGAGCGTCTGCAATGGCGACTGCGCCGTGAAATGGCCGCCGCTGATCGCCAGCGCCAATGCCAATGCGGGCGGCGACTACGGCGTCATCGCACGCGACGATGGCGGCCGCCAGTGGTCGTACAAGGGCAAGCCGCTGTATCGCTGGTTCAAGGACCAGAAGCCGGGCGACATGAGCGGCGACAACGTCAACAACGTCTGGCACGTCGCGAAGCCTTGAGCCGGCAACCCGACCTGATCGAGCACCTGCCGCGCCTGCGCCGCTACGCGCGGGCGCTGACGCGGGATGCCAGCCAGGCCGACGACCTGGTGCAGGACACGCTCGAACGCGCCCTGATCAAGCTTGACCTGTGGCAGCCGGGCAGCGATCTGCGCGCCTGGCTGTTCACGCTGATGCACAACCTGTTCGTCAATCAGGTGCGCGCCGGCAGATTGCAGGAAACCGAACTCGACGCGGCGCGCGACGTCCCGGTCGCGGGCGGCCAGATGGACGCGCTCGCCTTGCGCGACCTCCACACCGCGCTGGGCCGGCTGCCGGCGGATCAACGCGAGGTGATCCTGTTGGTCGGTCTGGAACAGTTCGGCTATGCCGAGGCGGCGCGCATCCTCGATGTGCCCGTCGGCACCGTGATGTCGCGTCTGTCGCGCGGGCGGGAACGCCTGCGCCAGCTCTTGGCCGGCGAAGAAAACGATGCCGCAGTGGTGAAGCTCAAGGTGGTGAAATGAACCGAAAAACCGCAGTTGCAGATTGTCGTAGGAGCGCCTTCCAAGGCGCGATGGCCGGAGCGATCGCGCCTTGGAAGGCGCTCCTACGCTTGAAGCCTCCACTCACCCTGAGGGTGAAGCGCCAAACAACCCGGCACGTCTCAATTCACGAGGTCTTCGAGCAATTTACGCATGACCCACTGAGGTTTCCAGGATGAACCGAATCGAAGAAGACACCCTGCATGCCTACGCCGATGGCGTGCTGGACGAAGCGCAACGGCTGGCGGTGGAAGCCTGGCTCGCCGGCCATCCCGACGATGCCGCACGGGTGCGCGACTGGACCGCACAGAATCAAGCCTTGCACGCCGCTTTCGACCCGGTTCTGAACGAAGCCCTGCCGCTGGAACTGGTGCGCGCGACACGGCGCCGGCCTGCCGCCGGCGGACGCCTCTGGCGCGTCGCGGCGGGTATCGCGGTGCTCGGTGTGACCGCGCTGGCGGGTTACGGCGTCGGCTTGCGTTCGGCACAACCCGAACTGATCGCGCAGATGCCGCGCGACGCCGCCCTGGCCCATGTCGTGTTTACCCCTGAACAACGCCATCCGGTCGAAGTCGATGCCGCCCATGCCGACCATCTCGTGCAATGGCTGTCGAAGCGTCTCGGCGCGCCGCTGGCCGCGCCCGATTTCGCGGCACAGGGTTTCGAGTTGCTCGGCGGCCGTCTGCTCAGCGGCGGCGACGGCCCGGTCGCCCAGTTCATGTACCAGAACGCCGCCCAGAATCGCGTCACCCTTTACGTGCGGCGGGAAGCGAGCGGCAATGGCGACACGAGTTTCAGCCACGCCAAGGAAAACGGCATCGAAGTGTTCTACTGGATCGACCGGGACATGGGCTACGCCCTTTCCGGCAAGATCGACCGCGCCGACATGCAACGCCTGGCCGACGCCGCGTATCGGCAGATCAGGCGCTGACCGACTCCGGCTCGGCGAATTTTTCCCGGATCGCCAGGATGTCGTCCAAGCGTGCCTGGAACAGGTCGACCAGGCTCGGATCGAAGTGCTTGCCGCGATTGCTCTCGATATATTCGAGGGCGGCGTCCACGCTCCAGGCGTTCTTGTAGGGCCGCGCCGAGGTCAGCGCGTCGAACACATCGGCCAGTGCGACGATGCGCCCGACCAGCGGAATCGCCTCGCCCGCCAGTCCATGCGGATAACCGCTGCCATCCCATTTTTCGTGATGGGTCAGCGCGATGACGCGCGCCATGCTGAGCAACTCGGAATCGTCGCCGGACAGGATATCGGCGCCGATGGTGGCGTGCGTCTTCATGATTTCCCACTCGTCAGGCTCGAACTTGCCGGGCTTGAGCAGGATATGGTCGGGGATGCCGATCTTGCCGATGTCGTGCATCGGGCTGGCGTTGAGCAGCAACTCGCAGTCAGCCGCGCTCATGCCGGCCGCCTCGCCCAGCGCCACCGACATCTTGCTCATGCGCACGATATGCAGGCCGGTCTCGTTGTCGCGGAATTCCGCCGCGCGGCCGAGACGGCGGACGATCTGCAAACGGGTGTCGTACAGCTCGCGGGTGCGCTCCTGCACCCGCTGCTCCAGCAACTGGTTACGCCCGCGGATCGACTTGTTGTAGAGCTGCACCTGCAGCAGGTTGCGCACCCGCGCCAGCAACTCGTCGACCGCGAACGGCTTGGTCACGTAATCGTGGGCACCGCTCTGCAAAGCACGCACCCGATGTTCCTGGTCGTGCTGGGCGGTCAGGATCAGGATCGGCGGCAAGTCGTCGCGGCCGAGCGCCTGCAGTTGCCGCATGACCTCGAAACCATCCATGTAGGGCATGTTGAGGTCCAGGATGATCAGGTCGAAGCCGTGCAGCTGAAACAGGTCCAGCACGCAGCGCGGATCGGTCGTGGAAAGCAGGTCGCTGCAGCCGAAGCTCTGCAGTATCCGTTCCAGCAGCTTCACGTTGGCCGGTTCGTCGTCCACCACCAGAATCGAGGCCGCCAGGGCTTCTTCGCGTGCCTGCGCTTGTTCGTACAACTTTTCGCCCTGCAGGTTCATCTCAGCATCCTTCCGAGAAAGTGAACTGGCTTGCCTTGCCAGTGCTGCAACCGACGTCATTCGCCGCTTCTGCGCCTCCCAATCGCGCAAACCCCAACATCCTCGCCCAGCTGGCGCAGCTTTGTCCACTTTCGGACACTTTTGAGTTCGCGGCCTGGCTCACTCATGCGCCAGGCAGGCGTATCCAGAACGTGCTGCCGCTGCCCGGCTCGCTTTCCACCCCGATTTCGCCCTGCATCAACTCGATCAGGCGCTTGCTCAGCGCGAGGCCGATGCCGGTCCCCTCGATCGCCGCCTTGTCCGCATCGAGTCGTTCGAACGCGGTGAACAGGCGCGCCTGCTGCTCGGCGCTGAGGCCCGCGCCGGTATCGCTGATGCGAACCAGGATGGCATCGCCCGCCGCCGCGCAGACGATATCGACGGTGCCGCCTTGCCGGTTGTACTTGACGGCGTTGGAGAGCAGATTGAGCAGCACCTGTTTGAGCCGGATGCGGTCGGCCCGCACGCTGACGGCGCAGGCCGTTGGCGGCGGCAGCCGGATGCCGCGATCTGCCGCCAGCGGTTGCACCAGGTTCAGGCATTCCTGCATGACGTCGGCCAGATTCACCGGCGCCAGACTGATCGTCTGGCGGCCCGATTCGATGCGGGCCAGATCCAGGATTTCGTTGATCAAATCAAGCAGATGCCGCCCGGCGACCAGGATCTCCTGCACGTTATCGGCCTGCACCCCTTGCCGGATTTCCAGTTGCAGCAATTGGCCGAAGCCCAGGATGGCATTCAGCGGCGTGCGCAGTTCATGGCTCATGCGCGACAGGAACTCGGATTTGAAGCTGTTGGCCCGCTCCGCTTCGACCTTGGCAGCGAGCAACTCGACGGTACGCATCTGCACCCGTTCTTCCAGTTCTTCGTACAGGCGCTGCAACGCCGTTTCCGCCTGCTTGCGTCGCATGAAGCCGGACAGGATGTCGGCAACGGAGGTCAGAAACTGCTCCTTGACCGGATCGCGCACGAAACCCAGCGGCAAATAGAGCACCATGACGCCCAGCACTTCGCCTTCCGAGATCAACGGCAGGTTGTAGTGGCCATGATCGGGCATGCCGGGATAGCTGATTTCGTGGCTCGCATCCACCCGCGGCGAGAATTGCATCTCCCGGCTGGCCGCAGCGCGGCCGCAATGGCAGTAGCCGAGCGGCACGCGCGCGCAGAGCGACTGAATCTCGCCGGACAGATTGTGCGACACCAGCAGCCGCAGCGCCTGACAGCCCTCCGCCATCACGAAGATGCCGCCACTGGGTTGCAGGGAAAGCCAGGAAACCGCCAGCAGTCTGGCCAGGCAGTCATCCAGCGTGGCCTGCAGCGGACCGCCGCCGACCACATGTTCCAGCATTTCGCGCAGGACGCTTTGTTGCTCCCGATCCTGTTGCAGCAGGGCTTCCTGCAGCTTGCGCTCGGTGATGTCGACATGGGTGCCGGACAGGCGCAGCGGCTTGCCCGCCGCATCCCGTTCCAGATAGCCGCGTGCAAGCACATGCACGCATTGGCCGGCCTTGTGCGACATGCGGCATTCGATCTCGAAGTTGTCCCGCTTGCCGTCGACATAATCCTGGATCATCGCCAGCGCTTGCCGGGCATCGTCCGGATCGACCAGGCGCTGCCAGCTCGACAGATCCGCCGCCAGCTCGTCCTCGCGGTAACCGAGCATGGCTTTCCAGCGCGGCGAATAGAAGACCTGGTCGGTCTGCATGTTCCAGTCCCAGAGGCCGTCGTTGGCGCCGCGTATCGCCCGCTGGAAGCGCGCCTCGCTGTCGCGTAGCGCGGTGCGGGAAAGCTCGGCTTCCCGTTCGCGTTGCGCCAGGGTATCCAGCATGTCGTTGAACTGCTGGGCGAGATGCGACGCCTCGTCGCTGCCGGCCACAGTGACGCGCCGCGCTGCATCGCCCGCCTGCACCGAATCGGCTACCACCTGGATGGCATACAGCCGGCGCGTCAGGCGGACGCCGATCAGGCCGGCCAGCAGCGCGCCGAGCAGGCTGGCGGCGAGCGCATAGACGATGCCGTCCTGTGTGGCCTTGGCCAGTTGCGCCGCGACCATGACCTGGCCGACGCCGATGCGGACCCAGCCGACATGGCGCCCGGCCACCATGACCGGGCTGGCGACATCGACCAGCGTCGGCGACTGGTTGAGCAGGGTCAGTTCGGTCCGTGTCGGCATGTCGGTGACGTATTTGCCGCGATATTTCAGGTCGGTATGGGCCAGCACCGCGCCGCGCCGATCCAGCGCCATGGCGTAGCGCAACTCGGGATAACGCTCCTGCGCCTGGATGATTTCCTGCAGGCCGGTGACGTCCCGCGCCACCACCCAGACCGCCGAAGCCGTCGCGACGTTCTGCGCCAGGGCCTTGGCATGGGCGACCTGCTGCGCCAGCAACGTGTCCTCATGCTGCGCGGTCAGATGCCAGATGAACAGGCTCATCATCACCGCATGCAGCAGCGCCACGCTGACAATGAGCTGACGGCGCACGCTGCCGAACAACACGTTTCGCATCCTGGTAATCATCACTGTTCCACCGGCCGTACTTCGCGCTCGAAGCGCTGGATGAATTTGCGCACGCTTGCGTAAGCCTTGTCGTCGGCGACATGGAAGCGTGCCGTTTCCATGCCGGCCAGGATCTCGTTGCCGTTGCCGTCGCGTGCCAGATCGAGCAGCGCCTGGCGGACGCGCGCCTGGACCGCCGCCGGCACATCGTCGCGCGCCATGACCGAATTGTTCATCAATGCCGGCGTTTCCCAGGCCACCCTGAGTTCGGCGGCTTCCCTGGCATGGTCTTTCTGGAACAGGCGCCAGCTCGGCGGCCAGGTCGCGGCCGCATCGGCCTGGCCCAGGTAGGCGTGCATGATGGAAGACTCCTGCGAGCCGACGTAGCGGTTGTCGATCTCCCTGTTCACATCGATGCCGCTGCTGTGCAGGAAATACTGCGGCATGATGCACGCGGCCAGCGCGGTGGGCGACGGATAGCTCACCACCTTGTGCTTCAGGTCGGCAACGCTGCGGATCGGACTGTCTTTGCGCACGACGAAGATGCCCCTGAAATCCGTCGCATCGCCCGCCATCGCGATGACGTGATAGCCGACCTTCATCGCCTCCAGCGTCTGCCAGGGATTGGGCAACAGAAATTCCGGCGCACGGGCGCGGAAGCGGGACTCATAGGTAGTGAAATCGCGCGCGGTCTCCAGTTCGAAGCGGGCATCGGGCAGCGCGCGGTTGAGGTGATCGATCAACGGCTGGTAGGCCGCACTGACTCTGCCCGGGGTGTAGCCGAGATGCACTGCCAGCCGATAGTGCGGCAGCGCATCGCCGGCCGGGACATCGCTGTAACGCGGCCCTACTGGCTGCCCGACGTTGCCGTCGCACGCCGCCAGCAACAGCAACAACACCACGCCGAGACGCTTAAGCATGGTCGTTCCGCCCCGGCTGCGCGGCAGCGGCCGCAGGGGTGCCGATCACCGCATCGACCGCCGCCAAAAAGCGGCCGATCTCCAGCGGCTTGGTCAGGTAATCGACGAAGCCCGCCGCCTGGCCGCGCGCTAGATCCTGCGGCATCGCATTGGCGCTGACCGCGATGACCGGGATGTCGCGCGTCGCCGCGTTCTCGCGCAGGCAGGCCATGACCGCGTAACCGTCCATTTCGGGCAGGTTGATGTCGAGCAGGATCAGCGCCGGCCGCTCCGCCCGCGCCAGTTCCAGACCCAGGCTCGGCGTGCCGGCGGCGAGCAGGCGGATGTCCGGGCGGTAGGCGAGGATGCGTTCGATCAGGCGCAGATTGGCCGGGTTGTCTTCGATGCAGAGCACGTCGAAGCGGGCCTGGCCGCCGGCATGCAGCGCGGACGTGGCAGCGACCGCGGCGACCGGCCCGACGGCGTTCGCCGCACCGACGGCAGCGGGAAGGCGCAGCCAGAACGTGCTGCCCGCGCCCGGCGTGCTGTCGACGCCGATGTCGCCGTCCATCGCTTCCATCAGGCGTTTGCTCAAGGCCAGGCCGATGCCGGTGCCCTCGATGCCGGTGCTGTCCGCCCCCAGCCGCTCGAACGGCTTGAACAGGCGCGCCTGCTGGGCCGGGCTGAGGCCGGGGCCGCTGTCGTCGATCCGGATCTGGATGGCGCCACCGAGGTGCTTGCAGGTCACGCTGACGTGGCCTTCGGGCCGGTTGTACTTGACCGCGTTGGAGAGCAGGTTGAGCAGCACCTGTTTGAGCCGGGTACGGTCGGCCTGTACCTGCGCGTCGCAATCGGCTGCCGGCGCGGCGATATGGATGCCGCGCGCTTCCGCCTGCGGCCGGATCAACGCCAGGCAATCGGCCAGCAGCGCCTGCAGCGCCACCGGTTCCTTGCTGACGCTGAACTTGCCGGACTCGATACGCGCCAGATCGAGCACTTCGTTGATCAAATCCAGCAGATGGCGGCCGGCATGCAGCACTTCCTGCACATTGTCGGCCTGCTCGCCGGGCAGATTGGCGCGGTCCAGCAACTGGCCGAAACCGAGAATGGCGTTCAACGGTGTGCGCAGTTCGTGGCTCATGCGCGAGAGAAATTCGGATTTCGCCTGATTGGCCCGTTCCGCTTCGTCGCGCGCCCGCAGAATCTCGGCTTCCGCCAGCTTGCGTGCCGTGATGTCCTGCACCGCGCCGGTCAGGCGCAACGGTTCGCCGGCCGCATCGCGCTCCAGTTGCGCCTCCTCGTGCACCCAGCGGATCGTGCCATCGGGGTGAACGATGCGATGGTCGACGCGGTGCCAGCCGATCTGCATCGCCTGCGCTTCGGATTCCTTGACCAGCGTATGGTCATCCGGGTGCACGCAGGCAAAGAAGTTGGCGTAAGTCGGCTGGAACGTTGCCCGCTCGCGGCCGAAAATGCGATAGATCTCGTCCGACCAGGCCAGCGCACCGGTCTGCAGGTTCACCGTCCAGTGGCCGAGCTGGGCGATGCGCTGCGCCACATGCAGTTGTTTCTCGCGCTCCACCAGTTCCGCCGTGCGCTGTTGCACCGTGCTTTCCAGGTGCAGCCGATGCGCTTCGAGTTCGTGCTGCAGCGCCTTGAGTTGGCTGATGTCGCGGTAAACCGCAAGCCAGACTTCGCCATGCAGCGGATGCGTGAACATGGAGAACGAAGCGGAACACCACAGCGTCGTCGCATCCCGTTTGATCTGGTTGATTTCGCCGCGCCATCTGCCCTTTTGCGCCAGCTCCTGCAGGATGCGGTAAGCGGCTGCCGGCGCTTCGTTTTCCGCCGCCATCAGCCGCGTCAGGCGCTGGCCGAGCAGCCCGCCCTTGTCGTAGCCGAACATCGCGTCGGCGCCGGCGTTGGCGTAGACGATGGTCTCGTCCTGTGCATTGACCAGCAACACCGCCTCGGACATCTGCTCCAGCATGCGGGCTTGCAGACGGATATCGTCTTCCAGCGTCGCCCGATGCTGGATGCGCTGGTGGTTGTAATGCGCCGGCAGCACCGGGTCGATGGCGCCGAAATGCTCGACGATGACGAAAGTGCCATCCGTCTGGCAGCGCGCCAGACAGGTGTTGACCTTGGCATGATGCGTCGCCGGATCCATCTGCACGCGCCCCTGCGGTCCGTCGACGACGATGCTTTCCAGTGCTTCGACCAACGCTTCCGGGTCCAGGCTGGCCGCCGCGTTGGCGGCCTGGGCGAAGGCCTTGACGCAGAGATAAGCACCTTCGCCGAAGTTGGTCAAAATGCCGTTACCGTGCGGCCAGATGCCGTCGACGCCGGCAAGCGCAGCCAGTCGAGCCAGATAGTTGCGGTTTTCGGCGCGGTCCACGCTCATGAAATAACTGTTGCTCGAATAGAAGCCGGCGCGCACCTGCGGCGTCAACTGGCTCGCCATCATCTCGTCGTAATGCCCCATCACCACGGCCATGCGCTGCTTCAGGCCGCGTTCGGTGAATCGGGTGAGCAGATCGACCTGATCGGCGCCGGCGAAATACGGCACGAAGACATCGGGCGCGCTGGCTTCGACGTTATCCAGCAAGCGTTCGATCACGTCGGCGGAGGCGCCGATCGGGCAGTATTCCTCGCCGACGACGTCGCCGCCGACCGCCAGCAAGGCGCTCTTGGCGGCAACGATGGAACCGCGCGGCCACTCGTAGTTGTTGCCGGCGAAGAACATGCGCGGACCATATTTCTTGCGCATCCAGGGAATCATGCGTTCGATCTGCTGATTCGGCAGCGCGGCGAAATGGAAGAAGTAGCGGCTGAGAATGCTGCCTTCGTAGAAGGAAAAATTGAGGTACGGCAGCTTGCGCGGTTCCGCGACGCGATAGGCGACGGCGATGCGCGAATTGGACAGCAGATTGCCGATCATCGCCGCGCAGCCGTGGCGGTCGGCCAAGCGCTCGGCCGCGCTCACCGCGCTGTCCGGCAAGCTGCCATCGTCCTCGATCACCAGTTGCAGCGGCCGGCCCAGCACGCCGCCCTGTTCATTCACTTCCTGGCAGGCAATCCGGGCGGCGCGGACGATCTCCTCGCCATAGAGGGCGACCAGCCCGCTCAGCGGCGGCATCAGCCCCAGTTTCACGGCATTGTCAGACATCGGCTTGGCCTAGCGTGGCGGCCAGCTGGGCATCGAGCACGGCCAGGAAGCGATCCACTTCCAGCGGTTTCGTCAGGTAGTCCGCGAAGCCCGCCGCCTGGCCGCGTGCCAGATCCTGCGGCATCGCATTGGCGCTGACCGCGATGACCGGGATGTCGCGCGTCGCCGCGTTCTCGCGCAGGCAGGCCATGACCGCGTAACCGTCCATTTCGGGCAGGTTGATGTCGAGCAGGATCAGCGCCGGCCGCTCCGCCCGCGCCAGTTCCAGACCCAGGCTCGGCGTGCCGGCGGCGAGCAGGCGGATGTCCGGGCGGTAGGCGAGGATGCGTTCGATCAGGCGCAGATTGGCCGGGTTGTCTTCGATGCAGAGCACGTCGAAGCGCGCCTGGCCGCCGGCGTGCAGCGCCGCCGTCGCCACGACCGCGCTGACCGGCCCGACGGCGTTCGCCGCGCCGGCGGCAGCGGGCAGGTGCAGCCAGAACGTGCTGCCTGCGCCCGGTGTGCTGTCGACGCCGATCTCGCCGTCCATCGCTTCCATCAGGCGTTTGCTCAAGG
>JASJPK010000030.1:0-40914 GCA_031426735.1 Hydrogenophilaceae bacterium | reverse complement strand
GATCCTTGCTCTCGAACACGGATTTGTTCCACTCGGCCGCAAACACCGCGCCCGGTTTCAACAGACCCGCGGCGACCGCCACGCTCACCGCGCTGGCTGCGCCGGCGCCCTTCAGTACATTTCTACGCAGAATGTTCATGTGCACTCCTATGTCAATTCGGATGATTAAAGGCTATGGATAAAGTCGACGACCTTATCGATTTCTTCCTCGCTCAGCGCTTGGTGCTTACCGAACGGCGGCATGAAAGTCGTGGGGTTGGATGCAGTGGCATCCCAGATCTTGGCGCGCAGAACGGCCTTGTCGGGGTAGCGAGCCTGCATGGCAATCAGCGGCGGGCCGCCGTTGCCGGTTTGTTCCGCATCGGGCAGGGTCGGCATGCCGTGGCAAGCCAGGCAGTTACCCTTGGAGCGGTTATAAGCGATGTCCTTGCCGGTTTCGCCCTTATTAGGCTGTTGTGCGAAGGCGGTCGTGGCGAGCAGGGTTGCGAGAACCCCGGTGATTACGGCGGTGCGTTTCCGCATGACGTCTCCTTCCTCTATCGAATGCAATCTGGCTATGCCATCCGGCCTATGTCCAAATGCATAGTCCGGATGGATGGACCCGTGTTGGGGCGACGAAGAATATTCGCAAGACAAGCCGCGGCACAAGGTAGAACCAGGCCAGTTAGTACGATATTTGTCGCTCTGAGTATGTAAATACCAAGCGTCGCGGAGCCCCTGCTAACGGGCATGGATGAGCCCCGTCGCAGAGGATGGAGGGCGCGCCATGCCCGCTTCTCTCACCCCCAACCCCTCTCCTGCAAGCGGGAGAGGGGAGCGTCGAGCGTCGCTGTCGCGACGTACGCGTTACCGGGCTTCCTTCTGTGGCAATTCCTTCTGCTGGCGTTCGCGCAGATCGCGCAGGCGGGCATCGACGATGGACAGCGTATAGAAATCGGCCTTGCCCGATTTCTGCGCCATCAGCAGCTGCTCGATTGCCGCGCCGGTGCGGTCCTCCAGCACATAGGCTTCCGCCTGCGCCAGGAATGACTGGGCCGGCTGGCCGAGCGCCTGATAGGCCTGTGCCTTGAGCGCATACAGCGCGCCATCGGAAGCCCAGATGCGCTGCCGTTCGCCGACGAAATCCAGCGCCTGGCGCGGTTGCTTCGCGCGCAGCAAGGCTTTGGCATGCAGATAGGCCAGCGGACGGTAAGCGCTGTTGTCGACCAGGGCGGCAGCCGACAGTTTCACCGCCGCATCGGTCTGGCCACGCGCCAGAGCAAGTTCCACCCGCGCCAGATCGAGCAAGGGCGACGGCGTCGACAAGGCGATAGCGGCATCCAGCGCTTGCGCCGCCGGATCCATATTGCCGACGCGCAGGTGTGCTTGCGCCAGTCCGTACCAGGCCGCGGCGGTCGGCAGCTCGTGCGTCTTGGCCTCGAATTCGCGCACGGCATCGCGCGCCTCGCCGGCCGCCGCCTGGACGCGCGCACGCACCAGGGTGAATTCCTGGCTGTCCGAAAATTGCCGGTAGGGAATGCTGCTCAGCCGATTCTGGATATCGGCGATGCGTTCATAGGTGAGCGGGTGCGTGCGCAGATACGCCGGCGCATTGTTCTCGTACAAGCGGCCCTGCGCCTGCAAGCGCTCGAAGAAGGTACCCATGCCCTGCGGCGAAAAACCCGCCGACGACAAGGTCTGCAAGCCGACGCGATCCGCCTCGCGCTCGTGCTCGCGCGTGAAGTCGAGTTGATTCTGGATACTCATCGCTTGCGCCGTGACGATGGCGGCCTGCGAGGCGTCGGCATTCGAGCGTGCCGCCAGGATCGCAATGGCCAGCGCCACCAGCGAAGCCAGGCCAGCGGATTTCTGGGCGTCGACGATGCGCGCGATATGGTTCTGGGTGACGTGCGCGATTTCGTGCGCCAGCACGCCGGCCAGTTCAGATTCGTTGCGCGCGGCGGCAATCAGACCGGTGTGGACACCGACGAAACCGCCCGGCAAGGCGAACGCATTGATGCTGGCATCGCGTACCGGAAAAAACTCGAAGTGCCGGCCCGGCTCGGGCGATGCGCCGGCCAGACGCTCGCCCAGAGAATTGAGGTATTCGGCCAGCACCGGGTCATCCAGATAATCGCTGCTATCGCGGATCTGCCGCATGATTTCACGCCCGATACTGGCCTCGCGCGCCTCGCTCAAAGCCACGCGAGAGACTTCGCCCAGATCGGGCAATTCCAGCGCATGCGCCGGCAAAGAAAAAGCGAGGAACGAGGCAAGGGCAAGGGGGCGTATTTTCAGCATCGGGCTATGATACTTGCCCCCTCCCACCAGTTCCGTAACGCGATGAACGACTTCACACATTTTGACGAACAGGGCCGCGCGCTGATGGTCGGCGTCGGCGAAAAAGCCGAAACCCGCCGCGTCGCCGTGGTCGCCGGCCGCATCGTCATGCAACCGACCACGCTGGCGATGATCCGCGATGGCGCCGCCAAGAAGGGCGACGTCCTCGGCGTCGCGCGGCTGGCCGGCATCATGGCCTCGAAACGCACCGCCGACCTGATCCCGCTGTGCCACCCGATTGCACTGACCAAGGTCACCGTCGACTTCACGCTGGATGAAGCGGCCAACGCCATCGACTGCCGCGCGATGGCCGAAACGGTCGGCCGCACCGGCGTCGAAATGGAAGCGCTCACCGCCGCCAGCGTCGCCCTGCTCACCATCTACGACATGTGCAAAGCGGTGGATCGCGGCATGGTGATCGAGTCCGTGCGCCTGATCGAAAAGCTCGGCGGCAAATCGGGCCACTGGACGGCGTGACGGCAACATGAATTCGAGCGACAACTTACTCCCCTTCGTGCACGACCTCAGCCCTGTCCAACTGCGCGCCCTGCAGGAAAATGCCGCGCGTGCGGCCGGCCTCGGCGTCCAGTTTCAGGATGCCCTGGCGGACGGCGCCGCCGGCCCGGAACTGGCAGTCGTTCCGGCCGGCGTCTTCACGCAGGGCAACCCCGACGCGAAACGCGATTTCGGCGAACTCGCCGCACGCCATGCCACGGTCGAACACGCCTTCGCAATCGGACGCTACTGCGTCACCGCCGACGAATTCCAGCGCTATGTCGCTGCGCGCGGGCATCGTTGGCCGGACCATCTGGTGCGCACCGAAGCGCGCCAACCGGTGACCAATGTCAGTCGCGCCGACGCCGCCGGCTATCTCGCCTGGCTGTCGCAGCAAAGCGGGCAGACCTATCGCTTGCCGAGCGAAACCGAATGGGAATACGCCGCCCGCGCCGGCAGCGCCCGCCGTTATTGTTTCGGCGACGAGCTCGGCTGCAGCGAAGCCAACACCGGCTCGTTTCAGATCGTCGGCCGCAGCGTGCAGGGTTGGCGCCGTTTCCTGCCGTTCTGCGCACCGATGAACCAGGCACTCGACGTCGGCCTATACCCCGCCAACCTCTGGGGCCTGCACGATATGCACGGCAACGTCTGGGAGTTCACCAGCGATCGCTGGGAAGGCCAGGCCGACCCGAACAGCCCCGGCAAGACCGGCAAGTGGTATGTCACTAAAGGCGGTTCGTGGTTCGAGTCGGCCTGGCAGGCCCGTTCCGCCGCGCGCAAACCGCGCTGGTTCGACGAACTCGATGTCAACCTGGGCTTCCGGGTGGTGCGGGATATTCGTTAGACCGAGTCATGGGATGGGCCAAACGCAGAACTAGTGCAGCGGGCCCCATCACTGCGACCGATTGATAGGCCCGCTGCGCTTGGCCCATCCTACGAAACCGTTGAATCTTCACGGCGCGAATCCCGCGCCACAGGCCGATGCCTTTGTAGGATGGGCGAAGCGTAGCGCGCCCATCACCGCAACGGATCGATGGGCCGGTGCCGTCTCTAGCCCAGATAGTTGAACAACGACAACCCCGAAGTCAGCGAATAGGCGCGACTGATTGCTTCCAGCGAGGTTTGCCGGCTTTGCAGTTCGACGATGGCGGCGGCTTTATCGACCTGGGTCAGGTCGCTCAAGGCATTCTTTTCCGCCAGCAGCAGCGATTCCGTGGAGCCGCGTACGTCCTTGATCTCGGTCAGCGCTCCAGCAATGCGGTGCTGGATCAAGCTGAGCTTCTCCAGCGCGACATCGAGCATCTTCCGATAGCTTTGCAGGTCCGCTTCGGTCACCGCGCCGGGCAAATTGACGATGGCATGCGCCAGGTTTTGCAGCAGGTCATGCCGGGTAGCCGCGGGATCCGCCGCATCGGTCAGCGTGAGGCCGGCCTCCGCATCGGTGAAACTCAACACGTTGGCGAGACTGTCGGTGACCTGGACTTGATGATCGACCGCGATCTCGATCTCGCGCGTCGCCGACAATTCAGCCGGCCCGGGCGGGACGGCGCCATCGAATGTGGTCGCCTGCACGGTTGCCGGAACGGTGCTCAGACTGGAGTTGGCATACGGCCGCACATTCGTGGCGGAACCGCCGAAGATGTAATCGCCGGCCGGGTTGCGCGTATTGACCAGGTCGAGCACATGGTTGAAGACGCCCTTCAACTGCTCGGCATGCACATTGCGCAGCGATGCCGACTGCGACGGGCTGATGCTGGTCAGCAAGGAACGAACCTGGTTCAGGGAGTCGCTCAGCTCATCCGTCACCACGGTTTCGTAGTTCAGATTGAGCTCCGCCTTGTCCTGATTCGCCGCGTACTGGCTGCGCACGGCGATACGGTTGCCGAGTTCCATCGCCTTCACTGCGGAAACCGGATCGTCCTTGGCTGAATGCATGGTCAGGCCGGTAGCGATCTGCTGGTTCAGTCGCGCGATGGCGGACTGATTGCTCTGCAGGCCGGCCAGAGAAGTATTGAGAAAGGTCATCGAATCGATACGCATAGCGTTACTCCTTCACATGCTTGACCCGAACCTTAGCCCAGGACACCGATCAGGTCATTGAACAGGCTGGAGGAAATCTGCAGCGCCTTTGCCGAGGCCTGATAAGCCTGCTGAAAACGGATCAGATTGGCCGCCTCCTCGTCCAGATTGACGCCCGAGATCGATTGCTGCGCCGCCTTCGACTGGCTGGTCAGCGTCTCGTAAGCCGAAACGTTGATATCCGCCTCCGAGGCCAGCGTGGCGGTTCGCGCCACAAGTTGAGCATAGGCGCTGGAAAAGGTATCGGTGCCGTTGATCGTGGTTGACGCGGTCTGCAGATTGGCCAGCAGCAACGCATTATTGTTGTCGCCCGGACTGCCCGCAGCGCTCGCGGATGCGGCGACTCGATTCGGGTCGCTGACCAGGGAAGCGATCGCGCCGGCCGCGCCATGACTGGGGCGCAGCAGCCAGCGGTCGCCCGCCAGCGGCGAGCCGGAAGTTGTCGCCAGCGTGAATCCTTGCGCCACACCACCGATGGAGGTGACCGCCGCCAGCGTACCGGCGGCGCTGCTGACGCCATCGGACAGTCGGGTCAACGTGTAATCCGTGCCATCGAACGACAGCTCGTAATCGCTCGCCTGGATTTGCGTGGAGTCGGTCAACGTCGCGGCAATCGCCTCACTGCCGGTATTGGCGGGATAGGCGGCGGGCTGCAGATACTGCGACAGCGTGGCGGCGGCGGTAAAGAAATCGCCGCCGGCATTCCCCTGCTTGTCGAAGCCGGCCGCATGCAGCGCATTGAATTGCGCCGCGAAAGCGAGCGTCAGGCGGTCCAGATCCTGCATCGCCGGCAGCAACACTTCCTCGCGCGCCGCCATCAGGCCGCCCAGACTGCCGCCGGTCGCCATCGACGCATCCAGCGCCTGGGTCACGCCGCCCGCCAGATTCAGCGCCGGCACGCTGAATTCGGGATTGCGCGCATCGGCGATGGTAGTCAGCGTCGATACGCTCGAACCCACGACCAGCGGCTGACCATTGCCGACGAACAGATTGAAGGCGCCGTCGCCCTGCTGCACCGGCGTCACATTGATCAGCTTGTTCAGATCGGAGACCAGTTGATCGCGCTGGTCGCGCAGATCGTTGGCCGGCTGGCCGCTGCCGGCTTCGGCGCGCGCGATATTGCCGCTCAACTGGGCAATCTGGCTGGCGAAGGTATTGATGCGCGTCACCGTCGCGGCAACCTCGCGATTGGAATCGACGCGTATATCGTTGAACGCCGAAGAAAGATTATTGAAGCGCGAGGCCAGATTGCGCCCGGACGACAACATCACCTGGCGCGCCGCATTCGAGGTCGGATCGCTCGCGACCGCCTGGGTGGCATCGAAAAAAGCATCCATCGCGGAGGTCATGCCGCTATCGGCGTCTCCCGCCAGCGTGTCGATCTGGCTGGCCTGGGTGGCATACGCCTGACTGCGCGAGAGCTGCGCCTGATCGACCATCACCTGGCTGTCCTGGAACTGGCTGTAGAGACTGCGCACCGTGCTGACGCCGACGCCGGAGCCGTAGAAGGCGGTGCCCAGAAAATTGGGATTCAGCGCCGTGTAGCCGACTTCCTGACGGCGAAAGCCCGCCGTATTGATGTTGGAAATATTGTGCTGGGTGGTGCGTATCCCAGCCTGCGCGGCACTCAAGCCGGTCAGTGCGATTCCGAGAGAACCTGTCGCCATGGCAACCTCCTGTTACCTTTCTAAACGGCGTTCTGCCGTGCGTTTAGCCGCCCGCCATCGCCACACTGGCGATGACCGACTTCAATTTGCCGGCATAGGCCGGGTCGGTGGCATAGCCGCCGGCCGCCAGGCCGTTGGCGAATGCCGTGCTGTCCGTACCTGCCGCCAGCGCGGCGCCGTAACGCGACTTCAGCAAATTCGCGTAATCGGTGAAACCGGCGCTGTAGTCGTCGTAGGCGCGGAAGGTCTGGCTCAATTTCATCGGCACGCCCTGGCGGTACTCGGTGGTCAACGTTTCCACCGTGCCGCCCGACCAGCTGCCGCCGGCCTTGATGCCGAACAGGTTGTGGCTGGCCTCGCCGTTCTGGCCGCGAATCTCGCGCTCGCCCCAGCCGGACTCCAGCGCCGCTTGCGCCAGGATGAAGCGGGACGGCACGCCGGTCGCGGCGGCAGCGGCATCGGCATGCGGCTTCATGGTGTCGAGGAAGGTCTGCTTGCGGCTGCCGGCCGAGGTCGGCTCGGCAACGGATACCCCACCGGCAGATTCGTAGGATGGGCGAAGCGCAGCGCGCCCATCGATCCGCGCTGCCGCGGCTTCGCTAGGCGCCGTGCGCACCGTGGCGGGCGATTCGGTGCGCACTGCGCACCCTACGCAGGCTGCCGGGGCTGCGCCGGCCGGATTTGTAAGTTCGTAGGATGGGCGAAGCGCAGCGCGCCCATCGCTCCGCGCTGCCGAGAATTCAGGAGCTACGCTGCTGCCCCGCCCTTCCATCGCCTTCACCATCATTTCGGCGAAGCCGAGGCCGCGGCCGTTGGAGATTTTCGACGCCCATTGCTGATCGAGCAGTTCGCGGTACAGCTTGACGCTCTCGCCGCCGGTCATCGGGTCGTCTTCATCGGCAAAACTCGTCGAGCGCATGGTTTTCAGCATCTGCGCCACCAGCAGCGACTCGAACTGGCGCGCCGCCGCCCGCAGAGACGCGGGATCGCCGGACGCCGCGCGCGCCTTCAGCGCCTGGGCATCGGCGACATCGACGGCGAGACGTTCGGTGCCGGCAATCATCAGATCACCTCGAGTTCCGCTTTCAACGCGCCGGAGGCCTTCATCGCCTGCAGGATGGCAAGCAGATCCTGCGGCGTCGCGCCGATGGCGTTGAGCGCCTGCACGACATCGCCCAGCGTGGCGGAGGACGGCAGCACGACGAGTTCGCCCTGGTCGCTCTTGACCTGCACATCGGTGTTTTGCGTCACCACGGTCTGGCCGCCGGAGAGCGGGTTGGGCTGCGACACCTGGCTGTCGGTGTTGATGGTGACGGACAGATTGCCGTGCGCGATGGCGCATTTCTCGACGCTGACCAGCTGGTTCATGACGATGGAGCCGGTGCGCGGATTGATGATCACGCGCGGCATCGGCGCACCCGGATTGAGGCTGAGGTTCTCCAGCCGGGACAGGAACATCACGCGCGCACCGGATTCGGCCGGCGCTTTCACGCGCACCACGCGGCTATCCAGCGCCACCGCAGAACCCTTGCCAAAGGCGCGCTCCACCGCATCCATCAAGCGGCTGGCCGTGGTGAAGTCGGAGTCGCGCAATTCCAGATGCACGAAGTCGCCTTGCCCCAGCGCCGTCGGCACGCCGCGCTCCACTGTCGCGCCGGATGGGATGCGACCGGCCGACAAATGATTCACCACGGTACCGCCGCCGGGCCCGCTGGCACCGGCGCCGCCGACCAGCAGATTGCCCTGGGCGAGCGCGTAGATCTGGCCATCGGCACCTTTCAGCGGGCTCATCACCAGGGTGCCGCCGCGCAGACTCTTGGCATTGCCCAGGCTGGACACGGTGACGTCGAGCTGCTGGCCCGGCCGCGCATAGGGCGGCATCACGGCGGTCAGCATCACCGCCGCGACGTTTTTCGATTTGATCGCGGCGGCATCCTGTTGCAGGCCCAACTGGCCGAGCAGGGTGGCCATGCTCTGGTTGGTCATCTGCAGGCTGGAATCGCCGGTGCCGTCGAGGCCGACCACGACGCCGTAGCCGATCAGCGGATTGGAACGCACGCCGGCCAGCGTGGCGATGTCCTTGACGCGCTCGGACCAGGCGGGTTGTGCCGACAACGAGGCCAGCAGGGCGAGCAGCAGCGGCAGCAAACGTTTCATGGCAGGCTCCTAGAACGGCAAAACCGTCAGGAAAAAGCGTGCCAGCAAGCTGCCGAACTGCGCTTTATCGAGACCTTGCGAGTTCTTCGACTCCAGCTGCGCATTGGCCAGCTGGGTCGAGTTGATGCTGTTGGCGCTGCTGATCTGGCTCGGATTGACCACGCCGGCCAGGCGGATGTATTCGGTATCGCTGTTGATCGCCAGCTGCTTCTCGCCCGCTACCACCAGATGGCCGTTGGCCAGCACTTCCACCACGGTGACCGTGATCGAACCGGTGAAACTGTTCGAGTTGGTCTCGTTGTCCTTCAGCTCGTGTTTGTTGCTGGCGGAGGGTTCCCACGTCGTCGCACCGATGCCGCGCGTGTTGCCGAGAATGTTCGGGGAGGGAATATCGAACGAGGCATTGGCCTTGCGTTCATCGGTGGTTTCCGATTTGCGCTTGGCTTCGGATTTCTCGACCAGATTGACGGTCAGGGTATCGCCGACATAACGCGCCTTGCGGTCCTCGAACAGGCTGATGCCGGGGCGCGCCTGGCTGGGGCCGGGCTGAAAGATGGCGCCGTTGTTGGCCGGCGCGGCGGCGACCGGTTCGGGCCGGATGCTGAGCGGCTGCTTGATCGCGGTCGACGGCGGTGTGGCGCAACCGGCCAGCAGGAATACGGCCGCAAACATGCCCCGTAGGGCGGAAAAGCGCAGCGCCTTCCGCCATCCGTACGTCGCACATCCGGCGGAAGGCGCTTCGCTTTTCCGCCCTACTTTATTGAATCGGTTCATATCAATCTCCAATCACGGCTCAAAGCTGCGTCAGGCGCTGCAGCATCTGGTCGGACGTGGTGATCGCGCGCGAATTCAGCTCGAAGGCGCGCTGCGCGATGATCATGTTGACCAGCTCCTCCGCCACATTGACGTTGGAGGTTTCGATGAAACTCTGGTTGAGCACGCCGAGGCCGTTGGTGCCCGGGTTGTTGATCTGCGGCGCACCCGACGCGGCGGTTTCGATGTACAGGTTCTCGCCCTGGCTCTGCAGGCCACCGGTGTTGACGAAGGTCGCCAACTGCAACTGGCCGAGTTGCGTCACCGTGTTCGGACTGCCCGGCTGCGTCACGCTGACGATACCGTCGCGGGCGATGCTGACCACCAGCGCATCGTTGGGAATCTGCATGGCCGGCAGCACCGGATAACCGCTGGCGGTCACCAGCGTGCCCTGGCTGTCGACCTGGAAAGAACCGTCCCGCGTATAAGACGTGCCGCCATCCGGCATCTGGATCTGGAAGAAACCGCGGCCATTGATCGCCACATCGAGTTGATTGCTGGTCTGCTGCAGGCTGCCCTGTTGATGGATACGTTCGGTCGCCACGGTGCGGGAGCCGACGCCGAGCTGGAAGCCGGAAGGCAACTGGGTTTGCTGCGACGACTGCGCGCCGGGCTGGCGGATGGTCTGGTAGAGCAGATCCTCGAAGATTGCGCGGCCCTTCTTGAAGCCGGTGGTGGAGACGTTGGCCAGGTTGTTGGAGACCACGTCGAGCTGGGTTTGCTGCGTCTCCAGACCGGTACGGGCGATGTGCAAAGAACGGAGCATTTATGAGTCCTTGGATCAGTTCGCCGACAGCACTTTGTCGGCGCTGCGATTGTTGTCTTCGGCGGCGCGCAGAACGCGCATCTGCATTTCGAACTGGCGTGCCAGGCTGACCATGCTGACCATCGCTTCGGCCGGATTGACGTTGCTGGTTTCCAGCGCGCCGGAGATCAGCGAGACATTCGCATCCGCATCCGCCGGCTGGCCGGAGGTCTGCCGGAACAGGCCATCCTCGCCGCGTACCAGATCGGTTTCGGCCGGATTGACCAGCTTGATGCGTCCGGCAATCGCCACCGCATTCAGGCCGAGGCCGATCGGTACGGTGGAAACCGTGCCGTCCTTGGCGATCAGGATGTCCTGATCCGGCGGCACCGCCAGCGGGCCGGCATCGCCCATCACGTTGAGACCGCCGGCGGTCTGCATGATGCCGTTCTGGCTGACCTGCAGATGGCCCATGCGGGTGTAGGCCTCCTGGCCGCCGGCATCCTGCACCGCGATCCAGCCCGCTCCGCGCAACGCGACGTCGAGCGGCTGGCCGGTCTGCTGAATGGTGCCCGACGAGAAATCGCTGCGCGGCGTGGTTTCCAGCACGAAAGCGCGCGTCTTGGCGCCTTCGCCCACCACCGGCAAGGCACGGAACACATTGAGTTCCTGCTTGAAGCCATGCGTGGAGACGTTGGCCAGGTTGTGCGAGACCGCAGCCTGCTGGCGAGTCACCTCGCGGGCACCGGTCATCGCGACGTAGATTACGCGGTCCATTCAGCGACCCGGGTTAACGCAGGTTCACCAAGGTCTGCAGAATCTGATCCTGCGCCTTGATGGTCTGGGCGTTGGCCTGATACATGCGCTGGGCGACGATCAGATTGACCAGTTCGGCGGTGAGGTCGACGTTCGACTCCTCCACCGCACCGGATTGAATCAGCCCGAGCAGGCCGGAATTGGGTTGCTGCGTATTGGCAGTGCCGGCTTCAGAGGTCGAAATCCAGTGGTTGTCGCCGACCGATTGCAGGCCGTTCGGATTGATGAAGCTGGTCAACGAGAACTGGCCGATGGTGAGCGCCTGGCCGTTGGTGTACTGCGCTTGCACCACACCCTCTTTGGTGACCGCCAGACCGGCCAGATTGCCGGTGGAAAAACCGTCCTGCGTCAACGTATTGACGCCGAAATCGTCGGCAAACATGCTGGTGCCGGTCATGTTCAGATCGATGCTGAATGCGGTACTGACCCCGCCCACATCGTAGTTGCCGGTGATGGTGTGCAGCGCAGTCGCTGCGGTCAGCTGGCCGGTCGCCACAGGAAAGGTCAGCACGCCTGGTGCGCCGGCGGCCAGATTGGTGGCCGCGCCATCCATGAATGCGAACATTTCCCAGCCCATATCGCTGCCGGTCGCCACGTCTTTACGGTAATAGAGGTTCAAGGAATGTTCGCTGCCCAGCGCGTCGAACACGGTGACCGAAGTCGTATGGTTGTAGCCGCTTGGCGGCGTCGTGGCGACAAATGCGGCGGGGGAGATGGCATCGGCATCCAGATTGAGCGCCGCGGTCACATTGGCACTCGCCTGCGGCTGCCCGGTCGTGATGACGACCTGCAGATCGGAGCCCGGCGAAGTGTCCAATACACCGTTGGTCGCGGCAAAACCCTGCACGCGCGCCAGCGAACTATCGACCAGAAAGCCCTGGCTATCGAGGTGAAACTGGCCATTACGGGTGTAGGAATTGACCCCGTCCTTGGATACCTGGAAGAAACCTTCGCCCGTGATAGCCAGATCGAGCGTATTGCCGGTCGCGCTGATATTGCCCTGAGTGAACGACTGCGCAACATCGGTGATCTTGGCGCCGATACCGACCTGCAAGCCGCCGACGCCGAACAGCGAAGTGGCATAGACATCGGCGAATTGCGCCTGGCTCGACTTGAAGCCGACGGTCGAAGTGTTGGCGATGTTGTGGCCGATCACGTCGAGGTTCCTGGCTGCGCCGTTGAGTCCGCTCAAACCTTGTTGAAAGCTCATTTCACCCGCTCCTTAGAAAATCTGGCGAATCTGATTGAGGCCGAGGGCGCCCAGACCGGAAACCTCGACGTCCATATCGGTCTCGTTGAGCGAAACGCTCAACACGCTGCCCAGTGCATAAGTCGAGTTCGACACGGCCTTGCCGTCGGCACTGGCTTCGACCTTGAAGCTGTAATCCCCCGTCGCCAGACTCGCCCCGCTGCTGTCCTTGCCATCCCACACAAAACGCAGCAGACCTTGTTCCTGCTCGCCCAGATCAAGCGTCTTCACCACCACGTTATTGCTGTCCAGCACCTTGACCTTGACGCTGTCGGCAGCCGCATCGAGATCGATGCCGCCCGCCGCGCCGGAATCGTTCAGCGTCAGCCGATTGCCTTCGCCCAGCACTTGCCGGCCGACCAGGGCCGCACCCTGCATGACCTGGTTCGACTTGAACTGCGACACCAGGCCATCCAGCGTCGTATTGAGCTTGTTGACGCCTTCCACCGTCGACATCTGCGCCAGCTGCGTGGTCAGTTCGGCGTTTTCCATCGGATTCATCGGATCCTGATTCTTCAACTGCGTCACCAGCAGCGTCAGAAAACGGTCGGACAGTTCGGCCGTCGAACCGGTCGCGCTGGTCGAATTGCTCGACGAAGTTCCGTTCAGCCGGGCGTAAACACTCGCGGCGGCTTCATTCTGTACAGCGGCTATGGCCATTTTTCAGCTCTCCTAACCTTGCGCAATCGCCAAGGTGCGCTGCAGCAGCGACTTGGTGGTCGCCATCACTTCGGCGTTGGTCTGATAAGAACGCGAGGCGGAGATCATGTTGACCATCTCCTCCACCGCATCCACGTTGGGGTAAGCGACATAACCTTTCGGGTCGGCCAGCGGATGTTTCGGGTCGTACACCATGCGTGGCGGCGTCTTGTCCTCCACCACTTCCGTCATCCGCACACCCTGCGCCCAGGGAGCCGCCTTGTTGATCGCCGTCGCCTGGAACACCACCTGTTTGGCCTTGTAGCCCTCGCCGGTGGAGGCATGCGCGGAGTCGGCATTGGCCAGATTGGAAGCCACCGCGTTCAGTCGCATGGATTGCGCGGTGAGCGCGGAAGCGGCGATCTGGAAGACGTTGGTGAGCGACATCAGGACACCTCTTTACTGACCCGAACCCAGCGCCTGACCCATCGTCTTGAAGGTCGCGGCGGCGCGGTCGAGCAGGAACTGGTAATGCAACGAGTTTTCGGTGAAATGCGCGCGCTCCACATCGGGATCGACGGTATTGCCGTCCAGGCTGGGCTGTACGCTGGAGCGATACTTGAGGTGACCGCCCGCCGTTGTCGCAGCGACGCCTTCGAGATGCGTGCCCGCAGTACGCGCCAACTTGAGCGGACCGCCATCGGCGCCCATCGCACTCTTCAGCGCAGCGGAAAAGTCCAAGTCGCGCGCCTTGAAGTTGGGCGTATCCGAGTTGGCGATATTGCCCGCCAATATTTCATGCCGCCGCGCCCTCAGGTCGAGGGCGGACTGGACGAAGGCGAGTTCGGTGTCGATTTTGCTTAGCATGGGGGGTCTCCGCCTCTGATACAGCAAGCCTCATGCCAAGCCACGAATTCGCGGCAACACCTTGATTCCAGATGAATTCCAATTCAGCCCGAGCGCCTTGCCGGGTGCCAACCGGCAAGGCTCGCCGGAAGCGGCAAGTTCTGCCGGGGCGGCGTTCCTCGTGCCCGTAGGAGCGCCTTCCAAGGCGCGATTGTTTCGGACTTCGCGCCTTGGAAGGCGCTCCTACGACGTCGGCGACTGCGCCACCGCTGCCGCCAGCCGCAACAGCGCCGTTTCGATCACCGCTCTTGGCGCGCCGATGTTCATCCGCATGAAGCCGGAGCCGCCGGTGCCGAATACCGTGCCGGGATTCATGCCGACTTTCGCCTGTTCGACGCAGAACCGCTTCAGCGCCAGATCGTCCCAACCGCGCGCGGCGCACAGATCGCGGCAATCCAGCCAGAGCAGATAAGTGCCCTCCGGTTCGATCACGCGGATGCCGGGTAGATTTCTGCGGCAAAAATCGCTGACGAAATCGCGCGTCTGCGCCAGATAGGCCATCAGCGCATCCAGCCAGGCGGCGCCATGTCGATAGCCGGCGGCAAAGGCGACGCTGCTGAACGGGTTGTAATTGCCGGCATGCAGCAGATCGAACGCCTGGCTCAACGCGGCGCGCCGCGCCGGGTCCGGCACGATCAGCACCGACAGGCCGAGGCCGGGAATGTTGAAGGTCTTGCTCGGTGCGGCGGCGGTCACCACGCGGGCAGGGTCGGCACCCAACGCTTCGGCCAGCGTCGCCAGGACATGATGGCGTTGGCCCGGATAGATCAGATCGTGGTGGATTTCGTCGGACAGCACGACCAGATCGTGGCGCGCGGCGATGTCCAGCAATTGCGTCAGTTCGTCCCGCGTCCAGACGCGGCCGACCGGGTTGTGCGGCGAACAGAGCAAAAGCAGGCGCGCGTCCTTGGCGCAGCTTTCCAGGTGCGCGAAATCCATTTCATAGCGCCGCTCGTTGCCACCTTCTCGCAGCCGCAACGGGTTTTCGATCAGCCTACGCCCGGTCGCCGTGACCGCCGAGAAGAACGGGAAATACACCGGCGGCTGCACGATGACGCCCTCGCCCGCAGCGGCAAACGCCAGCACGGCGGCATGCAGCGACGGCACCACGCCGGGCGCCAACAGTATCCAGTCGCGTTCGATCTGCCAGCCGTGACGCTGCCGCATCCAGTCGGTCAACGCCTCGAACAACGCCGCCGGATAACGGCTGTAGCCGTAGACCGGATGCGCGGCGCGCGCCAGCAACGCCTGGCTGACGGCCTCCGGTGCGGCGAAATCCATGTCGGCCACCCACAGCGGCAGCACGTCCGGCGTGCCGAAGTAATCGGCGCGGCCGTCGTGCTTGACTGAATCGGTGCCGTCGCGGGAAATGGGGTGGTCGAAATTAAATCGCATAGTAGGTCGGCAACCCCTTGCCGACATCCCAACGCCCGGCGGGAAGGGATTCCCGCCCTACTTTGCGCTTCATCGCCGTTCCCAGATCGTCACTTCCGACAAGGTGTGCTGGAACTTGCGTTTGGTTTCGCGCAGCACGAACGGCACGTCGAGCGGCCCCTCGATCAGCCGGAAATGCGCGCCCAGCCGGGCTTTCAGGCCATCCAACGTGGTGAAGTTCTCGCCATCTTGCTTGAAGCCGCCGATCCATTCCGCGCGCGGCGTGTGCTCTTCCAGCCAGGTGCAGGGCGTGGCGAGCAGCAGCAGACCGCCCGGGTTGAGGCGCTCGTGCACCGTGTCGAGGAACTTGGCCGGGCTGTACAGGCGGTCGATCAGGTTGGCGGCCAGGATCAGGTCATAACCGGTGAAATTCGGTTTCAGGTTGCAGGCATCGCCCTGGTAGAACGCCACCTTGTCGCGCACGCCTTCCAGTCCGAATTCGGCCAAGGTCCGTTCGTGATAGCTGACCAGTTCGCCCTCTTCGGCGAAGGTGTAACGCAGCCGCCCCTGTTGCTGCATCTGCACGCCGAGGCCGATGAAACGCGCCGAGAAGTCGATGCCGCTGACCTGATCGAAATGCCGCGCCAGCTCGAAGCTGGCGCGGCCGGCGGCGCAGCCGAGATCGAGCGCATGCTCGGCAGGACGCGCAGCCATGGCGCGAATCGCCAGATCGGCCAGCGCCTTGGGGAAATTCTCGACGCCGAAATGCGGGTCGCCGTAATGGAACTCGGCGTATTCGGACAGAAGCTTGTCGGTTTCGTATAGCGAAGCAGGCACGGCTTTCTCGGGTGATGGCAAGGCTGCGCCGACGACATAGCGAAACCCGGCGTGTTGGAAGAAATGGCGGCGGAAGGCGTAGCGCGCCGACTTGCGGCTTTCGTTGCCGCTGCTGATCCAGGAACCGCCCTTGAACAGATTGTGGCGGCCGTCATAGGTCGGCGTGGTGAAGTCGTCGTAAAGCGGATGCACGCGGAAACCGTCGAACGGATGGATCGGCGTCTGCGTCCATTGCCAGACATTGCCGACCACGTCGTACAACTCGCCGTGCCGGAAGGTATCGACCGGGCAGGGCGAGGCGGCATGGTCGAGATGCAGATTGGCCGGCGCGGCAACGTTTGCCGGCACTTCGGCGAGACCGGCAAAGTCGTACAGCCTAGCCCATTCGTCCTCGCTCGGCAGGCGCACCGGCAAACCACTTTGCGCGGTGTTTTTTGCTGATTTCCAGGCGCAAAAGGCGCTCGCTTCCAGGCAATTCACCTCGACCGGCCAGTTCCACGGCATTGCCACTTCTTGCAGCATCAGGCGCAATCGCCAGGCGGCAGTGTTGTCAACCTCGTCGGCGATCCAGAAGGTCGGATGGCGGGCTTGCGCAAATGCTTTCCAGGCGCGCCCTTCCGCGTCCCACCAGGTATCGTCGGCATAGCCGCCGGCCTGCACGAATTCGAGGAACTCGCCGTTGCTGACCAGATGGCGAGCAGCCTGGAACGCCGGCACGGAAACGTCATGGCGGCCGTATTCGTTGTCCCAGCCGTAGCTGGAGTCGGTCTTGCCGAGGCTGACTGCGCCGGCCGAAATGTCGACCAGCGCATTGACTGGGGCAGCCTGAGGCAACGTCGCGTTCACCCGCCAGGGCTGCCAGGCCGGGTGCGGCCGCACATGCCTGAGCGCGTGCTGACGGATCAATACCGACGAAGTTTCCAGATGGATACGCTCGTGTTCGATACCCATCAGCACCACCCAGGCCGGCGCATCCCAATCGATCGGCAGCGTCAGCGGCATGATTGCGATCACCCCGTCGACCGCGTCGCGCACTTGCCGGCGATAGGCGCGCACGGCATCGACGCGCGGCCAGTCGTAATTTGCGGCATCGAGGTCGTCCCAGCTCATCTCGTCGACACCGACTGCGAACATCGATTCGAAGCGCGGCTCGATGCGCGCCGGCAACAAGCCGGCTAGCACTAGTTTGTTGATGAAGAAGGTGGCGGTATGGCCGAAGTAGAAGATCAGCGGATGCCGCAGCGGAATCGGCTTCTCATAGAACGCGGCGTCGCTGGCCAGCACTTCGAACAACTGCTCGTAGCGGTCGAACGTGGCATGGAAATACGCGCGGATTTCCTGGCGCTTGGCGGCGGCATCGTCGCCGGACAGGGATGGCGTGCGCGGAAAGAGAGCGGCAGACATGGGAGAAAAAGCAAGGAATCGGTCAGACATTTGTATAGATCGGAACAGTGCCTGACAAGGGGGCCGCCACTGCGGTATTTGCCGTCAGGTGCACAGCTTAGGTCTCGGAATATTCCTAAAGACATATAGGAATATTCCTAAAGCTATAGCCATTCCAGCCGATATCGGAGCGATTTTGTCAGATACTCGATACAGACGAGGAAAGTCGTACATGAAAAACAATCAGCCCGTGACCGGGCAGGAATACCAGATCCGCAACGAAGCCGCCTTCATTACGCATACCGACGAGAAGGGACGCATCACCCGCACCAACGACGAGTTCGTCGAGGCAAGCGGTTTCACACGAGAGGAATTGCTCGGCCAGTCGCACAACATCGTGCGCCATCCGGATATGCCGACCGAAGCGTTCCGCGATCTGTGGGCGACGTTGCAGCGCGGCCGGCCGTGGACCGGGCTGGTCAAGAACCGACGCAAGAACGGCGATCATTACTGGGTCCGCGCCAATGTCTCGCCGGCCGCCGAGGGCGGCTACACCTCGGTGCGGGCAAAACCCACGCGCCAGGAGGTCGATGCGGCCGAGCGCCTGTACCGCGACATGCGCAACGATGCCGGCATCAAGCTGGCTGGCGGCGTCGTCGTGCCTACCGGTGCGGCCGGGCTGGCGCGGCGGCTGTTCGGCCGGCTGCGCATCGCGCAGCGACTCTGGCTGATGTGCGCCATCTCCCTGCTGCTGTTCATTGCCGCCGTGGCGATCGGCTGGCAGGGCCTGAACGATGCGCGCACCTCGCTCAAATCGGTCTACGAGGACCGCGCCGTGCCGCTGCACGACCTGTCCAAATTCAACTCGCTGATCAAGGAAAACTACGCCGAGATCCTGCGCGGCTTCCAGCACGACCCGGCCGGCTTGTTGCACGCCGCGCACGACCATCCAGCCAGCCTGCACATCGACGCGATCAAGGGGCGCCGCGCCGAACTGGACGCGCTGTGGAACAAATACATGACGACCTACCTGACCCCGGAAGAGAAGGTGCTGGCCGCCGATTTCCTGGAAAAGCGCAAGGCCTGGACAGATCAACTCGGCGTCGCCCTGGCTGCGCTCGAAGCCAACGATTATTCGCCGGCGGTGATGGCGACCTTCCTCAAGGCCGGCCGCGAGGACGGCCGCGCCGCAGAGGCGGCGATGGACAAGCTGATGGAATACCAAGTGGCCGAGGCCAAACGCCTATTCGAGGCGGCCGAAGCGACTTATCAGAAAGACATGATGATTTTCGGCCTGCTGCTGGCATTCGGCCTGATCGGCGTACTCACGCAGTCGCTGCTGACCGTCGGCCACATCACGCGTTCGCTCTACGCGGCGGGCGAGTTCGCCAAGGCCATCGCGGCGGGCGACCTGACCCGGCCGATGCCGCGCGCCGGCGAGGACGAGATCGGCGACCTGATGGCCAAGCTCGGCGTCATGCGCAACACGCTGCATGAACTGATCGCCTCGATCAGCCAGAACATGCAGGGCCTCAACCAGGCGGCCGGCGAGCTGTCCAGTTCCGCCGCCGGCAGTGCGCGCACCACCGAAATGCAGGCCGAGGCGGCATCCAGCATGGCGGCATCGGTGGAACAACTGTCGGTATCGATCGACCAGGTCGAGGAACACGCCAGAGAGGCGCGCAACGTGACACTGGCTTCCAGCGCGCAATCGAGCGAGAGCGGCCATATCATTCACGAGGCGGCGGCGGAAATGGGCCATATCGCCGATGCGGTCAACAACACGGCGGGCACCATCAAGGAACTGGAAGGCTATTCCGACCAGATTTCCAGCATCGTCCAGGTGATCAAGGACATCGCCGACCAGACCAATCTGCTCGCACTCAACGCCGCCATCGAAGCCGCCCGCGCCGGCGAACAGGGTCGCGGCTTCGCCGTGGTGGCCGACGAGGTGCGCAAACTGGCCGAACGGACCGGCAATTCCACCCAGGAAATCGGCGGCATGATCGGCAAGATCCAGCAAGGCACGCAACGCGCCGTGCAGGAGATGCAAGCCGGCGTCAAGCGAGTCGGCGACGGCGTCAAGCTGGCGCACCAGGCCGGCGATTCGGTCACCGGTATCCGCGACAGCGCGGAACGCACCACGCGCGCGGTGGACGACATCAACCTGGCGCTGAAGGAACAGGCCGTAGCGGCGCGCGACATCGCGCAGAAGGTGGAACGCATCGCGCAGGGTTCCGAGGAAAACAGCGCGGCCGTGGCACAGACGGCGGCCGCGGCGCACCGCCTGGAACAACTGGCCGGCGAGTTGAACGGACTGGCCGCGCGCTTCCGCGTGGCCTGATCTGGCTGCTCGGCGGTGGCAGTTCCGTAGGATGGGCGAAGCGCAGCGCGCCCATCAACGCGCGGACGATGGGCGCGCTGCGCTTCGCCCATCCTACGACTGATTCAGCCGGATAGCCCGTAGGAGGCCCGCTTGCGGGCCGAATCCTGTTTTGGTCATGACGATTCGGCCCGCAAGCGGGCCTCCTACTGATCGATCCGGTATAACCTCTACGCATGCAGGAATACCAAACACTCGCAGCCATCGATCTCGGCTCCAACTCCTTTCATATGCAAGTCGGCCGCGTCGAAGGCGAGCAACTGTTCTATCTCGACTCGATCAAGGAACCGGTGCGCCTGGCCAGCGGCCTCACCGCCCTGAAACATCTCGATGCCGCGGCGCAGCGGCGCGCGCTGGACTGTCTGGCGCGTATCGGCGAACGCCTGCAAGGCATGCCGGCCGGTGCGGTGCGCGCGGTCGGCACGTCGGCGCTGCGGGTAGCCAAGAACGCGCCCGAATTCCTGGAAAAAGCGCGCGCCGCACTCGGCTTCGAAATCGAAATCGTCGCCGGCCGCGAAGAGGCCCGCCTGATCTACCTGGGCGTGTCGCACAGCCTGCCGCTGACCCAGACGCCGCGACTGGTGGTCGATATCGGCGGCGGCTCCACCGAGTGCATCATCGGCGCCGGCTACGATCCGCAAGAACGCGAAAGCCTGCGCATGGGCTGCGTCGTGTTCAGCAAACAATTCTTTCCCGGCGGCGAAATGGACAAAACTGCGCTGCACGCTGCCGACACCGCCGCCCGCGTCGAAATCCAGCTGGTCGCCCGTCAATTCCGCGCCAGTGCCGCCATGCCGGCCTGGCAGGAAGCCGTCGGCTCCTCCGGCACGGCGCGGGCGCTGGGCGAACTCTGCCGGCTGAATGGGCATTCCGACGGCGCCATCACGCTAAATGGCCTGCACTGGCTGCGCGAGCGGATGCTCAAGGCCGGCCGCATCGAACAACTCGAACTGGCCGGACTCAAGCCGGACCGTCGCCCGGTCATCGTCGGCGGCCTCTGCATCATGCTGGCGCTGTTCGAAGAACTCGGCATCGAGAACATGACCGTGGCGCAGGGCGCCATGCGCGAAGGCATCCTGTGGGATCTGCTCGGCCGCGTGCACGACCGCGACATGCGCGACATCACCGTCAGCCAGTTCCAGCGCCGCTATCACGTCGACGGCAAACAGGCGCGCCGGGTCGGTGACCTGTCGCGCCAACTGGCGCAGGGGCTCTCGCCGCCGCTCGCCGACGATGCCATGCGCTGCCTGGCCTGGGCCGCATTGCTGCATGAAATCGGCATTTCCATCGCGCATTCCGGCTTCCACAAACACGGCGCCTACATTCTGGAAAACGCCGACATGCCCGGCTTCTCGCGGCGCGACCAGATCCGCCTCGCCGCCCTGGTGCGCGCCAGCCGCGGCGGTCTCGGCAAGCTCGGCTACAGCCGCGCCGACCCGAACTGGCCGCTGATCCTGTGCCTACGCCTGGCGGTCCTGTTCAACAGCGGCCGCAACAAACTGACGCTGCCGAAAATGCGGCTCGCCTGCAGCAACGGTGCCTGCGAACTGCATCTGCCGGCGACCTGGCTGCACGCCAACCCGTTGACGCAAGCCGCCCTGGACGACGAACTGAAAGCCTGGCGCGATGTCGCGCCCAGCATCGGCCTGGCGGCACTGCACGCCGAATAATCCCCTGCGCTCACGTAGCGCCTACGGAACCAGCCGCCACGCCGGCGCCACCGCTACCGTGCCAATGCGGCGCAATTACCGTGCATCCCGCATTACCGCAGCCCCTCCCGCCGTGGTCCAGTTCATCTGCGGCGCAACACGCTAGGAGTGCCCGGCAACGCTGCTCGGCCGAACTTCTTATACGGAAGTGCAATCTCAGCAAAACCCGCTGCGATCGGTTGAACCGGGAAACGGGATGGCAATGTTTTGTGTAACGCACGCAAGCTTTGCCGAGTATGTAAATCGGGAGTTACACATGGAATTTCTTGATGGATTGCGTACGTATTTCACCAAGGCACCGGCCAGACTCGCACGTGCACCAAGCGTCAGCAGACGCATGCCGGCGTCGAATCGGCGCAAACAGCCGCGGCTCGATGCACGCAAAGGCACTCGCGTTCTGATCATTGATGACTCGCCCACCGTATTGACCGTGTTGCGCAAAGTATTCAGCTCGGCAGGCTATCTGCCGCTGGTCGCCGCCAATGCCGAGCGGGGATTGCAAATGGCACGCACGGAACATCCGGATCTGGTTTTTCTCGACGTGCTGTTGCCGGGCATGAACGGCTTCGCCGCGTTGCGGCAGATTCGGCGCGACCCGGCGGTACAGCACCTGCCCGTAATCATGATGAGTGGCAATCAGCAGCTCGGCGAACAACTGTATGTGAAGCGGATCGGCGCCGATGGCTTCATCCAGAAACCGTTCTCGCGCTTCGACATCTTCAACCCCATCGAAAAGATGCTGGACGACGAACTGGTGCCGCGCCGCCGCATCTCGAACTGAATTACACCTTCGCGCCCAACGCGCTCATCAGGAAGGTCTGCGCATCGAAGCCCTTGCCGCGCCGGGTGCGGCGCCGGAAAGAGCCGTCCGGCAACATTTCCCAGGCGCGCTGGTTGTCCTTCAGACAGGCTTTGAGGCCTTCGTTGATGACGCGGCGTTTGAGCTTGGGATCGAGCAGCGGGAAGCCGGTTTCGATGCGGCGGAAGAAGTTGCGATCCATCCAGTCGGCGCTGGCCAGCCAGACGTCTTCCTGGCCGCCGTTGAGGAAATAGAAGATGCGGTGATGTTCGAGAAAGCGGCCGATCAGCGAGCGCACCCGGATGTTGTCGGACACGCCTGGAATGCCCGGCCGCAGCGCGCAGACGCCGCGCACGATCAGATCGACCTGGACGCCGGCCTGCGAGGCTTCATATAGCGCCGCGATGATGCGCGGTTCGAGCAGCGCGTTCATCTTGGCGATGATCACGGCCTTCTCGCCCTGGCGCGCCCGTTCCGTTTCTGTCTGGATCGCCTGCATCATGCGGGCGTGCATCGAGAACGGCGCTTGCAACAGCAGGGTATGTTCGTGCGCCTTGCCCAGACCGGTCAGCTGCATGAACACATCGTTGACGTCCTGGCACAGGTCCGCTTGGCAGGTGAGCAGGCCGAAATCGGTGTACATGCGAGCCGTACGCGGGTGGTAGTTGCCGGTGCCGAGATGCGCATAGCGCTTCAGCTTGCCGCCCTCGCGCCGCACCACCAGCGCCAGCTTGGCATGCGTCTTGTAGCCGACGACGCCGTAGACGACATGCGCGCCCGCCTTTTCCAATTGTTCCGCCCAGTTGATGTTGGCTTCCTCGTCGAAGCGCGCCATCAGTTCGACCACAGCGGTCACTTCCTTGCCGCGCTGGGCGGCGGCAATGAGCTGGCGCATCAGTTCGGAATCGGTGCCGGTGCGGTAGACCGTCTGCCGGATCGCCAGCACGTTGGGGTCTTCGGCGGCCTGGCGGATGAAGTCGATCACCGGCTGGAAGGATTGATACGGGTGATGCAGCAGGATGTCGCCGGCATTGATCGCCTGAAACATATCCAGCTGTTTGACCAGCGCGCCGGGCAGTCCGGGCGTGAACGGGGAAAATTTCAGATCGGGCCGCTCGACCTTTTCCGGCACCCCCATCAGGCGTACCAGATTGACCGGACCGCGCACCTCGAACAGATCTTCGCGGCCGAGGCTGAACTGTTCCAGCAAGAAGGCAGTCATCTCCGGCGAGCAGTTGTCTGCCACTTCCAGCCGCACGGCATCGCCGAAATGGCGGTGCGGCAATTCGCCCTGCAGTTGTTCGCGCAGGTTCTTGTTTTCTTCGTCGTCGACGAACAGGTCGGAATTGCGCGTGACGCGGAACTGGTAGCAGCCGCGCACTTCCATGCCGGCGAACAGTTCGCCGACGTGCGCATGCAGGATGGAGGACAGGAAGACGAAGCCGAATTCGCAGCCGGCGATCTCTGTCGGCAACTGGATCACCCGCGGCAGCGCGCGCGGCGCCTGCACCACGGCGCGATCCGAGTTGCGGCCGAAGGCATCCTTGCCGGACAGCTCGATGGCGAAATTCAGACTCTTGTTGAGCACGTTGGGGAATGGGTGCGCCGGGTCGAGTCCGATCGGCGTCAGCACCGGCATCAACTCGTTGAAGAAGAAATTGCGGATCCATTCCGCCTGTTCCGCGCTCCAGTGCGTTCGGCGCAGAAAGCGGATGTCCTGCTGCGCCAGCGCCGGCAACACATCCTTGTTGAACAGGTCGTACTGGCGCGCGACCAGCTCATGCGCGGTCTTCGCCACCTGCTTGTAGATCTGGCGCGCGGTGAGGCCGTCGGCGCCGATCAGATGCGGATTGAACTTGAGCTGCTCTTTCAGGCCGGCGCCGCGAATCTCGAAGAATTCGTCCATGTTGCTGGAGAAAATGCAGAGAAAGCGCAGCCGTTCCAGCAACGGCGTCGAAGTGTCCTCCGCCTGGGCGAGCACGCGGCGGTTGAACTCAAGAATGCCGAGTTCACGATTGATCAACTGTTCGGGGGCGGGCAGCGGGCTCATGGGTGGTGTAACACGAAGCAAGGCCATGGATGCTAACCTCAATGGTGGATTGCCTTCTATCGCGGCATTGTTGAAACACGGGAAGTCTGCATGGAAATCGAACTGAAACTGGCTTTGCTGCCGCGCCATGCCGCTCGCATCCGGCGACATCCTGGGCTGGACGGAATCAAACCGCAGCGGCGCGCGTTGCTCAGCCTCTATTTCGACACGCCGGAATTCGCCCTGATGCGGCGCGGCATCGCGTTGCGCGTGCGGCGGGTCGGCTATCACTGGGTGCAAACATTGAAGGCCGAAGCACGCGCCGTCGGCGCCCTGTCGAGCCGGCCGGAATGGGAAATGGCGGTCGCCGGCGGCGCCAGCCCGGATTTCGCGGTGCTGCCCAAGGCGGCGCTGGATTTGCTGGCCGGGATCAACCTGCAGCGCATTGCACCGGCCTTCGTCACCGAATTTCAGCGCACCACCTGGCAAATCGAGCACGGCGAAGACAAGGCCGAACTGGCGCTCGATCTCGGCAAAATCCGCGCCGGCGATGCGCATCAGGATATTTGCGAGGTAGAGATCGAACTCAAGGCCGGCGCGCCCGAATTTCTGTTCGAACTGGCGACACAATTGCTGGAGCGGACGCCGCTATTCATCGAACCGCGCAGCAAGGCGGAACGCGGCTACGCCCTGAGCGGCGCCTTCGTCCCCGCCCCGGTCAAGGCTACGCGCCCGGCGATCGGCCCGCAGCAGAATGCCGGCGAAGCCTGGAATGCCATGATGCACGCGGCGCTGATGCAATTGGTCGCCAACGTGCCCGGCTTTCTGGAAAACGCGCACGACACCGAATACCTGCACCAGCTTCGCATCGCGTTGCGCCGTCTGCGCACCGGCGTGTCGCTGGCAAAAGCGTTGGGCCAGGCCGTGCCGGCGTGGGATGCCTCGCTACGCGACACGTTGCGCGCCCTCAACCCGGCGCGCGACTGGGATGTGTTCCTGCATGAAACCCTGCCCAAAACCCTGGCGGCACTGGGCGCAGCCTCCGGCAATGCGGCGGTCGACGACGCAGTGCTCGCCCTGGTACGCGACGTAGCTGCGCACACCCGTCTGCAGGCTCAAACGCTGCTGCGGGCGCCCGCCTTCACCCGTCTGGTCCTCGACATCGGCCGCAGCCTGCTGACCCCGCCCGTCGACGAACACCATCTGGATGCCACGGCATGGGCAGCGAAGATTCTGGAAAAGCGCTGGCTGACGCTGCGCAAACGCTGTCGCGGCTTCGCCAAACTGGACCCGGCCGAGCGCCACATGGCGCGCATCGCGGCCAAGAAGATGCGCTACGCGGCGGATGCGTTGACTCCGCTGTACCCGCAAGGGGCACGCCGGATTCGTAAAGCCGCTGAAGCGGCAACGACTCCGCTGTTAGGCAAACGCGGCAACCATTTCATCGCCGCCCTGGCCGCATTGCAGAACGGCCTCGGCAGTGCCAACGACGCGCATGTCGGCGCGCTGTTGCTGCGCGCCTTGCCGAAGAAATCCGCCACGCTCAGCTTCGACCTCGGCCGCATCGATGGCGCCCTGGAATTCGAGGTCGCGCGGCATGCCCACCTGTCCGGCGCGATCTGGCGGCGACTGGCGCAAGCGAAACTGTTCTGGCGTTGACAGAGATATCGCGGATCTATCCCTCGCCCACCGGCATCTCACAGGCGGGTCGGTTTGGTTTATTCACGATGCACGGATCCTAATATAATTTAAGCAGAACACTGTATTGCGGAGGTGCGCAGTCGATAGATCGGCAATTTCCGGGGCCGTGCCGCCGGAACAGTTTGATTATTCAATTACAAAAATTTCAGGGAAGAAACCATGCACTCATTGCTTCGTCGCAACGCCACTTCTATCGAAATTCGCCACGAAATTGCATCCAAGTCGCTGCAAGATATTGTCCACAACATCGAGCAAGACAAGATCGAGGACAGGTCCCACGCGCTGGCCCGTATGGCGCACGACCACTCGATACTGGCGCTGCATGCCTGGCAGGTTCACCGGAATGCAGCGCATTTCCGCCAGCATATGTACCTTTCCAGTCAGCTCAATCTCGCATGCCTGGAAAGCAATCCGGCAATCTCGTTCAAGCCGCAGGAAAACATCGTCTATGCGCTGTTCTCCGACCACGACGAAACGATACAGCGCTATGTCAACCTGAGAACCGGACAACTTTCATTCGACGCACAATTGCTGCGTCTTGCGCTCAACGATGACTACATCACGCTCGACCGCTTGCTCGGCAACTCCGTTCTGAACCCACCCGGCACAAACTGGGCGCCCGACGCCCCGTTTCCGCAGCGCGCCTTCTACGGGCACCTGACACGCGCGAACAAGCAATCTCTGGAAACGGACATCATCACCCATGCGGAGCACATCCTCGTCAATGCGGAAAGAAAGTCGCGACACAGTGAGGAAGTGCTGATTCCCGTCTGTGCGCTCAAGGCGAAACTGTGCTTGATGAAAGGAATCCCCATCGAAATCGACCACCCGCTGGTACCACCGGCACTGACTCGGATTACGCCGCTCGCACACTACGAGATGCCCTATGCGTTCTTGCACAAACGGCATTGGCCGCAAGGCATCATGCACAAACTCGTCCACTGGCTACCTGGGAGAAGGGCCGGATCGCAGCGCTGAGCCGCTATCCGGCAGGCCAGGACGCCTCGGTACCGATCTCGTGGACGCGAGGCGAACAACGACGGGCAGGGTGAATTTGTCACTTCACCCCGTTAGACTCCGGCACTGGCGCAGCATACCGGCGCAGGCCGGCATCAGAAGCCTTTGATTTTATTGGTCCCGTCACACTGGACCCTGGCCTGGTCATCACCCCGGAGTGGGGTTGTCCGGGGCGGGGTGACGGTGAGTTTTTCAACACCCTTTGAAATGAACTTTCCATGACCATTTACCCCGTCATCCTGTCCGGCGGTTCCGGCACCCGACTCTGGCCCCTGTCGCGCGCGGCCTTACCCAAACAGTTGCTGCCACTGGCTTCGGACCTGACCATGGTGCAGGAAACCGTGCAGCGTCTGGCCGGGCTGTCGGATGTCGGGCAACCGCTCATCGTGTGCAACAACGACCACCGTTTTCTGATCGCCGAACAGATGCGCGAAATCGGTGTCGCGCCGCTCGGCATCTACCTGGAACCGGTCGGCCGCAATACCGCGCCGGCCGCAGCCGTGGCTGCGTTGACGCTGCTCAAGAACGATCCGGATGCCGTCATGTTGTTGCTGCCGGCCGACCACCTGATCCGCGATGTCGGGGCATTCCACGCCGCCATCGACGCAGGCATGGATGCGGTACGCGCCGGCTTTCTGGTCACCTTCGGCATCGTTCCCGATGCGCCGGAAACCGGCTATGGCTATATCCAGCGTGGGGAAGTTTTGCCCGCTGGCGCGGCGCATCGCGTGTCGCGCTTCGTGGAAAAACCGAATCTGGAAAATGCCGAGAAATTCCTCGCGGCGGGCGACTACTACTGGAACAGCGGCATGTTCCTGTTCAGTTGCCGGCAGTTCCTGGAGGAACTGGAACAGACGCGGCCGGACATCCTTACCGCCTGCGAAGAATCGCTGGCACAGGGCCAGCACGACCTGGATTTCTGCCGTCTGGACAAGACCGCATTCGCCGGTTGCCCATCCGATTCGATCGATTACGCGGTGATGGAGCACACGCAGCACGCTGCCGTGGTGCCGACCGATATCGGCTGGAACGATATCGGTGCCTGGTCGGCGTTATGGGATGTCGGCGCCAAGGATGCCAACGGCAACGTGCTGCGCGGCGATGTCTATCTGGATGGCGTCAACGACAGCCTGATACGCGCCGAATCGCGCATGGTGGCGGCCATCGGCGTATCGAACCTGCTCATCGTGGAAACCGCCGATGCGGTGCTGGTAGCGGACAAGAGCCGGGCACAGGACGTCAAGAAAGTCGTCGATTACCTGAAGGCCAGCGGCCGCAGCGAACATGAATTCCATACCCGCGTGTTCCGACCCTGGGGCTGGTACGAAGGCATCGACATGGGTGAGCGTTTCCAGGTCAAACGCATCATGGTCAAGCCGGGCGAGAAGCTTTCGCTGCAGATGCACCATCACCGCGCCGAGCACTGGGTGGTGGTCTCCGGCACGGCGCGGGTGACGCGCGACGGCGTCGAGGAACTGTTGACCGAAAACCAGTCCACCTACATTCCGCTCGGCACCACGCATCGCCTGGAGAACCCCGGCCGCATGCCGCTGCACCTGATCGAAGTGCAGTCCGGCAGCTATCTGGGCGAAGACGACATCGTGCGTTTCGAGGATATTTATCAGCGCAGTTGAGCGGGGTGTGGACACTGTGGGAGCGGCCTAGCGGCCGCGATGCCCGGCATAAATTTTGTAGGATGGGCAAAGCGCAGCGTGCCCATCAACCCGCGGCGTCTGATGGGCACGCTGCGCTTTGCCCATCCTACGCACTCGGTCGCCTCGGATTGATCGACGTCAGGTTCGCGTCAGCTTTTGCGGTGCACAATGAAATTCGCCAGCCATAGGAGGAGACACCATGGATTACCAGGCGTTTTATCGTCGTTCCATCGACGATCCGGACGGATTTTGGGGTGATCAGGCCAAGCTGATCGATTGGCATAAGCCGCCGCAACAGATCCTCGATGACTCGAATCCACCCTTCCGCAAATGGTTCGTCGGCGGCGAAACCAACCTGTGTCACAACGCGGTCGACCGGCATCTCGCCACGCGCGCCGACCAGCCCGCGCTGATCTATCTATCCAGCGAGACGGGCGAAGAGAAGCAGTACACCTACGCCGAACTGCACCGCGAGGTGAACCGTTGCGCCGCCGTCATGCAGAGCCTGGGCGTCAAGCAAGGCGAACGGGTGGTGATCTACATGCCGATGATCGCCGAAGCGATTTTCTGCATGCTCGCCTGCGCCCGCCTCGGCGCGGTGCATTCGGTGGTGTTCGGCGGCTTCGCGGCGCACAACCTGGCGCTGCGTATCGACGACGCCAAGCCCTGTCTGCTGATCTGCGCCGATGCCGGCATGCGCGGCGGCAAAGCCGTGCCGTACAAACATCTGGTCGACGATGCGATCAAGGAAGCGAAATTCCCGCCGCCGAAAGTCCTGATCGTCGACCGCGGCCTTGATCCCGACATGCGCTGGCTGGACGGCCGCGATGTCGATTACTGGGACGCGCGCGACGACTTCCGCGATGCCGAAGTGCCGGTGACCTGGCTGGAGTCCAACGAGCCCAGCTACATCCTGTACACCAGCGGCACCACCGGCAAACCCAAGGGCGTGCAGCGCGATGTCGGCGGCTACGCGGTAGCGCTGGCTTCGACGATGAAGTACGTCTACAACGCCCAGCCCGGTGAGGCGATGTTCACCACCTCCGACATCGGCTGGGTCGTCGGCCACAGCTACATCGTCTACGGCCCACTGATCCACGGCATGACCAGCATCGTCTACGAAGGCCTGCCGATCCGGCCCGACGCCGGCATCTGGTGGAAGATCGTGCAGGACCACAAGGTGACGACGATGTTCTCGTCGCCGACCGCGATCCGCGTATTGAAGAAGCAAGACCCGGCCTGGCTGAAGAAGTACGACTTGTCGTCGCTGCGCTACCTCTTCCTGGCCGGCGAGCCGCTCGACGAAACCACCTCGCGCTGGATTTCCGACGGCCTCGGCGTGCCGGTGCTGGATCATTACTGGCAGACCGAAACCGGCTGGGCGATGCTGAGCTATCTGCCCGGCGTCGAGCTGAAACCGAATCGCTTCGGCTCGCCCGGCTTCCCGGCCTACGGTTTCAACATCCGCATCGTCAACGACCTGACCGGCGCGGACTGCGGCCCCAATGAGAAAGGCGTGCTGACCGTGGTGCCGCCGCTGCCGCCCGGCTGTCTGAGCACCGTCTGGGGTGACGACCAGCGTTACGTCAACAGCTACTTCGGCCAGTTCGAGCAGCAATTGCTGTACTCCTCGTCCGATTGGGCAGTACGCGACGATGACGGCTACACCTTCATCCTCGGCCGCACCGACGACGTCATCAACACCGCCGGCCACCGCCTCGGCACACGCGAAATCGAGGAAGCGCTACAGGCGCATCCGGCCATCGCGGAAGTCGCCGTGGTCGGTCTGCACGACGAACTGAAAGGCCAGGTGCCGGTCGGTTTCTGCACGGTGAAAGACCCGGCGCTGATAGCCGACGCCGCCGGTCGCGAGGCGCTGGAGAAATCATGCATCGCCAAGGTGGCGGAACTGCTCGGCGCGGTGGCCAAACCGTACAAGCTGCACTTCGTCACGTCGTTGCCGAAAACCCGCTCCGGCAAGCTGCTGCGGCGTTCGATCCAGGCCTTGGCGGAAGGCCGCGAAACCGGCGATCTGTCGACGCTGGACGACCCGAATGCGTTGGAAGAAATCCGCAAGGCGGTGGGGCGATGAAGGGTTTTCTTCCCCCTTTGAAAAAGGGGGATCGAGGGGGATTTGACGGCGGCGTCTTCGAGCACCCAAGTCAAATCCCCCCTAGCCCCCCTTTTTCAAAGGGGGGAACGATGCAGACATACGAGGACATGACATGACTCAACCCGTATCACCCGGCGCCCTATTCCGCGCAGCCGTCGCCGCCGAACAACCCCTGCAAGTCGTCGGCGCGATCAACGCCTATGCCGCGCTGCTGGCCGAGCATTCCGGCTTCAAGGCGCTTTATCTGTCCGGCGGCGGCGTCGCGGCGAGTTCCTGCGGCATTCCCGATCTGGGCATCACGACGCTGGAAGACGTGCTTATCGACGCCCGCCGCATCACCGACGTGACCCCCCTGCCCTTGCTGGTCGACATCGACACCGGCTGGGGCGGCGCCTTCAACATCGCGCGCGCGGTGCGAGCACTGACCCGCGCCGGCGTCGCGGCGGTGCATATCGAAGACCAGGTCATGCAGAAGCGCTGCGGCCATCGTCCGGGCAAAGCCATCGTCACGCAGGCGGAAATGGTCGACCGCGTGAAAGCGGCGGTGGATGCCAAGATCGATTCCGAATTCGTCATCATGGCGCGCACCGACGCGCTGCAGGCCGAAGGCCTGCAAGCCGCCATCGACCGCGCCGGCGCCTGCGTCGAAGCCGGCGCCGACATGATCTTCCCGGAAGCGATGACCGAACTGGCGCAGTACGAAGCCTTCAGCAAGGCGATCAAGGTGCCGATCCTGGCCAACATCACCGAATTCGGCGCCACGCCCTTGTTCACCGTCGAGCAACTGCGCGGCGTCGGCGTCGGCCTGGTGCTGTATCCACTGTCGGCATTCCGCGCGATGAGCCAGGCGGCGTTGCAGGTCTATGGCGCCATCCGCCAGGACGGCACGCAGCAGAACGTGGTCGACAGCATGCAGACCCGGATGGAGTTGTACGACCACCTCGGCTATCACGGCTTCGAGCAGAAGCTGGACGCGCTGTTCGCGGAAGGCAAGTAACCGGAGCGCCGGCGGGACGCCGGCGCTCCACTACGTGAACATAGGAGAAGATATGAGCGAACCTACCGCCCCCGGCATCAAACCGAAGAAATCCGTCGCCCTGTCCGGCGTGGTCGCCGGCAATTCCGCGCTATGCACGGTCGGCCGCACCGGTAACGACCTGCACTATCGCGGCTACGACATTCTGGACATCGCCGATGTCTGCGAATTCGAGGAAGTCGCGCATCTGCTGGTGCACGGCCATTTCCCGAATCGGGAAGAACTCAAGGCCTACAAGACCAAACTGAAAGCGCTGCGCGGCCTGCCGGCGGTGCTGAAAACGGTGCTGGAGCAACTGCCCGCTGCCGCGCATCCGATGGACGTCATGCGCACCGCCGTCTCGACGCTGGGCTGCATCCTGCCGGAAGAAGAAAAACAGCCGATCCTGGGCGCGCGCAACATCGCCGACCGCCTGATCGCCGGCCTCGGTTCCGCGCTGTTGTACTGGTACCACTACAGCCACAACGGCCGCCGCATCGAAACCGAAACCGACGACGACAGCATCGGCGGTCATTTCCTGCATCTCTTGCATGGCGAGACACCACCGGAAATCTGGGTGCGCGCGATGCACACCTCGCTGATCCTCTACGCCGAGCACGAATTCAACGCCTCCACCTTCACCGGCCGCGTCATCGCCGGCACCGGCTCGGACATGTATTCCGCCATCACCGGCGCCATCGGCGCATTGCGCGGCCCGAAACATGGTGGCGCCAACGAGGCGGCGTTCTGCATCCAGAGCCGCTACGACTCGCCGGACGAAGCCGAAGCCGACATCCGCGCCCGCGTCGAAAGGAAGGAAGTCATCATCGGCTTCGGCCACCCGGTCTATACCGTGTCCGATCCGCGCAACGTGGTGATCAAGGCGGTCGCCAAACGCCTCGCCGACCAGGCCGGCAACCACAAGCTGTACAGCGTCGCCGACCGCCTGGAAGCGGTGATGTGGGAAATCAAGAAGATGTTCCCCAACCTCGACTGGTTCAGCTCGGTGTCCTACGCGATGATGGGCGTGCCCACCGCGATGTTCACGCCGCTGTTCATCATCTCGCGCACCACCGGCTGGGCCGCGCACGTCATCGAACAACGCATCGACGGCAAGATCATTCGTCCTTCCGCCAACTACACCGGCCCGGAAGATATGAAGTTCGTGCCGATCGAACAAAGACCGTAAAGGAGCGCCGGCGTCCCGCCGGCCGGTTTTTTTAGTTAGACGAACAAATGCCGGCGAGACGCCGGCGCTCCCAACACCACAAAGGATTTTCAAATGTCCGCCCACGATATCCGCTCCGCCGAGCGCCCGCCGTTCGACACCATCCTGCAAGCCATGGCCGACTACGTCATGGACTACGACGCCAGCCAGTCCAGCCTGGCAATGGAAACCGCCCGCTATTGCCTGATCGACTCGCTGGCCTGCGGCCTGATGGCGCTGGATTACCCGGAATGCACCAAGCTGCTCGGTCCCATCGTGCCGGGCGCATCGCTGCCCGGCGGCACCCGCGTACCCGGCACTTCTTATGAACTCGACCCGGTCAAAGCGGCCTGGGACATCGGCTGCGTCGTGCGCTTCCTCGACTTCAACGACACCTGGCTGGCCGCCGAATGGGGCCATCCGTCCGACAACCTCGGCGCGATATTGGGAATTGCGGATTGGTTGTCGCGCAAACGCGTCAGCGAAGGCAAAGCGCCGCTGCTCATGCGCGACGTGCTCAGCGCGATGGTGCAGGCGCACGAAATCCAGGGTGTCACCGCGCTGGAAAATGCCTTCAACCGGGTCGGCCTCGACCACGTCATGCTGGTGCGCATTGCCTCCACCGTGGTCGCCGCGAAGATGCTCGGCGGCACCCGCGAGGAAGTGCTCAACGCCGCCTCGCATGCCTGGATCGACGGCTGTTCGCTACGTACCTACCGCCACGCGCCGAACACCGGCCCGCGCAAATCCTGGGCCGCCGGCGACGCCAGTTCGCGCGGCGTGCATCTGGCACTGATCGCGCTGACCGGCGAAATGGGCTACCCGTCAGCGCTGACCGCGAAGACCTGGGGTTTCCAGGACGCGCTGTTCCGCGGCAACGAACTCAAGTTCAGCCAGGGCTTCGGCAGCTACGTCATGGAAAACATCCTGTTCAAGATCAGCTTCCCGGCCGAGTTCCACGCCCAGACCGCCGTCGAATGCGCGATGCAACTGCATCCGGCGGTGAAGGATCGGCTCGACCAGATCGAGCGCATCGAAATCGAAACCCAGGAAGCCGGCTGCCGCATCATCGACAAGACCGGCCCGATGAACAACTACGCCGACCGCGACCACTGCATCCAATATATGGTCGCCGTGCCGCTGATCAAAGGCAGCCTGACCGCAGCCGACTACGGCGACGCAGCCGCCGCCGATCCGCGCATCGACGCCCTGCGCGCGATCACCACCGTCAAGGAAAACCCGCGCTTTTCAACCGAATACCTGGAAGCCGACAAGCGTTACATCGGCAACAGCGTGCAGGTGTTCTTCAAGGATGGCAGCAGCACGGAGAAGGTCAGCATCGACGCCCCCATCGGCCACCGCCTGCGGCGCGGCGAAGGCATCCCGGTGCTGGTGAAGAAATTCGAAGCCGCCATCGCCGCCAAACTGTCGCCGAAAAAATGTGCCGCGCTGAATGAAATGTGCAGCGATCAGGGCAGGCTGGAAGCCACGCCAGTGCAGGAGTTCATGGGATTGTTCGCGGTGTGATCCAACCCCGGCGAAAGCCGGGTTCCGGCAGTTTGCCTGCAGCACTTCCAAGAAGAGCAGCGGAGAGCAGAGTTGTAGCGCACAGCGACTTACGAATCCGCTGCCTTATCTAGCAAAGCGAGTCCGCGCTCGGCCTTACCTGCACCGCGTTGGGCCCGCAGCCGAAATCGCGTTTCCGCATCAAACTCCGCTAGCAATAAAGTGGTGACTTCATCCAGCAGACGGTTAACGCTGGTGCCACGGCTCTGCGCCAAGACGCGCAAGCGTTCGTGTTTGTCGTCAGGCAAACGCAGGGTCAATGCACTCATGATGCGATCTCCTTGAGAAAGTCCTCGGGGCTCAACACCCGCAACTCGGGAAACTTGAGTTCCATACGCGCAACATCGCGCAAGCAGGCAGGTCTGCCGCCACATGATGCGCTGTGCCTCACCCGAATCCAAACCAAAAATACCTGCACCGTTGCCACAAACTTTAGCTAGATTATTAGTAATGACTAATAAGGTTTTGCCTTAGTCATTTATCGCATCACAACAACCAAGAGATCAATCGGGAAAACCAACAAAAACCGGAGTACGGAGCATGGCGAAACGTTCAACACTTGACGTCGGTGCAAACGGCTTCCCACCGGAATTACTCGACCTGATCGGTGACATTTACCAAGCCGGCCTTGAGCCGGAACGTTGGCCGGCTGTGATTGCCGCCATGAGCCAGGTATTCGAGGCCGACTTGGCCTGTATCTACACCCCCGTGATCAGCCGGCCCGAGCAGTCCCTGTACCTCACCTACAACTTCAGCGAGGCCATGGAATCTGCTTACACCGCCTACTACCACGGTATCGATGAATGGAGCGGCACCGCCCTGCGCGAAAACCGCTATGTCCAGGGCCTGGTGGCCCTGGGCGAGGACATCATTCCGCAGCAAGAACTGCGTCGCACCGAGTTCTACCAGGACTTCCTCAAGCACTACGACATGGAGTGGATCGTCTCCACCGTCCTGTTCCAGTCCAGCCCGGAAACTCCGGCGACGCACATGACCTTTACCCGCAACCTGCAACGCGGCGGCTACGGCCAGGACGGCATACGGTTGATGGAATTGATCGCCCCGCACGTCCGCCGCGCGCTGCTCATCCACTGGCAACTCACCGAAGCGAGCCTGCACCAGCGCATCCACCAGGCCGGCATGGATAACCTGGGTTACGGCGTCGCGCTATTGAGGGGCAATGGTGAAGCGGTTTACCTGAATGCGTTCGCGGAACGGATTCTGCAAGGGGCTGACGGCCTCATGCTCAAGGCGGGACAGTTGATGGCAAAGCATGCGCCGGAACATGCCGCGCTACTGCATTTGCTGCAACAAGCCGCCAACGGCCTCGGCGGTGGACTACATCTGAAACGCGATACCGGCCTCGGCGCGCCCAAACGGCCCTACAGCCTCACCGCCATTCCGCTGCAAGAAGGCCACCCCTTCCGTCCCCTCGCCGACGCCAGCGTCATGCTGCTGATCCACGACCCTGATTACGCCGGCCCGCTGGATTGCTTGAAGAATTACACCGCGCGATATCTCCTAACCCCCGCCGAAGCGCGCGTGCTGACCCTGCTGCTCAGCGACCTCGGCCCCCAGCAGATTGCCGATCACCAGGGGGTCGGTATCCGTACCGTGCGCAGCCAGCTTTCCAGCCTGTACACCAAGACCGGAACGAAAAATCAGCGAGATCTGATCGTTTCGGCGCTGGGGTTTGGTATCGCGGTGACAAGCGGAAACACGGCCGGCCAATAGCCCTAAAAAGATGTCCATATCCGTCAAATGACGGATGCGCGGGAGCAAAGCGCTACATACAGTTAGACGCAAGGAAAGACGAAACACGAAACAACCGGAGTCGTCATCGACAACGACATCAAGGGCTGGTCGGGGAGGCCCGCCATTTGATGATGCAAGCGCAATAGGGAACACGGATTCACGTTTCAAACAACGTTCACACCAAGGAGTTCATCATGCTGAAACCGCTCGCCTTGGCCATGCTCATGGCCGCAGCTCAATCCAGTTTCGCCGTCACGACATGGAATTACGATTTCAGCGGCGATCTGGGTGCGCAATTCACCCAATTTGAGGACACCCCCGCTCCATCGATGTCCCTCCAATCCAATGGCCAGCTTCTATTCCATACCCAGGGACAGGTGTATACGGAAATCCATGCGGACTCGGGGTTGCCGATCATCGTGGACACCAATGAAATATATATCCACAACGCTTTCAGGCCGCGCTTCGACCAATCCTGGACGGCGGAGCTCTACGTCCGCGTGCCGAAAAGCCTTGATTCCACGCTTCCCAATACACCGCCATGGGTGAACTGGTACGCCGAGGTTGATCTCGTGACGGCAATCTTGAGGCCTGATGGTTCTTTTCCTGCATTCTCCGCAGGCATGGCGCTTGGTTCGTTCAACCAAGACGGTGTACGCCGGGGGTACGTATCCGAATATGGCGTTAACCCGCCAGAGGGTGAGTGGACAGAATATCTGGATGACCAAGGCAACCATCCCCATGGCGACGAATCCGGTGTGGTCCGGCTGCAATTTGATGGCGTCACGAAAGTCCTCTCCGCCCACAACGCCTATGGCACGTTGTTGAGCATCGACTTGAACGCCCCCGGAGTCACCAACTGGGGAATGACCAAGGACGACACCTTCTTTGTGGGAGTCGGCTCGACCATCCAGGGTTGGGCGATCCCGGAAAACACCCCGCTCAGCTTGGATAACTTCAGCGCCACGCTGTACGACGCGCCCCAGGGCTCCGTGACGCCGAACTTTCTGGGCAACCACGACGCAGGCGAGTTTTCGTTCAGCCACGAGGCGCATGACGCCGACGGCATCGCCGCGCTGGTTTCGCAAGGTGTATTCAGCGCGCCGGACTTCCTGCTTCCGGGCACCGTGACACAACTGTTCGACGTCAACTACAGCGGCACCTTCGATGGGGCCATCGAACTCAGCTTCAACTACGACCCCACCCTGCTACCCGCCGGTTTCGACGAAGCCAACCTGCGCGTCTTCCACTGGACAGGCACCGAGTGGGAAAGCCTGGGCGGCGTGGTGGACGCGACCAACAACACCATCACCGTCACCACCGGCAGCCTCTCCCCCTTCGCCGTCGCTGCCGTCCCCGAACCCGAAACCTACGCCCTGATGCTGGCCGGGCTGGGGCTGGTGGGTTTCGCGGCGAGGCGTCGTTCCAACTGATCAACCTATCGGAGCCTCATCATGAAAACGACTCGTTTACTGCAAAAACTGTCTTTGATCGCCGCATCCCTGCTGGCCGCCAACATGGCGCAGGCCGCGCTACATGACCAGGGCAACGGCACGATCTATGACGACGTGCTGAACATCACCTGGCAACAGAATGCCAATCTCGCCGCCAGCAACACCTTTGGCGTCAGCGGCATCAACGCGGACGGCAGCATGAGTTGGAACACCGCGCAAAGCTGGATTGCCGCCATGAACGCCGCCAACTACCTGGGCTACCACGACTGGCGTTTGCCGAAACTGACTCCGGTGAATGGCGTGGCGTTCGATTACAACGTGAACCCCAACGCCCTGACGCCAGATATCAACGCCTATGACGGCAGCGCCGACTTCGGTTTCCACACTGCCGGAACCAACAGCGAACTGGGAAACCTGTTCTATGCCACCTTGGGCAATCCCGGTGTGTGCAGCACCAGCGGCCAACCCACAGGGTGTGAAGAGCTGGGCATAACCGTACCGCTGTCGAACGTCGGCCCCTTCCAAAACCTTGCCCCCGCCACCTTCTGGACGGGCACACCCTCTCCCTGGGATCGGGGAGACGGTGCAGAGGCTTGGGTGTTCCATTTCCGGGATGGTGGTCAGGATCCGAATGCTTACACCGATCAACTATCGGTCTGGGCTGTCCGCCCCGTCCCCGAACCCGAAACCTACGCCTTGATGCTGATTGGCCTCGGGTTAGTGGGCTACGCCGCGCGACGAGATGGAGCCAGACACGGCGCTCAAATGATCCGTAACGGAGAACCCTCATGAAACTCTCGGCAAAGCTGAACACATTGATCACCGCGTTCGCATGCAGCACGATCAGCGCGTCCGCCTTGGCCGGCAGCATCTCTGCGGGTGATTTTTCGTCCTGGGACTTCAATTCGACAGGCACGGCCACGGTTACCCTTGAGTTATCTGGTGGAAGCCCCGCAGAGCGACTCAACATCACCACCGTATCGGGATCAATCGTTTACGGCACAGTATCGGCAAGGGCCAGGGTCGCGATAAATGACAGGCAAAGTTAATCGGACCCTGATTGCGACAACCTGCTCCCCCACAGCCACGCTGGCGCGGCGATCACGTTATCGGCGATGAAGCAGCCTGCCGCGGGTAGTTCGAGCAAGCCCGCGTAGGATGCACATCGGTCAAGATCGAGAGAGAACCAGAGACTTCACGGTCAATCTTGCCGAGCGGAAAGGTAATCGCCTGCTGGTGAGCCTGCGTAACGTAGCCAGGCGTTTAAGGTATTCTTGCCCACTCCACGCAGGGACATGATCAGCCATGCCAACCGTATTGCGACTGCTCAGCTGGCGTTTTCATTTCTACTCGGATGAAGGTCAGGAACCGCCGCACATCCACGTCAGAACACCTGATGGCGAATGCAAATTCTGGCTTACACCGGTACGGCTAGCCCGCGTTGATGGTGTGCGCCCCATGGAGGTACGCCGCATCGAGGTCGCGGTAATCGAACATGAAGGATTATTCCTGGAGAAATGGAATGAACACAGCCGCGCTTGAACTCGACCCCCGAGCCATCCGGGCCTGGGCGGAAAATCGCATGGTTTTCATTGAACTGACCGATGGTCGGCTGATCGGTTTTCCGGCGGCGCGATTTCGCCTGCTTGCCGCTGCGTCAAGCGAAGCGCTGGCCCGGGTTGAACTCTGTCTGAATGGTGCGGCCCTGCGCTGGGAAGACCTGGATGAAGACATCAGCGTGCGCGGGATAGTCGAAGGGCGCTTTCAACTGCCCTTGCCCATGGCGATGGCAGCCTGACGATCTGCCAGCCGATATAGAGAAGGGGCTTGGGCGCGTTATTTCGCACCGGGCTTGCCGATACCGGCCACCGCCACCTCGTCGAAGACGGTCTGCGGCACCCAGCATTCGGCAAACAAAGCGGGCAACAGATCAAGCTGGTTGAGCAGCGATAGTGCAACCAGCGGCCCGGCGTTAACCACCGCCCGGTCAATCATTGGCGTCGAACTCCGCACCTAGCTCATCACCATCCAGCGCCACCACGGGCACCCCGGCACGCCCGGCGGCGAAGAGAAATTCCCCCCCGCCATACTGCAAAGTTTTCCGGCCTTGCCGGAGCTCAAGCGCCCGACCTCGAACAGCTTCAGCGCCAGCATGAATTTAGCCTCGCATGCTGAGCATCGCTGCATCCTTTGCTTGCAGTTTTCGTAGCCGAATGGACTACCCGCGGTCACGCTCCAGCACCTTCCGCAACGCCGCCAACTCGCGGCGATACGCCTCGGCGTCGCCGAAATCGACGAAACCGGCATAGCGCAGATGGCTGCCGAGAATGCGGCGGGCGTGTTTGATCGGGCACCAATATTGCTCGGTGCGGGCGACGATTTCCTGGACGTAGGCGATCAGGCCGTTGGTGTAGGCGCAGTAGGCGCAATTCACTTTTTCGATCAGATTGAGGTAGGCGAGCTGTTCGCGGTCGAAAGCGAAGTATTCGCTGCGCGGCACCTTGTCGATGCGATAGAGCGGGAAACACAGGGCTTGATAGAGCGAGACGCCGGCGTCGAGCAGCACGATGGGCACGATCATCGGGTAGATCACCAGCGCCGACAGGATGTGCCGCCATGAGGCGCTGGCCAGGTAGCGCAGCAGCCCGACCTTGAGTTGTCGATGCCGCGCCAGCACTTCCTGCTCGAAACGCACCCGCCGGTTTTCCAGGCGGAAACGGAATTCAGCCTGGCGGGTGACAATTTCCTGTTCCAGTTCCTCTTCCAGCGCCTTGATGCGGACCAGCAATTCGTCGATTTTCGGGTTCATGCCGGCTCCAGGCCAGGAATACGGGACGAAGCTGCAGGGCCGCTCGCGCCCCACGCTTCGTCATGCGATGGGATTTACAGCGAGATTCCTGCCGCCGCGGGCTTCGCCACCGGCGTCGGCAGGCCGGCGGGCTGGCTGCCGTATGGTTTGGCCGGCGCGTTGAACCATGGCGTGTTGTTCGGATCGCCCAACGCTTCCAGCCACAAACGCGTCGTTTCCGGAT
>JASJPK010000029.1:52123-86113 GCA_031426735.1 Hydrogenophilaceae bacterium | reverse complement strand
GCATCTGCATGTCCATCAGGATCAGCGCATAGGGCGCTGCCGATGCCAGCCTGACTGCCTCGACCCCATCTGCGGCGGCGTCCACTTGCAAGCCGACATCGTCGAGCAGCAGCGTCGTGATCTCCTGGTTGATCGGCTCGTCTTCCGCCAGCAGGATGCGGCGACCGGCGAAGTCCCGGAGCAGGATCTTTTCGGCGTTGGCCGGGCCGGACGCTTCGCTCGCCGCCACCGGCTCGATCCCTTTTTTCAGGCGGGCGGTGAACCAGAAAGTGCTGCCGCGGCCCGGCGTGCTGTCGGCACCGGCAGTTCCCCCCATCAACTCGGCCAGCTTGCGGGTGATCGCAAGCCCGAGCCCGGTGCCGCCATATTTGCGGGTGATGCTGTTATCGGCCTGTTCGAAGGCGGAGAACAACTTGGCCAAGGTGTCCGCCGCGATGCCGATACCGGTATCCGACACTTCGAAGCGCAGCCAGGCACTGGTCGCATCCTGCCGGTCGAGTTTCACGCGCAGGACGACGCTGCCGGTTTCGGTGAATTTGACGGCGTTGCCGGCGTAGTTGAGCAGCGCCTGCTGCAGGCGGGTGGGGTCGCCCAGCAGGCTGCTCGGCAAGGGATCGAGTTCACTGATCAACAGGAGTTGTTTGGCGCGCGCCTGGTCGTGCAGCATGGAGACCACGTTGCCGACGACGCTTTCGATCCGGACCGGGGTTTCCTCCAGCGTGAACTTGCCGGCTTCGATCTTGGACAGTTCCAGGATGACATTGATGATGTTGACCAGATGGCTGCCGGCCGCTTCCAGTTTGTCGAGCTGTTCGACTTGCTTGGCGGTCAAGCCGCCGCGCCGGATCAGGTGCGCCATACCGGTGATCGCGTTGAGCGGCGTACGAATCTCGTGCGACATGTTGGCCAGGAAGGCGCTCTTCGCCACGTTGGCCGCCTCCGCCGCCGCCTTGGCGTGGGACAGTTGCGCGGTGCGGTCCTCGACCAATTGTTCGAGGTGATGCCGGTGCCGTTCCAGTTCCTCGATGTTGTGCTTGGTCTCCGTGATGTCCTCGGAAATGCCGAGCAGATATTCCGCCTCGCCGTCGCTGCCATACAGGGCCAGCTTGCGGGTGTGCAGGATGCGCTGGCCGCCCTGGGCGGTCGTGATGGTTTCCTCGGGGATGTCCAGGATGGTGTTCGTCTGCAATACGTCGCGGTCTTTTGCGGTGAAGAAGTCCGCCTGCTCCTTTGGAAACAGGTCGAAGTCGTTCTTGCCCAGCAGCGTCTGGCGGTCGTGGCCGAGCAAATGCTCCCCGGCCTTGTTGAACAGTACGAAGCGCAAATCGTCGGCGCGCTTCAGGAAGATCATGTTGGGAATGTTCTCGACGATGGAGTCGAGCAGACGACTGGTGGCACGGATTTCTTCCTCGTTGCGGCGATGCTCGTTGAACAGCGCGGCCACCTTGGCGATCATCGAATTGATGCCGCTCTGCAATTGGCCTAATTCATCTTGGCTGGAAACCGCGATGCGGGATTCGAGGCTGCCGTTCTCCACCGCTTTCAGCACCGCCAGGGAAGCATCCACGCGGCGGGCGACGAAGCGCTGAGCGACGAGCACGATGCCGGCGGAAGTCAGCACGATGAACAACGCCGAGCCGACCACGCCCCACCAGGCAATGGCGCGTTTCTCGGCGTTGAGTGCGGTCGTGTCGACCGCGATGATCGTGGTGTAGAGCGCCGCATCGCCGGCGTTGCCCTTGATGCGCATGATGCTGGTGAGGCGGTCGGCGCCGACGACGAATTGCTCAGCGGGCGCCGCCGCATCGAGCCAGCGCGCGTCCAGTTCCGGAATGTGGCTGGCCAGCTGACCCAGGTAGGCGGATTGTGTGGCGACGATGACGCGGCCATTGCCGCCGATGACGGTGCCACTCAGGCAAGGCGCGCCGACCAGTTCGCTGATCAGGGAGGGGCTGGAAACCGTGCTGACCGCCAATTCCTCACTGCTGATCAAGCGCCCGACCAGTTGCAGCCGCGAGCGGACATGCTCGTCGGCGGCCTCGCTGAAGCGGTCGATGTAAAAGCCGCCGAGCACGCCGAAGGCGGCAACCTCGATACAGGTTGCCAACAGGGCAATGCGGGCGATCAGGCCAAACTGGATCACGGTGGCGGCTCAGGGTGCGTAGTGCGGGGTTTCGGCCATGGACTCCAGGCGGGTGGTCCGCTCCGATTCATATTGCACCTGTTTGGGCGGCAGCCTGCCGACGATTTCGATGCCGCGTTCGGGACGCGCTGCACGCGGATTCCAGCGCGCGATGTAGATGGTCTGCTGCAGGTGATGGCTGACCGGGTCCATATAAGCGTCATCGTGTTGCATGCGCTCGCGCGCGCTCGCCCGATAGTTTTCCAGTTGCCGGATGACCGCATGGTTGTCCGTGCTGCCGGCCCGTTCGATCGCCGCGAGCAACGCCCGCGTGGCGAGGTAGGCGGCATGGGTGACGTCGCCCGGATAGTCGCGCTTGGTGTGGCCGTAGCGTTTACGGTAACGCGCAACGAAATCGGCGCTTCCCGGCGTATCGAGATTCCAGGCCCAGGTGGTGCCGAACAGCGGGCGCGGCGTGCCCGGCGCCGGATAGAGTTCTTCCCAGTCCACCTCGCCGACGATCCAGAACTGCTTCGCCAGGACCTTCGGATCGATCTGGGAAAACAGCTTGATCTGGTTGTTGCCGCTGATGCTGACGGCAACGACATCCGCCGGAATGGCGGCAACCCGCCTGAGCGTATCGGCGGGATCGGGCAGCGCTTCGGGCACCACGACTTCGCCGACGATGCTGCCGCCGAATTCGGCGATGTAGGGGCGCAGCGCGAGCGCATTGCTGCGGCCGAACTCATCGTCCTCGCTCAGCAGCAACACCCGCTTCGATTTGCGGTTCGCCAGCGCGTATTTGATCAGCGCCCGGTTGATGTTGGCGCCATGCGCGTCGAACACGAACTTGCTGCGGTGGGCGTTCTCGACCGATTCGGACGGCGCCGAGGAATTGGTATTGATGAAGATGACGCCATATTTCTGGCAGACGGCGGACATGCTGGCGGCGACGCCGGAACTGATGGCGCCGACCATGAACCCCACTTTGGTCTGCGTAACGAGTTCTTCCGCAACCTGCGCCGCGCGCTTGCCATCCAGCGTGGGATCGCGCGCAACGAGGACGATTTCCCGCCCCAGCACACCGCCGCGGCCGTTGAACTCCTCGATCGCCATTTCGACACCGCGCCGGTCGGCCTCGGCATGCAAGGCAAAGCGTCCGGTCGAAGGCGCGGTGTGGGCAATGACGATCGGTGGCAGTTGGCCGGCATGCGCCGCACGCACGCCAATGCACGGTATGAATAACGCGAGTTGGCCGATCAAAGCCAACCCCAGCAAGCTCGTTATCATTCTTTTCATCGCAATACCCGCCCCTTCAAGGCTACCCAACCTGGAACCAGATCGAATCAAGAACATTGTCTGCGCCGGTCGTCGCCGGGTCTACTTCCAATCACGACATTCAGCCTTGTAGGCGACGTCCACGCCGCGATGCTTTTGGCACCCGGCACAATCGCGCCTTGGAAGGCGCTCCTACATCGCGCTCGTTTGGCCCGGACCGCGCCTTGGAAGGCGCTCCTACGTTACTCGTCGGCTTCGACTCGGCCGGCTGACTCGCCGAGAACCCAGGCGATGCCGATGCCGGCGGCGAAGTAGCGCTCGGTCTTGACCAGCGGACTGGCGGCGAAGGTGGCGCCGTCGAGGCTGTCCCAGCGCGCGAACGCACCGATCCAGTATTTCGGATAACGCTTCGACAGGGTCAGCAGGAACTGGCTGCCGGCATAGCCCGCCTTGGCGTCGTAGGCAGGGCGATCCGGCCTGGCGTAGGCGCTGCCGACCGAATAGAAATAGGCATGGTTGCGCGCCGAGCCGTACATTGGCCCGGCCTGCACGCCCAGATTCCAGCCAGGTATGGCGGGCACGTCGATGATGTCCAGATTGATGCGCGGCGAGAATACCCAGCCGATGTCGTGCAGGCCGTTGCGCACGGTGAGGGCGCTCCGCACCGGCAGACGCAGGTCCAGCTTGTAGCGGCGGTCGGCCGTGCGCCACAAATTGAGATCGAGCGAAGGACCGATTTCCACGGCGGGATCCAGATCGGGCATGCCGCGGCGGGCGGCATTGTCGTCACTGTTCACCGGCAGGGAAGCAGCGAGGCTGACATTGAGATCGGCCCGCTCGCTGGCGAAAAAAATGCCGCGTATGCCGTTGCGGTCCGCCCTCAGAAAATCGCCGCGATAGACCAGATAAGGAAACGGAAGCGTGTACAGGCTGGAGGTGTCGGCGCCGCGGTAATCGGGGAAGGACAGCGCACTGATACCGGCACCGAGTTCCCACAGCGGCTTGTCTACGGCCAGGGCGCCACCGGAAAGACTGGCGAGGAGCAAGGCTACGGCGAAGGGTTTCAGGCTGCGGCTTTTGAGCATGTCTGGACTCCGGGATTGGCGGTAGTGCTCCATGATGCGATCGCAAAATCGATTTATAGCCGCAGGTTTCGAATTCGCCGGGAAGCGGCGTCGAGCCGGCGCGCAATTCGAATGCATGCGGAACCAAGTCAACACTGCTAAGTGCTAGTATCCGCACCGAAAAAACACTCCAGAGTCCCGAATGCCCCCCTTCCGTGCAAAGCGCAAGCAGGATGGATCGTTTCAAATCGAAGCGGCGCGGCATCGGTTTCGGCATGGACTCGGTATGAGAAACGGCGAACTGGTGGCATAAGTCGTTGCCATGGACAAACGTTGAAAGCAATGCAGCAAAAATACCGCTCCCCCTGTCGAGTTCCGGATTGCTTCCCCATTCACCCCCAAACTGCTTGCTGAGGAAGGCAATTGAAATCCATCCCCGTATTGGCATGTATCGCGACGCTGTCGCTGGCGGCGAACACTTGGGCCGCTACCCTTACTTTCGATCAGGCGCTCCAGGCGACGCTGGCGTCGCATCCCCTGGTCGAGGGCAGACGTTCGGCGCAGGCCGCGGCCAAGGCTGAACAGGAAGGCGCGGAGTGGCAGCGCTACCCCACACCCAGCGTCGAAGCGAACACCGCCAGCGCCGGCCAGAACGCCAGCGTGTTTCGCCTGGATCAGCCGGTGTGGAGCGGCGGCCGCATCACGGCGGGCATCGATGCCGCAGTCAGTCGGCTCGATGCCGCCAACGCGGCGATATCGGAAACGCGGCAGGAACTCGCGCTCCGGGTAAACGCGGCCAGCAGCGAGGCGCTCCGGCTGCGTGCGCGGCAGATCCATGCCCAGGCCAGCGTTGGCGAACACGAAAAACTGCTGGCGATGATCCGCCGCCGCGTGCTGCAGGAAGTCAGCCCGATAGCGGACCAACGCCTGGCCGAATCGCGCCTTTACTCGACGGTGAACGAGTTGTCCGTCACCGTCCAGGGCGTGCAGAACGCCCTGACGCAACTCGGACAATTGACCGGGCAAACGGTCACCGATATCGAGCCGAAGAGTTTTTCCGATGCGGCCCGACCCGATGGACTGCCGGCCGATCTGGCGCAAGCAATCGAGCGCGCGCTGGCGCATTCGCCCGTGTTGCGTCGCCTCGGTTTCGAAGCGAAAGCTGCGGATGCCGACATCGATTCGAAACGCTCCGCCTATATGCCGCAGGTGTCGCTGCGCCTGGAGAGCAGCCAGGGCAGCGTTTCCGACAACCGCCTCATGCTCGTCTTGCAGGCCCAGCCCGGCGCCGGACTCTCGGCGCGATCCGGCGTCAATGCCGCGCTTGCCCGCCGCGAAGCGTCACGCCAGGCGGAGGAAACCGCGCGGCGCGATATCCGGCAGCAAGTCACGCTGGACTGGAATGAGTGGACGGCGGCGCGTTCTCGCGTGGAAAACGCCGAGCAGGTGCGGACCACCTCGGCCGAAGTGTCGGAGTCCTATGCCCGCCAGTACACTGCCGGGCGCAAGACCTGGCTGGACGTGCTCAATGCCGTGCGTGAAGCCACGCAGGCGGAACTGACGCTGGCCGATGCGAAGAGCCAGATGCAGGCGGCGGCATTGCGTCTGAAAGTGCAGACCGGGGAACTGGATCTGGCGGCCAAGTAAGCGGAAACACCCTCCGCATGATGTTTGATGAACACCCCGGATTCCCGCTTAAGCGGGAATGACGGCACTCTGGAATCTCCCGATGAATGACAACCTAAAACCTCTGATCGACCGCGCTGCCCGCCTGGCGGGCCAGCGCGTTGCCGGCGGCCGCCTGGATGAACTTGCGAACTTGCCGGAAGGCCTGGATGCGGCCGAACAATTCATCGCCGCCTGGCGTGCGGTTGGACTGGACGGCACCCCCGCGCGCCTGAGCGAACCCACCCCTGCCGATTTGCCGTTCGCCGGCTGGCAAGCCGAGCAGGGCTGGTTTCTCCTGCAAGGACGCGGGGCGGATGGCACCTGGCGTGGCGAAACCGGGGACGGCGCGCCGTTGAGCATGGCCTCGCTCGATGCTGCCGCATGCATGCGTCTGCCGCGTAGCGAAAAATCGGCCGCCAAAGCGCCGCGCTCGCTCGATCTGGTGCGGCAAGCCTTGTTCGCGCGCAAGAGCATCTTCATCGAGGCGGTTCTCGCCACCGGCCTGGTCAACCTGCTGACCCTGGCGACCTCGCTCTACAGCATGCAGATTTTCGACCGGGTGATTCCCAACCAGGGCTTTCAGACCCTTTGGGTGCTGACCGTGGGCGTGGGGCTTGCCGTGGCGCTGGAATTCATCCTGAAACTGGTGCGCGCGCACATGGTGGACCGCACCTGCAACGTGATCGACCACGAGCTTTCCGAGTGGTTTTTCGGCCGCATGCTGGGCATCCGCATGGAAGCCCGCCCGGCCTCGGTGGGAACGCTGGCCTCGCAGGTGAAGGGCTTCGAGATGGTGCGCGGCGTGCTCGCCTCGACTTCGCTGTTCGTCCTGGCCGATGTGCCGTTCGCGCTGTTCTTCATTCTGGTGATCTTTCTGGTCGGCGGCTGGGTCGCCCTGGTGCCCTTGATCGCGCTGCCGATCGCGCTGACCGCCGGCTTGATGTTCCAGCATGCGATCCAGAAACATACCCGCGACAACCTGTCCGGCAACAACCGCAAAGCGGGTCTGCTGGTGGAGGCGGTGGACGGCGCCGAATCGCTCAAGGCGAACAGCGCGGAATGGAAACTGCAGGGCCGCTGGAATGCCCTGGTGGCGGAAACCAGCGAGTCGGATCAGCAGATACGCACCTATTCTGCGCTGGCGCAGAACCTCACCGTGGCGTTGCAGCAGCTCAGCTATGTCGGACTGATCGCCACTGGCGCCTGGCTGGTCACCCAGAACATGCTGACCATGGGCGGCTTGCTCGCCTGTTCCATCATCAGCAACCGGGCCTTGATGCCTATCGTGCAACTGCCCGGCGTGATGGTGCAATGGGCGCATGCGCGCGCCGCCATCGAAGGCCTGGACAAGATCATCGCGCTGCCCAGCGAATCGGACGATGCCGAACACGCGCTGGTGCCGCAGTCGCTGGAAGGCGCCATACGCTTCGAGCGGGTGCGCTTCACCTATGGCACGGCAAAACGCCTGGCGCTGGAAGTGGAGCGCCTGGAGATCAAGCCGGGCGAGCGCATCGGCCTGATCGGGCCGATCGGCTCCGGCAAGAGCACCCTGCTCAAGCTCGCCTCCGGCCTGTATCGCCCGAACGAGGGCAAGCTGTTCCTGAGCGGTATGGACATGGCGATGCTCACGCCGGCGGCGGTGCGCGAAACGGTGGGCTACCTGCCGCAGGAGGCGCGCCTGTTTTCCGGCAGCCTGCGCGACAACCTGCTGCTCGGACTGCCCGACCCGGGCGACGAACCCATCCTGGAAGCCGCGCGCAGGAGCGGTTTGATCGACCTGATCGCCGGCCAGCCGAAAGGCCTCGGACTGGAAATCACCGAGGGTGGACGCGGCGTCTCCGGCGGCCAGAAACAACTCATCGCGCTCACCCGCATGCTGCTCGCCCAGCCGAAAGCCTGGCTGCTGGACGAACCCACCGGCTCGATGGACGCCGACAGCGAGGCCAAGATCGTGGCATTGCTGAAATCGGTGCTCGGCACGCAGCAAACCGCCATCATCGCCACCCACAAGACCGCCCTGCTGCCCATGCTGACTCGACTGCTGGTCGTGCAGAACGGCCGCATCGTCATGGATGGCCCGCGCGACGAAGTGTTGGCAAAGCTTTCCGGCAAGGCGTAGGCGATTTTGCCCGCAATGTGCGCAGACACGCGGACCTCGCCCCCGCAACAAATTTGGAGATGAATCATGATTTCCCGCACTGAACACGGCGTCAGCCGAGCCAGCCGGTTACTGCTCTGGAGCAGCATGGCGACGATTGCCGGCTTTCTGGTCTGGGCCAATTGGGCGCAGCTGGACACCATCACCCGCGCCACCGGCCAGGTCATCGTCAGTTCGCGCAACCAGGTCATTCAGGCCCCCGACGGCGGCGTACTGGAAAGCATGCGAGTGAAAGAAGGCGATACGGTCAAACGCGGCCAGGTGTTGTTTCGTTTCGACCAGACCCGCGCCACTGCCGGCCACCGCGAAAGCCTGGCCAAGTCGGCCGCGTTGCGCGCAACGGTCGCCCGCCTGCACGCCGAGGTGTTCGGCGGCGAACCCCGCTTCACCGGGCTTGCCGGCTTCACCGAGTTGCATGCCAATCAACTCTCGCTGTTCAAACGCCGCCAGTCCGCCATTCAGGAGGAAGTCTCCGCGCTGGAAAGTTCGCTCGCGTTGGTGAAATCCGAGCTCGACATGAACCTGCCCCTGCTCAAGAGCGGCGACGTCAGCCGCGCGGAAGTGCTCAAGTTGCAGCGCCAGGTGGCGGACATTCAGGGACAGATTACCAACCGCCGCAACAAATACTTCCAGGACGCCCAAGCCGAGTTATCGAAGGCACAGGAAGAACTGGAGTCGGTGGAACAGGTGCTGGCCCAGCGCCGCGAACAACTGACCTATACCGAAGTGCGCGCGCCGATGGACGGCGTCGTGCGCAACGTGCGCCTCACCACACAAGGCGGCGTCGCCAAGGCCGGCGATGAAATCCTGCAAATCGTGCCGCTGGAAGACGACCTCATCATCGAAGCCAAGGTGCGCCCGGCCGACATCGCCTTCATCAAACCCGGCCTGCCCGCCACCGTGAAGCTCGATGCCTACGACTATTCCATCTACGGTTCACTGCAAGGCACGGTGAGCTACATCAGCGCGGACACGCTGAACGAAGAAACGCGGTCCGGCGACATGACGTATTACCGGGTGCAGGTCAAAACCAGCGACCGCAACCTTTCCAGCCGCACCGACAAACGCATCGACATACAACCCGGCATGACCGCCACCGTGGAAATCAAGACCGGCAGCCAATCGGTACTGCGTTACATCACCAAACCGATCACGAAAACGCTGGACGAATCGTTGGGCGAACGCTGAGCAGGAAAGCTCCGTAGCAAACAGTGGATTGGCGGGATGCGCGATGTAGGAGCGCCTTCCAAGGCGCGATGCTGTTACGTCCCGAGCAATCGCGCCTTGGAAGGCGCTCCTACATCCCGGCGAGCGCAGCGAGCTGAGCAGGATGGATAAAGCTTCGTAGGATGGGCAAAGCGCAGCGTGCCCATCAACCCGTGACGACAGATGGGCACGCTGCGCTTTGCCCATCCTACGTTCGGTGCTGCGGTCTTTCTGCCGCCCCCTGTGTCACCCCACAACAAAATCCGTGTATTGAAGCCCCGGCATGGCACTCAGCACCGCGAACTGCACCGCCGCCAGCGCACCGCTGCCATCGGCGTCGTAAGACAACGTTCCATTGCTCTGGTCATACAGAATGCGGTCATCGGCATCCTGCGCCGCGCTGCCAGCGTGGAAGAACACATCCGAACTCGGACTGCCGCTGAAACCCATTTCGCGGAAGATCGCCGACGAGAGTTCGATTTTGTCCGTACCGCTAACGAAATCGGTGATCGTGTCGACGTTGCGAACAGCGTTGAGCGGGGTCGTGAAGGCAAACGTGTCGCTGCCGGCGCCGCCGGTCAGCGTGTCGTTGCCGGAGGCGCCGCTCAGCGTGTCGTTGCCGTCGCCACCATTCAACACATTGGCGGCGCCGTTGCCGGTGAGGCGGTTGTCCAGGCTGTTGCCGGCGCCGCTGAGTTGTTTGACGCCGAGCAACGTCAGGTTTTCCAGGTTGTCACCCAGCGTCCAGTTGACCCAGCTGCGCACGCTGTCGCCCGCGTCAGAGCCGGTTTCCTGAATTACGTCGCTGGCGCGGTCCACCACATAGGTGTCGTTGCCGGCACCGCCGGTCAGTATGTCGGCGCCGCTGCCGCCATTGAGCAGGTTGCCGGCGTCGTTGCCGGTGAGGGCGTTGTCGAGGCTGTTGCCGTTGGCGCTGAAGCGATGGGTACCGAGCAGGGTGAGGTTTTCCAGGTTGGCGCCCAGATTCCAGCTCAACGTGGCCTGGACGCTGTCGACCTCGCTGCTCAGGCTGCTGGTTTCGAGGATGCGGTCGCCACGGTTGTCGACGATATAGGTGTCGTTGCCGAGGCCGCCGGTCAGCGTGTCTGTTCCGACGCCGCCATCCAGGCGGTCCACTCCAGGCGTGCCATAAAGAAGGTCATGACCGCTACCGCCGAGGACGTTGTGGTTGGGATCCACCGTCAGGGTGAAAATATCGCTGGTGGAAAGCGCTCCGCTATCGGTCGCGGTGAGCTTGATGGCGTGGCTGCCCAAGTGCTCGTTTGTGGGCATGCCGTTGAAGGTGCGGGTCGCAGGGTTGAAGCTTAGCCAGTTCGGTAGCGGGCTTCCGTCCGCCAGGGTGGCACTCCAGGTCAGGCTGTCGCCCACATCCGCATCGTTGAAGTTGTTGATCGGTGCGGTGAAGCTGAATGCGTTGTAGCCCATGGCGGTTTGATCGGCCATGCCACCCGGCAGGTAGCGCATCACGGCGAAGTTGCTGCTGGCTGTTCCCGCTAACAAGATGCTGCCGTCGCGGGCTACGGCCATGCCGTTATCTGTGAATCCGTCATTGGGGAGAGCCGTGGTCAGTTTGCCGTCGCCATCGAAGCTGGCATCCAGGCTGCCGTCGGCGTTGTAGCGCACAAGTGCAAAATCGCTACTGCCGTCACTGTGATAACTCACCCCTGAAACCAGGATCTTGCTGTCGGATTGCAGCGCGACGCTGGAGGCCACATCGTCCGCAGCACCCAAAGCCGTAGTGAGCCAGCCGTCGCCATCGAAGCTCGTATCCAGACTCCCGGAGCTGGTGTAGCGGGCCAGGGCAAAGTCGCCCTGCAGCAATTGGCTACCGATTTCCACGGGCCTGTAACTCGTTCCGGCGACCAGAATCTTGCCATCGGCTTGCACGGCCACGCTGAAACCATTGCTGGCATCACCGATTTTCGTCGTGAGCATGCCATCGTCACTGAAGCTGGTGTCCAGGCTTCCGTCGGCATTGAAACGGGCAAGGGAAAACTCATCGTGGACGCCATCGGTGCCCATCAAGCGCGACCCGGCAACCAGAATCTTGCCGTCGGATTGCACCGCCATGCTCATGCCGGTATTGCCAGGCAGGGTGACAATCCCGTCCCCATCGAAGCTGCTATCCAGGCTGCCGTCGTCGTTGTAACGCGCCAGCGCCAATGCACCATCGGCGCCAGATCCCGATACCAGAATTTTGCCGTCGGCCTGTATTGCCAGACTCCGGGCTGCGTCGATGGATTGCGTAATGGCCGTGGTGACCTTGCCGTCGCCATCGAAGCTGGCATCCAGGCTGCCATCGCTGTTATAGCGGGCCAAGGCAAAGTCAGCGTTGGAACTCCCCGCTACGACAATCTTGCCATCGGGCTGCACCGCCACACTGCAGCCCTTGTCCGTATCGTCCGCTGCGGTGAAGTCGGTGCTGACCTTGCCATCGGCATCAAAACTGGTGTCCAGACTGCCATCCGGATTGAAGCGCGCCAGCGCAAAGTCAGCGTCGGTGGCGCTGTTCCCTGTGCTGCCGGCCACCAGAATTTTGCCGTCAGCCTGCACCACCACGCTGTGTGCGTCATCCGAATAGATCGGGTCGAATCTTGTCGTGAGCTGGCCGTCGCCGTCGAAACTCATGTCCAGACTGCCGCCTGGGGTGAGTTGTGGCGCGTGGTTACTCAGGCTCTGGGTCGTGAAGTTGTAACTTGTCGTGCCCGCATACGAGTTGCCTGCCAAATCCTTGATCGAGCCCTCGGCGAACTCCAACTTGTAGTCAGTGCCGTAGCCGAAATTGGCAGCGGGATGGATGGTGAGCGTGGCGCCGGAGATCGACAAGTTGCTGCTGGTCACCGCGTCATAGGTCGCGACCGTCGCACCGGCAGTGTCCTTCAGCACGATTTGGCCGCTGCCGCGCTGGATGTATTCGCTGAAGGCGATGACGACCGCAGCGTCCACGGCGATATCGGTTGCCTGATCGGCCGGGCTGAAGCGCTCGACCGTGGGGGCGGTGATGTCGTCGCCAAGTACCGTAATTGACAGGTCATTCGCCAACAGCACTTGCGCCAGGCCGGTATCGCTGTTGTAAACGGTGTAGCTGTTGCCGCCGTGAGCAACCGTGCCCATCCGGGCCCAGTTGACGCCGTTCAAGCTGACCGCATCGCCAGCATCACCCTCGATGACGAGTTGGTGCCGCCCTGCCGTGGCGGCAAAACGGTAGCTGCCGTTACTCCAGCCCAGCGTGGCCTGGGTGCTGCTGTCGATGAGGTTCATGCCGCTCATATCGAGCACATCGGTGTAGCCCAGCGTCAGCGTGTTGTTGCCGCTGCCGGTGAGATCGATGTGCTCGATCGATTCGATGCGTGAGGCGCTGGAAGCTGAGCCGCCGCCCTGGTTGGCAATCGTGCTGAGGTTCAGCGCGATACCGCTGCCGGATAACGCCAGGGTGTCGAGTCCGCTCCCCCCCGCTATGCGGGCATAGTTGCCGCTGGTGACGCCATCGCCCAGTTTGGCGACGTTGTCGGCGTTGAGCTCGAAACGGTCGTCGCCGGCGCCTCCGTACAGCACGTCGGCGCCGCCGTTGCCAATCAGCGTGTCGTTGCCGGAGCCTGCAATCAGGGTTTCGGCGAGGGCCGAGCCGGTGACGGTGTCGTTGTCGGCACTGCCCATCTGGTCGACGGCAGTCGAACTGAATGCGCCGGTGGTACTGCCGAATATGACGTAACTACGACCGGCATTGCTGCCGGCAGCAGGGTCACTGCCGTTTGCCCCGACGATCAGGTCGGTGAGGCCGTCACCGTTTACGTCCCCGGCGCTGGCGACACTTCGGCCACTCTGGTCGTATGCACACTGGCCCGCGATAACGAAGCCGCCGACGCCATTGGCCACGGCGGCGAGATCGACGGCGCTCGCGGATGTCTTACCGAAAACCACATAGCTACGTCCGGCATCCCCGTTGCCGGCAGGGTCACTGTTGAATGCGCCGACCAGCAGGTCGGCGAGGCCATCGCCATTAATATCGCTGATGCCGGCGACACTGATGCCGCAGGCGTCGCCCGCATATTGACCATCGATGACGAAGCCACCGACGCCATTGGCTACCGCCGAAAGATCGATGGCATCGCCCGTTGCCTGGCCGAAAACCACATAGCTACGGCCTGCGGCAGTGCCATATTTTGCGCCGATGATCAGGTCGGCGAGGCCATCGCCGTTGACGTCGCCGGCGCTGGCTACGCTGTTGCCACTTTGCTCATTCTGGTTCTGCCCATTGATGACGAAGCCATCAACACCATTGGCCACTTCCGAAAGATCTATAGCGTTACCTGATGTCTTGCCGAATACGACATAGCTGCGCCCGGCATCGCTGGCGGTGGCGGTGTCGCTCTTGTGCGCTCCGACAACGAGGTCGGCAAGGCCGTCGCCATTCACATCGCCGGCGCCGGCGACGGTGAAGCCGCTCTCGTCGCCCGTACATTGTCCGTTGATGACGAAACCGCCAAGGCCATTGGTTATGGCCGATAGATCGACCGGCCCACCCGACGGTTTACCGAAAACGACATAACTCATCCCGGCAGAAGCATGGGCAACCGTTGAGGCGTACGGCGCCCCGACAATCAAGTCGGCCAAGCCGTCACCGTTGACGTCGCCGGCACCGGCAACACTGAATCCACTGATGTCATCCGCGGCTTGGCCGTTGATGACAAAACCGCCGCTGCCATTGGCTACCGCAGCTAGATCGATAGCGGTGCCCCCGGTCTTGCCGAACACCACATAGCTACGCCCTGCCCAATTGCCGGCGTAGGGTGTGCTTCGATATGCCCCGATGATCAGATCCGCGAGGCCATCGCCGTTGATATCGCCGGCTCCGGATACGCTGAACCCGCTCCACTCAAGCGCACACTGGCCGTTGATGACGAAACCGCCCGAGCCATTGGCAATGGCCGAAAGATCGATGCCTTGTTCCGTGGATTGACCAAAAACCACATAGCTGCGGCCCGCTTGGCTACTGTAATGCGCTCCGATGAGCAAATCGTCGAGACCATCGCCGTTGACATCGCCAGCGCTGGCGACGCTGATGCCACTGCTGTCATCCTTGCATTGACCATTGATGACAAAGCCGCCGCCCCCCCCGGCAATGTCGCCCAGCTCGATGGCGTTGGCCGGCACATTGGTTGCAATGGCAACCGCCGCCAGAACCTGGGCCTGGCTGGTTTCGCTGTCATATACCCGGTAAGTCAGGCCGTCATGGGTTGCCGTGCCTGTGCGCGTCCATGCGCCACCGATCAACGCGATCGAGTCGCCGGCATGGCCGTCGATGACCAGTTGATGCTTCAGTACAGCGGTCCCGAGTCCGCTCCAACCGTTGCTGCTGTTGAACTGGTTCATCCCCGCCATGTCGAGGACATCGGCGGCAGTCAGCGTTACCGTGTTGTTACCGCTGCTGGAAAGGTCGATGCGTTCGATGGATTCGATCCGCGAAGCACTGGCGAGGGATGCGCCGCCTTGATTGGCGACCGTAGTGAGGTTGAGTGCGATGCCGCTGCCGATGATGGCCAGGGTATCGATTCCACTCCCCCCATCGATGCGGGCGAAGCGGCTATCCGTGATATCGGCGGCAAGTTGCGCGACGTTGTCGGCATTGAGTTCGAAACGGTCGTGGCCGGCTCCGCCATAGAGCACATCCGCACCGCCGTTGCCGATCAAGCTGTCGTCGCCGGAATTGCCAACCAGGGTTTCCGCGATGGCAGAACCCGTGAGCAAGTCAGCATCCGTGCTGCCCATCTGATCGACGCGGGTGCTGCCGTATGCCTCGCTGGTGCCACCGAAGATGACATAGCTGCGGCCGGCGTTGCTGCCGGCCGCAGGGTCGCTAAACGGCGCGCCGACGATCAAATCGGCGAGGCCATCGCCATTGACGTCGCCGGCGCTGGCGACACTGGCGCCGCTCTGATCGAGCGTGCACTGGCCATTGATGACGAAACCGCCGCTGCCATTGGCGACGTCCGCCAAATTGACGGCATCGCCAGTCGTGCGGCCAAACACCACATAGCTGCGACCGGCTGAGACGCCGTTTGCCGGATCGCTGTAACTTGCCCCGACGATCAGGTCGGCCAGGCCATCGCCGTTGAAATCGCCGGCGCTGGCGACGCTGGTGCCGCTCTGGTCGCTCGCACATTCGCCGTAGATAACGAAGCCGCCAATGCCATACGCCACATCCAACAGGTTGATGCTGGTCCCTGTCGACTGGCCGAAAACCACATAGCTTTGCCCGGCATTGCTGCCGGTTGCGGGGTCACTAAAAGGTGCGCCAACGATCAAATCGGCGAGACCGTCGCCATTGACATCACCGGCACTTACGACACTGCTGCCACTGAAATCATCTGCATTCTGGCCGTCGATGACGAAGCCACCGATACCGTTTGCCACTGCCGATAAATTGATTTCCGCGCTTTCCGACGTGCCAAAGACGACATAGCTGCGCCCCGCCGAAGCGCCGCTTGCCGGATCGCCGTATCTGGCGCCGACGATCAGGTCGGCAAGACCGTCGCCATTGACGTCACCCGCGCTGTTGACGCTCCAACCGCTCTGGTCGGAAGTGCATTGGCCATTGATGACGAAGCCGCCAGTGCCGGCACTGACGGCAGAAAGATCGATTCCCGTGCTTTCCAACGTGCCAAAGACGACATAGCTGCGCCCGGCTGAACTGTCGCCTGCCGGGTCGCTGTATCGGGCGCCGATGATCAGATCGGCCAGACCATCGCCATTGACGTCCCCCGCGCCGGCGACGCTTCTACCGCTTTGATCGCTGGCAGATTCCCCGTTGATGACAAAGCCGCCAATGCCACTGGCCACCGCCGACAGATTGACGGCAGCGCCCGTTGCCTGGCCGAACACCACGTAACTGCGCCCAGCTGCGCTCCCTGCGGCCGGATCGTTCAAATACGCGCCGACGATCAGATCCGCGAGCCCATCGCCGTTGACGTCGCCGACGCCGGCGACACTGAAACCGCTCTGGTCAGCGGCACATTCGCCGTTGATGACAAAGCCGCCAATGCCACTGGCCACGGCTGACAGGTCGATGCCGGCATTCGCCGTCTGGCCGAACACCACATAAGTCCGCCCGGCACTGGCCCCGCTTGCGGGGTCGCTCGCCCAGGCGCCGACTATCATGTCGTCGAGACCATCGCCGTTGACGTCGCCGGCGCTGGCTAGACTGAAGCCGCTTCGGTCATCCCCGCATTGCCCGTTGATGACGAAGCCGCCTGTGCCGGCAGCGATATCGGAAAGTTCAATGGCCATTTCGTTGCTTCCTCACTCGATCATCCAACTGTTTCAACGCGATCATGCTTCCACACTCAGCACTCGCCGAATCTCGTCCGTCTTGAATCCCAGCGCCATCGGCCGGCGAACACCCGGCAGCGTGACGACGTCGTAGAGCTCTTCAACCACGCCTTCAATGCGCACCCAATGCACGATATCGCCACTGCGCAGATCGATGACCTGAATGCCGCAGCGCGGCTCGGCGCCCTTGGCCTGCAGCCTGTCGTCGAGCGGAAGACCGCTGAAGGTCTTGTTATGGCGGGGCCGCGAAAGGCCGACCAGCGCGAAATCGCCGTGGAAAGCGAGCCCGCGCATATAGCCGGGACAGAACGCCACCGGCACGAAGCGCCCGGCGGCGAGGTCGGCATAGCCGAACTCGCCGGTCCCTGAATTGAGCAACCAGAGCTTGCCCTGGTGCCAACGCGGCGAGTGCGGCATCGACAAACCGGAGAGGACGATTTCGTTCCGAGGCACGTCGATCAGAATGCCGCCGCCGACACGGTGCTCGCGCCAGCCATCGGCGACATCGGATGCCCCCACCGCCGTAACGTAGGCGGGCATGCCATCCCGCATCGCGAGGCCGTTGAGATGGCAACGGTCTTCCGCGGCAAGTTTGCTGAGGAAGGCGGGCTTCCACACCGGCTTGAAACTGTGCGTTTCACTGAGCGTCGCCAGGCATCCGAACAGCGTGTTGACAAAGACCAGCTTGCCATCCCTGTCGACCGCCATGTCATGGATATCGAGATCGCCTGTGGTGTTGCCGACCTGCGGCACATAAAGTCGATCGTGGTCGTCCTGGATTTCGCCGTTGCCGAAGACGTTCTCGAAGCGCCAGACCTGGTAGAGGCTGCTCATCCAGAGGCCGTTGGGCGTGGTGCACAAGCCCATGCATCGATTGAACGTGCGCTCGAAGATCGCCAGTTCGCCGCTGGACTTCAGGCCGAGAAAGAAGAGCTTGCCGATCTGGTAAGTCGTGAAGGCCAGGGCAATGTTCTGTTCAGCCAGCCAGGCAAGCATCTGGCGTGAAGTGGAGATTTCCAGATGGGGCGCGGTCTGAGGTGCGGCGAGGGTGGTTTCGGTGGGCTGCATGGTCACGTGTTATCGGTCAGAGACGGCGTTTCTTGAACGCTGCGGGTGAAGTCGGAACGGAGCCCCCCTCCCCTGCATCTCGCCCGCTTGCGGGAGGCGGCGAGACGGCAAGCTCGGCCGTCTTCATGCCGATGCGTCGGCATCCGGCGGGAACGTTCGGGACGCAAGCAGTCGGGTCGACTCCGCATTGCAGTGGGCTTGCCACATGCGCCGATAGAGTCTTTCAATGTCCTGCGTATAACTGGTGATGTCACATAGCGGGGAAGCATGCAGGCGTGCACGCAGGTTGGCACGGCCCTGGCGCAGGGATGCAAGCTGTTCGGATAACGCTTTGGCTTTGACAACGTAGTCAGCGGCATCGTGCGCAATCCAGTCGGTTTGAGACAGGGTCGTCAGAAAACTTGCACCCATGCGCCCGGCGAAGTTGCCGCCAGCCAACGTGATGACCGGAACCCCCATCCACAGCGCCTGCAGGGTTGTCGTGCCGCCGTTGTAGGGCAGCGGATCGAGCGCGATATCGATGTCGCCATACTCCTGCATCATTTCCGCCAGGCCGGAGGGGCCACGGAATTCGATGCGCTGGCGGGAAATGCCGTGCGCCGCGAAAAGGTCGGCAAAGCGTGTTTGCACGGTGGCATCTTTCAGCGACGGCGCTTTCAGCAACAAACGCGATTGCGGCACAGCCTTGAGCAGCTCGGACCAGAGCGCGATGGTTTTCGGCGTGAGTTTCATGGCGTTGTTGAAGGAGCCGAATACGGGCGCGGCGCCGGCCGTCCTTGCGGGCGGCAGCGGGTGCGCATCCACCGGCGCCCAGCAGAAGACGCTGTGCGGCAGTTGCGCCAGACCTTCGCTGTAAAGCGCAGCGTGTTCCGTTGGCGTCACGATGCCGTCACCGATCAGCCAGTCGATGCTGGAGAGCCCGGTGGAATAGGGGTAGCCCAGGAAGGTGGCTTGCACCGGAGCGGCGCGCATGGCGAAGACTCCCAGCCGGTGCGTGGCGGTATGCCCGGCCAGATCGACCAGAATATCGATTCGGTCGCTCTGGATGGCCTGGTGCAAGGCGGCATCGTCCAGAGCGGCGGCTTCTATCCAGCGGTCGGCGCAATTTTTTGCCTGACGCGTGTATTCGTCGTGCATGACGCCGGTGTAATAGATGGCCACTTCGAACTGTTGGTGGTCGTGGCGCTGGAGCAGCGGCAGCAGGAAGAGATTGACCGGGTGTTGCCGATGCAGGTCGCCGGTGACGTAGCCCACGCGTAGACGGCGATCAGGCGTCCGGTCGGCGACGAAATCGGCTTTCCGCGCGAAGCTGGCTTCGATCGGGGCGCACAGACGCCGATGCAGCGCGGCCACCGCTGCGGGCGCCCATTCGTCCTGATACAGGCTGGTCATCGCAATGCTGGAAGCCAGGCGGGACAGCGGATCGCCACCGGCTGCATAGGCGGTCTGCAAAGCCTCCAAGTGAGCTTTGGCATCGCCCGTGCGCCCTTGCAGGCCGGCCTTGATCAGCGCGGCCTCGCGGTTGTCCGGCTCCAGGCGTTGCAGCCGCCGCAGGCTTTCGCGGCAATCGGCGAGGGCATAGACCTCGGATTGAATCTTCGCCAAAGCCAGCCACGCCGGGACATGGGCCGGGCGTAAAGCCAGGGCCTTTTGCAGGATGGAGATCGCCTCCTGCCAATAATTGTGGGCATACACCCGGGCCGAGAGGCTGAGCAGAAAATCGGGAGAGGGAGACAGGGTGGCACGGCTAAAGGCCTTTTCCGCAGCAGCGATATTGCCGACGCGAAGCAGGGCTTCGCCGAGAAACATCATGGAGCCATAGCGCACGGGGCGTACATCGAGCAGGCCGGACAAGGCGGCGACAGCGGACGCCGCATCGCCGGCTTGCAAACGCCAGAAGCCCAGCCAGTGCAGTGACTCGCCGGGAATCACTTCCAGCGCCCTGGCCTGGGCTAGCGCGCGGAGATGTTGCTCCTGCGAGCTGCCCGGCAGGTCATGCAGACGGGCCAGATACAACCAGCCTAGCCAGTCGCCCGGCTGAGTTGCCACCGTCGCGGCAAACCTTTCAGCCAGCGCCGCGGCCTCGGGGAGTACTGCCTGGCCAAGACAGCCATCGCCCGCCGTTGCATCCTGCCAAGCACCCAAGTCCAGTTCATCCAGCGATTGGCGCAAGCGGGCATCGCAACGCAAAGCCTGGCGCGCAGCATAGCCCGCCTGCCAAAGCAGGCCGTGCCGGCGGTACTGTCGCGCCAGTTCGAACCACAACGCCGATTGCACGGGCGAGCCGCGCAGCGCTTGCCACAATGAAGAGATGCTGGCGGGGTCGTCATTTTTCATCGGCACGGGTCCGGCTTTTGATTTCAAGATACTCACTTCAGTGCACGAATATGTGCCTCCGGGGCCGCTTCAATCCATGTCCGTTAGTGACCGTAGGATGGGCCAAGCGCAGCGGGCCCATCGCTGTTACCGGCGTAATAGCAGCGATGTAGGAGCGCCTTCCAAGGCGCGATGGCGGCTTAATCGCGCCTTGGAAGGCGCTCCTACACTCCGCACCGGTGCGGCGGATTGATATCGGCCCAACAACTGCGCCAGTCGCCGCGGGTTGATGGGCCCGCTGCGCTTGGCCCATCCTACGGTCTATTTTGGGTATCGAATGTTTCTCTGCCGCCTTGGAAGTTGAATCCTACGCCAGCGTTTCCACCTCGAACCCCACCACCGCGCGCGATTCCTTGCTGAACTCGACGCCGATCAGATGGATCGGCTGGCCCAGCGCGCGGTATTTGTTGGCATAACCCCGGTCCTTGATCTGTTGCAGCGCTCGGCCGTCGGGGACGAGTTCGACCACCTTGAATTCGAACAGATAGACATGGCCATCGAACTTCAGTGCCATGTCGAGACGCCCCTGATTGCTGCCGTCTTCCAGCGTGAGATCGAGGCCGAGCGCCGCGAAATAGGCGTAGAACACGCTGGCGTAATAGCCCTCGTACTGGGCGATAGGGTTGTTGCGATACCAGTCGTGCGGAATGCTGCTGAAGAAGGCGGTGATGAGATCGCGCAGGGCGGGGATGTCGTGGGCGATCAGAATGTCGCCCAGCCGGCTCTTGTTGACGAACACCGGGCGGGCATCCGGCGTCCAGGTTTTCAGCAGGCTATTGCTCAGGCTTTGATAAACCTCCTGGTTGGGGTAGCGCAGGCGATAACGGTATTCGCCGAAGATGTGTTCTTGCGTATCGATGGTGAGATAGCCCGCCTGGAACATCAGCGCCTCGGTCGGGATATCGCCGACATCAAAGGTAGAGAGGATGTTCGCCTCGGTTTGCAGTTGCCCCAGTTCCGGCAGCCAGGCCTGGCGTTCCGCCAGCAGCTTGATCAGGAAAGTGGGCGTTCCGGTCTCGAACCAATAGGGTTTGAATTCGCGGTTGCGGAACAGCAGCAACAGATCGAACGGGTTGTAGACCGCTTCGCCGGTCCAGTTATAGCCGTTGTACCAATGTTGAATCGCTTCACGATCCAGGCCTTCAAGCTCAGGGGCGAAGACTTGGTCGACATCGGCATCGGTGTAGCCGCAAATGGCTGAATAGGTGGACGAAACCGTGATGTCTTCCAGGTTGTTGAGGCCAGAAAACAAACTGACCTTGCTGAACTTGGACACCCCGGTAAGAAAAGCGAAGCGGACATGCGCATCGCTGTCCTTGATTACCGAGTAGAAATCTTTCAGGCCTTCGCGGATGTCGCGGGCGATGTCCGGCTGCTCGATGCGGTCGAGAATCGGCTTGTCGTATTCGTCGATCAGGACGACCACGCGCTGGCCAACTTTCTCGTGCAATTGACGGATCAAAGATTTGAAGCGGCTACGCACATCCGGAAAGGCGGCCGGCAAGCCGAACCGGGTTTCATGATGGGTCAATTGCTCATGCAGGCTTTGTCCCAGATCGCCCAGCGAGCCCAGCACCCCACCACCGAAACTGAAGCGCAGCACTGGATAACTGACCGACCAGTCCCAATGGGTTTCGGCATACAGACCGGTAAATAGCGCGGCATTGCCCTCGAACAATTCCTTCAACGTATCGAGGAACAGGCTTTTGCCGAAGCGGCGTGGACGGGAGAGAAAGAAGTACTTGCCTTGATCCAGCAATTGCCGCGCGAAGGGGGTTTTGTCGACGTAATAACAGCCGCTTTCGCGAATCTCGCGGAAGGTCTGAATGCCGATGGGGAGCTTTTTACGGGTCATGATCGGTACGGCACGGGGCGGTTGTGGCAAGTCAGAGCAAATTCGATCTGGCGATAATCCTTGAATTACGTCATTCCCGCAGGCGGGAATCCAGTTCATTGATCAAATCAGTTTCATATAAGCCTGATTAGACGGATGAATCTGGATTCCCGTCTACGCGGGAATGACGACCTTAAGAACCGAATAAATTTGCTGTGTTCGGCAAGTGTATTCGCGTTGAGCAGCCTGACCAAAATCGTGAATTGGCTGAAACAGCGCCACGGTCACGCCACCAGCAAATCCGAATACAGCATGGCCGGCGCTCCACTCAGCACAGCAAACCGCACCGCCGCCAGTGCACCGCTACCATCGGCGTCATAAGACAACGCGCCATTGCCCTGGTCATACAGGATGCGGTCGTCGGCATCCTGCGCCGCGTTGCCGGCGTGGAAGAACACATCCGAACTCGGACTGCCGCTGAAACCCATTTCGCGGAAGATGGCCGACGAGAGTTCGATTTTGTCCGTGCCGCTAACGAAATCGGTGAGGGTGTCGACGTTGCGAACAGCGTTGAGCGGGGTCGTGAAGGCGAACGTGTCGCTGCCGGCGCCGCCGGTCAGCGTGTCGTTGCCGGAGGCGCCGTTCAGCGTGTCGTTGCCATCGTCGCCATCCAGCGCGTTGGCGCGGCCGTTGCCGGTGAGGCGGTTGTTGAGGCTGTTGCCGCTGCCGTCGAGCGGTTTGAAGCCGAGCAGGGTCAGGTTTTCCAGGTTGTCGCCCAACGTCCAGTCGACCCAGCTACGCACGCTGTCACCGGTATCCGCGCCGGTTTCCTGGATGACGTCACTCGCGCGGTCCACCACATAGGTGTCGTTGCCGGCACCGCCGTTCAGCGTGTCGGCGCCGCGGCCGCCATTCAGCAGGTTGCCGGCGTCGTTGCCGGTGAGACTGTTGTCGAGGCTGTTGCCGTTGGCGCTGAATCGATGTGTGCCGAGCAGTTCCAGGTTTTCCAGATTGGCGCCCAGGGTCCAGGAGAGGGGGGCGCGGACCGTGTCGCTACCTTCGCTGGGGCCTTCGTTGACGATGTTGCTTCTCGCCAGGACCGTATAGGTGTCGTCGCCGCTTCCGCCAATCAAGGTGTCGTGGGTGGTGAGGGCGGTAAGGTGGTTGTTGTCGTGTGTTCCGTGATGGGTGGAGACAACTGGCGCTGTAGCTGCGCTGGCGACACTTTCCGGAGTGCCGTGGCCGTCGTTGTAGCGAGCCAGAACGCGGATCGTTTTGCCGGCCTCGGCGGCGGTCAGCGTGAGGCTGCCGCCGGTGGCACCGAGGATGTCGACGCTGTCGGCCTTCCATTGGTAGGCAATGGCGCCCAGGCCGTCCAGGTCGTCCAGGGTATTGCTGGCGGTCAGTGTCTCGCCCAGATGTGGGATGCCGCTGATCGCGACCGTGCCGGTGGGCAGATTGTTGATCCTGATGCCTGGGGTGGCCTGTGCGGTGAAGTCCAGGGCGGAGAGGGGGTTGCCCGCTGCGTCGCGCAGGTTGCCACCTTGCAGCAGCAGTGATGCACCCAAGGCAATGCCGTCGTTGTCATGGGCGCCGGATTGCACGAGGTGGCGGAATACCAGGGTGTCAGAGCCGCTGCCGGAAACGTAGCTGGCCAGTTCGTTGCTCGCACCAATGGTCAGCGCCAAGGCGGGCGGGGTTATGCCCGTTTCCACGAAAACGGTTTCGCTAAAGTGCAGGCTGAACTCCAGGGCCTGGCCGATGCCGTAGATGCCGTCGGCGGCGGGGGTAAGCGCCAGGATGGTCGGGGCGCTGAGGTCGTTGAGGCTGGCGTCCGCCGCCACGCTGACGAGCAGGTCGGCCTGGGCGGGTATGGTTTCGCGGTTGCCGGCGTGGTCGCGGGCCACGCTATAGAAGGCGTAGCTGTGCCCGGCCTGGCCCTCGAACAGGGCTTCGGTTTCCGTGGTGTTGGTCAGCCAGGGGATGTAGGCGCCGCCGTTGTCGGAGACATGGATGCTGTAATCGGCCAGGGCGGCGCCACTATCCGTGCCGGACCAGCGCACCAGGAACTGGGTACTGGAGACATTGACCGGGACGGGTTGGTCCGACGGGCCGGTTGCGCTGCCTTCGGTACGGCTTTCCGGCAGGGTGCGGTCCAGGGTGTTGAAAATGGCCGGGGTGTCGATGGGTTCCTGGGTGCTGAAGACGATGGTGGCAGCGGCGTCGATGACCGTGCCGGTGGGCGCGTCGGACTTCAGGCGGATGCTGTAGTTGACGAAGCCCTCGCCATCGCCCTTGACTACATTGGTGGGCAGGAAGCCGATGGTCGGGTTCTCGGGGATTTCCCCGGTGGCGGGGTCAATGGTGGTGAAGGTCCAGAAGGCCTCGTGGCGTTCCACGTCGACGCCGGCGATGACATCCACCAGATAGCCCTGGCTGTCGCGCAAGTCGATGCGGGTGGTGTATATGGACACGCCCTCAGGCACGTCAATAACCAGATCGCCCCAGCCGAAATCGCCGAGACGGAAACTGGCCAGATTGAGATCGTCATCCAGTTTCTGGGTGATGCTGACCTGCTGGGCCGGCGCGGTGGCACTGGCTTGATTTTCATAGCGAATGGTGTAGGCCAGGGGGTTCTGGCTGCTGACCCAATGTTCTTCGCCGTAGCCTTGGGGGCCGAGGATGTCGTTGGGGTCGCGGGGGGCGATGACAGGGATCATTCCATACTGTACTAGTGACCCTTGACCGTAAGTCGGGTTCACATTCATGTCATGGGGGTCATAGGCGGGAGGAATAACAGGGACAACAATAGAATTATCTAGCGACCCTTGTCCATACGATGGATTATCTATTGGGGTGCCGGGAAATTTATTTGCTTCTTCGAAAAAATCAAACCACACATCCATAGCGCCGCTTGTCTTGTCAATAAACTCCAATGTATTTTGGGATTTACTTAATACAACACCTAATGAATCAACTTTGCTGCCTATTGCGAGATCAATTCCGATATCTATCAACCCACCCGCTGATTTTCCTACAGTCCCAAATTGCGTGCCTAATATGTCCGTAAATATCGCCCCGCTAATAGGGGACTCTTTGTCTTGAAGCCCCGTTATTACAGAAACAATCCCTCCTACCGTTTTATATACGGTGATTGTAAGAATTCCTGTTACGGCTGCCGCAGCTAGTAATGGAGATCCAGCAGTGGCAAGTGCCGTACCCGCACCAACAGCAACATAATAACCAACACTGCTAGTGACGATGCTAATAGAGCCTAAAATAACTTGCCCCTCCTTTACCATGCCAGAGGGGTCGTAATAATTTACGGGGCTATTTGTTGTATATGCATAGATATTGATGCCGCCAGCGAACCCGATGGGGTCGGGCTGTACAAATCTTCCATCCCCCTCGCTATAAAACCTCGCCCTCATATAATCCAACCCATTCCCCTCCGCCATCACCCCCCATTGCCCCACATATTCAAACGCATTGGCCACGCCTTCTGTGGTCAGTACATTTTCGCCAAAAGGCAGGTAGGCATATTGGTTGAGGTAAATCCCGCCGGCATTGCTTAATCCGGCGGTGGAGCCCAAGGCATCGAAGTCGTAATACAGACTGCCCGCAGTGGGATTGGCCATGCTTTCCAGGCCGAGACCGTGGCTGTAATGGGCGAGGAGGTTGCCGCTGCCGTCGTATTCCCCCACCACGTTGACCAGGCCGGTGGGGTCCAGCAGGTATTCGGTGCGCTCATCGTTGTGGATGCTGGCGATGCGGTTGCCGAGAGCGTCGTATTCGTAGGCCCAGGTGTCCGTCGGGGTAGTGACACTGACCAGGCGGTTTTCCGCGTCGTAGCCGTAGGTGGTGGTGATGCCGGACTCGGTCTTGCTGGTGAGGTTGCCGTCGGCGTCATAGTGGTAGGCCGTGTCGCCCACGTCGGTGTACTGATTGAGGTCGTTGGCGACGTAATTCGTGAGGGCGCCGTTGTCTTCCACGCTGATGCGGTTGCCGGCGGCGTCGTAGCGAGACTCGATATGGCGACCATCCGGCAGGGTGACGCCAGTGAGCTGGCCGATGGGGTCGTAGTCGTAGTGGGTGGCGCCGTCCAGGGTGGTGACCTCGGTGCGGTGGCCGGCGGCGTCGTAGCTGTAGTCGAAGCGGGAACTGACCGTGCCGTCCGCCTGGTGGTTGACCAGGTGGGTGAGTTGGCCGGCGGCGTCGTATTCGTAGGTGGTATAGGTGCCGTTGCCATTGTCGCCCCGGCTGAGGCGGCCGCTGGCGTCGTAGCTGTAGCTGGCGATGGTGTTGTCGCCGCTGTCGCTGACCCGCGCCAGATGGCCCAGGGCGTCGTAGCTGTAATTCGAGACGTGGCCGGCCTGGTCGCTGATCTGGCTGCGGCGGCCGACGGCGTCATACTCATAGGCGACCCAGCGTCCGTCGCCATCGTCGACCCGGGTGAGGCGGTCGCTGGCGTCGTATGCGAAGGTGGTGTCGCTATCGGCATCTGTGGCGCGGGTGAGGTTGCCCCGGGCGTCATAGGCAAAGCTGGCGCTGCTGCCATCGGCGTAGGTCTTGCCGGTCAATTGGCCTTGGTCGTCGAACTGGTAGTTGATGGTTTCGCCGCGCCGGTTGACGGCGATGTTGAGCAGGCCATCGGCGTCATAGCTGTAGGTCTCGCGGCTGCCATCGGCGTAGGTGATGCTGTTGAGGTTGCCGTAGGCGTCATAGCCGTAGGCAATGGGGTTGCCGCGCTGGTCGGTGACGCTGGTCAGTTGGCCGTGGACGGCTTCGTAGCTGAAGGCCACGGTATGCCCCAGGGCGTCCTGGGCGGTGAGGGGGTTACCCGCCGCGTCATAGCTGATGCTGCCGGTGCCGCCATCGGCATTGACAATGCCGATGAGATTGCCATCCGCGTCATAGCGCATCTGGCTGATTCGGCCCAAGGCGTCTTCCGTCTGGGCGATCTGGCCGAACTGGTTTAGCCAGAGATGGATGCTGTCGCCGCTGGCATCGTTGACGATGACTTCGTTGACGCCGACATGGCTGTAACTGATGGATTCGGCGCCGTCGTTGGCATATTCCCGGCTGAGCCGGCCCTGGACGTCGTATTCGAAGTGGCGCACGGCGCCGTCGGTGTAAGTAATGCTGCTCAACTGGCCCCGGGCCGCGCCGGGCTCGCTGACGTAGGCGTATTGGGTGGTGCCCAGCGGGGTGGTGATGCTGGTCAGGTAGAGGTTATCTGCGTCGTAGCCGAAGCTGACAACTCGGCCATCCTGGTCGGTCTGCTGGATCAGGCGGCCAGCGGCGTTGTAGCTGAAGGCGAGGCTATCGCCGTTGTCAGCGCCGATACCGGCAAGACGGCCTTCGCTGTAACTGGCCCGGACCCGATGTCCATAGCTGTTCTGAAGGCTCGCGAGGCTGCCATCCAGATTGAAGGCGATGTGGCTGCCACTGGGTTGCAGCAATTCGAATGCGCCGCCGGTTTCCCTGAGTGTGCTGTCGCTGTCGCCCTGGTAGCTGCCGTCGGCCTGTTTGGCAAAAAGGAGTTGCGCTCCGGGCAGGGTGACGAGGACGTCGCCGTTTTCCAGGCGGGTGGCGCGGATATCCCAGGCGAAGTCGCGGCCTATCCCCATAGCGCTGGGTTCTTCGCCGCGCAGAAGCGCGCCGCCGGCGCTGGCCCGGAGGAAGTCGAGTCTGAACAATTGGCTGATGTCGGCGGTACGGCCTTCCAGTTGATCGAGATAGGTGGCGGTTTCTGCCAGCCGGGCCTGGTATTCGCCGGTGGTGGAACCGAACTGTTCGATCAGGTTGACCTTGATCTGCGCCCAGGAGGCGGGGTCGATACCGTCCGGCCTGCTGGTTTCAAGCAGGGTGTCCCAGTCCAGCGCCTGATCCGGCTGCGGGGTGGAGATGGCGAGATTGATGGTGCCGCCGCCCGAGAAGGCCGGCTGGATGACCAGTTGGAAGCTGCCCTGCGCCCCCGGCGGCAGGATGCCCGCCGGGCCTTCGCTGTTGATGCCCAGGAGTTGCAGGCTGGTGCCGGCAAATTCGGCTTCCCCTTGGAGTTTCAGCAGGGCGTTGCCGGAGACGGTGAGCAGCGGGGCCAACGCATCGGTTTCACCGGTGTTCTGGTAATACACGCGGACGGTTCCGGACTGACCCGGGCGCAGGGCGGGGGGCGTTTCCATACCGTATTCGACATGGCCGAGGGCGCCGTGGGTCACGGTGAACGCATCGTCGAGATGGGCGCTCTGGTCGCCATCCGCCAGACGCAGGTCGTAGGCGCCGATGGCGAGGCCGCGCAGATCGAAGGTGGCCCAGAGTTCGTTGCCGTCTTTCCACAATACCTGGCTGGCGCTGTGTTCGACGCCATCGGCGCCAATCAGCCGGGCGGCGGTGTGGGTAGTGAATTCCGCGCCATTGATGCGCACGGTGACCTGACCCTGGTTGCTGCCCTGGTGCTGGCTTAGTTCGTCAATGGAGAAATGCAGGGTGTCGGCCTGGATGCTGTAGTCACCGGCGTCTCCCGCCGCGTTGTAGGCCATCACGTAATAGGTGCCGGCACGAGTGCTAGGGATAACGATGGCCTGGTCGGGCGAGTCGGCCAACTTGTAGGCATGGTCGTAGTCGGACCGGCTCGGCATCTCGCCGTGGCGGATATACAACTCGGTACGGCCCTCGCTGACGGCGCGGTCGAACATGACCTTCAGCGTTTCACCGGCGGCCGCGTCGATCCGGTAGTACACCGATTCGCCCTGGGCCAGAACACCGCTGTCGGCTGTGCCCGGGATCAGGCTTTCCACATCGATATGGATGATGTCGAGGGAAACCTGGAGGTTATTGGTTTCACTGGTTTCGGGAATTTGGTTGCGGATATCGCCGCGCAGGATGACGTGGTAGTCGCCCAGGGCCAGACCCGGCAGTTGGGCCGTGGCGGTCTGGCTAAAGCTGGCGCCGGCTTCGAGGGGGCCGGAGAGATTCAGCCGAGCAAACAGGGGGTCGTCAATGTCCCAGGTGGTGTCGCGGGAAAGATAGAGGGCATCCTGCCAACCGCCGGTGATCGTATTCGCGCCCTGGTTACTGGCGCTGTAGCTGATGCTGATGGTTTGGCCGGGAACGCCATCCGCCGGGAGGGTGATATGGCTGTTTAGCAGGTCCAGTGCGGTACTCGGCAGGGCGATCTGCACGGGAGTGGCGGCAAAGGTGGTGTTATTGCCTTCCGCTCCGCGCTCGTAGACGCTGTCGCCGCTGTCGGCCACGGCGAACAGGTAGTACTGGCCGGCCACGCCATTGGGAATGCGGGCGGCAAGCTGGAAATCCTCTGTCGCGCCTGCGTTCAGGGCACTGCCCCGCTCGTAACCCAGATAGATGTCGCTGGTTTTGTCGAGAATCTGATCGCGGGAGAGATAGAAGGATTGATACCAGCCACCGGTCGCGTCTCCCCCACCCTGGTTTGTCACCGTCCAGGTGAGATCGAGGTTCTGGCCGCTCACTGCCTGGGCGGATGCGGCCAGAGTGGTGATGGCGAGATCCGCAGTGGGGCTCAGGGTCACGGCCAGATTAGCCGAGGGGGACACGTTGTTGCTTTCCCCCGCTTCTGCCTCCGCCACGGCATTGCCGGCGTCGGCGCGGATGAAGACCTGGAAATTGCCCTGGAGGTCGATCGGCAGGGTGATGGTGGCCGTGCCCTGGTAGCTTTGCTGGGGGTCGAGCACGCCGTAATGGTGGACATAGGCCAGTATCTGGTCGTCGGCATTGCCCAGGATGGCATCGCTGGAGAGGATGACCTGATCAAACCAGTAGGCGGTTTCGGTCTTGCCCGAACCTGTATTGGTGACGCCATAGGACAGGCTGAAGGGCTGGCCGGAAGCGACCGTGGCGGGTATATCCACCGTGGTGATCTGCAAGTCCGCCGGCTGTCGAACGATGATTTCGATCGGAGTTCCTGTGTTGCCTCCGGTGTTTCCACCGGTTCCACCGCCGGTTCCGCCGCCGCTGCCACCACCGGAATTCCCGTCACTGGTGATACTAGTCCCGGCCTCCCGCGCGTTATTGGTTTCGTTGCTGCCTTCATCGACCGCGTCGTAACCATCCGCCGCGACATAGACGTGAAATTCGCCGGAGAGATTGTGCGGCAGAGCCACTGCTGCGCTGCGCAGGTAGGTCTCGTTGGGGCCCAGCACACCAATGTGGTTATAGGCACCGAGGATCCGGTCGTCGCTGTTGCCCAGGATGGTATCGGTGGAGAGGATGACCAGATCCTTCCAACTGCTGACGAGGGTGTCGCCTTCCCCCTGATTATTCACACTCCAGTTGACCAGCAGGCTTTTTCCGGCCAACGCCGTTTGTGGCACGCTGACCGCAGTGACCACAAGGTCCGGCTGCCGCAATACGATGTCGACTGGCGCGGAGATTTTTATGTTGTTGTTTTCGTCGGTCTCGAAGAGCGCGCCGGCTGCGTCCGTGACGCCAATCACGTAGTAGCTGCCCTCGATGCCGACGGGCAAGGTGGCTTCCACGGTGCCGCCATAGCTGTCGCTTCCGTTCAATGCCCCGGCATGCCAGACACTGGCGAGCGGGATGTCGCTTTGCGGGTCGAACGTGGTGTCGCTGGAGAGATAGAAGCGGTCATGCCAACCGTCGCTGGGCGTGGCGGTGGCGCTGCTGTTCTCCACGCTGTAGCTGAAGATGAATGCGTGGCCGGTCTGTGCGCTGGCCGGCACGGTGACGGCAGTGATATCCAGGTCCGGCGGCGGGGTAAGGCGGACCTGGGTCGGCTCGGCGTCGAAGCCCAGGTCGTTGCTGGTGAAAACATTGCTATTGGCGGCGTTGGGGCTGATCTGGACCAGGAAGTGGTAGTCCCCCGAGAAATACATCGGCAACACGACGCTTTCCGTGACGCTGAAAGAACTGGCGCCGTTGGGCTGGGGAAGTTGCGCCGGACTGAGATAACGCCAGGTCGAACTCAACAGCGTGTCGCCGCCATCCAGTTGCGTGTCGGTGGACAGGTAGATGTTTTCCAGCCAGGCCGGCGCGCCTGTCGAGATGGCGGCCTGGCCGGCATTTTCGATCCGGTAGGAAATATCGATGCGCTGGCCGGAGAAGACTTGGGCCGGTGCGCTGACCGACACCACCGCCGGGTCGGACAACTCGGACAGGGGGATGGGCAGGACGGCCAGGGCGCCACCGGCGGCAATGTTGTCGGCTTCGCGGCCGTTTTCCGGGATGTACTGGTGGCTGTCGGTCTGCACCAGGATGCGGTAATTCCCCTCGATGCCCGTCGGCAGGGTGAGGGCCGCGCTGTTGCGGTAGCTCTGGCCGATGTCCAGATAGCCCGGGTTCTGCACGGTGGCCAACAAGGTGTCGCCGCCGTTCAGGATACCGTCACTGGAAAGCCAGATCTGGTCGTACCAATAAGGTGAAGAAGTGGGCGCCTCGCCTGTGTTGCGCACTACCCATTGCACTTCGATACCGCGCCCGGTGAAGGCGGAGGCGGGCGCCGTCACGCTATCCAGCACCAGGTTGGCGGTGGGAATGGGGTGGACGGCCAGCGTATTGCCGCTGGCGCGTTCATTGTTGGATTCCGCCTCGGCGCCCGTTTCAACTATCTGGTTGAGCGCGTCGGTGATCACTATCACGCGGTAATTGCCGGAAACATCCTCCGGCAGGTGGAGGGTCTGGATGCGCTGGACCGGTACGCCCAACGGCAGCGCTGTGGTGATCGAATAATCACCGAGGTGTCGATCCAGCCCCGGGGTATTGGGGTCGTCCAGGTAGATGCGATCTACCCAGGAAGAAACGGAGGGTTCATTGCCCTGCGTGGCGATGGACCAGGACAACTCGAAACTGGCGCCCGCTTGAATGCTGCTCAGGCCAGCCGGCAGGGTGACCGCGGCGACTTGTAGATCGACGTCCTGATTGGTGAGGCGGATGACCATATCCTGCTCAAGACTCAAGCCGCCCCCATCCGTGGCCCGGACCCGGATGGTATGGCTGGACTGGGTTTCGTAATCCAGCGTCGCCCCCAGTGCTACCTGGATCTGGTTGCCGTCAAGCACGAACCGCCCGCCGGCGTCGTCGAGAAGTTGGTAGGTATGGCTATCGCCTGGTTCGGGATCACTGGCCAGCAAGCTGCCTACCTCGACACCGCCAAGGCTGTTTTCAGCGACCTCGGCATGAGTCAGGTGCAGGCTGCTGGGCGCTTCGTTGATGTTGTTCAGCGAGATCAACAGCGACTGGGTAACCCTCATGCCACCCATATCGGTGCTTTCCACCTGGAGGGTGTGGCTGCCGTGCTGCTCGTAATCCAGTAGACCGCCATCGGCCACCAGCAACTGATCGCCGGAGAGGGTGAAGCGGCCACCGGCATCGTCCACCAGACGGTAGCTGTGGGTGGTGTCCGCCGCATCCGGGTCGGTTGTGGAAAGCGTACCGATGATCGTACCGTTGGCCGCGTTCTCGTCGACGTGGTTTCCGGCCAGGTCTATGCGGGTGGGGGCCTGATTGAAGTCCTGGATGGTCAGGACGAACTCCTCGCTGGCCGTCGCGCCCACCGTGTCGGTGGCGGTGACCTGTATCGTCAGCGTGCCGGTTTCGGCGTCGCTCGGCGTGCCGGTGAAACGCCCGGTGGCCGGGTCCAGGCTGAGCCAGGCGGGATGGACCATGCCCTCGCCCGGTATGGCGGTGAAGGAATAAGTCAAACGGTCGCCCGCATCGACTTCCGCGAACGTCCCGGCCTGAATCAGGAAATCGAAGGCCACGGTTTCCATCGCGTTTTGATCGGCAATGGGCTGCTCCAGCGTCGGCGCATCATTGGTGTTGAGGACGGTAACCGTGAAATTGGCACCGCCGCTGAGCCCGTCCTGGTCCGTCGCGGTCAGGCGAACAGTAAGCACCCCCACATCCTCGTTCACTGGCGTGCCGGAGAAGGTGAGGCTGGCCGCGTCGAAATGCAGCCAGGCCGGCAGGGCGCTGCCATCGCCACGCTGGGCGGCATAGGCCAGGGGAACGCCCGGGTCGGCGAAAATGTTGGCCGGGACTTGCAGGCTGAACGCCAGATCCTCGGTGGCGCTGGCATTGTCCAGGGGACGATCCGGGCGGGGACCGGTCGCCAGGATTTCGAAGTCCTGGTAGGAGAGCGTGGGGAGACCGTCGAGGACTGCGAAGCGGATGGCGGTCTGCTCGCCGCTGCCATCTGCGTCGTAATAAATATCCCCGGTGGCTGCGTCGTACAGAATCCGGTCGTCGGCGTCCTGGGCTGTGACCCCGAGGTGGAAGAAACTGTCGGATGTTGTGATGCCACTGAAATCGAAACCGCTGAAGCGGGTTTTCAACAGTTGGATACGGTCCGAGCCACTGACGAAATCGGTGATGCGGTCGACATTGGTGGCAGCATCGAGCTGGCTGGCGAACACGAAAGCATCCACGCCTTCGCCACCGGTGAGCGTGTCGTTGCCCAAGCCGCCTTGCAGCCCATCGTTGCCGGCGACGCCGGACAGGACGTCATTGCCCGCGCCACCGGTCAGGGTGTTGCCGACATCATTGCCGGCGCCGCTGAAATTACCGCCGCCCGTGTAGGTGAGGTCTTCCAGATGGTCGCCCAGGGTGTAACTGTCTAGGGTCGTGAGTACGGCATCCCGGCCTTCGTCGGCATTTTCCGTGACGACATCGCCGTGGCTGTCGATGATGTAGGTGTCGTCGCCGTCCCCTCCGACCAGGATGTCGTCGCCGGCGCCGCCGTCGAGGGTGTCGTTTCCTGTGCCCGCATCGATGAAGTCAGTGCCGCCCCCAGCCAGAATGGTGTCGTTGCCCGCGCCGGTTTTGAAGGAGTCGTCGGTCGTGACGGCGGTGTTGTTGAACGTGTCATTAC
>JASJPK010000029.1:0-52023 GCA_031426735.1 Hydrogenophilaceae bacterium | reverse complement strand
CGCGGTGTGGAGGGTGTCGAAGCTGTCGGCGTAGTGGAAATCCAGGCGCCAATAAGTGCCGGAAGCGGCATAGACAGAATTGCCGTCGCCGTCCCAGAACACATAGCGCACTGTTTCGGTTGCCGCGCTCAGGTCCACCGTCAGGCTGTCCGTGCCTGAACCGCCATCCACCCAGTCCTGGCCGCGACCTGTCGTGATGCTATCGTTGCCTGTCCCGGCATAAACGGTGTCATTGCCATCGCCCACCTGGATGTCGTTGTTACCGTTCCCGGCGTCAACGTAATCTGAGCCGGCGCCTAAATGGATGCGGTCGTTTCCCTCGCCAGTGCTTAGATGATTATCGGTGCCGGCATTGACGTTGACGATCTCATCATCACCCCAGCCGGTGACCAGCAGTAGCCGTTCCATGCCGGAAACGATATTGCCATTGGCTGTCACGCCATTCGGGTTGAGATCGTTGTCCCAGACGATGGCCCCATTGGCGGCCGACCAGTCGGCATAGAAGGTGTCGGTGCCAGCGCCACCGGCATAGCTGCCGGTGCCCTGGGCGATCAGGAGGTCGGCACTGGAGCCGCCAGTCAGATTGACGTTTTCGACATTGCGGTAGTTGGCATGGCCATAGTCGACCGAATACGAGAGCCAGTCGGACCACCCACTGCGCACCTCGAAGGTCGCCGCGCTGGCCAGCGCGGTGTGGAGGGTGTCGAAGCTGTCGGCGTAGTGGAAATCCAGGCGCCAATAAGTGCCGGAAGCGGCATAGACAGAATTGCCGTCGCCGTCCCAGAACACATAGCGCACTGTTTCGGTTGCCGCGCTCAGGTCCACCGTCAGGCTGTCCGTGCCGCTGCCGCCATCGATCCAATCCTGACCACTGCCGCAGCCAATACGGTCATTTCCCAATCCCGCAAAAATAAAGTCATTCCCGCTCGAACTGTTTATGACATCGTCGCGCACCGTACCAAATATCTCGCCACTTCCATTGATGAGATGGCCATCATCGCTGTAAATCACCAGGGTCGTGACCGGTGTATTGATTCTGGCTTCGGAGGTGAGGTTAAAAGTGATTTGTTCGTCGACTTCGGCAATCGTGTCGCCGTTGATGGTGAGGGTGACGTTTTTGACAGATTCGTCTGAGGCGAAGGTCAGACTGCCATTGGCGGGCAAGCTCCCGGCAAAATCGCTGGCATCGATGCCGTTACCCAGGACGAAACTGTAATTGGCTTGGGTACTTGCCGAGAGATCACCTGAGCGGGTGACGCGGAAGGTGGCAGACCGGGTACCGGCATGACCTTCGTCTAACAGGCTTACCCCCTGTTGCTCGAGCCGATCCGCACCAATCAGCGTGACGGTGAGCGAGACAGGCATACCAGGCGTGGAAACGGAGGATTCGGTTGTTGTTTCTCCCCATGCCACGGCGTAGTCCTTCCCTGACAGGTCGAAGGAGACCGGATGGGAAATATCCAGTAATTCGGGGAAATATTCCTTGGTGTAGAAGTCGCCGGATGGGTTGAAAAGATAGCCGCTCTCGCCGCTATCGAAAAACTTGGGAATGTCCATACCGACGATTTGCCCCTCGGCGCCAATGATTTTGGCTTCCCATCCCACATTGAAGTACAGCCCAGGTGTAACTGTGACCGCGCCTTCCAATGAGTAACTGCTGGTGATACTCATCGAGCCTGTCGTTGGGGAAGTAAAGCTGAAGGCATCTCCAAGGTGTCCGGAATGAATCTCGCCAGTGCTGGCGGTCAGGGTGACACCAATGTTCTGCACATCGAGGCCCACCTTAAGTGCGGGGGATAGGCCCGCCATCAGGTTGAGGCTCAATATCCCCGCTTCGTACGCAGACCCTAAATCCACGCCAAGCACTTCCAGGTTTGCCCGGTATTCATGGTCGAGGCGGCTGATGAGTTCACCAGCAGCCGGATTGATCAGCGATACCGCCCAGCCGGCGATGTCGTCGACATCCAGTTCGACATAGAACATGGGGGCATCCTGATGCAGCGATACGCTGAAATCTGCAAGGGTGCTGTAATCCGGGACGAGGACTGTGGCAGTGCCATCAAGGCCATTGAGGTCGATATCACTGCCAAAGGTAATAAACGGGTTGCGAAATACGGTCCGGGAGCCTTGGGTTGATTGGGTGATGTTTCCGTTTTGATTCAACACATGATCAAGCCCGCTGGAGTCGAGTGTCAGGTCGTACAACCCAATGGTTTCGTTGATCGGCTTGGTACTATTGGTGAAGATGTTGTCGTCATTGACAGTTCCCCAGATGGCCGTGGCATCAGCTGCGGAAGGGCCTGCAAGATCCCAGGTCAATCCCAGGTGGCCGGTGATATCTGCTTTGAAGATCGCATCCATCGAAAGCTCAAGGGAAGGACCATCAATCACCATGGAAGGGTTGATTGCCGCACCGGGCGAGGTGAATACGGTGAAGGTGTCGCCATACCTGACCTGCGAGGGGAGCCCAATCTGGGCGTTGACCGGGTAGTTGAGATCGAAGACGCCCGCACTGAGGCCGACGGTGATAGGGATGCCGAATTCGATATTACTGGCATTCAGGGCGTAGTCCAGACCCAGGCTGCTGCCCAGGATATCCGCCGATGGTGCCCCACTCACGTTGATCGGGTTGAGGCTGAAAACGAGTTCATTGAAAGTGTGGTTGAAGCTGAATCCTGCGCCTGCACTCCACAGGCTGGCATCGTTGACCGAGAAGTTCAGTGTCTCAGTTGTCCCTAGGGTTTGGACGTAATCGGACCCCATGGCCAGTGCAGGTGCTTCAATGGCTGCCGTGTTGCTTTCCAATGCCCAATCACCACCAAACCGTACCGCTCCGGTCAAGTCTATTGAAGCCGCGACATCCGCCCCCGTTGCCACTGCAAACTGCTGGATGAACGTCTGCCCCACAGCGCCCTGCGCCACATTGCATCCATAAAGCAGAATATCGCCCGTTTCAGTCAGCGCGTTACCGATGCTGGAAAGCACAACTTCTTGATTTTCCAGCGTGTTCAGGGTGACGAGACTTTCTCCTAGTTGCAGGCTGCCTATCGATCCGTGCGAGATGATGTGAATGGCATTTAGGCCGGAGTAATCCGCCAGAACAGCCGCCATCTGCTTCAAGCCATTTTCATTGTTATTGATGATGTACCAAGGTGTGCCGACACCCAGGCTGGCAAGAATTATTTCCCTGTCTTGCACGGCGGAATCAATGAATACGATCTGGTTTGTATTGGCGTTATTCATGATTCTTCTTTCATTTTTGTGCCCCTATTTGCCGTTCAAGATGGGGCGCGCTTCGAATAACCCCTGGTTCGTTGTTCCCGCGCGGGAACCCATTGGAATCAACGCACTGGATTCCCGCGCGGGAATGACGATTTTTGAGGCGCACCTTGGTGGTTCGTTTTAACAGCGACTAGGGCTTTAACTCAAGGAAATATCTGAGTATTGCAACATTGCCCCTCCGCTCAGCACCGCGAACTGCACCGCCGCCAGCGCACCGTTACCATCGACGTCGTAGTACAGCCCGCCATTGCCTTGGTCATACAGGATGCGGTCATCCGTGTCGTGCGCCGCGCTGCCGGCGTGGAAGAACACATCCGAACTCGGACTGCCGCTGAAACCGATCTCTCGGAAGATGGCCGACGAGAGTTCGATTTTGTCCGTACCGCTAACGAAATCGGTGATCGTGTCGACGTTGCGAACAGCGTTGAGCGGGGTCGTGAAGGCAAACGTGTCGCTGCCGGCGCCGCCGGTCAGCGTGTCGTTGCCGGAGGCGCCGCTCAGCGTGTCGTTGCCGTCGCCACCATTCAACACATTGGCGGCGCCGTTGCCGGTGAGGCGGTTGTCCAGGCTGTTGCCGGCGCCGCTGAGTTGTTTGACGCCGAGCAACGTCAGGTTTTCCAGGTTGGCGCCCAGCGTCCAGTCGACCCAGCTGCGCACGCTGTCGCTCGCATCGGCGCCGCTTTCCTGGATGACGTCGCTGGCGCGGTCCACGACATAGGTGTCGTTGCCGGCACCGCCGGTCAGCGTGTCGGCGCCGCGGCCGCCATTGAGCAGGTTGCCGGCGGCGTTGCCGGTGAGGGTGTTGTCGAGGCCGTTGCCGTTGGCGCTGAAGCGATGGGTGCCGAGCAGGGTGAGATTTTCCAGGTTGGCGCCCAGATTCCAGCTCAACGTGGCCTGGACGCTGTCGATCTCGCTGCTCAGGGTGCTGGTTTCGAGGATGCGGTCGCCGCGGTTGTCGACGACATAGCTGTCGTTGCCGAGGCCGCCGGTCAGCGTGTCTGTTCCGGCACCGCCATCCAACAGGTCGTTGCCGTTGCCTCCTTCGAGGATGTTGGCGGCGCTGGTACCGATGAGCGTGTCCGCGTCGAAGCTGCCGCGGGCATTTTCGATGCTGACGCCGTAGGCGATGGCGGTGACCGAACTCTGGAAACCAAAACGATTGATGCTGCCCGCTTCCAGATTGAGCTGGATGCCGGTGCCCAGGTTGCTGGCGTCCAACCAGTCGTTGCCGCCGGTATCCCAAAGAGTTCTGAGGGCGCCATCATCGGTCAGGGTGTAGCTGTTGTCCGTGCTGTGATACGTGGTGTTCGCCCCGTAGATGCGCTGAATGGCCTGGATGTCCAGCAGCATGGGGGTGGCGGAATAGCCATCGCTCAGGCTGGTCGCCGGGGTGTCATAGCTCATGGCCGTCTGGGTATTGACGTCCTTGGCGCCGATGCCCAGGTCGATGAAGGTGGGTCGGCCGTTGCCGCCGTCGTCGAACGGGTGCTTGAGGCCGAGGGCATGGCCCAGTTCATGCAAACCGACCCAGAATCCGGCATCGCCCGGGCTGAGGTACTGCATCTCGCTGGCGTAGTCGTCGAGCAGGACATCGCCCTCCAGACGCGGATAGTCCGTTCGATTCGATTCCAGGTCGGCCAGGAGCTGATTGACGTAATCCGGCGAAGGGAAAACGCCCAGGCCGGCTGCGGGATAAAAATAACTGCCGGCGTGCCCGATGGCGATATTGGCCGTGTTGTTCTCGATGGTGTCGCTGCCCGGAATCTCGACGAAGCTGATGTTGGCGACCACTTCCCAGGCAAGGAGCGCTTCCCGAACGGCGTCTTTTTGCGCCTCCGTCCAGGGTCCGCCAAGGTTCATGCCTGCTTCGCTGATATCGTTGAACGAATAGGTCAGCACGCGGGGGCCGCTGAATTGCCAGGCGCTGCCCTGGGTCAGGCCATCCAGGGTGGCGGTGCCGCTCAGTGGGAAGGCATTGGCTACCGGCGTGGCCTGGTAGCCGCTGCCGAGGCTGCGGGACGAGAGGGTGTAGGTGCCGACATCGCTGCCATAGGTGTTTTGCGATTCGACTGATAAATAGTAGGTGCCGCTGGTCGTGGCGATGTGGGTCAGGTGCGCGTCCCGGCCCAGGCCGCCGTCCAGGTTGCTGGCGATCTCGCTGCCGTTGCTGTCGCGCAGACGCAGCAGCGGGTCGGCCAGCGTGCCGCCGCCGGAGTCCCTGCCCTCCAGCGAGAACGCATAACTGGTGCCGGCGGTGAGGCTGATCTTCAGCCAGTCGACGTCCGCGCCGCCCTCGAGCATGCCGGTGACCGATCCGCCCGGGGCGAGTACGCCGGTCGTGGTGACACCATCTTTGAAATCGTCGAGGTTGGCGCTCAGCGTATAAGTGCCGACGGCATTCATGCCTTGAACGGCCAGATAGTAGGTACCGCTGCTGCTCGGCTTGTAGAAGAGATGGCTGTCATCCCCGTTCAAGTAGTTTCCCGTGCCGCCGAACAACACCAGATAGCCGCTGACGAGACTGCCGCCGCCGGTATCGACGCCTTTGAGGTCGAAGACATATTCGCCGCCCGCGTTCAGGTCGACGCGGAACCAGTCCTGGTCGCCGAAATACTGGATCGCGCCAAAGGCATCATTTCCCACCGCAACGCTGCCGCCGGTCAAAGCGCTGTGCGTGTAATCGTCCAGGCTGGCGTTCAGCGTGTAGGTGCCGAGATTGTCGCTATAGACCCCCGCCGCGGACAGATAGTAGGCGCCGCTGCTGGTGGGGGTGTAGACGAGCAGCAAGCCGTTGCCGGCGCTGTTATAGCCCGAATCCAGATATAGGCCGGCGGCGCTGTAAAGCTGCAACATGGAGTTGACCAGCGTGCCCATGCCGGAATCCGCGCCCTGCAGCGCGAAGATATAGGTGGTGCCAGCGGTCAGATCGAGGCGGAACCAGTCCTCATCGTTGGTGAACTGGATGTCGCCTGTAACCGCGTCGCCCGCGGCCAATGTGCCGGCCGTCGCGCTGTTGCCGGCAAAATCGTCGCTGCCGATATCCGTGGCGGCCAGCGTGTAACTGCCCGTCGCTCCTTCGGACAGTCCCTGGACGGCCAGGTAATACGTGCCTCCGGTTGGCGCAAGACGGGTCATCCTGGCATCCCGGCCGGTGCCGCTGTCGTAGTCATTGAACAGCACATTGCCCGCGCCGTCACGCAACTGAAGATGGGGGTCCGACAGCGTGCCGCTGCCGGAGTCCAGGCCTTTGAGGTCGAAAACGTAGATCCTGCCGGCACTGAGATCGATACGGAACCAATCCGACTCGGAGGCAAGCTGGATGTTGCCGCTGATCGAGTCACCCACCGCCAGATTGCCCAGAGTGCTTGCATCGCCGGCATAGTCGTCTTCGCCGAGATCGGCAGCCGTTAAGGTGTAAGTGCCGGTGGCTCCGCTGCCAATGGCGGAGAGATAGTAGGTTCCGCTGCTGACTGCATTGAAGCCCAGACGGGCATCGGCCCCAGTGCCGCTATCAAAGTCTGAGGACACATAACCTGCCGCACCGTCCCGGAATTGAAGGAAGGGGTCAGGCAGGGTGCCGCCCCCGGAAGCCCCCCCCTTCATATCAAAACGATAGAAATGGCCGGCGAGCAATTCGACGCGGAACCAGTCCTGGTCGCTGTCGAACTGGATGTTGCCGGTTGCCGTGCCGCCCATGGCGAGGCTGCCGGTTGTGGCAAGGCTGCCGGCATAGTCATCGGCGCCGAGATCGGTAGCCTGCAGCGTATAGGTGCCATTCGCGCCATGGGCGGAAAGATAGTAGGTGCCGCTGTGGTCAGCGCTGAGGGTGATGCGGGCATCGGCGCCCGTGCCGCTGTCCACGTCGGAGGCAAGAAATTCGCCCGCACTATCCAGGAATACGAGGAAAGGATCGGCCAGCGTGCCGCCAGCGGAATCAAACCCTTTCATATCGAAGGCGTAAATCCTGCCCTCGGTCAGTTCGAGGCGAAACCAGTCCTGGTCGCCGACGAACTGGATATTGCCGCTGACCGCCCCCCCCACCGCCAGCGTGCCGGTGGTCGCGAGGCTGCCGGCATAATCATCGGTACCGATGTCGGTCGCCGTCAGGGTGTAGCTGCCAAGCGTGCCAAAGCCCCCTTCAGCGGAAAGCAGGAAATCTCCGCTGACAAGCGGGCTATAGAGCAGGCGGGCATCGGAGCCGGTTCCGCTTTCATTGTCAAAGACCAGGTAGTCTGCATTGCTGTTCAAGAGTCGCAGATAGGGGTCAATCAGTGTGCCGGCCCCGGAGTCGACGCCTTTCATGTCGATGGAATAAATCCTGCCGGCGGTCAGATCAATATGGAACCCGTCCTGGTCGCCGACGAACTGGATATTGCCGCTGACGGAACCGCCCACAGCAAGCCTGCTGGTCGTGCCGCTACTGGCTAGATGGTCATCGGTGCCGAGATGGGTCGCCGTCAGCGTATAGGTACCGGCTGAAGCGTAGCCGGCCCAGGCGGAGAGATAGTAGGTTCCCCCGCCAAGCGGGCTGTAAATCAGCTGAGCATCGGTGTCGACTCCGTTGTAACTGTCGCTTGCCAGCAAAACCCCCGTGCCATCCAGAAGATTGAGATTGGGCTCCGGCAGCGAACCACCACCGGATGCGGTCCCTTTCAGGTCGAAGCTATAGATCTGGCCGGCGGTCAAATCAATGCGGAACCAGTCCTGATCGCTGTTGAACTGGATATCGCCAGTGGCTGAACCGCCCACTGCAACTACGCCGGTCGTGGCGCTGCTGCCCAGGTAGTCATCGGCGCCGATGTCGCTCGCCAGCAGGGTATAGGTGCCGGTTTGGCTGGAGTAGCCGGTGGATAGATAGAACACACCGTTGTTGAGCGGGCTATAGCGCAGGAAGGCATCTGAACCGATACCGCTGTCATTGTCAGCGGCGATATGGCTCCCCGTGTCGCTGTAAAGGGAAAGATTCGGATCAGGCAGCGTGCCGCTCCCGGAGGAGAGTCCTTTCAGATCGAAGGCGTAGACCCGCCCCGCAGTCAACTCGACCCGGAACCAGTCCTGATCGTAGTTGAACTGGATGTTGCCGGTCGCGGGGACGCCCGCCGTGACTGTGCCGCTGGTAGTGCTGTTACCGGCATAGTCATCGGCACCCAGATAGGTCGCTACCAGCGTATAGCTGCCTGGCGTGCCGCTGACATCGCGGGCAGACAAGTAGAACGTTGCGCTGCTGGGCGGGCTATAGACCAAGCGGGAATCGGAACCGATGCCGCTGTCGTGGTCGAAGGCCAGGTAGCCCCCTGAACTATCCAGCAGAAGCAGACCGGGATCGGGCAATGTACCGCCACCGGAGGCGACTCCCTTCAGATCGAAGGCATAGATGCCGCCAGCAACCAGATTGACGCGGAACCAGTCCTGGTCATTGCCGGTTTCGATCTGGCCGGTAACGCTGCCATCCACCGCTACGACACCTGTGGTGGTGATGTCAGCCGAATAATCGTCGACGATCACCGGCGTCGGGTCGGCGGAGATGGCGGCGAAAAAACCACGCGTGCTAACAGTCAGGCCAGTCCAGTCAAATCGACCCGTGGTGGTCGCCGTCTGAGGTGTGAGAGCTGTCTGGCTGCGTTGCACCTCAATGATATCTGCCGGCAACAGGTCGACAGACGCCAACCCGAGATCGGCAACCTGATCACCGAAGCACTGTTTCTGCTCGAAATCGGTGTCATATAGGTCCGACATTTTCAAACTCCCAGGCCAGTAATTGTTTCGTATCCGTATGCCCCGAGCCCGAACGCAATACGCTGTATTTGATGGCGGTCTCCGCAGTTCTGATCAACGTTTGCCAAATGGACCTAAAAACCGCGGTTAACCGGACTGTAGGTGCGAATTTATTTGCACCTACGTAAGTAACGCAACCGATTGAAATACGAAACATTCAACACCAGCTGCGGTTTCCAGGATGAATTTTCAGACCCTGCAATCGTTTTATAGGCTACGCCAAGCTTAAAGACCTTAGCTGTGCTGGGACTATTTCCCTAGTCCGGAATATCGGCAGCGCCTGTCGACCGCAAGGCTGGATTACCCGACAAAAAAATCGCTATACAACAGCGTTGGCGAAGCCAGCAATGTCGCAAATTTGATCGCCGCCAGCGTGCCGCTGCCATCGGCATCGTAGTACAGCCCTCCACTGCTCTGGTCATACAGGATGCGGTCATTCGCATCCTGCGCTGCACTGCCGGTATGGAAGAACGCAGCCGAGTCCGGCGCCCCGGAAAAATCCAGCGCGCGGAAGATGGCTGGCGAAAGTTGAAGCTTGTCCATGCCGCTGCTGAAGTCAGTGACGGTGTCGACGTTGCGGAGGGCGTTGAGCGGGGTGGTGAAGGCGAAAGTGTCGCTGCCGGCACCGCCTGTCAGCGTGTCGTTGCCGGAGGCGCCAACGAGGGTGTCGTTGCCGGCGCCGCCATCGAGGCTGTTGGCGTTGCCATTGCCGGTCAGGTTGTTGTTCAAACCGTTGCCGCTACCGTGCAATGGTTTGACGCCGAGCAGCGTCAGGTTTTCCAGGTTGTCGCCCAGCGTCCAGTCCCTCCAGGCGCGGACCGAGTCGATTTCCGCCGCGTCGGTCTGATTTTCCTGAATCACGTCGCTGAGGTTGTCCACGACGTAGATGTCGTTTCCGGCGCCGCCGATCAGGCTGTCTGCGCCAGCGCCGCCATCCAGCACATTGGCCGCGCCGTTGCCGGTGAGGGAGTTGTCCAGGCCGTTGCCTCTGCCGCTGAATTTACCGTTGCCGGTCAGGGTCAGGTTTTCCAGGTTGGCGCTCAGCGTCCAGCTCAGTGAGGCTTGTACGTTATCGATTTCGCCAGCCTGGGCGCTGCTCTCTATCAGCCGGTCGCCCGCGCTGTCGACCAGATAGGTGTCGTTGCCTGTGCCGCCCAGAAGGGTGTCATTGCCGGTGCCGCCGTCCAAAGTGTCATTGCCTGCACCGCCGTCCAGGATATTGGCGGCGCTGGTACCTCTCAGGGTATCCGCCCCGACACCGCCGCGGGCATTTTCGATGCTGACGTTATCGGCGATGGCGATGACCGACTCCAGGTTGCTGATAGAAACGTAGTAGTCCGATCTAATGATGACGGAGGCGCTGGTGCCGTTCAGGGTATCCGCCCCGGCTCCGTTTGAGGCATTTTCGATGTTGGCGTTGTAGGCGCTGGCGGTGGCTGAGTATTGGCTGCCATAACGGTTGATGCTGCCCGCCGCCAGGCTGAGTTGGATGCCGTAGGCAAGGCCGCTGGCATCGATCCAGTCGTTGCCACCGGCATCCCAGAGGGTTCTGAGAGCGCCGTCGTCGGCGAGGGAATAGGTGTTGTCCGCGCTGTGGTAGCTGGCATTCGCGCCATAGATGCTCTGGATGGCCTGGATGTCCAGCAGCATGGGCGTGGCCGCATAACCATTGTCCAGGCTGATTCCGGGCGTGCCGTAGCTCATCGCCGTCTGGGTATTGACGTCCTTGCTGCCGATGCCCAGATCGATGAAAGTCGGCCGGCCGTTGCCACCGTCGTCGAACGGGTGCTTGAGGCCGAGGGCATGACCCAATTCATGCATGCCGACCCAGAATCCAGCATCGCCCCGGGTGAGGTACTGCATCTCGCTGGCGTAGTCGTCCAACAAAATGTCACCTTCCAGGCGTGGATATTCCGTTCGGTTTGATTCCATTTCGCCCAAGAGCAGATTGACGTAATCCGGCGCCGGGAAGACGCCCAGGCCGGAGACGGGGTAAAGACTGTTACCGGAGTGGCCGAAGGCAATATTGGCCGTGCTGTTTTCGATCGTGTCGCTGCCCGGAATCTCGACAAAGCTGATATTGGCGACCGATTGCCAGGCGACCAGTGCCTCCCGTATTGCGTCTTTTGCCACCTCGTTCCAGGCGCCGCCGAGGATCAGGCCCTCTTCGCTGATATCGTTGAACGAATAGGTCAGCAAACGTGCGCCGCTGAACTGCCAGGTGCTGCCCTGAGTCAGGCCATCCAGGACAGCGTTGCCGCTCAACGGGAAGGCATTGGCTATCGGCGTGGCCTGATAGCCGCTCCCAAGGCTGCGCGCGGAGAGGGTGTAAGAGCCGGCATCGCCGTCGTAGTCGTATTGCGACTCGACAGATAAATAGTAAGTGCCACTGGTCGCGGCGATGTAGGTCAGGTGCGCGTCCCTGCCCAGGCCGCCGTCCTGGTTGTAGGCGATCTCGTTGCCGGCGTTGTCACTCAGGCGCAAGAGCGGATTGACCAGCGTGCCGCCGCCGGAATCTTTGCCTTCCAGCGAGAAATCGTAGCTGGCGCCGGCGGTAAGCGTGATCTTTAGCCAGTCCAGATCAGTACTTCCCTGGATGGTGCCGTAGACCGTTTCGCCCGGCGTGAGAACGCCGCTGGTCGTGACGCCGTTGCCGTAATCGTCGAGGTCGGCGCTCAGGGTGTAGGTGCTGCCGGGGTTGTTGCCCTGGACGGCCAGGTAGTAGGTGCCAGCGCTGGTCGGCGTGAAGAAAATGTGCGAGTCATCGCTTGCTATGTAATCACCGGAACTGTCGAGCAAATGCAGATAGGGGTTGGCCTGCGTGCCGCCACCCAAGTCAGCGACAGTGAGGTCGAAGACGTATTCCACACCCGCTGTCAGGTCGACGAGAAATTTGTCCTGGTCGGATGTGTACTCGATCATGCCGGTGACTGCCCCGCCCACCGGGAGAGTTGTCATAGCGTTACCAGGGAAGTCGTCGAGACCGACGCTCAACGTGTAGGTGCCGGTAAAGCTGGCATATTCGCTCTGGGCGGCAAGGTAATAGGTGCCGCTGCTGGCGGGGCTGTAGGCGAACAGCGCGTCGTAACCAGCGCCGCTGTCGGAGTCGCTGTACAGATAATTACCTGTGGCATCGCGAAGCACTAATCGGGGATTGGCAAGCGTGCCTTTGCCAGAATCCGCGCCCTGTAGCTTGAAGATATAGGTTGTGCCAACCATCAGATCGATGCGGAACCAGTCCTGATCGTTGACGAACTGGATATCGCCGGTTATCGCGCCTCCCACTGTGACAGTGGATGAAGTGGTCAAACCGTCGACATGGTCGTCGATGCCGAGGTCCGTGGCCTTCAGGGTGTAGGTGCCGTCAGGCTTGACGTTGTAACTCGATCCCTGGCAGGAAAGAAAATAAGTTCCACTGGAGGGGGCGAGATAAGTCAGTCGGGCATCCAGACCGACGCCGTTGTTGAAATCGACGGTCAGGTAATTGCCCTCGCCATCGTGAAGCAGAAGATTGGGATCGGTCAGGGTGCCGCCGCCAGAGTCTGCACCTTTCAGATCGAAGGCGTAGATCCTGCCGGCGGTGAGTTCGATCCGGAACCAATCAGCCTCATCTGCAAGCTGGATGTTGCCGCTGGTCGAAGCACCGGGTGCGAGCTTGCCGGTGGTGGCGATGCTGCCGTCGTAGTCATCGACGCCATGATCGGCGGCCGTCAGAGTGTAGGTACCGGTCGAGTTGCCCCAGCCCGTGGCGGAGAGGTAATGGATTCCACTGCTGTCGGCTTTGAAGCTCAGACGGGCATCGTCACCGATACCGTAGTCTGCGGTCAGATAACCCGCCGCACTGTCCCTGAGTTCAAGATCTGCGTTGAACAGCGTGCCGCCGCCTGAATGAAGCCCCTTCATGTCGAAGACATAAAAATGGCCCGCGATCAGATCGATACGGAACCAGTCACCGTCGCTGTTGAACTGGATGCTGCCAGTGGCCGTGCCACCCACGGCAAGGTCGCCAGTCGTGGTGACGCCATAGGCATAGTCATCGGCGCCGCTATCGGTCGCCAACAGCGTGTAGGTGCCGACTTCGCTGCCGCGGCCTTGGGCGGAGAGATGGTAGGTTCCGCTGCTTGAAGGGCTGAAACTGAAATAGGGATAGGAGCCCGTGCCGTTGTCCACCACGGACCAAAGGACAACATCCGCGCTATTCAGGAGGGTTAAAAAGGGGACGGCCAGGGGGCCGCCAGAAGAAACACCCTCCTGCATCTCGAAGGTATAGATCCTGCCGGCGGTTAGCTCAATGCTGAACCAGTCCTGATCGCCGTGGAACTGGATATTGCCGGTGGCGCCCCCCCCGACGACAAGCGAGCCGGTTGTGGCACTGCTGCCCAAAAAGTCGTCGGCGCCGATGTCAGCAGCTACCAGGGTATAGGTGCCCCCGGTAAAACCACCCTCGGCGGATAGATAGAAGGTCGCGCTGCTGAGCGGGCTATAAACTAGTCGCGATTCCAGACCGTTCTCGCTGACGCCGCCATAGACCAGGAAGTCTGCCGCGCTATTCAGAAGCTGAAGACTGTGATTGTCTAGCGTGCCTCCCCCGGAAAAAGCCGACTTCAGGTCGAAAGCGTAGATCCGGCCCGCGCTCAGATCGATACGGAACCAGTCCTGGTCGCCATAGAACTGGTCATCGCCGGTGACAGAGCCCCCCACCGTGAATATGCCGGTCGTGGCAGTGCTGCCCAGATAGTCATCGGCGCCGAGATCGGTCGCCACCAGGGTGTAGGTGCCGGTGGAACCGTAGGCAGCCTCGGCGGAGACATAGTAGGTTCCCCCACTAAGCGGACTGTAGGTCAGACTGGCATCGGTACCAGCCGCATGGTAGCCGGCATTGGCCACCAGATTGCCTGTGTCGTCCAGAAGACGAAGAGCGGACTCGGTCAGCGAACCGCCCGCGGAGACCGCCCCCTTCTGGTCGAAGGTGTAAATCCGACCCGCGGTCAGATCGATACGGAACCAATCCTGGTCGCTGCTGAACTGGATGTCGCCGGTGGTTGAGCCGCCCACGGCAAGCGTACCGGTCGTGGCAATGCTGCCCAGATAGTCATCGACGCCGATTTCCGTCGCGACCAGTGTGTAGGTGCCGCCCGAGAGGCCTAAATCCAAGGGGGATATATAGAACGCTCCGCTACTGGGAGGGCTATTGACCAACTGGGCATCGTTATCGATACCGCTATTGTTGTCAAAGGCCACATAGTTTGCCGTGCTATCGAAAAGGAAAAGACCGGGATCAAGCAGCGTGCCACCACCCGAAGCCGCACCTTTCAGATCGAAGGCGTAGAGCCTGCCGGCCGTCAGGTCGACTCGGAACCAGTCCCTGTCGTTGCTGGTTTCGAGTAGGCCAGTGACGCTCCCGCCCACCGCCACCATGCCCGTAGTAGTGAGGTCCGCCGCATAGTCGTCGCCAACCAGTTCGTTTGCGAACACATTGATCGCGCTTGCCGCCCAAACGCTGCTTGCCCCGCCCGCGAGCCCGGTCCCGTCGAACTGTTCCGAGTTGAGTGGAACGACTGCAGCGTTGTCATAAAGCGTGCGTCGATACTCGATAGTGGTGTCGTATAGATTCGACATTGCCAAACTCCCTTTTGTTGTAGTGGTCAGTCATGTTGAAACGAATCGCGCCCGCATTGGCAACCGAGCGGGCTACGGTGTTTCATCCATGCTTCAACCTTACTGACTACTTCCGAACAAGCCAAGATCTTCTTTCACCTTGGGTGACGGTTGTAGGAGGTCCGCTTGCGGACCGAACCGTGCCGAGCGAGGGATTCGGCCCGCAAGCGGACCTCCTACGTGGGGCGGTCTATTGGTTTATTTACATATACGCGTTGAGCGTGCGAATAAATTCGCACCTACAGCGACATCAACTGTCAGTTTCAAGGTTATTTCGTTAAGCACGTTGGGCTGGACCCCGGCCTCCGCCGGGGTGACGGCACGTGTTTCAGCGCCCTGATACCCCCCGTCGGCAGCGTCAACTGACCCAAAAGTCCGTGTACTGAACCCCCGGCATGGAACTCAGCACCGCGAACTGCACCGCCGCCAGCGCTCCGTTGCCATCGGCGTCGTAATACAACGCGCCATTGGCTTGGTCGTAAACAATGCGGTCGTCTGCGTCGTGTGCCGCGCTGCCGGCATGGAAGAAGGCATCCGTGCTTGGTGCGCCGGAAAAACCCAGTTCGCGGAAGATGGCTGGCGAAAGTTGAAGCTTGTCCGTGCCGCTGCTGAAGTCGGTGATGGTGTCGACGTTGCGAATGGCGTTGAGCGGGGTGGTGAAGGCGAAAGTGTCGCTGCCGGCACCGCCGGTCAGCGTGTCGTTGCCGGAGGCGCCAGCGAGAACGTCGTTGCCGGCACCGCCATCGAGGCTGTTGGCGCTGCCATTGCCGGTCAGGCGGTTGTCGAGCGCGTTGCCGCTGCCGTGCAATGGTTTGACGCCGAGCAGCGTCAGGTTTTCCAGGTTGTCGCCCAGGGTCCAGTCCCTCCACGCGCGGACCGAGTCGGTTTCCGCCGCGTTGGACTGTTCCTGAATCACGTCGCTGAGGTTGTCCACGATGTAGATGTCGTTTCCGGCGCCACCGATCAGGCTATCCGCGCCGGCGCCTCCATCCAGCATATTGGCCGCGTCATTGCCGGTGAGGATGTTGTCCTGGCGGTTGCCTCTGCCGCTGAATTTGCCGCTGCCGGTCAGGGTCAGGTTTTCCAGGTTGGTGCCGAGGCTCCAGGAGACGGGCGCGTGGACGCTGTCGATGCCTTCGTCGGCCAGTTCGGTGATGCGGTTGCTGCGGGCGCTGACGATGTAGGTGTCGTCACCGGCACCGCCGGCCAGACTATCGCGCGCGGCGTCGCAGGTCAGTGTGTCGGCGCCGGCGGTGCCCAGGCGGATGGCATCGCTGTGCACGGTTTCCGCGATGCCGTGGCCGTCGCTGTAACTGATCGATACGGTGAGGGTCCTGCCGGCTTCGGCCTGTCCCAATTCCAGCTTGTTGGCGGTGGCGCCTACGATCGGGCTGCCGTCGGCTTGCCACTGATAGGTCAGCAGACCCAGGCCATCCGCATCCGCCAACGAAGCGGTGTCGGCGGTCAGTGTCTGCCCCAGGATGGCGCTGCCGCTGATGACGACGCCGCCGCTGGTCGGGCTGTTGGTCGCAAAATGGTAGCTGGCGGTTCCTGCGTAACTGTTGCCGGCCAGGTCTTTGACCGTGCCGGGAGCCAGTTCGACCGTGTAACCGGGGCTGTAGATCAGATTGAGGCTAGGATCGATGGTCAGGCTGGCGCCGGAGAATGTCAGGCGCGAACTGGCGGCGGCATCGAAGCTCTCGACGATGGCGCCGGCTGCTGTCTTCAGCACGAGGTTGCCCACACCGCGCATGATCGTTTCGCTGAAAGTAATGACGATGTTGCTGCCCAGCGCCACGCCGACAGCCCCATCGGCCGGACTGAAGGCGCTGACCGTCGGGGCGGTGGTATCCACCACCACGGCGCTGGTCAATTTGCCGGAACTGGCGCTGGTGTTGCCTGCCGCATCGGTTTGCCTGACCTGAATTTGATTGGCCGCATAGCTGCCCACCGGCAACGCCAAGCTGCTGCCGCTACCCATGCTCCAGGTGCTGCCGCCATCCAGGCTGTAGGACCATTGCGCGCCGGCTTCCAGGCCGCTGACCTGCAGCGTGCCGACATGGGTGAAACTGCTGCCGGCGACGGACTGACGGAGCGAGGTAATGACAACATCCATTACCGGCACGTTGGTGTATGAACCCACCGTCGTGGTGGCCACTTGCGCGATGCTGTCGATCACCGCCAGGCCGGACACCACCGAACCGAACACGGCATAGCCCGGCGAAGCGGCACTGCTGTAGTTCAGGTAGGTGTTATCCACCTGATTGATGAAGAACTGCGTCGTGGCGGAATCCGCCACGCTGGTGCGCGCCATCGCGATGCTGCCGCGCACATTGCTCAGACCATTGTTGCTCTCCAGCGTAATCGCGCCGTAGGTCGGGGTTTTGTAGGCCAGACCAGCCGTGAAGCCGCCGCCCTGCACCATGAAGCCATTGATCACCCGGTGGAACAACGTGTTGTCGTAAAACCCGCCGTCGACATAAGCCAGCATGTTGGCCACGGTGATCGGCGCCTGCTCCGGGTTGAGTTCCAGCACCACCGTGCCGAGACTGGTTTGCAGGGTCACCTGCGGGTTGACCAGATAATTGAACGCGGAACTGGTCACCAGCTTGGGCGCCACCGGCGCGACGGTGTCGATGGCCTGGCTTGCATTGGCGACGTAGGCATTGAGATTGCCCAACGCATCGCTTACCGCGCCCGCCTTCAGCGTCAGGCCGATCGTGCCGCTAGCCACGCCCAGAGCGGGGCTGACGTTGACCGTCCAGGTAGTGCCGCTGCCGGAGATCGAACCGAGCGCGCCATTGGTCACGCTGAAATCATCGGCGGCCAGTCCGCTGACGGGCTCGCTGAACTGCAGCGTGTAGGCCACGTTGCCAGTGGACCGGTTGGCCGTGCCGGGCAGGTTGTCGGTGAGGGTGACGGTGGGGGCGGTGACGTCGATGTCGGTAATAGCCAATGCGCTGGTCAGCTTGCCGGTACTGGTGCTGGCATTGCCGGCCGCATCGGTTTGCCTGACCTGAATTTGAGTGGCCGCATAGTCGCCCAGAGGCAACGCGAAACTGCTGCCGCTGCCGGCGTTCCAGGTGCCGCCGCCATCCAGGCTGTACGACCACTGCGCGCCGGCTTCCAGCCCGCTGACCTGCATGGTGTCCGCATTGGTGATGCTGCTGCCGGCAACCGTCTGCCGAATGGAGCTGATGGTGACATTCGCTATCGGCGCATCGGACGCGTTGGTGGTGACTTGCGCGATGCTGTCGATCACCGACAGGCCGGACAACACCGAACCGAACACGGCATAGCCCGGTGAAGCGGAACTGCTGTAGTTCAGGAAGGGGTTATCCACCTGGTTGATGAAGAACTGCGTCGTGGCGGAATCGGCCAGGTTGGTTCGCGCCATCGCGATGCTGCCGCGCACATTGCTCAGACCGTTGTTGCTCTCCAGCGTAATCGCGCCGTAAGTCGGGGTTTTGGCAACCATACCGGCCGTAAGCCCGCCGCCTTGCACCATGAAGCCATCGATCACCCGGTGAAACAACGTGTTGTCGTAAAACTCGCCGTCGATATAGGCCAGCATGTTGGCGACGGTAATCGGCGCCTGTTCGGGGTGGAGTTCCAGCACCACCGTGCCCAGACTGGTCTGCATCGTGATCTGGGGATCGGCCAGGTACTTGAACGCGGTACTGGTCACCAGTTTGGGCGCCACCGGCGCGGCAGTGTCGATGGCCTGGCTGCTATTCGAGGCGAGGGCATTGGGATTGCCCAACGCATCGCTCACCGCGCCCGCCTTCAGCGTCAGGCCGATGGTGCCGCCGACCACGCCCAGCGCGGGGGTGACGTTGACCGTCCAGATAGTGCCGCTGCCGGTAATCGAACTGATCGAACCATTGCTGACGGTAAAGTCATCGACAGCCAATCCGCTGACCGATTCACTGAACTGCAGCGAGTAAGCCACGTTGCCGCTGGCCCGGTTGGCCGTGCCAAGGAGACTGTCTGTGATGGTGACGGTGGGAGTGGACATATCTGCGGAGGGAAAGGTCAGACAACAAATGCAGGTGCGAATAAATTCGCACCTACGGAGCGGGGTGATATTTCCTTAGGCCAGGTAAATATCCGAAAACAGCAGCATCGGCGCCGCATTCAGCAGCGCGAACTGGATGGCCGCCAGCGTTCCGCTGCCGTCGGCGTCGTAGTACAGCCCGCCATTGGCTTGGTCGTAAAGGATGCGGTCGTCCGCGTCGTGTGCCGCGCTGCCGGCATGGAAGAACGCCGCCGAGCCCGGCGTTCCGGTAAAGCCGATGTCGCGAAAAATGGCGTGTGCTAACTGAATCTTGTCCGTGCCGCTGCTGAAGTCGGTGACGGTATCGACGTTGCGCACCGCGTTGAGCGGCGTGGTAAAGGCGAAGGTATCGCCGCCGGCGCCGCCGGTCAGCGTGTCGTTGCCGGAGGCGCCGAACAGGCTGTCGTTGCCGTCGCCGCCATTCAGCACATTGGCATTGCCATTGCCGGTCAGGCTGTTGTTCAGGCTGTTGCCGGTGCCGCTGAGTTGTTTGACGCCGAGCAACGTCAGGTTTTCCAGGTTGTCGCCCAGCGTCCAATCGACCCAGCTGCGCACGCTGTCGCCTGCATCGGCGCCGGTTTCCTGGATGACGTCGCTGGCGCGGTCCACCACATAGGTGTCGTTGCCGGCACCGCCAATCAGCGTGTCTGCGCCGCTGCTGCCATTGAGCAGATTGCCGGCGGCATTGCCGGTGAGGCTGTTGTCGAGGCTGTTGCCGTTGGCGCTGAAGCGATGTGTGCCGAGCAGGGTGAGGTTTTCCAGATTGGCGCCCAGGTTCCAGCTCAACGTGGCCTGGACGCTGTCGATTTCGCTGCTCTGTGTGCTGGTTTCGATGACGCGGTCGCCGCGGCTGTCGACGACATAGCTGTCGTTGCCGAGACCCCCGGTCAGGATGTTGTTGGCTGCGTTGCCAATCAGAGTGTCGGCGCCATTGCCGCCGACGGCGTTTTCGATGCTGACGCCGTAGGCGATGGCGAGGTTGTCGTTGCCGAGCGGCCCAGCCCATCCGTAGCCTGGGATGAGTCCGCGCAGCGAACTGAACTCGCCGGCGCGCAAATCGATCTCGCAATCTTCGCTGAATCCGGACGCGTCGATGGTGTCGATGCCGCCGCCGTCCCACAGCGTTTCGAACACCAGCGTAGTGGGATCTAAGGTGTAGCTGTCGTTGCCGACGCGGGTCGCGGTGTTGGCGCCATAGAGGAACTGGATCGTGGCGATGTCGTAGAGCATCGGACTACGAACGAAGTTGCCGGTGGAGGCGGCTTCGCCGTGGTTGTTGTAGGACATCACCGTGTATTGATTGGTGTCGACCGACGCTGCCAGATAAGGTCCGGCGTCGCCGTTGTAGAGACCGGGATGCTTGAAGCCCAGCGCGTGGCCGATTTCGTGCAGCAATACCCAATAGGCGGCGTTGCCGGCTGCCGGTGAGGCGTAGTCCACCTCGGCGCGATTGATCCAGACGTCGCCGCCGGCCTGGTTCGGCGAAGGGTAGTAGGCATAGCCGGAATAGCCATCGCCATTCAGATAGTTTCCGAAGCGCAATTGGCCGCCCTCGCCGCCGTCGGCCACTTCGACGAAGGTCAACCCCGCGATCTCCTGATAGAGCCGCAGCACGTCGCGCACGGCGGACTCTTGCGTCGCGTTCATCGGCGCGAAAGTGTTTCTTTCGCTGTCCAACGCATAGGACGGTCCGGCGTCCATGAAGCTGAACGTGAGCACGCTGCCCGGAGTGCCGTTCGCCACGGTGTCGTTCCAGCGTGCGTGATCGGGACTGCGCAGCGCCTCGATGAAATCGGTGCTGACTTCCAGCTGCACAGCCGCGGCGGCGGCAGCCACACCGTCGCTGGCCTGCACGGCCAAGTGCAGCGTGCCGAAATCCGCATCGGTGGGGGTGCCCGAGAAGGTACCGGTTACGGCATCGAAGGCGAGCCAGCTCGGCAACGGGCCGCCATCGGCAAGGCCGGCGGCATAGGTCAGCGCATCGCCGTCCGCATCATGGAAAGCATTCGATGGCACGACGTAGTTGAAGGCATCACCCGCGCGGGCAGTCTGATCGACGACTCCGCTGGCAAGGCGCAGGATGCCGAAATCGTAGGTGCCGGTATAGCTGCTGCCGACCGCGACAACCTGGCCGTTGGGGGCGAAGTCGAGATCAAGTATTGTCGATGTGCCGCTGTCGAACAGGGTCGAGAACACGCCACCGTTGGCGAACGCGGTGTCCGGCGAACCATCGGCGTTGTAGCGCGCGATCAGCGCGTTACCGTATCCGGTCTGATCGTTGCCGGCGGCGATGATCTTGCCATCGGCCTGGATCGTGACGCTGTTGAAGTCGTCCCTGGCACTCGTGTTCAACGTGACGATGCCATCGCCGCCGCCGAAACCGGTGTCGAACGAGCCATCGGCATTGAGCCGGATCAGCACGGCATCCTGCAAGTTGTCTCCGCCGCTACCCGGCGTATTGCCGGCCAACAGGATCTTGCCGTCGGCCTGGATCGCGATGGCGTTGATGGCCTCCAGAGAGCTGGTGGGATCGAGGCTGATCAGCAACTTGCCATCGCCGCTGAAACTGCTGTCCAGCGCGCCCGACGCGGTATGCCGCGCGACAGCCAGGTCCCAACTGCTGCCACTCCAGCCGTAGCCGGCAACGACGATCTTGCCGTCTTCCTGCAATGCCATCTCGTTGACGAGGGATGTGTTGTTGTCGAAAGATCCGGTGAAAGCGCCAGCCTGGGCGAAAGACGAGTCAAGAGTGCCATCCGTGGCGTAGCGAAGCAGCGCATAGCTGTTTTCACTTCTGCCGGCGATCAGAATGCGGCCATCGGGCTGAATGGCGACGGAATTGGCGACATCGATGGACTCCGACAGCGATGCTACCTGGATGCCATCATCGGAAAACGTGACATCGGGCGCTCCATTTGCATCGAAGCGCGCCACGATGAAGTCGGATCCGGTCTCGCCAACGGCAACGATTTTGCCATCGGCCTGAATCGCCACATCGTGGGCCTTACTACTCGGGAGATATTGCTGGCCATCCCAGGCAAAAGTGGTATCGATGCTGCCATCGGCGTTGAGTCGCAGCAGCGTTAATTTGTTACTGGCGAATACGCTCCAACCGGCCACGACGTATTTGCCATCGGGTTGAATCGCGATGGCTTCCGCCGCCGCGTAGGCAATGCCGAGATTGATGCTTTGTGTGCCATCCCCCGCAAAGGTGGCATCCAGCGTTCCGCCGGAAAGGAGTGTGGGGGACGAGTTTTCTAGAGGCATACGTGCTCGCTCTCAAGCGAAAAACTCAAGTTTACCGGTCATCCCGCGGAATCCGGTTGCGGTTGACGTCGTTGTCCAGCTCAATCGCGCCTTGGAAGGCGCTCCTACGGGGGGGTAGGAGCGCCTTCCAAGGCGCGATTGCTCGGGGCATCGTGAAACATCCCTGCTCAATCTCGGCGTGGACGCCGCTCCTACGGGGGTGTAGGAGCGCCTTCCAAGGCGCGATTGCCAGGGCATCGTGACGGCGCCTGCTTCAACAGGCGCCGTCCGGTGCAGACGCAGGGTCAGACGATGAGCAGCGGTTCAATGACTAGCGGTTCAGTGGTGGCAAAGCCCATTCTGAGCAAGGTGGCATCATTGATCGAGTTGGTGACCGTCACATACTCGACATTGCTTAGCGCGACATCGCTGCCCGCGCCATTGAATGCATAGTCGACTGACCAGTCGCTGCCGACCTCGGTCAGGTTGAACACTTCGTTGGCGCCCTCCATGAAGCGCCAGACCGGCTGGTTGATCACGCTATCATCCTTGATCATCTCAATTGCGCCAGAACTGACATCGAAGAACAGGCCTGCCGTATCCGCCATGGCAGCACCACCGATGACCTGGCTGACGCCCGCACCTACCTCGTAGCTGGCGAACAGGTAATTCCCGGCCAGCGTGTTGCCGTCCAATACGCCGTTGACCGCCTGGCTCGCCGCGACCACGCCGATGTCGCTGGCGAGATTGATGTCCAGCCCATTCGTGCCATCGTCGAAATGCAGGCTTTCGAAGTTTTGCAGGGTGATGTCGTAGTCGGTCACTGGCTGCTGTGCCTGAACATCATGCATGCCGCTCAGGAGGTAGCTGGTATCAACCTGTTTCTCCAGCGAGAACACCATCGAAGTGGGAGTAATGCTGAGGGAGTCGATGTTTTCCCCGAAGTACAAGCCATCGCCATCAAACATGATCGTGTCAGGCAAGAAAGCGAGTGCCAAGGTATCGGCGCCGCCCAGGCCATCGACAGTCTGGCCGATAACGCCGGGCGCCGGCAGCGCATAGATGTCGTTTCCGTTGGATAAGCCGGATGTGGCCATCAAGCCGATGAAGCTGCCGCCCAACTGCAGATCTGTAGCCTGGACACCGGAAAGCACGATGCCGGTCTGGGTCACCATGTTGCTGGAGTCGCCGTCCCAGACGATCAGGGTATCGCTGCCTGTCGAGGAGTTCACGGTGAAGGTTCCTGCGACGTAATTGCCCTGCACCGCGAAATAACCCTGGTCGGTGGCAAGACCGTTGGCAGGCACATTGCCCATATAGCTGGGTGCGCCCGAATTACCGAACAAATCCGACAGGGACACGCCAAGTTCAATGCCCTCGTCGCTGGATAGATCGGTGATGCGGTCGACGCCATTGGCGAAACTGAAGGTGTCGCCGGTGTTGAGCACCCCATCGACGCCCAGGACCTTGCCGGTGACCTCGGGTGAATCGCCTTGGTCGAGTTTGAACTCGTCGCCGCCACCGCTGCCAGTCAGGGTATCGGCGCCGGCACCACCGTTAATCCAGTCGCCCCCCGCACCGCCGACCAACGTATCGTCGCCCGCGTTGCCATTGATGTCGTAGTAGGTGCCGTCCACCTTGGCAGAAAGATCGATGGTGTTATTGCCGCTACCGCCTTCGGCAAAACCACCTGAACCCGGCTCGCTGTCATCCAGCAGCACGTTGTTGGCAGCATCGCGAACGCCATTGGTAGTGTCCGATCCGTTGTAGTCCATCAACACCCAATCCGTGTCCAGCAAAGTCTGATTGGTATTGATCTGCAGCGCATCCGTGCCGTTGCCGGTCACGCTGGTGATGGTCATCGTGGTAACGCCATTTTTCAACATCGACAACGCGACGCTGGTCGTGGCAAAGACATTTTCGGTGAAATTGAGATCGAAGCCATCGTTGGACAGCGCCACACCGACTGGCTCGGGTGCTTGCGTATCCTGGATCTGCACCACGTTCGCGGCAGCGGTCGTACCCAACGTGGCAGCCGTGATGCCGGCAAGAGCCACTGCGACATCGGGCGTCGATACATTCCCAAACAGAGGGATCGTGCCTGAATCCTGGAACACGATCAGCGAATCCACACTGCCATCGCCGTCCGTATCGATCTCGAATCCGACCGTGCTGTGGTTGGTGACATTCGTTTCCAGATAATTGATCGCGTCTGCCGCGTTGCTCATGTCAATCAGCGTGGCCACGTTGGCGTCATTCTCGAAGGTGAGAATGCCGTTGCTGATGCTGTGCTTGGCCAGCACGCCCGAGTCGACGCCATCGACATGCGCAACGTCAGCGGCGATGACATTGGATGGCAGATCGAGCACATCATGGTTGGCAACCGTGGCGGAAGCGATGTCGAAACCGGTTCCCGTGGGTGAAGTCAACGAACCCAGCACGACGTCGAAGTCGACTCCGGCTGCGTTTCCAACCGCAACGCCCATAGACGGGCTCTCGCCCAATTCGATCTTCACCACATCCCTGGCATAAGGCTTGTCGCTGCCGTTCTCAACCAAACGGATGATGTCGGCGCCGAAACTGCCCAGCAAGATATCGGACCCACCGCCATCGATGAGCACGTCATTGCCATCCGTACCGACCAGATGGTCCGCGCCGCCGTTACCGCGCAACGCCACCGGGTAGCCGGTCCAGTACCAATCCAGGTCGATGTTGTTGTCGCCGGAGCCGCCAAACCAGATTTCACCGGAAGGCACGGCATTGTTTGACAAATCGCGCAAATCGCCCGGCCCAGCGTCATAGCGCATGCGCACCACATCCGTACTGGACAAGGTTGCGTTGGTGGTGAAACTCACCGTGCTTGTACCCGGACCGCTGAAGCCGGTAATGGCGAGCGGCGTGCCTTGCCATCCATTTGCATCGGAGGGATTCAGGCTGAAGCTGACTCCGTTGAGGCCACTGGCAGTCACCGCCTCGTCAAATGTCATCGTAATGACGGAATTGGCAGTGTTGGTAAAGCTGGCGCCGGTACTGATGGGCGCGCTGGTGTCGCCGCTACCGCTGTAATAGATGTTTCCCCAGTTGGTGGTAGTCAGTTGCGTCGGGTCTACGCCTTGCACGACCAATGCAGTCTGGCTGACCCCGCCCGTCGCGCTATCTCCGTCGTAGACCACCAGGGTGTCGGCACCCGTGACGTTGTTGGTGAATACACCCGCGCTGTAATTGCCGCGCTCCAGGAAGTAGTGCTGGTCGGTAACCGTTCCGTCGCCCGGGTTGGCCATGGATGACATGCCGTTGCCGGGCATGTCCGAACGCAGATGGATGCGGTCACCGGTGTCGTTGGACATATTGACATTGAGGTTGGTCGCAGCAACGTTGAAGCCGCCACTGATGACATCCGCCCCACCGGTAAAGGTGTAGGTTCCGGCGCCTGAATTGAATGTCACCGGGGTGGAATCGCCCTGAGTGAACTCATATTGTTCTGCGCCTGCGCCGCCATTCATGCTGTCCGCGCCGGTGCCGCCCGCAATATCGCCGTCGCCGCTGCCGCCAAACAGGATATCGTCGCCCGCGTTGCCCCAGAGGTCGTCCCCGTTGTTGTTGGTCGTAAGGGTGTCGTTGCCGGCACCACCTTCCAGGAAGAACTGGCCTGTCAAGCCGGAGAGGTTGACGTTTGCCCCACCGCTGCCGGCGAACGCGCCGCTATCGCTATCAAGCAGAGTGGCGCTGTTGCCAAAGCTGTCCATCGCACTTTGGTGGGCGACATCGCTGACCGTGACCAGCACGTAGTCGTTGGCGCCAATGCTGGTATTGGTAGAGACCGTGACGCTATTGCCGGAGATGCTCGGCAATGCATTCGGCGTCATTGCACTGAGTGTGGTGCCATTGCCTTTCTGAAAGGTCAGCCCGGCAAAGTCGACGCTGGCGACGGTTTCGTTGAAATCGATGGTGAGGCCGTTGGCGGTAAGCGCAGCTGCATGAGGCGAAGGGCCGCTGGTATCGACGATCCGGACCACGTTCTGGCCGGCAGTCGTGGCCAAGCTGACGCCAGTCAAACCCGCCAGCTTGATCATGACGTCATTGTCGAGATCCGATCCGCCCTGATCTTGGAACACGAACAGGCTATCCGCGGTGCCACTGCTGTCGGTGTCCGCCTGGAAGGCCAGGGCCTGGCCGGGGGTAGCCAGGTTCAACTCCAGGTAGGCCGTTGCAGCGTCGAGATTGCCGGCGTCGATCAGAATGGCGTTGCCGCTGGCATTCTCGAAGGTGAGGATGCCGCCCGTGATGCTGTGCTGCGCCAGGCTGCCGACATCGGCGCCATTCGCATGGCTTACGTCAGCGGCGATATGGCCGGACGGCAGGTTGAGCTGGTCGTTGTTGACGCCAGCCGCATGGGAGACATCGAAGCCAAGCACGGTGTCATAGAAATAAACCTGGCTGCCGCTATCGCCATCATGCATTGGAAGGACGGTATCGCTGGTTGGCGTCGATTCGGTCAGGACGAGGGTGTCTTGTCCCCAACCGCCGACAAGGATGTCGGCGCCATCGCCCCCGACCAGCGTGTCATTGCCACCGGTACCGGTGAGGGTGTCGCTACCACCGTTGCCCAGCAGGGTTACCGGCCATTGCGCGATGTTGAAGTCGAAGGCATTGATGGTGTTGTCGCCATCGCCGCCGACGAAACGGGTCCCCGGGATCACCGAGTTGCCCGCGAGATCCTTGAAAAGGCTGCCGCCGCTGCAGCTCACCATGACATAGTCAGTGGCGCTGAAGGTGGTGCCCGTGGTGACTGAAATGGAATTGCCGGAAGCGACCGGGTTGGCGGTGACCGTGATCGGTGTGGTGCCGTTCAGCAGCAGGGTCGGCACCGTGCCGGTGCCCACTTGCATGGCTTCGCTGAAAACCGCCGTGTAGACATTGGTGCCCGCCACGAAGGAGGCGCCGACCGGGAAAGGCGGAGTGACGTCGCTGCCGGTGCTGATGTTGGTCACCAGGGTGGGGCTCAGACTGGGTGCGTCATTACCCGCAATGTCCTGCATGGCGTTGGCATCGTCACCCAAGGTCGGGTCGGTGTAACTTACCGTGACAATGTCGGTGTTGGTTACTGGACTGGACAGAGTCAGGATTACGCTGTTGTTACTGCCTATCATGTCGCCAAAGGTCCGTACCTCACCATTGACTCTGACCTCGACGGTATTGCCGATGCGCGACATGAGATTGGCGGTGTCCAGTACCTCGCTATACGTAAGCACCAGGGTGGCACCCTGAATGCTGGCGTTCTGGAACTGCGGTGGGGTGATATCGACGCTGCCGCCTAACAGTATCTGCACCGCCAGCGAATTGCCGGCGGTATCCGCCGCCAGTCCGGCACCGCCATTGGTGTTTTCACGGTAATGGAATCCGGGGGATTGCAGGGTGGAGGACAGATAGAGGCCATTGATCCATCCATTCGGCGAGCCTTGGACTGCGAACAGTGCATGCAATTCGGTTTGGGTAGGCAAGACCACGGTGTAGTCGCCGGAGAGGTAGGTTCTTGCATCATCCACACCCGCGACGGCGCCGGCTGGCTGGGTATCCACCGTGTCGTTGCCGCCGTTGAACAGTTGATCCAATTCGAAATGGTAGAAGTAGTCGTCACCGGCGTTGGTGCCATCACCCGAGCGATCCACGTAGTAATAAACCTTGCCATCCAGTACCGCGGGATTGATGAGGGAGAGACTGGATGCGCCAGTGCCCAGAACGAGCGTTGCGGGGGGCGCGTTTTCATTGATGTCCGTCACCGTCACCGCGATGGCCTGGCTGTCGCTGAAGATGCCGTCGCTGACCTGGACCATGACGTCGTAGACGTTGTTGCCGCCGCTATCGGTGGGGGATTCAAAGTTAGGCGCATTGATGAAGGAAAGCGCGCCGGTTGTTGAATTGATGCCGAACATGGCCGCGTCGGAGCCGCCGTTGATACTGTAGTTGAGTGCGTTGCCGTCGGCGTCGCTGGCGATTACCGTGGCGACGTAAGTGGTGTTTTCCGCCACGTTCAGGTTTGCCGTTGCGCCGCCGCCGTTGCTGACGATGACAGGACTCGCCGCGTTGCTGGCAAGCCAGGCATGGCCATAACCATCGGTCTGCAAATCGTTGTAACTGACGCCCTGCATGACGATAGCCGTCTGACTGACCGCGCCGACCGCGCCGTTACCGTCATAGAGCGCAAGTATGTCGGCACCACTGGCCGCGTTCAGCGTGAAGATGCCGGTGCCACTGTTGTAGTCGCCGCGTGCCCGTGTATAGCTTTGATCAACGACCATACCGTTGTTGGGTATGTCGCCTGCCATGACCATCAGACTCTGGTTGGGGATTCCTGAGTCAAGCTCGATACGGTCGCCATTCGGGCCGGTTACGGTGAAACCGCTGCCCGCGATGACATCCGCGCCACCGGTAAAGCTGAAGGTGTCGCCGTCATCCAGGCCGTTGCTGTCACCATCGGCGAATACCACTGGCGTGGAGTCGCCTTGCTCAAAACGGTAGTTATCCGCCCCCGCGCCACCGTTCAGACTGTCCGCACCGGTGCCGCCACGTATATCGTCGTCGCCGGCGTTACCGCTAAGGCTGTCGTTGCCGATACCACCTTCCAGATCGTCACTTCCTGTAGTACCGATCAACGTGTCGTTGCCGCCATCCGGGTCGTAAAGCCCATAACCGGAACCGTCGGCCAGGGGCGACTTGGTGCTCAAGTCGATGGTTGTATTACCCGTGCCGCCAATCGCCACACCAGGCAGGAAGTCGCCCGCTTTGTTGCCGATGGCATCCTGCACCGTGCCGGTGGCGCCGTCGTAGGACAACAGCACATAGTCCGTTGCCGCCAAGGTGGCATTGGTTTGTACGTCGAGGACGTTAGCGCTGGCGGATACGCCGGTGACGATATTGGCGCCGGCACCATTCTTGGTCAGCGTGATTCCCGCCGTATTGGTGACCAGCACGTTCTCGTTGAATGCCAGATGGAAGACGGCATTAGCAACGAGGGTGAAATCGGCATCGATGGGGGACGGGCCCTGGGTATCGACGAGTTGAACCACGTTCTGCCCCGCTGTCGTGCCCAGCGTGACGCCATTGACGCCTTCCAGTTCGATCAGCACATCGCTGTCGTAATCGTTAGAACCTGAGTCTTGAAGCTTTTGATAGACGAACAAGCTGTCATTGCTGCCATCGCCATCCGTATCCGCCCCGAAGGCCAGTGCTGCACCCAGCGTGGTGAGGTTGGTTTCCAGATAGTCGATGGCGTTTTGCAGGTTGGCATCGTTAATGGCGATGGCCGTGCCGCTGGCGTTTTCGAAGGTGAGGATGCCGCTGGCAACACTGTGTTTCGCCAACGCGCCGACGTCCGTGCCATCGACATGGCTGGCGTCAGCGGCAATGGTGTTGGAAGCCAGGCTGAGCTTGTCGTTATTGGTGGTGCCGGAGACATCGAAGTGACGCACGGTGTCCCAGTTCACGATCTTGCTGCCGCTGCTGTCGCCGCCATCCGTCATGACCATCACGGTGTCGCTGGCCCGCGAGGCCAACGGCTCGGAAAGATTGATGCTGTCCGCGCCCCAATGACCGTTGAGGGTATCGGAACCGCCGCCGCCGTTGATCAGATCATTGCTGTTGCTGCCGGTAATGATGTCGTTGCCGCCGTTGGAACGAATCGTGATCGGCCAAATGACGCTCGAACCACTCCAGTTCAGTTCGCTTAAATCAATCGTATTGACGCCGGAGCCGCCGATGACCAGGGTGCCCTGGTCAAATTTATTGTTTGCCAGATCACGCACTGCGTTGCCGTCGTAGCGGATCTCGATGTAATCGTTAGCGGCCAGCGTGGCGTTGGTGGTGATGGTGACGTTGGAGCCGGATGCCGACACACCGGTTACCGTTACGGCGGCGGTACCGTTCTTGAACAACGTAGGCAGGTTGCCCACCCCAATCTGCATGGCCTCGCTGAAGTTGAGGGTGATCGTTGAATTGACCGCTTCCGTAAACGAAGCCCCCACCAGACTGGGCGCACTGAAGTTCACACCGGAATCGTTGGTGACAACCTGGTTGATCAGTGTCGCCGCATCGTCGCCAGCGAGGTTCTGCACGGCAAATATATTGTTGGCTACGCTGGGGTCGTTGTAACTGACAAGAACGACATCGCCGACAGCGACCGGTGCGCCCAAGGTCAGTTCGACGTTATCGCTATCGATGGTCAGGTTGGCAACGCTGCGATTCTGGCCGTTGACCGTGACCGCGAAGTAGCTGGAAGACGGCTGATGAGCCGTATCCAGGATTTGGTTGTAGCGCAGCGTAAGCGATTCATTCAAGACATTGGCGCTGATTAACGTCAGGGCCGAGGGGGTGGTCACATTGTTTACCGCGGTAGCGGACAGGCTGACGGCGTCGTTTCCGGCGATATCCTGCATGGCATTGACATCGTCGCCGGCAGTCGGGTCGCTGTAAGCAATGGTGACGGTGTCGCCGCTGGCAACTGCGGACGCCAGGGTCAGCGTTGCCGCATTGCCGCTGGCGGCGACATTGCTGACACTGCGTGCCGAACCGTTGACCGAGACGGTGAAAGCCCCGGCGGCGGCGGGATGCAGGCTATCCAGCGGGCCGTCATAGTTGAGCGTCAGGCTGGCGCCATTGACTTGGGCGCTGACGAACTGGGGGGCGACGGTGTCGACGATGACGGGTTCGCCGTCGTTGATGTCCGGCGCACCCACGTTGCCCGCCTGATCGATCTGGCGTACCTGAACTTCCGAGCCATAGCTGCCATTCGACAGGGTGAAGCTGGCGCCGCTGCCGTTCTGCCAGTTGGCACCGCCATTCAGCGAGTATTGCCAGGTGGCGCCCGTTTCCAGGCCGCTGACATTGATTTGCCCGTTGTTGAGGTAGAAGGCGCCTTCATGCGCGATCACCGTGCTGTCGGCGGGCGCCACGATGGGCGCGGCCGGAGCCACGCTATCGATAGTGACCGCGCGCGTGCCGGCGGTGCCGACGTTGCCGGCGGCGTCGGTGGCGCTGGCGCTGAGGGTGTAAGCCCCGTCGACGGGAATTTCGCCGCTGGAGAATTGGGCGGTCCAGACGCCACCGACAGCAGTGACGGTATGGGTTGTATCGCCCCAGGTCACGGCAACGCTGGAGCCGGACTGGGCGGTGCCGGAGACCGTCACACCGGCGGTCTTCTCGGCGGCATTGACGATGTTGTCGGTTGCCACGGCCTGGATGACCGGCGCGGCAGGTGCGAGGGTATCCAGATTGAAGCCGCCGACGGCGCTGAAGCGGGAATTGCCGGCAGCATCGGTTGCGGTGGTGGCGACAGCGACCGCGCCGTTGCCCAGTGTGGTGAGATCGCCAGAGGTCAGGGCGACGGCAAGATCGCCGCCGTTGCCGGTCAGATTTTTACTGACACTGCCGGATGGGCCGGTGAAAACCACGGCGATATTGGCATCGGTTTCCGCGTTGACTGTGACGACCCCGGCAGCGCCGGTGGCTTCGGCAAGACTCAGGTTGCCATCGCCGACACTGGCCACGGCCAGGTTGGGCAGAACGGTGTCCAGCGTGTAGGCCTGGCTGGCAACCGCGCCATCGTTGCCGGCGCTGTCGCTGACCTTGAATTGCAAGGAATTGGCGCCGTTGCGCAGGTTCGTGCTCCAGGCCAGGCTGGTGCCGCTGACGCTGCCGGTGATGTCGCTCCAGGTTGCGCCGCCGTTGGTTGAACCGTACAGGTGTTCACCTGCCGCCAGCGGGCCGGAGAGCGTCGCGGTGACGGTCTGCGCCGCCACTTTGGTCAGAAAATCGCTCGCGCTGCTGCCGCTGTCGGCGGAAAGCGCGATGCTGCCGATGCTGACGGAGGGCACGAGCGTATCGATGTTCAAGCTCAACGCGGCGGAAGCGCTGCCCACATTGCCGGCACTGTCGGTGAGCGTAGCGGTGAGCCCGTGCACGCCATCGACCAGTGCGCTGGTGGTGATGTCGATGAAGCCGTTGGCGATGTCATCGGCGCTGATGACGCCGCTGCCGATCTGATTCGCGCCGTCGAAAACATTGGCTGTATTCCCGGCCACGGCCGCGCTGCCGTCGGTGGCACCGGTATTGATGCGCACGCGCACACTGGGCGTGGTGTCGCTGCTGATGTCGTCGTTGTTCAGGCGGCCGGAGTCGGAGCCGGCGAGCAGGTCGGGCGCGGCAATCGGTGCCGCGGGAGCGATGTTGTCCAGCGCTTCGGCCTGGGCCAGGGAGATTCCGCTGAAATCGGTGGCGACGCCGATGGCGGTTGTGGCATCGGATACGTCGGTATCGGCGATGGTGGTTCTGTCGCCCAGAAGCGCGGTGGAAGTGGCGGCATCGGACAAATCGACCGTGGCCGCGGGGGCGGTGACCGTGTTGACCAGGTTGTCGAACACTTGCTGCGCGGCTTGATCGCCGGTAGAACCTACCGCCGGCGCGGAGGCTGCCAGCGTGGCGATGGTGGCGATCTGCGCGGCCGCTTTCTGCACCGCCACCGCATCCGCATCGGAAGGGGACGCGGCAAGCGGATCGAAGGTCAGCAAATCGACGCCGGCGGGCAGGCCGAGCGCGTCCTGGACGGCGGTTTCCGCAGCGGCGGCGGAGACGCTGTTGGTATCCGCGTAGGTCTGCACCAGCGTGGTCAGCGGGCTGACCGTGGTGGAACCGGCCGGGGCCTTATAGACGAGGGTATTGGGCACGCCGGTATCGATGTTGACGCCGCCGATGGCGATGATCGTGCCGACCGGGGTTTCGGGCGGCAGGAAGAAGTTGCCGCTGGCGTTGGTGTAGACGCCGGTATCGAAGTCACCCGTGCCGTCGCCATTGGTATCGATATAGATGTGGGCGTCGCGGATATAGCCATCGGCCAGGCTGCCGTTGGGCACGTCGACACTCTGGCCGCTCAGCGTGGCGGCGTCGTTGCCGGCCGTGTCCTGAATGGCGGCGGCGCCGGAACCGGTATAACTCACGCTCATGCTGCTGCCGTTCGCCACAGTGCTGGCGAGGGTAAGGTTCACCGCATTGCCATTGACGGCAACCGCGTTCACCGCGACCGGATTGCCGTTGACCAGCACCGCGAAATCGCCGGTGGCGGCCATGTTGACGCCATCCAGGGCATTGGCCTCGGTATAAGTCAGGGTCAGCACATCGCCGTTGACGATGGCGCTGGCCAGAACCGGCGCGGTGGTGTCCAGGTTGAAAGCGCCATCGGCACTGCTTGCGATATTGCCGGCGGCGTCGGTTGCGCTGGTCGACACCGTAACGGCGCCATCACCCAGGGCAGTGAGATCGCCGGCAGCGAGCGTGACAGTCTGGCTCGCGCCGGTGCCGGTCAGGGCTTTGGTGACTTGGCCGAGCGTACCGGTGAGAACCACGCTGACTTCGGCGCCGGTTTCGGCGGTGACGCTGACGACGCCTGTTGCCGCTTCGGCGGCGGTCAGCTGACCATCGCCGGCCGTGGCGACCGTGAGTTCGGGCGTAATCGTGTCAAGGATGAAACCGCCGGTGGTGTCGCTGCTGACGTTGTTGAACGCGTCGGTGGCGGTGGTAACGATGGTGACCGCACCCTCACCCAGCGTGGCAAGCTCAGCCACATCCAGCATGACAACCTGAGCAGTGCCGTCACCGGTCAATACCCGGGTGACTTGGCCACCTACGCCAGTCAGGACCACGACGACAGCGGCGCCGATCTCGGCGGTTATGCTGAGGACGCCGCTGCCAGAGATAGCCTCGCCGGCAGTCAGGTTGCCGTCGCCAACGGCGACGACAGAGAGCGTCGGCGGCGTGGTGTCGACGCCGGGGGTGACTTCGGACGAACTCAAGGTCGGCGGTGTCGCTACCGTACCGTTCACATACTTCAGGATATCGACCGACCTGGCTGTGCCATTGGCGAAGACCACGCTATCGAAAGCGCTTTCCGAGCCGCCAAGAAATTTCACGGTCTCCGTGTCTTCGCCCACCGTTCGCGTCAAGGTCACAACCGAACCGGTGAAACTCCCGGTGTAATCCCCCCAGTTGCCTCTCAGGTACACCTTGTCCTGACCGAGTCCCAGCTGGGTGCCATCGACGTTGGCGCCCGCTGTAACGTACACCACGTCAACCCCGCTGCCGCCCTTCACCAGCAGCGCAACGCCAGGACGCGACAGCGCAATGGTCTCGCCGCTGGCATCCTGGACGACAGCCCGCACCGTGTTGCTGAACGGGCCGCCGACAGCCGCCATCGGGAAAGCTGTAGACACCGCCCCCGAAGGCACGGGTTCCGAGGCAGTTCCCTTGACGAAGTTCAACGCGTCAAGCACCGACACCGTGCCATCGGCGAAGATCAGACTATCGCCGCTGATCGCTTTGATGACTTCGCTGCCGCCCGTGGTGCGCGTGAAGGTCACGACCGCGCCGCTGAAGCTGCGCGAGTAATCGGCCCAGCTGCCTTCGAGGTAGATCTTGTCGACGCCCAGGCCGGCTTGCGTGAAGTCGAACGTCAGCCCGCTGGCACTACCGACATAGACCTGGTCTACACCCGAATTTCCCTTGAAGATGATTTCCTGGCCGTCCAGCGACAGGTTTCCATAGGGAATATGGAAATCCATGAGGTTGGCGCCAATGCCGAGCAGCGTGTAGCGTGAGGTCGTGGACATGTTTACCTTCTATTGAAAGCGGTGGATTGAAGTCGTTTCCGATGAGTACGCGAAGATCGATGCACGCGGTGCGCATGCGCCGCCCATTTCTCTCCCAGCATGAGGGAGAAATGGGGGACAGAGCAGTGGATCAACCGTAAAGGATCGGCTGATAACTGACCTGCAACAGCGTCTGAAGGTCAGTTGTGAAGGTAAAGGAGTTCGTCATTCCAGCCAGGGTGATATCGAATTGGCCGCCATTCTGGCCCGTGGCGGTACTGCTGGCTCCGGTAATGAGCGGCGTCGGAGCGGTACCCATATCGAGAATCAGACCGGCATTGAAGTCACTTTGGCGCTGTACCGCGTTATCTCCATGGTTGTCGACATAAATCAGATCGCCGACGCCAAAGTTGTTGACCGCAATATAGAAATCATTGGTTGCAATGCCGGTGGTGGCCAGATCGTTCGCGGCGATGGCGTTGTTGCCTTCCGAGAAATCACGTACGACGGCAGTGCCACCCGGTACGCCATTGCCTTCCGCATCCCACCAGTTGTGTCCGGCGACCATGGCATCCGTACCGCTGTTCATGGCTTGCGATGCGGCGGCGGTAGCGGTGGCCGATGGATTCACGGTGCTGAAGTTGAGCGCCTGCGCATCGTCGATGGCAACACTGGCCATACCGCTGCCAACACCGAGGAATGCGCCGGCATCGATGGTGATGTGGTAGTTGTTGTTGAAGTCCAGATCGAACTGCGGGTTGATGGAGATGATGTTGTTGACGATGGTGACCTTGCTGGTATCGGTAACCAGAATGTCCTGAGTATTGACGTTGCTCTCGCCATGAAAACCGGTGCCACCATCGTTAATGAGGTGAATGAACTTGTTGGCTACCGCCGTTACGTTTTCTGACGCGGTCAGAACGATATTGCTGGTGATTTCAAAGTTGGAGACGTTATCCAGCGCACTGGCCAGCGACGGTGCGTTTACGACGGAAATCGCGACCGCTTGACTGCTGCTGTTGCCGGCCTGATCGGTGGCCACCGCATTGAAGTTGTAGACATTGTCGGCGCCGGTATCGATGGGCGCGGCCGTGTTGGGAGCCGTCTTGAATGTCATCGCGCCGGTGTTGGCGTCGATGTTGAAGGCGGCGGCATCCGTGCCGGTGAGGCTGTAGCTCACCGCGTTGCTGGCATCGGTGGCGACAGCCGTGTAGACCGTGCCGGTGCCTTGATTGGCAAAGATGGCGGTATCAGCGCTGGTGAAGCTGGGTGAAATGGTGTCCACCACGATGGCGTGGTTGGCCGCCAGGTTGTCGACGCCGGTGGGTACGGTCGTGGAGGTCATGGCATTGCCCGCCAGGTCTTGCATGCTGCCGGTGGTGTAGCTCGCCACCGTCAGGTCGGCGCTGTTCTGGCCTGCCTGGACAACATAGCTGCCTGACAGGGTGGTGCCATCCGCCGATGCGCTCATGTTCACCGTACCGCCACCATTCAGGGTGGCCACGAAGCTGGAACCGGACCTGACAGACTCGCCCATGATCGCCGTCAGTGCGATGGTGTCTCCGGCGTTGTAGGAGCCGTCCGCCGTGCTGGTGCCGAAGGACACCAGGGTCGGGGCCGCGGTGTCGATGGTCAGCGTCGCGGCACTAGAGGCGACGCCGGTGTTGCCAGCGGCGTCAGTCGCCGTTGCGGTCATGGCATAGACGCCATCGGCCAGCGCCGTGCCGGGCTGGAAGGTCCAGGCGCCCTGGGCGTTGGCCGTGACCGTGGTGCTGGCGAAGGCGTTGCCGTCCTTGGTAATCGTCAGGTTCACCGTGGCATTGGCTTCCGCCGTGCCGCTGAAGGTGGGCTGGGTGTTGCCGGTAATGAAGTCGCCCTGCACGCCGGTGTCGGTCGTATACCCGGTGATGGCCGGGGCGGCCGGGGCCGTGGTGTCGATGGTCAGCGTCGCGGCACTAGAGGCGGCGCCGGTGTTGCCTGCAGCGTCCGTCGCCGTCGCGGTCATGGCATAGACGCCATCGGCCAGCGCGGTGCCGGGCTGGAAGGTCCAGGCGCCCTGAGCGTTGGCCGTGACCGTGGTGGTGGTGAAGGCGTTGCCGTCCTTGGTGATCGTCAGGTTCACCGTGGCATTGGCTGCCGCCGTGCCGCTGAAGGTGGGTTGGGTGTTGCTGGTGATGAAGTCGCCCTGGACGCCGGTGTCGGTCGTATACCCGGTGATGGCCGGGGTGGCCGGGGCCGTGTGGTCGATGGTCAACGTTGCGGCACCGGAGGCGGCGCCGGTGTTGCCCGCGGCATCGGTCGCCGTCGCGGTCATGGCATAGACGCCATCGGCCAGCGCCGTGCCGGGCTGGAAGGTCCAGGCGCCCTGGGCGTTGGCCGTGACCGTGGTGGTGGTGAAGGCGTTGCCGTCCTTGGTAATCGTCAGGTTAACCGTGGCGTTGGCTTCCGCCGTGCCGCTGAAGGTGGGTTGGGTGTTGCTGGTGAGGTTGTCCCCCTGGACGCCGGTATCTGTCGTATAGCCGGTGATGGCCGGGGCATTGGGGGCGGTGGTATCGACGGTGAGGGTCTGGCTTTGGCTGCCGGGGCCGGATGCACTGGTTACGCTTACCGCCACCGGGTAGGCGCCATCCTGCAAATTACCCACAGCCGTGGCATCCACGGTGACGCTCCAGGCATTGTTGGTGACGGTGGTGTCATAGGACTGGCCGTTCAGGGTCACACTCACCGTTGAGCCGTTCTCTGCACCGGAGGTCGTTCCCGCAATGGTGATCCCCGCCCCATGTTCCTGCGCGCTGATCCGGTTGTCACCGGTGATCGGAGTGATGGTGACGGCGGGTCCGGTGGTGAAGACCTGTACGTTCTGGCTGGCTTGAGCCGCCGCATTGCCTGCCGCGTCGGAAACATCGGCGGTCACGGCATAGGTTTGCTTGTCTACCAACGTGCCCACGTCGATCAGGGGCACCGTGGCCGTCCAGGCATTGGCTGTAACGGTGGTCGTGTAGTCGTGGCCGTTCAGGTGCACGGTGACGGTACGCCCGTCTTCCACCCCGGCGGTCGTGCCGGTCACGGTGGCGGCGCCCAGGGCTTCAGTGGAGTTGATGATGTCGTCGCCCGCGGTTGCCACGATATCGATGGTCGGGGCCTGGGTGTCGACGGCTAGCGCAGGCGTCGTACCGGCGCCGCCGGTGTTGCCGGCGGCGTCGCTGTAGCTGGCAGCCGCCACGGTGATGCTGGCGTTGCCCTCGAAATTCGGGGTCGGGGTGAAGGTGGCGGTGCGGGTGAGTCCAGAACCGCTGATTGCCCCGAGGGTGCCGCCGTTGACGGTGATGTCGCCGTCGGCAAAGTTGATCGGGTCTTCGCTGAAGGTGAAGGTAATGGTGGCGGTCTCGCCGACCTTCAGGGCAGCGTCATTGCTGGTGATGACCAGCGTAGGCGCCTGGGTATCGATGCTGATGGCCGGGGTTGTGCCCGCGTTGCCGTTGTTGCCGGCTGCATCGGTGTAGTTGCCGGCGGCGACGGTAATGCTGGCATTGCCGGATGCGGTACCTGGCGTCGGCGTGAAGGTGGCGGTGTAGACCTTCGCGTCACCGGTCACAGCCAGGCCGCTCAGCGTGCCACCGGTGGTAGTCACGTCGCCTGCCACAAAACCGATCGGCGCCTCGCTGAAGGTGAAGGTGATGGTAGCTGTCTCGCCACTCTTCACTGCCGACACGTTGCTGCTGATGGCCAGCGTGGGAACCAGGGTATCGAAGCTGACGGCCGGAGTAGTGCCTGCGCCGCCGTTGTTGCCGGCCGCGTCGGTGTAAGCGCCGGCGGCGACGGTGATGCTGGCGTTGCCGGAAGCGGTGTCCGGCGTCGGTGTAAAGGTGGCGGTGTAGACCTTGGGGTCGGCGGTCAAGGCGAGACCGCTCAGCGTGCCACCCGTAGTGGTAATGTCGCCCGCAGCGAAGCCGCTCGGCGCTTCGTTGAAAGTAAAACTGACGGTGGCGGTCTCGCCGCTGGTCAGCACAGCGTCATTGCTGGTGATCGCGAGAGTGGGCGCGGTCGTGTCGACCGTGATGCTGCGTGTGGCGGTGGCAGTTTGGGTAGTGGTGGTGACATTCGCGCCGGTTCCAGTTGTCACCGTGTAGGTGGCGGTGGCGGTGATGGTCTCGCCCCCCTGGCCTATCGCGGTGTAATCGTCCGCCACCAGCGTGTAGCTCCAACTGGTTCCGTCAACGGTCGCGGCGCGGGTATTGCCGCCGATGGAAAGCTCCACCGTCGCCCCGGCCACGTTGGTGCCGGTCAGGGTCACCCCCGCGCCGGCTTCCGTGGCGTTGATGGCATTGTCTCCGGCAATGGCGGCGATGCTGACCGAGGCGCTGGTCTTGGCGATGGCATCCGAAATGATATTCAGCAGGCTGCTGCCGGTGGTATTGCCGTCGGCAGTGGCCGAACCGGACATCATGGCGTCCAGTGCGGTCGGGCTCAACGTGCCGCTGGAGCCTGCAACAGTCAGGTTGGCAGCCAGGGTGTCGATGGTGTTCTGGCTACCACCGAGATTGCTGTCCATGCCCGACAACGCGGCAAGGACGGCGCCATATTTCTCGGCATTGGTAAGCCCGTTAGTGGGGTCGTAAGCGCCATTGGCGCTGCCGCTATCGGAAACGGTAGTGACTACCGTGGTGCCGGTCAGATCGCTGAGGCCGAAAGCCTGGGCGACAGCGGTGTTGGTTTGATTGACCGCGTCTGTTGTCGGTGTACCTGTGCTGGCGCCGGCAAAATTGGCGCCCGCTTTCAGCGCAGCTACCGTAGTCAGCGGGTTGATGTTGAGGGTGACGGTACCGCCGGCGGCAACTCCAACAGCCATCAGATTCGCTGCCAGGTCAACGGCCTGCCCTGTAGCTTCGTCAATGTAATCGGCGCCGACCCCCGCATCCGCCACCTTGGCAATGACCACGCCGGTATAGCTGCCGACATCGATGCTGAATTGACCGGTTACAGGGTCCAGCGTGCCCGTACCCAACAGGGATGTGCCATCGGCCCGGTACAAGTTCACGGTCAGGCCATTGCCGGTAACGACAGGGCCGCCGACGATGGAGCCGGAAACGATGTTTGACGCGGGCGTTGCATTCCCATTGCCACTACTACTACTTCCCGATGCTGCAAGGATGAGCCCCCCACCAACCAGCAATCCAACTCCAAGCCCGCCCATAGCGGCCGAACCCGCCGCCGCACCAGCCGCCCCAGCACCGGCGGCCGACCCCGCCGGCACGCTGCCCGCCGCGGCAGGCGAGGCATCGGAAGCCGCTACGGCTGCTTCGGCCAAATGGATCGCGCTTCCGGGTTCGCCGGCGCTGTCGTCAGCGCCGGCCAGGGCGGCGACCTCGGAATCGTCCCCGGCCTGGGCGGCCTGATCGAGTTCATCTTCGATCGGCGACTTCTGCCGCTTCCCGACTTGGATCGCACCTTGTTCATGGGTTTTGGCCAATTGCCTTGCCAGTACAGCAGGATTCACGGCTTCGGGTTTGGCAGCTTGAACAGGTGAGGATTTCCGGGTCATTTTGGTCTCCAGCAAAGAAAGTCAAAAATTAGGTTAGATACGGGATGCTATGTATGACGCTTATACCAGGGTTTTAATCATAAAGAATCTAGTGGAAGTTCGGGCTTTCCGACTTTTCAGACGGCTGAATTCGAGTGGAGACACAACGCCTGCCGAGCATTGCCGCATCCCACATATCCTGCGTCAGATGGCAGGTATCCAAAGCATCCAGAGCTTGTTCGTGAATCCATCTTCGACTGGGGAAAACGTTCGGCCTATTGCAAAGGCATGACCGGCTGACATGCCAAAAACCTAGCGTAACAAGTCGAATCCAACTCGGACCGGTTCGTCTTGCACGCACTCAGAAAAATTTCACTGCCGCACGGCGTCACCAATTATCGATCCGGCCAGGTTTATCCGTGGTTGTCCATTGTCAAAAAAACCAAGAAGTAGGATGGCCAAAGCGCAGCGTGCCCATCCTACCCGGCTGCCGCACGGCGGCACCAATTAGCCGAATCAGATCGAGAAGGTCGACTTTTTCGTACTTTTCTCAAAGATTGGCAACCATTCCGAGCACTCAAGTTTGTGCACCCCGCGTGGCAGGCGTTGCCGCATTCGTTGATGGGTCGAACCAAAGACAACACTGGAGGCGACACTCAATTTTTTTCCATCCTCAGCACCGTCGAGAATGGCAACACGACTTCCCTGCCAGACGCCGCATCGGTGAACAGCAGACTGCCCTGGATCGGATTGCCGGCCCTGTCGGAGACCGGCGCAGTGAAGGTGACTCGTCCGGCGCGGAATTCGCAGACATCGCGAGGAGCAACCCGCAAACAAACCCGAATACCCGCCTTGACTTGCGTTTCGCCCCGCAATACCCGTAGCCAGTCGCCACCGTGCAGCACGGTCCATACGGTTTTGTCGGCCGCTGCCCAGTCCAGCTGAATTCGCAGCACCGGTGCGCCGCCTGGATCGGTTTTCAGCACGGCCTCCGCTTCGTATTGGTCGACTCGCGACGCTTCTTTCACAGTATTGGCAACGCATTTTTTTCGAACGCACCGCGAGGCTTGTGGATTCATTTCGCAAGGGACGATCTCGATGTCGCAACTCCAACCGGGTGGGCAATCACGGTGGCTTGTGCACGCACCGGTAGCGGTGGCGGATGCCGGCATAGCGAAAAAAGAGAGCTGAATAAAAAGCAGCGCCGTAAAAACGGGATGAATCGTCATATCGACGGAACGCTCTGGGTTTGAAAAAACATCGTATGGATCAAGAGAAGTTTTCATATGGTTGCTACACCATTTTTTTTAGTTTACATATCCGATAACTTTACTAGGCTTTGCAACCCGGACTTAGTCCAAGTACGCAGTGCATGGCCAGAATCCTTGGCGACAATGCTTAAGTCTAGTACGGCAAATACCGGCACTAGCCTGTTAAAGGTTATTCGTTTCCGTTGAGTTATACCGGCGTTCGCACCTCAGTGGCTGCCGTCCCCTGAGCGCTGCACCTCGGTTACGGCGGATCTGCAGCCCGACCAAGACATGATGAGGAGATAATAATGTCGCGAAAATCTGAGCATTGCGTACGCCAAATCGGGCGTCCTTTGGTCTGGATGTTGCACCGTGCCGGCCTCTGGTATGCCAACCTGGCCAACAACGGTATCGCTCGAAAACGAGCGTCATCGCCGCGCAACTCCATGGTTTTCGAAAACCTGGAGCCCAGGTTGCTGCTCAGCGCGGATCTGATGCCCGTCAGTATCCAAGCGAGCGCGGTCGGCGACCTTCACTCGGATAGCAACGGCGCGCATGTCTCGGTGATCGTGCGCAACATGGGCGACGCGGTTCCGGACAAACCGGTCGTCGTCAATCTCTACGCTTCGCCCAGCGCCTCCACTGGCGGCGCGGAAGTCCAGCTCGGCAGCGCCACACTGAATGCGGCAGCCTTGCAGCCCGGCGGCGTGGACGCAAACGCGGACATCGACCTGAATCTGTCGCAACTGAGCATGCCCGGCGAATACAACCTGCGCGTTGAGGTCGACCCCGCCGGACAGATCGCCGAATCCGACGAAAGCAACAATCAGATCACGCTGACCTCGGCGCTGACCCTGACCGCTGGCGAAGCCGGTCTGGCTGTCACCAGCAGTCCAGCCGAGATCCAGGCTACGACATCACGCTATACAGTGCTTGGCATTGGCGCCAACCTCATGGATTTCCATATTCCCTATGGAAACCTGTCGCTGGACGGCCAGGAAATCATCTTCAAGGGAAATTCGGGTGTAGACCAGGTCTATGTCGGTAGTGCCAGCGGGCTGACGTTCGACTTCACGCAAGCCGGCCTGGGCGTCGACAAGATCTACCTCGAAGGCAGCTGGGCCGATTACTCGCGCAGCTTCAGCGGCGCGGTCGTGACCTTCACGCGCACCACGGGCGGCAGCGAAGTCATCAAAGCGATCAGCGGCGATAGTCTGATCTTCGCCGATGGCACGGTGTCGGTGCTTGACGCGTTGAACTTCGTCAAGGGAACTGCCTCGGAACCCGTGCCTTCGGGGGCGGTGTCTACAGCTTTCCCGATGGCGGCTGTCGGCGGCCCGTTCAGCAACACGGTGCGGGCTGTCGTCCAGGATGCCAGCGGCGAGACCATTGCGCTGTCGCGTCCTGGCGTTGCGCTGCTGGTGAAGGGCGGCAGCGGGGTTGACGTGGTGTACGTTACAGCGGGCGCCAACGTCGATGGCACCCAGCTGGGACTCGGTCAGGACAAGGTGTACCTGAGAGGCAACTGGGGGGATTACACCGGGAGTTTCACCGGTTCGGTTGTGACCTTGACGCGAACGGTGGGCGAAGACACGGAGACCGTGAAATTTCTTGGCGGCTCGGAAAGCGCTTTCGATAGCGTGATCTTCGCCAATGGCACGGCCAGGTCGGTCGATATCCTGAAGTATGTGAACGGAACGGTAACGACACCGCCGACCTTGAGTCTGGATGAAGTCACCCCCGGTCTCGACACCACGCCGCCAGCGCTTGTCTTCGACCTCGCCACAGCCTCGGATACCGACACGCTGGGCGATCAGATCACCCTGTCTGCCAGCGTCAGCTTGATAGGCACAACCGAGGCCAATGCCCCCGTCAGCATTCCCGCACTCGCACTCAGCACCACGGCCGACGCCAGCGGAAACTTCCAGTTCGACAACATCGCCCTCGCTGTCGGCGCCAACCCGATCACCATTCAGGCCAGCGACAGCGCCGGCAACGTGAACAGCGTCACGCGCACCTTCACGCGCACCTCGACCACCGTAGTCAACGCCAGCCTCGTCAACGATACCGGCGCCAGTGCCAGCGACGGCATCACCAGCGACGCCGCGATCAATGGCAGCGTCAGTGGCGCAACCGCCATCGCCAGCCTCAAGGCCGGCTTCGGTGCGAACCCGGCCGATGACGTCAGCATCCTCGATCTCCTGCAAGGCAGCAGCTTCAGTCTCGACCTGGCGCGCCTGACCAGCCTCAACGGCGGCAGCCTGGCCGATGGCAGCTACAGCCTGCGGCTGACCGCGAGCGACAGCAACGGTCTTCCCGCCATTCCCCTGATACTCGAATTCACGCTCGACCGCGTGAACCCGGTCATCAACAACTTCGGTCTGGCCGCGAGCTCCGATACGGGCACCGTGGGCGATGGCATCACCGCTGCCACCAAAGTCACGCTTACAGGCAGTGCGGAAACCGGCGCCCGATTGAATCTGGCCGGCAACAATGTCCTGGTCGGCGCCGGCGGCAGTTTCCAGATGCCGGACGTGGCGCTGGCCGACGGGGCCAACCTGATCACGCTCACCGTGACCGATGCCGCCGGCAACAGCACGCAGAATGCGTTGACCCTCACCCGCAGCGGCATCGTCGGTGCCGATGCCGCCCTCACCTGGAACCAGCAGGTGCTGGAAGCCATCCGCCTCAGCGTCAGCGATCCCACCGACGCGACCCGCATCCTCGCCATGGTCAGCCTGGCTCAGTACGACGTGATCGCCGCCATCGACGGCACCGCCCCTTATCTGGTGAAAAAGACCGTCAGCGGCGAGGTCTCCACCGAAGCCGCCGTCTCCGAGGCGGCCTACACCATCCTGCACAATCTTTTCCCGAGTCTGCGCGCCAACTTCAACGCCGCTCGCAGCGCGACCCTCGCCGGTATCGCCGACGGCGCCGCCAAGACCGCTGGCCTCGCTCTGGGCCAGGAAGTGGCCAACGCCGTCCTGCTCCTGCGCGCCAATGATGGCTCCGCCGCCTTCGCCACCTACGACGGCAGTACCGCTATCGGCGCCTGGCGCCCGACCGCGCCGACCTTCAGCGTCGCGGACGATCCGCAATGGGCCGGCGTCACTCCCTTCGCCCTCGCCAGTGCCGATCAGTTCCGCCCGGCCGCGCCGCCGGCGCTGGATTCCGCCGCCTATGCCGCATCGCTCGAAGAAGTCCGCTTGCTCGGCGCTTCCAACAGTGCGACCCGGAGTGCCGACCAGACGCAACAGGCGCTTTTCTGGGCCGACGGTGGCGGCAGTTACACCCCGCCCGGCCACTGGAACCAGATTGCGCAACAAGTCGCCCTGGCCGAAGGCAACAGCCTGAGCCAGAACGTGCGCCTGCTCGCGCAGCTCAATGTCGCCCTAGCCGATGCCGCCATCGCCTGCTGGGACGTCAAATACACCTACGGCCTGTGGCGGCCGATCGACGCCATCCAGGAAGCCGACCTGGACAACAACGCCGGCACCACCCTGGACGCCAACTGGGCGCCGCTGCTGATCACCCCGCCGCATCCTGAATACGTCTCCGGCCACTCCACCTTCAGCGCCGCCGCAGCCACCGTGCTGGCCAGCGCCTTCGGCGATGCAACCGCATTCAGCACCGGCTCCTACACCCTGCCGGGCGTTACCCGCAACTTCACCAGTTTCAGTCAGGCCGCAGGGGAGGCCGGACGCAGCCGGATCTATGGCGGCATCCACTACGAATTCACCAACCAGGTCGGCAACCAGCTGGGCGAGGAAGTCGCCAACGCCGTACTGGCGCGCTTCGCGCTGAGCCAGGATACCCAGGCGCCCACGGTCATCGCCGCCGTCGGCAGCGAGGTGATCAACAGCAACCTCACGCTCTCCGGCCAGATTCTCGACAGCCTCTCCGGCGTCGCCAGCAGCCAATACCGCGTCGATAGCGGTGCGCTGCAAAACCTGACCCTCGACGCCGACGGCCACTTCAGTTTCAGCACCGCCTTTGCGCTCGACGGCAGCGCCGATGGCGCTCACAGCGTCACCATCGTCACCCGCGATGACGCCGGCAACATCGCCGCCGACTTCACCCGCGCCTTCACACTCGACACCCGTGCGCCCAGCATCACCCTCAGCAGCCTCGCCGAAGGCGCCAATCTCGACCAGAACAGCCGCGTAACCGGCAGCGCCGCACCGACCGGCAGCCAGTTGGTCGAAGTCTTCTACCGCATCGACAACGGCACCAAGTACAACCTCACCTTCGACGCCGGCAGCGGCGCCTTCGATCAGGCCGTGCCCCTGGGCAATCTCGGCGTCGGCAATCACAGCCTGGTACTCAGCGCCCGCGACGCTGCCGGAAATATCGCCACGCTGACGCGAACGGTCACGCTGGCCGAGCTCACCCCGTTCATCGTTTCCAGCGTCACGCCGTCGGCAGGGGCGACGGAAATCGGCGTCACTTACCGGCCGCAGGTGCACTTCTCGCGCGCGGTCAACACCGCCACTCTCAACGCCAACAGCTTCTGGGCCACCGGACCCGACGGAAGCACGCTCGCCACCAGCATTGTCCCGGCGCTGGACGGCAGCTACGCCTGGCTGTTCTTCGACGCGCCCATGCCGGGTGGCGCGCAGATCACCGTGCATCTCAACGGCTCGGCGATCCGCGCCCAGAGCGACGGTACCTTCCTCGATGCCGATGGCAATGGCACGGCCGGTGGCGTCACCACCTGGAGTTTCAGCACGGTCAGCAGCACCGTCATCGCCGGTACCCGGCTGGTCGGCAAGGTGGTCGACCCCGGTCCCGACCTGGAACCGATGACCTTCGACGACATGGGGCGCGGCGCCGACGGCGTGGCCCACACGGCCGACGACGTGTTCAAACTGCCCATCGCCGGAGTCAAGGTCTGGATCCTTGGCCAGGAAAGCCAGACGGTCTACACCGACGCCGAAGGCAACTTCGAACTCATCGACGTGCCGGTCGGCACGGTCAAGATCGCCATCGACGGTCGCACCGCGACCGGTGACCCAGCCAACACCTTCTTCTTCCCGGAAATGGTGTTGGACGCCCAACTCACTGCCGGCATCACCAACACGATCATGGCGAGTATGGGCAGCGTCGAGGAACGCCAGGCCAACGCCGGCCGGCCCGAGGTCTATCTGCCGCGCGTACCCAATAGCATCATGCAGGACGTCAGCGCCACAGAGACCACCGTCATCACCGTCGACGAAGCGGCTGCGCCGGGACTCAGCGATGCGGAGCGCGAACGTCTGACCCTCACCGTGGCACCGGGCAGTGCCATCGGCGAGAACGGCCAGGTGCTCGATAACGTTCAGATCGGGGTCAGCACCGTGCCGCCGGAACTGGTGCGCGACATGCTGCCGCCAGGTGTCTTGCAGCACACCTTCGACATCACCATCCAGGCACCGGGCGTGTCCACCTTTGCCGAGCCGGTACAGATCACGCTACCCAACGTCTTCGGCGCGGCGCCGGGCACCAAGGTCAATATCCTGTCCTTTGACCACACCACCGGCCGTCTGGTGATCAACGGCACCGGCACGGTATCCGCCGACGGTCTCACCGTGGTCTCCGACCCGGATTCCGGCGTGATGGCGCCGGGTTGGCACGGGGTTACGCCGCCTGGAACCGAGGCCGACGATACGCCGCCCGATGATTGCCCACCGCCGGAGCCCAACCAATCCGACCCGAACAATCCGCCGCAACATATCGGCGTGCCGTTAATCACGGGCGAACCCTTCTCGCCATTTGTCCTGCTGCGACCGGCCTTGCTGGATCTCGAATTCACCGCCCCGCCGGACGGCTACAGCAAGAGCGTGTCGATGTCCGTGAATGGCCCGTTGGGCGATTTCATGCTGGCCATAGGCGACTTCAGCGTCAATGGAGGCAGCGTTGTCCTTGGGTCGGACGATTCCGACAAGGAAGTCAAATTCAAGGCCAAATCGTATGACGAGATGCTGGCCGGCGGCATCGCATCGCTGCAGGATCATCGGCTTTACGGCGCGGAAATCACCGTGACGGAAACGTTGTACAAGAACGCCGAACATGCGCCTGGCGAGGAATGCCCGGTACCCCCTGAACCGCCGACAACCACGACCAAGGTCTATCACCTGTATCGATTCCTCGACGCCCGCAATGGCGAAACGCCGGATACGCTGGACTTCGAACAAACTGCCATGGATGGGAATGGCGGTGCTCAGGATGCAAACCGGGACAAGACGGTCTATTACTTCGGCGGCACGCCGGCACCGACCACCGCAGTCACCGGCGACAGCGGCTCGGCGTTCAATTTCGCGTCAAGTTCGGGTGGCGTCGCCGTACGCTTCGGTCCGCCGCAGAGCAATGCCGACACACAAAACTTCTCCGCAAACCTGAATCTAACTGTCGTGGCAGACAGCCAGACCGTCAACATCGGCAATATCAAGCTTGCCGGCGTAGGTCGCGCGGTGCAGGAGCTCAATCTCGACATGGCGGGATTGCGTGCCGCGTTGGTCGATTTCTCGCTTAATTTCGATGCCTACGCCACAACCTACGCCAATAACGTGGCCACCAAGTGGGCCGCCAATTATCTGGCGACCAATGGCGTTGCCGCGACGCCTGCGCAAATCAATACCGTGCGCACGAATACCAATCAGGGCATGACCAATATCAAGGCCAACTGGCAAGCCAGCGTCGGCGCAGATGGCGTTGCGCTTGCAGACAAGATCAAAGCACGCGTCGTCAGCTTGTATACCGGCTATCTGGTGAACATTACCGATGCCGCCGTGAACGCGGCGGTCAGCATCGACAACGACTATGTCCCCACCGATGCCAACCCCAATTTGCTCGGCACGTCGGCGCCAGGTGGCGGTGTGGATCTCAACGCAGCCGCGTTCACCACCTATTTCAATGAATACGGTGACAAATCCAGGCATTGGGACAGTTACCAACTTGATCAACTGATCAACCCGACACGCGTTGGCGATGTATTGACCGTGCTGTCCTCGCATATCGACAGTTATTTCAGCGTTTCCGAAGCGGCCTTCGTCTTCAATATCGGCGACACCATTGCGCACGAAGATGGCCACAACCTCGGGCAAGCACACCCCTATGACTTCTATGCCGGAAACAGCATCAATCAAGCCCAGCCGGACATCATGGGCTACGCATCGGACAACGATGGCCATTTGTCCATCCATCAGAGTTACACCGATTCCGTCCTGAAATTCGCGGTCGACGGCAATTGGGACAATTTGAATATCACCCGCGCCAATTTCAATCTGTTCAAAAACTTGAATGCCGGGAATTTCAAGGCCACCGACGGTAGCGATGATGGCGGCAATTTCCAATTGACGCCTGGCGCTCATATGCTGGTCAGCTTCAACGACTCGGATCTGCTCGCAGCGGGTCAGTTCAACGTTGGCACTGCAAGCATCGGCGCATCCACTCGGACGACGATCCATCTCGGCAATTTCGGTGACGAGGCGCTCGTCATCAGCAAATTGACGCTCCCGAGCGCTGCCGGCTTCAACCTGGTGCAACCTTTCACCGCAACGACGCTGCAACCCGGTCAGCAACTCGATGTGGCGGTCGACTTCGCTCCGACCGTCGCGGGCGACGCGGAAATTACGGTGACCATTGAAAGCAATGACGATGTTCCGGTCAGGACATTCAAGCTGGTCGGCCGTGGCTTGTACGCAACCGCAGCGGCCACCGCCGACGTAACCGGCAACAACCTGGGTGGCGTCAAGCTGGGACAGCAGGCGGAAGTCGTTTCTGCCATCACTATCGGCAATAACGGCATCCAACCGCTCTCGATAACCGGCATACGTCTGCTGTCCGGCCAAGAGCACTTTGCACTTGTCGGTGTGCCGGCCGATCTCGCAAGCAATCCGGTTTCCCTGAATACGGACGGCACCTTCGAGATAGGCGCGAGGTTCACGCCCACGGAAACGGGTCTGCTCTCAGCACAAGTGGAAATCACGACTTCCGACCCGACTCGACCGGTCCTGCAGGTCAGTCTGGTCGGTACCGGTTATGTCAATCGTGCGATCCAGTGGGGCAACGATTACCTGGCGGTTGAATTCCCTGAACTGGACAGCAATGCAACGCTTCGCGTGCATACCGACGACAGCGGCCACTATGAGATGTTCCTGCCGGCAAGTGCGCAGTACCACCTGGCGGCGTTTGACCCGCAGACCGGCCTGATTGCCCATGGTTACGGCACCACCGAAGCGTCCGGGTTGACCACGGCATTGACGCGTTCATTGGCATTCAATGCGAGCACTGCGCCCGATAGCGACGGCGACGGTCTCCCGGACGACATCGAATTCGCCATCGGCAGCAACGCCAATGGACGCGATACCGACCATGACGGCCTCGACGATTTCACCGAGATTCAACAAGGTCTGGACCCGCTCGGCGGTCTTGGCATCCCGGTCGGAGTCGTCGCCGCAACCAACCTGCAAGGCAGTGCGGAAGCCGTCGCGGTCGCTGCCGACTTGGCCGATCCGACGCAACTCACCGCCTATCTCGCCACCGGCAGCCATGGTCTGGCGCTGGTAAACGTCTCGCAAATCAGTAGTCCGGATCTGCTGGCCGAACTCAACCTGTCCGGCACCAATACCGATGTGGCGGTCGATGTCACACGCGGCATCGCCGTGGTCGCCGGCAGCGAAGCCGGTCTGCACATCGTCGACGTGTCCAACCCGACAGCGCCGGTTCTCGAGCAGACCGTCGCATTCGACGGCGCGGCCGATCGTGTGGAACTGCGCGACGGCATTGCATATGTCACCGTCGGCGACAGCATCGTCACCGTGGATCTGAATTCCGGAGAAATTCGTCAGACCCTCGACCTTGGCACAGTCGGTGGCGGCGTCCTGAGTGACCTCGTCTTCGAGGGGGACACCCTTTACGTCAGCGATGCCCTGCGCAACCTGCGTGCCATCACTCTGTCCGGCGACGCCATGACGCTGCGCGACAGCCTTGCCCTGCCTGACGGCAATGGCAACCTGTTCGTCGGCAACGGCGTGGCCTATGTTGCTGCGGGCAATGGCGGCACCGGCGGCTATCTGACAGTCGATGTTGCCGATCCCGACAATCTCGTCCTCTTGTCCAGCGTCGATGACAACGCCATCGCCGGTACCGCAATGGCGTTGAACGGCTCGGGCCTCGGCGTCACCGTGGGCAGCAGCGGCTTCGTATTCGGCGGTTATCGCGCGCTGGATGTGGTGGGCGTGAGCGATCCGACGGACACCGCAGCCTTCATCACCCGCATCGCATTGCCTGAGGTACCGAAGGGGCTGGCCTTGGCCAATGGCATCGCCTTCGTGGCCGATGGCAGCGCCGGTCTGCAGATCGTCAATTACGTCGCCTTCGACACACAGGGTGTGCCGCCCACGGTTTCCATCAGCGTTGACGGTATCGACGCCGACCCCAACACGGCGGGCGTGCAAGTGCTTGAAGGCCGCTCGGTTCGCGTGATTCCTTCCATTAGTGACGATGTCCAGGTGCGCAACGTCGAGCTTCTGGTCAACGGCAGCGTCGTTTCCAATGATGTCTCCTTCCCGTTCGAACTGTTCGCCCAAGTACCCACCATTGCATCGGGCGGCAGCGTACTCAACATCCAGGTGCGCGCCACCGATACCGGCGGCAACAGCACCTTGTCCAATCTGGTCAGCATGACCGTGGTGCCGGACACCTTTGCGCCGCAACTTGCCAGCAGCAGCGTGGCCGAGAATGAACGCCGGTTCTTCGTCAAATCGATCGACCTCGGTTTCGACGAACCGCTGGACACGACCCGGATCAGCACCACTGGCATCAGTCTGGTACGCGCCGGCCTCGATGGCGTGTTCGGCACGCAGGACGACGTAACGGTACCCGTCGGCATCGACTTCCGCGCCCAAGGCCAAACAGTCACCATCCTGCCCAGCGGCTACCTGATTCCGGGCGATTACGAACTGCGCGTCGACCACACCATCATCGCCGACCGCCCCGGCAACGTCTTGGCTGCCGACATCGTCCGCCACTTCAACATCCGCCCGGCCAGCGATGTCCGTGCCATCAGCGGCACCGCCGAAATCAGCACCGCGCCTTCCGCCAACCCGGGCCAGGAAATCGGCATCAGCGTGCCGTTCGACCCCAGCACAGCGAAAGCCGACTTCAAGGTCATCGATGCCAACGGCACCAAATCCACCAGCACGGTATCGGCCGTGCGCTGGGACGCCGCACGCAGCATCGCCTATTTCCGAGTGCCCTATACCGCTGTCACCGACGATACCGTGGTCTATTCCATGGTGGGCAATGTCCGTACCGATTTCGCCGACGGCACCTTCCTGTTGCAGATATTGCCGGTCATCAACAGCATGGAAGTGACCTCGGTGAGTTCCGACGGTTCGAGCGCGACGGTGCAAATTTACGGTTACGGCTTCGTCGAGGGCAACAACAGCGAATACCGCCTCGGCGCGGAGACTATTACCGATGCGGGCACGACCACCGGACCATCGGTCGACTCGATCTACGACAACGCCCTGGCACAGTCGGTCAACGGCCGCGCCACGCTGACCGTACCGCTCTCCGACGGCGTGTTCGGGCCGATCACGGTGAAGACCGCGGGCGGCA
>JASJPK010000028.1:0-20856 GCA_031426735.1 Hydrogenophilaceae bacterium | reverse complement strand
ACTGGTGGTGGCTGATGGTCAACGGCGACAGCAATGCCAACCGCATGATCCTGGCGGCGCTGGGCGACGAAGGCTGGTCAGCCGCCGACCTGGGCCGGCTGATGCGCGGTTCGCTGGCGCGCCAGAAGCATGGCTACTGGAACACCACGGTGGCCAACGCCTGGGGCGTGCTGGCGACCAAGCGTTTTTCCGAAAAACTGGAAAAAACGCCGGTCAACGGCATCACTCAAGCCGGTCTGGGCGAACACAGCGACAAGCAGGACTGGAGCAAAAGCACCGGCAGCAGCGGCCTGCTGCCCTGGCCGGCGGGTCAGCAGATGCTGAAAGTCAGCCACCAGGGCCAGGGCCGGCCCTGGGTGACGCTGTCCAGCCAGGCCGCGATTCCGCTCAAGCAACCGCTCAATGCCGGCTACCGCATCAGCCGCACGGTGAAGCCTGTCGAGCAGCGCGAGCCGGGCGTCTGGCATCGCGGCGACGTGCTGCGCGTGACGCTGACCGTGGATGCGCAGACCGACATGGGCTGGGTCGCGCTGCTCGACCCGATCCCGTCTGGCGCCAGCATCCTCGGCAGCGGCCTCGGCGGCGACTCCGCCTTGCTGGCGCAGGGCGAGAAACGCGAAGGTTGGGTCTGGCCGGCCTACGAGGAACGCACCCACGACAGCTTCCGCGCTTATTACAGCTTCGTGCCGAAGGGCCGCTTCACGGTCGAATACACCGTGCGCCTGAACAACGAAGGCCGCTTCAACCTGCCCACCGCGAGGGTCGAGGCGATGTACGCGCCGGAACTGTTCGGCGAATTGCCGCTGGCGGATATGGACGTGCAACCGTGATCGCGGATTGTCGTAGGAGCGCCTTCCAAGGCGCGATCGTTCCGGCCATCGCGCCTTGGAAGGCGCTCCTACGAAAACCGCGAGTTTTCGAGCAATTTATGCCACTGAGGTTTCCAGGTTGATCGGCTTTCAACATGCAGGGTGCGCCCTGCGTAACCTACAACGTATTTCGATGCGCGCGGCGCACACTGCGCTGCTGTGCTTGTTATTACTGGCACCACTCGCCCAGGCCGCGCAACCCGGCTTCGCCGAAGTGCGCGCCGCGCATATCTCCTCGGAAGCCTGGATGCTCGATCGGCACGGTCAGTTGCTGCACAGCGTGCGGGTCGACAAGGAACGCCGGCGCCTGCCCTGGGTGAGTCTGGCCGATCTGTCGCCGGCCATGATCGATGCGCTGATCGCGTCGGAAGACAAGCGCTTCATGAGCCACGCCGGGGTCGACTGGAAGGCGATGGTCGGCGCGATCTGGACCAATCTGGTCGAACGGCGCCAGCGCGGCGCCTCGACGCTGACCATGCAACTGGCCGGCCTGATCGACCCGAGCCTGCATCGCGACGCCGACGGCCGCAGCCTGGACCAGAAATGGCGCCAGATCGGCGCCGCGCGGGAAATAGAGAAACGCTGGAGCAAGGAACAGATCCTGGAGGCCTACCTCAATCTGGCCAACTTCCGCGGCGAACTGGCCGGCATCGCCGCCGCCGCCAAGGGACTGTTCGGCAAGCATCCGTCCGGACTCGACCGGGCCGAGGCCAGCATCCTCGCCGCGCTGTTGCGCGGTCCCAACGCCAAGCCGGAACGGGTCGCCAAACGGGCCTGCGGCGTGGCGCACCAGATCGGCCGGGCGGATTGCCGCGCGGTGACCAGCCGGACCTTGTCGGCCCTGATCCGGCGGCCACATCTGGCGATGGAGCATCAACTCGCGCCGCATCTGGCCCAGCGACTGAACCTGGCACCCGGCCAGAGCCTGCGCACCAGTCTGGATGCCGACCTGCAAGCCTTCGTGCTGGAAACCCTGAAGCGCCATCTGGTCGAATTGCGCGAGCGCCAGGTCGAGGACGGCGCCGTGCTGGTGCTGGACAACTCGACCGGCGAAGTGCTCGCCTGGGTCGGCTCCAGCGACGCCACCTCGCAGGCTGCCGAAGTCGATGGCGTCACCGCGCCGCGCCTGCCCGGCTCGACGCTGAAACCGTTCCTGTACGGTCTCGCCATCGAACGCCGCCTGCTCACCGCCGCCTCGCCGCTGGAAGACAGCCCGCTGGCGCTGGACACGCCGCTCGGCCAGTACGTGCCGCAGAACTACGAACGCGATTTCAAAGGTTGGGTCAGTGCGCGCAGCGCCCTCGGCGCCTCGCTCAACGTGCCGGCGGTGCGCACGCTGCTGCTGCTCGGCGTCGAGCGCTTCCATGCCGGCCTCAAGCACATGGGCCTGGCCAGCCTCAGCCACGACAGCGATTTCTATGGCTATGCGCTGGCCTTGGGCGGCGGCGAAGCCACGCTGCTGGAACTGACCAACGCCTATCGCAGCCTGGCCAATGGCGGCGTCCTGCGTCCGGTTGGCTGGCTGCCGGCGCCGGCCGGAAAAACGAAAGGCAAACGAGTCATGTCGAAGGAAAGCGCCTACATCGTCGGCGACATCCTGGCCGACAAAGCCGCGCGCGGCCTCACCTTCGGTCTGTCCAGCCCGCTCGAAAGCATCGGCTGGGCGGCGGTCAAGACCGGCACCAGCAAGGACATGCGCGACAACTGGTGCCTCGGCTACAGCGACCGCTACACGGTCGGCGTCTGGGTCGGCAACGCCTCCGGCACGCCGATGCGCGACGTCTCCGGCATCAGCGGCGCCGCGCCGATCTGGCAAGCGGTGATGAACCGCCTGCAAGACGGCCGCCCGGCCAATCCGCCGAAGCTGCCGCGCGGCGTGGCAAGCCGCCTGGTGCGCTTCGAACCGGCCATCGAACCGGAGCGGCGCGAACTGTTCCTGGCCGGCACCGCGCAGGACGTGATCGTCATGCCGCACAGCGAATCCCGCGCGGCGCGCATCGAAGGCCCCGGCAACGGCGCCGTCCTGGCGCGCGACCCGGACATTCCCGGCGACCGCCAGAAGGTCCGCTTCGGCATCGCCGGCGACGGCTCGGGCTTGCTCTGGCAGATCGACGGCCAGCCCGCCGACCCGTCCTGGCTGGACGCCGACGGCAGTCTGCTCTGGCCGCTCACGCCCGGCGCGCATCGCATCAGCCTGCACACGGCGGACGGCAAGCAGGTCGATGCGATGTTGGTGACGGTGAAGTAGTCGGTAGGGTGCGCACGGCGCAACCCTCCGCTTTACCCTTCGTAAGGCTCGAAATCCGCCTTGGTGACGCCGCAGTCCGGGCAGGCCCAGGTGTCGGGAATCTCGGCCAGCGGCGTGCCGGGAGCGATGCCTTCTTCGGGGATGCCTTTCGCTTCGTCGTAGATGTAATCGCACACCAGGCAGATCCATTTGCGGGTGCCGATGGCGACTTCCGCTTCGGCGAGTTGGTTCATGTCAGTTCTCCTTGAACGGGTCGAGCGCTGCCAGGATGTGCTTGAAGATCGGGTCGATATCCGTCGCGATGGCATCCAGTTCCGGTTTGGCGTACTGCGCGAAGACTTCCTGGGCGGTGCGGTAGGCGACCACGGTTTTGCCTGCGGCAGCGTACAGGTGGATGCGAAGCGGGATGTCGATGCCGGCGGGCTTGTGCGCCTTCCAGACGCGGATCGCGAAATCCGGCCGGAAGATTTCCAGAATCTGATCGGCCGGGACTTCGATGCCTTTCCTGGCGCAATTGGCCTGGCCGTTCATGTGCGCGAGCACACCCATCGGCACGGCCTGCGCGGCTTCGGTCAGTTTCGCGGCGGCCGCGTCGGCGTCGAGGCAGACGGTAAATGTAATCACGATGTCTCCTTAAGCCGCGCAGCAGGCGGGGGCTTGTTCCATCTCGGCCAGTTCCTTGCGCAGATGCTTGGTGGCCGGCGTGACGATGGCGATGAAATAGGATTCGCGCAGGCGGCGCTGGGCGGCGTTGTTGAGCAGATAGCCCTTGGCGCCCAAGTGCAGCATGGCGGCGTTGGCGGCTTTCAGCGACAGTTCGCCGCCGGCCAGACGCAGTTCCAGCGTTTCCTTGACGTAGGGCGCGCTGCCGTCGCGGTCGATGCGGTCGGCCAGTGCGTAGGTCGCGGCGCGGGCTTCCAACAGGGCGGCTTCGATGTCTTCCGCCTGATCGTCGAGATAGCGGTTGACGTGGGCGTGCGTCTTGTTGGAACGCTTCATCATCGCGGCGCAGGCGTCGATCAAACCGAGGCCCATGCCCATCTGCAACAGGATGAAGGCGGATTTGGTGCGGTCGCGGAACGCGGCGAACTCGGCGCCGGCGTGGCAGACGACTTGTTCTTCCGGCAGGAAGGCATCGCGGAACTGGCAGGCGAAGGTGTTGGTGCCGTCCATGCCGACGAAGTGCGGGCTGGGAACCAGCGTCAGGCCGGGATGGTTGCCGGGCACGAAGCCGATCAGCAATCCCGTTTCGCCTTCCACCGTGGCGCCCATGTGGAAGTAGTGATCGGTGCCGATGTTGGACACCCACGGCAGCGTGCCGTTGATTTTCCAGCCGCCTTCGACCTTGGTCGCCTTCAGGCGCGCTTCTTCGATGCCGCAGCAGGACTTCATCGAGTTGGACTGACCGGTGCCGCCCAGCTTTTCGCCGAATGCGACCTGCGGCAGGATTTTTGACTGCAGCGCCAGATTGGTGCTGTTCACCAGATACCACTGAAAAGCGTACTGCGCCCAGACCAGGAAGCCGGAAGAGACGCACTCCTTGGAGACTTCCTCGATGACCTGGATGGCATGCTTGAGGCCGCGTCCGCTGCCGCCGAATTCGGTCGGCGTCATGCTGGCGAAACCGCCGATGGCGCCCAGCTTGTGCATGAAGTCTTTCGGGTATTGCGCATGCACGTCGATGTCGACGACCTTGGGCGCCAGTTCGGTGGCGATCAGTTCAGCCAACCCGGGCAGTACCGCCCCGGTTTCCGGGAATTTCATGATTTGGGAGGTGGACTCCCGGGTTTCGGTGTTCATATCAGTTCTCCAGATGACGTTTGATTCTGTTGGGTCGTCATGCCGGCGAATGCCGGAATCCAGGTATTTACGGCCTGGACCCCGGCCTGCGCCGGGGTGACGATGCGTGGTTCAGGCCAGTTCGACCGACAGGTTGACCGGGTTGCGCAGCGTGTTGGCGACCGGCGACCAGGCGTTGGAATGGGCGACCAGGTTCTTCAGTTCTTCCGCGCTGGCATCGCCTTCCAGGTGAACTTTCACGCGCACGTCGGTGAAGCCCAGTTTCTTCAGCGGGTCGAGATCGCCCACACCCCAGACGGCGGTGACGTTGATGTCGCCTTCCAGTTCCAGTTCGATCTTGGACAGCTTGATGCCGAGCGCGACGGCATTGGCATGCAGGCCGACCGACAGGCAGGAACCCAGCGTCGCCAGTACGGCTTCGGACGGGTTCGGCGCGGTGTCGTCGCCGAGCAGGTGCGGCGGCTCGTCGATGACGTGCGCCTCCAGCGTGCGCACATAGGTCAGGTTGCGGAACTTGCTTTCGCACACGGTCTTCGCTTTCAGCGTGACCACGTTGGTCGGGTTGGCCTTGCCTTTGCTGGCCAGGTTGGCCAGGCCGACGGCGTCGATGGGTTCCAGAACGGTGTTGGCATTCAGTACAGTAGCTTCGGTCATCATTCACTCCTCAAAGGGATCGGGTTGCATTCAATTCGTTTGCTTGGCCCGTCAGGGTTGAGTTACCAATAGCAATGCCCGTGCCAGATTGTTATATTGTTTGTAACTAATTGTTTATTATGCTTAATGTGTTTGTTTTGAGAGATTGTCAAGTTTGTGCTGTGACGAATGATTCCAAATAGTTAACAAAATGGAATTAATGTCTGCGCGATTGGAGCAGGGCGTGCTGTCCGGCTGCTTTCGGGTTCTGGGAAAGTCGACAGCCGTGCCGCATGCCATGAATAAAATCAATAAGTTGGCGGTCTTTCCGAGCGATCAAGCGGCTCCCCGCCGCTATAATCCGGCATGACCGATCACACCCCGCCCAACACCGTTTCCGCGCCCGCCGATGCCATATCCGCCGGCGCATCCTTCGACCAACTGCCGCTGGCGCCCGCCATACTGGCCAATCTGCGCCAGCTCGGCTACCTCAACATGACGCCGATCCAGGCCGCCAGCCTGCCGATTTCGCTGGCCGGGCACGACCTGATTGCGCAGGCCAAGACTGGCAGCGGCAAGACTGCGGCGTTCGGCTTGCCTTTGCTGGCCAATCTGAATGTGCGTCGTTTCGCCGTGCAGGCCATGGTGTTGTGCCCGACGCGCGAGCTGGCCGATCAGGTCACCCAGGAACTGCGCCGCCTGGCGCGCAGCGAGGACAACATCAAGATTCTGTCGTTGGTCGGCGGCTCCACCATGCGCCCGCAAATGGCCAGCCTGGAGCATGGCGCCCATGTCGTCGTCGGCACGCCCGGCCGCATCATGGATCACCTGCAACGTGGCAGCCTGAACCTGGACGGGCTCAATACGCTGGTGCTCGACGAGGCCGACCGCATGCTGGACATGGGCTTCTTCGGCGAGATCGCCGCCATCGCCAAACTGTGTCCGAAGAAACGTCAGACGCTGCTGTTCTCCGCGACCTTCCCTGAGGAAATCGGCGAGTTGAGCAAACGCTTCATGCGCCAGCCGCAGGAAGTGAAGCTGACCGAACTGCATGCCGGCGACAAGATTCGCCAGCGCTTTTATCAGGTCAACAAGGACGAACGCCTGCAAGCGGTGGCACTGCTGCTGAATCACTATCGCCCGGTCAGCTCGCTGGCCTTCTGCAACACTCGCCAGCAATGCCGCGATTTGTTGCAGGTGCTGCGCGCGCAGGGGTTCTACGCCTTGGCGTTACATGGCGAGCTGGAACAGCGCGAACGCGATCAGGTGTTGATCCAGTTCGCCAACCGCAGTTGTTCGGTGCTGGTGGCGACCGACGTCGCCGCGCGCGGCCTCGATATCGACAAGCTGGAAGCGGTGATCAATGTCGATGTGACGCCGGACCCGGAGGTCTACATCCACCGCATCGGCCGCACCGGCCGCGTCGATCAGGACGGCTGGGCGTTGAGTCTGGCCAGCGAAAACCAGATGAAACGGGTCGATGCCATCGCCAAGGAAGTCGGCACCGAAGTGGAATGGCATCCGCTCAGCGACCTGGAACCGGCCAGCAAGAAACCGTTGCTGCCGCCGATGGCGACGCTGCAGATCCTCGGCGGCCGCAAGGAGAAAATCCGCCCCGGCGACGTGCTCGGCGCGCTGACCGGCGAGGCCGGTTTCACCAGCGCCCAGGTCGGCAAGATCACCGTCACCGAAACCACGACCTACGTCGCGGTGGATCGTCGCATCGCGCACGAAGCCCAGCGCCGACTGGCCGAGGGCAAGGTGAAGGGCAAGACGGTCAAGGTGCGGATTCTGGAAGTCAGCGGCGATGCGCAACCGCGCGAGTTCGTGCCGGCGGTGCGGCGGCGGGACGGCTGAATCTGCTCGAGGGGGGGCGACACCACGCGTAGGAGCGCCTTCCAAGGCGCGATTGTTCAGGACTTCGCGCCTTGGAAGGCGCTCCTACGACACCGGCAACCGCGCAAAATAGGTTTAAGCGCCTGCGGGTATTGCCCGATGCCCAGCCGCCGGTGAAGCCGGTAGGATATGTCCACGTCCCACGCGGGGTTGCATGTCAGTACCCGCAAGCCTGCGCCGCTACAAAAGTGCATCAGTGGCAAAAGGGGTGATCGTATGAACGCTCAAAACATTCGCGTCGCGCAAAGCTGTGAAACGGATGCTCGCCAGGCTGTGCGCGAATTTCACGCGGCGGTAGTGCAGCCAGACATCGTGCTGGTGGTCTTTTTCAGTTCCAGTGAATATGACCTCGATGTGCTGGCCGCGGAAATGAACCGCTTGTTCCCCGGAATACAGGTGGTGGGCTGCACCACGGCGGGAGAGATCGGGCCGGCCGGTTATCGCCGGCACAGCCTGGCGGGCGCCAGTTTCCCGGCGGGCAGTTGCACGGCCGTCAGCGGATCGCTGGATCGATTGAGCCATTTCGACAGCGCCTGGGGCCGTGATCTGACGCAGACCTTATTGCAACAACTGGAAAGCAAAGCCCCGCAAGCCGGGCAGGAGAACAGCTTTGCGTTGCTGCTGATCGACGGCTTGTCGATCCGCGAAGAACCGGTGGCGCATGCCTTGCAGGCCGCATTGGGCAAGATTCCTTTGTGCGGCGGTTCGGCGGGCGACGACCGCAAATTCGAGCAGACCCTGATTTTCCACGACGGTCGCTTTCATGCCGATAGCGCCGTATTGATCCTGATCAGCACCGCCTTGCCGTTCAGCGTGTTCATGACGCATCACTTCGTTTCCGGCAACGAACGCCTGGTGGTCACTGAAGCCGATACCGCGCATCGCACGATCAAGGAAATCAATGGATTGCCGGCCGCGGCTGAGTACGCGCGTCTGGTCGGTGTCGCTACGGATCAACTCGATGCGCAGTGTTACGCCGCGTCGCCATTGGTGGTGGTCATCGATGGCGTGGACTATGTGCGCGCGATACAGAAAGCGACGCCCGATGGCGGTCTGAAGTTTTTCTGCGCCATTGACGAGGGTGTGGTGCTCAGAGTGGCGCATAGCCTGGATCTGGTGGACGACCTGCGGCAGACCTTCGACAAGATCAGCGCGGAGATCGGGCCGCCGCAATTCGTCTTCGGCTGCGATTGCATCCTGCGTAACCAGGAAATCGTGCAGAACGGCCTGCAGGAACGTGTCGCGGAGGTCCTGCGACGCAACAACACCGTGGGCTTCAGCAGCTACGGCGAGCAGTTCCGCGGCATCCACGTCAACCAGACCTTCACGGGGGTCGCCATCGGCGCCGCGCGCGATGCCTGAGCGAATGCCGCCGGTGGCCGATACGAGCGAGCAGGCATTGCGGGCGGAGATCGTCCGTCTCAACAAGGTTGTGCAGGCGTTGATGAATCGCGCCGAACGCATCGCGAGCGTCCAGGGGTCCGACTACAACCTGTTCCAGACCGCGATCATGCTCGAGCAACAGGTCCGCCGTCGCACGGTGGAAGTGGAAGCGGCGCTGCGGGAAAACGAGAAAATCACCCGGGCCTTGCGCGAAAGCGAAAACCACAATCGCCTGCTGGTCGAAAACTCTCCGATGTGCATCCACGAGATCGGCATGGACGGCAGGATCACTTCCATGAACCGGTCCGGCCTGCTCATGCTGGGGTTGCAGAACGAATGCGAGGTGCAGGGATACCGGTATCTGGACGCGGTCGGCGACGATGACCGGGGGCGTATCGGCGAACTGCTTGCCATGGCCTATGCCGGTGAAACCAGCCACTTCGAATTTCAGGCCAGCGGGCCTAACGCACAGATCTACAAGTCGTGCTTTGTTCCCATCAAGAACAAGAACGGCATGGTCGAAAAACTGATGGGTATCACCGAGGACATCACCGAGCGCAAACGGCTGGAACGGCAACTTCAGGAGCGCGAGGCATTGTTCCACGCCGTCTTCGAGCAGGCCGACAGCGGCATCGAACTGATCGATCCGGATACCCTGCAATTTATCGAGATCAATCCCGCTGTCTGTCGCATGTTGGGTTATACGCGCGAAGAGTTATTGCGCATGCACCTGGAAGACACGCAGGCCGACCTGGACCACGCGGCATTGTTAGACATGGTGCGGCGGAACGAGGAAGAGGGGGGCGCCCATTTTTCGAACCGCCATCGCTGCAAGAACGGAGCCATCCTGGATGTCGAGATCAACGCGCACATCCTGCGTATTGCCGGCAAGCGCCTGCTCGTTGGTCTCTGGCGCGACGTCACTGCGCAGAAGCGCGCGCAGGAAGAGGTCAAGTTCAAGAACACAATTCTGCAGACCCAGCAGGAGACTTCGCCCGATGCCATTCTGGTGGTCGACGAGAACGGGAAGATCATTTCCTACAATCGGCAGTTCATCGAGCTGTGGCATGTCCCGGCGCAGTTGCTGAGTACGAAGGACTATGAACCCGTGCTGAATTCGGTTGTCGAGCAGGTGGCCAAGCCGGAAGCGTTTTTAGCGCGCGTTCAATACCTGTACGAGCATCGAGGCGAGAAAAGCCACGAAGAAATTCTACTGAAGAACGGCAGGGTGATTGAACGCTATTCCGCACCCGCCACGGGTGCGGACGGCCGGTATTACGGACGCGTCTGGTATTTTCGCGATATCACCGAGCGCAAGCAGGCCGACGAACAGGTGCGCAATCTGGCCTTCTACGACACCTTGACGCAACTGGCCAATCGTCGCTTGCTGACCGACCGCCTGGGGCAGGCGATGACCGCGAGCAAGCGTAGCGGGCACTACGGCGCGGTGATGTTCCTTGACCTGGATAATTTCAAGCCGCTCAACGATACGTATGGTCATGCGGTGGGCGATCTGCTCCTGATCGAAGTGGCGCAACGCATCAGCCGCTGCGTGCGCGGTATGGACACCGTCGCGCGTTTCGGCGGCGATGAGTTCGTGGTGATGCTCGGCGAACTGGATGTCGATAAGGAGCTTTCCTACGCGCAGGCGCGCATCGTCGCAGAAAAGGTACGCATCGCGCTCACCGCGCCATTTTTACTGGCGCGCAATACCGCCGAGGGTGCGCAGGCCGTGGTGGAACACCATTGCTCGGCGAGCATTGGGGTGGCGCTGTTCGTTGACCAAGAAGCCGGTCAGGATGACATCCTGAAGTGGGCCGATATGGCGATGTACCAGGCGAAACAAAGCGGGCGCAACGCGATTCGTTTCTTCGACAGGGGGGCTTGAAGGCAGGTCTTCGAGTATTCGATTTCGTTCACCATTTTGGTGAGAGTCGCATTGTTCTGGTAGGAGGCCCGCTTGCGGGCCGAAGAGCGTTGTTCGGCCCGCAAGCGGGCCTCCTACACGGTGATCGATGCGCCAGTTCCCCCCTTTGAAAAGGGGGGTTAGGGGGGAATTGCCGACCGTGGATTTTGCTCAAGCCGTGGAGAAATCCCCCCAGCCCCCTTTGCAAAGGAGGGAGAACCCACAGAAGCAGCCGCGCCTTGGTCATCCTTACTTAACGCGAAAGCAGCCTTTTTATTTTCTTAACGTTTCCCCGTCTCGATCCCCATCACCTGCATGCGGTAATTGAACTGGCGCAAGGTCAGGCCGAGTTTCTGCGCGGCGCGCGATTTGTTGCCGTTGGTTTCGACTAGCGCCGCTTCGATGGCGCTGCGGTCACTTTCCTGCACTGGGTGGTAGGCGCGCACGCTGGCGCCGATTTGCGGCAATGCGGCGGGAATTTGCGGGGTGGCGTAGCTGGCCTGCGGCGGCGCCTGCATTTGCATCTGGCTGTGGGTTTCTGCCTGCAATACCGCCATGACTTCCCGCTCGCCGATGGTCGACCCTTCGGCCAGAAGGATCAGGCGTTCCAGCACGTTGCGCAGTTGCCGGATGTTGCCTGGCCAGGGATGGTCGGTCAGGCGCAGCATGGCTTCCGGCGTGATGTTGACGTTGCGCTGATAGCCCTGGTCGAGCTGGTTCAGGTAATAGCGCACCAGGTGACGGATGTCCTCGGCGCGTTCGCGCAGCGCCGGCAGGCGCACCGGGATGACGTTGAGGCGGTAGAACAGGTCGAGGCGGAATTTGCCCTGGCTGACCAGCAATTGCAGGTCCTGATTGGTGGCGGCGACGATGCGCACATTGACCGGCACTTCCTTGCGCGCGCCGATGCGCTGGATGGAATGTTCCTGCAACACGCGCAGCAACTTGACCTGCATCGCCAGCGGCAGATCGCCGACTTCGTCGAGGAACAGCGTGCCGGTGTCGGCTTGTTCGAAGTAGCCGGGGCGGCTGCCGACGGCGCCGGTGAAGGCGCCTTTCTCGTAGCCGAACAGTTCCGACTCGACCAGGTTCTCCGGAATCGCGCCGCAGTTGACCTTGACGAACGGTGCGTCGCGGCGCTGGCTGGACAGGTGCAGCGCGCGCGCAAAGAGTTCCTTGCCGGTGCCGGATTCGCCCAGCAGCAGGACGGTGGCTTCGCTCTGAGCGACCTGTTCGATCTGTTTCAGCGCGCGGCGCAGTTGCAGCGATTCGCCGACGATGCCGAACGAGCCGTAAGTCGACAGATCCTTGGTCAGCGCCCATTTCAGTTCGCGATTTTCCGATTCCAGCCGGCCGGTGCGTTCGCGGATGAATTCGTTGAGCAGGATGACGTGGGTGATCAGGGTGGCGGCGATCTTCAGCAGTTGCTGGTCACGCGCCAGCGGCCGCGGCCGTTCGCGCAGACGATGCACGCCGAGCACACCGATCACCCGGCCGCCCTGTTCCAGCGGCATGGCGAGGTAGGACACGGTGCCCTGCGGCAGGTTTTCGCGTTTGACGGCGCGGAACAGGAACAGCGGTTCGGCGTCGACGTCCTGCACGATGGCGGTCTGGCCGCCGGTCATGACGCGGCCGGTGATGCCTTCGCCGGGCAGGTATTTGCCGCGCGCGATTTCTTCCTGGGTCAGGCCGTAGGCGTGGACGATGCGCAGTTCGCCGGTTTCCGGATCGGGCAAAACGACGCGGCCGCGGTTGAGGCCGAGGAACTCCGACAGTAGATGCAGGATTTCGCGCACCACATGCGCTTCGTCCTGGCTTTTGCCGAGCAGTGCGACCGCTTCGCGCACGACCAGCAGTTCTTCGTCGACCAGACGTTCCGGGGTGAAACGTGGCATGTCTTCCATGGTGTACTCGCAGCGGTGAATTCGCCGCCAGAATAACAAATTGTTATCAATATGTAATCAGCGCGGCAAGTTTGCGTGTCGCTTGCTTGTCTTTCCGGCTTGCTGCATGGTTCGGTCAAATTTATTTCTGGAGATTTTCATGACTTATCTGATTCCCTTGTTCCTGGTCCTGCATCTGTTGGCTGCCATCGGTTGGGTCGGCGGCATGTTGTTCGCGCATCTGGCACTACGGCCGAGTGCGATGGCGCTGGAGCCGCCGCTGCGCCTGGCGTTGTGGAACCGCGTCTTCTCGCGCTTCTTTCCGTTGGTCTGGGTCTGTGTCGTGACGCTGCTGGTGACCGGCCATGGCTTGACCGGCCTCGGTGCCGGGCGCGGCTCGCATCCGGTACTGGCGATGATGATCGTCGGCTGGATCATGGCGGCCTTGTTTACCTATCTGTATTTGCGCCCTTATGCCGACTTGCGCGCCAATCTGGCGGCCGGCGACATTCCGGCTGCTGCGTCGGCACAGAACGAGATTCGGCAAATCGTTGCGATCAATCTGACGCTGGGGCTGATTGTCTGCACCTTGGGAGTGCTGGCACGTTTCTTCGGCTGATTTCCTCACGCACTTTGTTCCGTATTGGTGCATTGATTCGGTTGTTGGTGCACCGCCTTAAGGCAAAACATTGTCAACCCGCAGCTTGGCTTTGTTTTTCGCGCCAATACCAGGCCGCCGTTCAGGCATGGGTTGGGGGTGTTTGTTGACAATTGATTGAACAATTTATCGAGTTGGCATGATTGCTGCTCTTGATCGAACACCTGAACCCTGTTCGAGAGGAGTAACAAAATGTCCGGCTTCGATAATCCCTTCAACGCCAAGATCAGACTGAACCGCGGTGGCTGCACCTGCGGCCATCACGCCAGCCAGGCCGAGCACGACAAGGAAGTCGCGCCCAGCGGCGAAGAAGCCGTGCTGGAACGGGTGGTGCAATCCACGCTGATGCGGGCGGTTTTTCCGGAGGACGCAAAACGCCGCGCCTTCCTGCAAGCGGTCGGCGCCGGCACCGCCTTTGCCGCGCTGTCCACCTTCTTCCCGCTGTCCGCAGCCACCGCGCTGGCGGCCGAACCTGGCCCGCTGGAGAAGAAGGATCTGAAGATCGGCTTCATCCCGATCACCTGCGCGACGCCGATCATCATGGCCGGCCCGATGGGCTTCTACGCCAAGCAGGGCCTCAACGTGACGCTGCAGAAGACCGCCGGCTGGGCGGTGGTGCGCGACAAGGTGATCAACAAGGAATACGACGCGTCCCACATGCTGTCGCCGATGCCGCTGGCGATGAGCCTGGGCCTGGGCTCGCAGGCGACGCCGGTCGACGTGGCCGCGATCGAGAACATCAACGGCCAGGCCATCACCTTGAGCGTCAAGCACAAGGACAAGATGGACCCGAAGACCTGGAAAGGCATGAAGTTCGGGCTGCCGTTCGACTACTCCATCCACAACCTGCTGCTGCGCTACTTCCTTGCCGAGCACGGTCTCGATCCGGACAAGGACGTCGAGCTGCGCATCATGCCGCCGCCGGACATGGTGGCCAACCTGCGCGCCGGCAACATCGACGGCTTCCTCGGGCCGGAGCCGTTCAACCAGCGCGCGGTGTACGAGGGCGTAGGCTTCATCCACACCCTGTCGCGCGACATCTGGGACGGCCACCCGTGTTGTGCCTTCGGCGTCACCGAAGCTTTCGCCAAGGAGAACCCGAACACCTTCGCCGCGATGTTCCGCGCCATCGCGCTGGCCACCGAATACGCCCACAAGGCGGAGAACCGGCCGGCGATCATCAAGGCCATCGCTCCGGCCAACTATCTGAACCAGCCGGAAATCGTGCTGGAACAGGTGATGACCGGGCGCTATGCCGACGGCCTCGGCAACATCAAGAACGTGCCGGACCGGGTCGATTTCGATCCCTTCCCGTGGCAATCGATGGCGGTCTGGATGCTGACCCAGTTGAAACGCTGGGGCTACATCAAGGGCGACGTGAACTACAAGCAGATCGCCGAGAGCGTGTTCCTCGCCACCGACGCGCGCAAACGCATGGCCGAACTGGGCTTCAAGGAGCCGGCCTCGAACTATGCCAAGCACGTGATCATGGGCAAGGAATTCGATCCGTCGAAGCCGGATGCCTACCTGAAGTCGTTCAAGATCAAGAAGGGGTAAATCATGCTCAAGTCGCTATGGATGCGTTCCTCGGTGGTGTCGCTGCTGCTCCTGGTGGTAGTGCTGCTGGTCTGGCATGTCGCCGCGCTGCCGCAGGCGACCTCGACCCAGGGCATGAGCGACGAGTATGCCGCGATGATGGGCGGCGCCGCGCCCAAGGCCGGCCTGCCCGGGCCGGCCGATATCGCGGTGACGGTGTTCGAGAAGCTGTCCGATCCGTTCTATGACAACGGGCCGAACGACAAGGGCATCGGCATCCAGATCGGCTTCTCGCTGGCGCGGGTGCTGGCCGGCTTCTTCCTGGCCGCGCTGGTGGCGATACCGCTCGGTTTCGTGATCGGCATGTCGCCGGTGATGCGCGGTGCGCTCGATCCCTTCATTCAGGTCATGAAGCCGATCTCGCCGCTGGCCTGGATGCCGCTGGCGCTGTACACGATCAAGGACTCGTCGCTGTCCGCGATCTTCGTGATCTTCATCTGCTCGCTGTGGCCGATGCTGATCAATACCGCGCACGGTGTCGCCTCGGTCAAGCGGGAATGGCTCAACGTCGCGCTGACGCTGGAAGTCAGTCCGCTGCGCAAGGCGTTCCAGGTGATCCTGCCGGCCGCCGCGCCGACCATCCTGACCGGCATGCGCATCTCGATGGGCATCGCCTGGCTGGTCATCGTTGCGGCTGAAATGCTGGTCGGTGGCACCGGTATCGGCTACTTCGTCTGGAACGAGTGGAACAACCTGTCTTTGAACAATGTGATCTTCGCGATCCTGTCCATCGGCGTCGTCGGCATGGTGCTCGACCTGATGTTCGGCTGGGTTTCCCGGCTGGTGGCGTATCGCGAGTGATCGGAGAACATCATGGAAAACGCATTCCTCAAGATCGAATCCCTCGCCAAGGTGTTCCCGTCGATGCGCGGCGGCGAGCCGCTGACGGTGTTCGAGAACATCCACTTTCAACTGGCCAGGGGCGAGTTCGTCTGCATCATCGGCCACTCCGGCTGCGGCAAGTCGACCATTCTCAATGTGCTGGCCGGCCTCGACGAAGCCAGCGGCGGCAGCGTGATCATGGACAGCCGCGAAGTCTCCGGCCCCAGTCTGGATCGCGGCGTGGTGTTCCAGAGCCACGCGCTGATGCCCTGGCTGACGGTGATGCAGAACATCGTGTTCGCCGTGAAATCGCGCTGGCCGGACTGGAGCCGCGACAAGCTCAAGGCGCATGCGCAGAAGTACATCGACCTGGTGCACCTGACCGGCGCCGAGGACAAGAAACCGGCCGAACTGTCCGGCGGCATGAAGCAGCGCGTCGGCATCGCCCGCGCCTTCGCGATCCAGCCCAAGATGCTGCTGATGGATGAGCCGTTCGGCGCGCTCGATGCGCTGACCCGTGGCGTGATTCAGGACGAGCTGGTCAACATCTGCGCGGAAACGCACCAGACCGTGTTCATGATCACGCATGACGTCGACGAAGCGATTCTGCTCGCCGACAAGATCGTGCTGATGACCAACGGCCCGCATGCCAAGATCGCCGAGATCGTGGTCAACACGCTGCCGCGCGAGCGCAGTCGCCACGACATCCACAAGCACCCGCACTACTACCGCATCCGCAACCATCTGGTCGATTTCCTGGTGACCCGTTCCAAGGAGTTCGCCAGCAACGTGCCGGCCGGTTACGACCCGCTGCATCCGCCGCAGGTGCGGCCCGGGCTGGAACCCGATATCGCCGAGATGCCCGACGAGGACGCGCGCGTGCGGCATCTGCATCAACCGGCCATGCCGGTGGCCGCCTGAATTCATCAACCAAGGAGAAACAGCATGAACCGCAACGAAGTCACCGAACTGATCATCACCCAGAAACTCGCCAAGGGCATCAAGTGGGAAGACATCGCCCAAGCCGTCGGCCAGAGCAAGGAATGGACCACCGCCGGCTGCATGGGCCAGATGACCTTCAGCGCCGAGGAAGCGTCCGCCATCGGCAAACTGCTCGACTTGCCGGAAGCGGCCGTCGTGCAATTGCAGGTCGTGCCGTACAAGGGTTCGCTGCCCAGCGCCGTGCCGACCGATCCGCTGATCTACCGTTTCTACGAACTGATCCAGGTCTACGGCACCACGATCAAGTCGCTGATCCATGAGGAATTCGGCGACGGCATCATGAGCGCCATCGATTTCTCGATGGACATCCAGCGCGTCGAAGACCCCAAAGGCGACCGCGTCAACATCGTGCTGAACGGCAAGTTCCTGCCCTACAAGCGGTATTGATCAGCTTGCAAGAGAAATCTGCCTGCTGCAGCTGACACCGACCCGAGCTTCTCCGGCTTGGTGTCGGCTGAGAATCAAGGCAGCTTTTCGGCGCGCGTTGGATTGCGCAACCGGAATCCGGATGTCATCACTGGCCCCCTGAGGCGCCCGCCGCCTCGCTGAGCCGCAAGGGTCGACCGACATTCAGGCGGAAGCGGCCGCGGCCGGTCTTTTCGATGCCCAGGCATGGGCAGCGTTCCGACAGTCGACGTTGCAGCAGGATCAAGCGGGCATCCAGGTTGTCGGTGATGTCCGGCAGCTTGAGCGAGGCATCGAGGCGCAACTCGCGATTGGTGAACTCGGTGCGGTTGGCTTCAGAGTATTCGCGCAGCAATTTCCAGACGATGGCGCCGGCGACGCCCTTGATCAGATAGGCGTTGTCGACAAAGACGCTGTGGTCTGCGGCGAAATGGCGAATCTGCACCGGTGCGCCTTGCGCATGTGCGGGCGGCGCGGCGATGGCCGATGCGGATGCTTCGGCGGGGTGTTCGGAATTGCGCGACAGGCATTCGATGTATAGAGCCAACTGACTGGCCAGCACCACCATGGCATCTTCATCTTCATAGGTGAAGCGCTGCTCCTGCGTACTTTCCACATACAGCACGCCCAGCAGATTTCCGGCCAGAAGCAGCGGCACCGCCAACTGGCTGCCGGCTTCCGCCAGTCCCGGGAACGGAATCATTGTTTCCAGCGCTTCGCCATTGGCGCTGGCGGCGAAACCCTGCCGGGCTGCCTGGCTGTAGCGGTATTCCTGTACCGCGTAGCCGATGCGGATCGGTGTGCGAGCACTGGCGGCGACGCCGACGATGCCTTCGCCCAGGCGCACCTCGGAGCCCACGCCGGATTCCGCATAGCCGCGGCTGGCGACGGTGTACAGCCGCCTACCGTCCGGGTCGAGCATCAGCAGCATGGCATGGCGGATCTCCCAATGCCGATCCAGGCCGGCCAGCGCCACTTCGAGCAGATGGGCGAGGTCGCTACAACCGGCGAGTTCACCCACAGTAGCGCGCAGGCCGGACAGCAGTTCCGCGCGTGGCGAAGTGTCCAGCGCGGGATCGCCGGGTGCCGCTTCAATGCGCAGCACGCGGTAGACATCGCTGCCGAGCAGGCGAAACACCTTGCTCATGCCGGTATGCGAGGCGATGGCGGCCAGTCTGGCCTTCATGTTCTCGAACATCGCGCCTTCGGTTTCGGTGCGCAGATATTCCAGCCACAGCGTGTATTGGGCGGCGGAGACCGGGTCCAGCACTTCCAGCGTGGCGCGCCGGTTGTGCAGGATGTTGTCGCGGGTCTTGTTGAAGAACTGGTAGGACAGGGCGACATGCGCGTCGTCGATGAAATGCACATGCGACAACTTGGCGACGTTCGGCATGCCATCCACCGCGCAGGTGGCGATGGAGGCGGGTACCGCGCCCTCGAAGCAGCGCCGCAGCGAACGCAGGCTGGGCGTCATGGCTTCGGCTCCAGGCGCATGCCGGCCTTGGGTCCGGGGGTCTGCTCGAACACGGCGTCGGGCGTGAAAGCGACCCCGACTGCGTCGTCGCCAGCCGGCGCCATCAGCGCAAGCGAGAAGTGCTCCGAGTAGCCCAGAGCGATGATTTCCGCGCTGAACGCCGCGCCGCTGACCAGCATGATCTCGCGGTCGCCGGGCGCCAAAGCCTGGATGCGTCCGATGGCGCCCTTCAGTTGCAGCGTCTCGTGGGTCAACGGCCGACTGAATACCACGGCAATCGGCGCACCCGCCGCCAGGTCGCGCAGGATGGCCGCCGCATGCGGTTTGGACAAGAACACCACCACCTCGCGCCGGTCAATGGAGACGCGGCAGCCGTAAGCCCGGGTGATGGAGGGCACCTGGCCGGCGTCGTGTGACGCCACGTTGATCGCTACCGGGCCGCCAAGAAAAGCGGCCTGAGCGGCGTCCAGCAAAGGCGGGTCGATCGGCGTCCGTGGCATGAGGGGCAATATCCAGCAGCAGCGCTGAAGATGGGCGGATTCTACAAGTTCAACCACGGGTCACGCGCTTAACAAATTTTTAGCATTTACATAGGAAACACTTAGCAACACGCCGCCGGACTGCCGCCTAACCTTGGTATCGCAGGTTCTGCTCATACATCCAAGGAGGTTGTCCACCATGAATATCCGTCATCTCTCTTTCGTCGCCCTGTCCCTCACGCTTCTCGCGCAAACCGCCGGTGCCGCAAGTTCCGCCAGCGACACGCGCATCATCGAGCGCGGCAAATACCTGGCCCGCATCAGCGGCTGCAACGATTGCCACACGCCTGGCTACATGCAAGCCGACGGCAAGGTGCCGCTCGATCAATGGTTCACCGGCAGCGCAGTCGGCTTTCAGGGGCCCTGGGGCACCACTTACCCGACCAATCTGCGTCTTGCCTTGGGGGGCATGAGCGAGGCTGAATGGCTGACGCGCGCCCGCCAACCGATGCGCCCGCCCATGCCCTGGTTCAACTTGAGTGCGATGAGCACGCCGGATCTGATCGCCCTGTACCGGTTTGTGCGTTCTCTCGGCCCGGCCGGCGAAGCGACCCCGGTTGCACTGGGGCCGGGCGAGAAGGTGACGACGCCGTATTTCGAATTCGTGCCGAAAAACCTGCCGGTACCGGCCAACCACGCCCAGCGCTGAGTCAGACCTGGTTCATTGGCGCGATGGCCTTGCCGGCGCTGGCGGAAGAGCAAGGCTGTTGATTCAGGTCAGCGACAGCGACAACGTCAGCGATAGCGCCAAGAACATCCAGAAGGAGGTTGGTCGGGAAATAAGAAACCGGGCATTTTTGCCCGGTTTCTTATGGTGCGCTCCGCCAGTGCTTACTCATCCACGCAGATTTCGCGCCGCTTCACGGCCAGCGCGGTGCGCACCAGCAGACCGGCGATGACCACCGTGGCGATGCCGAGCAGGATGCCGGACAGGCGCAGGAAGAAGATGCCGCCGTTGCGTTCGAACATGACCAGGCTGGCCATGGCGATGGCGGCGAGCGGGAAGGAATACGCCCACCACGACAGGAAGAATTTCAGGCTGGTGAAGTGGCGCAGTTGCGTGAACAGCAGCAGCGTGAAGAACAACGCCGAGTGGTACAGCACCTGCGCGAACGCATCGACTTCGCCGGTCAGTTTGAGGTAGGACAGAAAGCCGACTGCCGGCGGCGCGATCAGGATGAACAGCGTCGGCATCAGACGTTCCGGCAGGCTGGCGTGGAAAATGACGCGGTACAGGATGATGGTCAGCAGCACAGGCCAGAACACGATGCCGATGCTGAAGAAGAACCAGGACACTTCCAGCGGCGCATGCGCGACGCCGGCGATGGGGACCAGGATGTTGCCGACCACGGGGATGAACCAGGCCGGGTTGAGGTGCACGATCTCGAATTTACTGTGGTGCATCCATTGCGTGATGACATACAGCGTCAACATCAGATGCAGCGCCACGCCGGCAATCCAGAGCAGTTTGGAATAGGACGCGCTGACCGGCAGCCAGGCGATGGAGAGCAGGATCAGCGAAATGCTGACAGCCGGCACGAAATTCATCTTGATCGGGTGCGACCATTCCTTGCTCGCGGCAATCCGATATTTGATGACTTTGGCGGCATACAAGGCCGCCAGCAAGCCGAACAGGCCGGTGGCGAGCAGCAGCAGCCACGGGCTCGGCGCGATGCTCAGATTCAGGATGCCCTCCGCTTTGTGCCAGGCCAGGGACAGGCCGGTGAGGCCCATGATCATGG
>JASJPK010000027.1:0-19078 GCA_031426735.1 Hydrogenophilaceae bacterium | reverse complement strand
ACCCCGACCCGACTGCTCCCTTCGTCATCGAAGCGGACAGCCTGACGTTGAACGGCGCCATCCAGGGCGCCGGCACGCTGACGCTGAAACCGGTCACGGACAGCCACGACATCCATCTCGGCAGCGGCCCGGTTGCCGGCGCGCTCAACCTTACGGCGGCCGACCTCGCCAAGCTGAGTAGCTTCGACGCCCTGCAACTGGTCAGCGTCGCCGGCGACATCGGCATGCAAGCGGGTGAAGCGCTGACCTTGAACAACGGCTCGATCGAAATCCGCTCGGGTGGCGACATCAGCCTGGGCAGCCTGAACCACGCCTCGGGCAGTTTCGACCAGGTCATCCTGCAAAGCGTCAACGGCCGCATCGTCGACGCCAACGGCAGCGGTGCGCTGGACATCCGGGCCACGGAAATCGTCATGCGCGGCCTCGGCGTGGCGGAAGGGCAGAGCGGCGCCGTACTGGCAGTGGATGCCGACCGGATCGTCATCGACGTGCCCGGCGGCATCGTGTTCCAGGATGTTGCAGCGGACGGCAGCGTGCGCTTCATGGTGATGAAGGATGGCGTGTTGCACACGCAACTGGTCAACCATGGCACCGCGGTGCGCCAGAGCGGGGTGGTCGACGCCACCGGGGATGATTTCATCGATCTGGTGAACACCTCGGCCGCATTGTTTCAGCCCGCATCGAACGCCGTATTCGCTGCGCAGGTGAGCAGCCCGAATACGCTGGGCGCTTTGATGAGCAAAGCAAGCTACAGCATGAGTGCCGCGAACAGCGATGTGTCCGTCAGGCTCGGCGAACCCGATCTGCATGCCGCTGAATATGGCATCGATCTGTCCGGCAAGAAGTTCCTGTCCTCGATGACGTTCAGCAGCGGCCAGAACAGCAGCGAAGACGTAGGTTACGAATACTGGGTGGAGAGTTTGAACTTGTGATCGCGGCTCAATGTAGGGAAACGGCGATTGATTCGTCACCCCGGCACAGGCCGGGGTCCAGGTGGTGGATTCCACTGGATTCCGGCCTGCGCCGGAATGACGGAGCTGGTTTTAATCAGCGTTTCCCCAGCGTTCTGGCGGGGTGGTATATTTGCCGCCCGACCTCCGAACCGTCTGCATCGGATACTTCGGATTCCGTTTTTTTCCGTCCCGACCCCATTTCTACCCCTTACTCCTCTACCGCGGCGAATGCAGATACTGCTCAGCAATGACGACGGCTACTTTGCACCTGGACTGGCCGTCCTCGCTGCAACACTTTCCCGGCATGGACACGGCGTGACCGTGGTGGCGCCTGAGCGAGACCGTAGCGGCGCCAGCAATTCGCTGACGCTGGATCGGCCGTTGATGGTGCGCCAGACCCCGGGCGGCTTCCATTACGTCAACGGCACACCGACAGACTGTGTGCATCTCGCCGTGACCGGCTTGCTGCCCAGCTTGCCCGATATGGTGATTTCCGGGATCAACCATGGCGCCAACATGGGCGACGATACCGTTTATTCCGGCACGGTCGCGGCTGCAACAGAAGGATTTCTGCTCGGCATACCGTCGCTTGCCGTGTCCCTGGCCAATATCCAGTCGGAGAATTTTCAGACTGCCGCGGATTTCGTCGCCGGCTTGGTGCAGCGTTTTGCCGCGCAGCCGTTTGCAGAGCATGTGTTGCTCAACGTGAATGTGCCGGATGTCTTGCCGGAAGCCATCAAGGGCGTGGAAGTGACCCGGCTGGGGCGCCGACATAAGGCGCAGGACACGGTTAAAACGGTGAATCCGCGCAATCAGACCATGTATTGGGTCGGTGCGGCGGGAGCTGCTCAGGATGCCGGACCGGGCACGGATTTCTATGCCGTGGCGCAGGGCAAGGTTTCCATCACACCGTTGCAACTCGACCTGACGCGTTACGTGCAAATGGGACTGGTCGAAGATTGGCTGTCTCGATGAGCGTGAGCGGCATCGGCATGACTTCGCAGCGCGCGCGGGCACGCATGCTGGAGCGATTGAAAGAGCAGGGCATCAAGGATCCACTGGTACTGGCCGCGATGAACGCGGTGCCGCGCCATCCTTTCCTGGAAGAAAGCATCCAGCAGCGCGCCTACGACGATACGCCGCTGCCCATCGGCCAGGGCCAGACCATTTCAAGTCCGTATATCGTTGCGCGCAGTTGTGAGTTGGCCTGCCGCGGCCAGATGCTGGAACGGGTGCTGGAAATCGGCGGCGGCTGCGGTTACCAGGCGGCGGTGCTGTCCAAGTTGGCGAAAGAGGTGCTCAGCTTGGAACGCATTGCCAAGCTGGTCGGGCGGGCGCGCGTCACGTTGCGCGAACTGCGCATCAACAACGTGCTGATCAAGAACGTCGATGGCAGTTTCGGCTACCGTGCCGCGGCGCCGTTCGATGCCATCGTCGTGGCTGCCGCCATGCCTTATATCCCCGAAGAGTTGAAGCTGCAGCTCAAGCCGGGCGGGCGTCTGGTCGCCCCGGTTGGAGCGGGTGAAGCGCAGCGGCTGATCGTGATCGAGGCGGAACCGGAAGGCGGCTTCCGGGAGCGGGATCTGGAGGCGGTGAAATTCGTGCCTTTGCTCTCAGGAGTAAGTTGACCCGCCTCGCTGTGCTGTTTCTCTTGCTTGCGCCGCTCTTGTTTTCGGGTTGCGCCGGCACGCGGCATCCTGCCCCGGTGCGCGATTCGAGCTATGGCAAAAAGCCGCTGCCGCCGGCCCCGGCAGGTCACTACCGTATCTTGAATGGCGATACCTTATTCAAGATCGCGTTCGAGCTTGGCCTCGACTACCGCGATCTGGCGGCCTGGAACGAACTACCGGATCCGGCGCATATTCGAAGCGGCGATCTATTGAAGTTGAGCGCACCGAAACCGGTGGTTACGACTGCGCCGGTGCCCAATGCGCCTACCATCGTCACGCGCGTCATCAAACCAGAGCCTGTATTGCCTGCCGAGCCGGGCGACGATGTCGCGCCGGAGTCCTGGATCTGGCCTAGCCGCGGCACCTTGCTGGCGCGCTTCGGCGATATGCTCAGCAAGGGAATCGATATCGGTGGCGTACGCGGACATAAGGTGCAGGCTGCGGCGAACGGTAGGGTGGTCTATGCGGGCTCCGGGTTGCGGGGCTATGGAAAACTCATCATCATCCGCCACAGCAAGACGCTGCTTTCTGCTTACGCCCACAATGAACGTATCCTGGTTGCCGAAGGTCAGAATGTGGCACGCGGACAGCCCGTCGCAGAAATGGGCGATACGGATACCGACAGGGTTAAATTGCATTTCGAGATTCGCGAGTATGGCAAGCCCGTGGATCCGCTCAATTACTTGCCGAAACAGAGTTGAGGGCGAGGATGCAGGATGAGACATTTCTAGACTCTGCGGACCCTGAATCGGATCCGCCTGTCGATATCGAACACGAGATCGTTCCGGAAACCCCGCGTGCGGATATCGAGCAGGACTATGACGAAATCCCCGATGTCACCCAGCTCTATCTCAACGAGATCGGTCGCGAGGGCTTGCTGACTCAGCCGGAAGAGCGGGCGCTCGCCTTCCGTGTGCGCCAGGGCGATTTCGAAGCGCGCCAGAAAATGATCGAGCACAACCTGCGTCTGGTGGTGAACATTGCCAAGCATTACCTGAATCGCGGCCTTTCCCTGCTCGACCTGATCGAGGAAGGCAATCTCGGCCTGATGCATGCGCTCGACAAATTCGAGCCGGAACGCGGCTTCCGCTTTTCCACCTATGCCACCTGGTGGATCCGCCAGAACATCGAACGGGCGATCATGAATCAGTCCCGCACCATTCGTTTGCCGGTGCACGTCATCAAGGAACTGAATATTTTTCTGCGTGCACAGCGCCATCTGGAGACGCATGGCGTGCCGGATGCCGGTCCGGAGGAGATCGCCCACCTGACCGGCAAGCCGGTGGAAGATGTGCGGCGCTTGTTATCCTTGAACGACCGCGTCGCCTCGCTGGATGCGCCGCTCGATATCGACCCCACCCTGTCGATCGGCGAGGCGATTGCCGACGAGCGTTCCGAACGGCCTGAAGAGATGTTGCAGATGGCCGAGCTCGAACAGCATGTGCAGACCTGGCTGGCTGAGCTCAGCGATAAACACCGCTGGGTGATCGAACGTCGCTTCGGATTCAACGACGAGGACGTCGCCACACTGGAAGAGCTGGCCACCCATCTGGGCGTGACCCGCGAGCGGGTGCGCCAGATTCAGCTCGAAGCCCTGCAGACCTTGCGCCGTATCCTGCGTAGAACCGGGATGTCGAAGGAGGGTTTGATTTGAAGCCCGCGTTGGACTGGAATGGCATCGATACGGTATTGCTCGATATGGACGGGACGCTGCTCGATCTGCACTTCGACAATCATTTCTGGCAGGTCTATGTGCCGGAAAAATTTGCCGAACAACATGGACTGCCGCATGCCGAGGCACATGCCGAGTGTTTCCGGCGCTACAACGCGAAAGCCGGCACGCTGGATTGGTATTGCGTGGATTACTGGACGCAACAACTCGAACTCGACATCGCGCAGCTGAAACAGGAACTGTCTCACCTGATCGCGATACATCCCGATGTGAGCGAATTTCTGGTTGCCCTGAAGACGGCCGGTAAACGTGTCGTGCTGGTCACCAACGCCCACCGCAAGAGTCTCAATCTGAAAATGGACCGCACCGGCCTGGCCGTGCATTTCGATGCCATGCACGTCTCGCACGAATACGGCATTGCCAAGGAAGACCCCGCATTCTGGGCGGCCTTGCAGCGCCGCGAGCCGTTCGATCCCGCCCGTACGTTATTGGTCGATGACAGTCTGCCGGTGCTGCGTTCCGCCCGTCAATTCGGTATCGCGCATTTGCTTGCCGTGATGCAACCCGACACCCGGCAGCCTGACAAGGATGTGGCCGATTTCTTCGCCATCCGCCGCTTTGGCGAAATTACCCCGCATGCCTCACTGACCTGCCCATTGTGAATACACCTCTGCAAAAGACCGACCTCGAAGCATTGCGCCGCGTTTATCTGTTTTCCGGCCTGGAGGACGATGAATACCTGGAAGCCGTTTCCCACGCCACTAGCCTGACCCTGACGCCGGGCCAGCACCTGTTCAGCCAGGGCGATCCAGCCGAAGCGTTCTACTGGGTAGCGGAAGGCGTCATCCGCTTGTTCCGGGCTTCACCGCAAGGCGATGAAAAAGTGATCGACCTGGTCGGGCCGAATCATTTCTTTGCCGAAGCCGTACTGTTCATGGGCAGCCGCTATCCGATCAACGCTTCGGCTCAGAGCAACGCCAGACTGATCGCATTCGACGGACGCAGTATCAAGGAATGGCTGGCACGGGATGCGACTCGCTGTTTCCGCCTGCTTGCCGCGATGAGCGCGCGCATGCACAAGCTGGTCAACGAGATCGACCGGCTGACCCTGATGAAAGGCGCCGACCGCTTGCTGCAATATCTGCTCGACCATTCCGATCCGGACGAAACCGGCCGCCACAAGGTCGAACTGGAGGCCCCCAAGCAGGTGATTGCCTCACGCATCGGGGTCAAGCCGGAAACTTTTTCCCGCTTGCTGCACAAGCTGACCGATATCGGCTGCGTCGAAGTGGACGGCACCACGCTGTACATCCGCGATCCGGAAGCGATGCGGCAAACCCGCATCGAGTGAAGTCAATCTGCCAGGATCAAAGCCGCTGCGACGCGACGGCCTTCGGCGGCAAGAATGTTGTAGGTACGGCATGCCGCAGATGTATCCATGACTTCGATGCCGATGTTCGCCTTGATCAGGCCGGCATAGAGGGCAGGGGAGGGGAAGCGCAGTTTGGTACCGCTGCCCAATAGAATGATTTCCGGCGCGCGGATGAGCAAGGCATCGAAATGTTGTACCGAAAGCTGCTCGAAATGCCTGGCCCAATCGCCAACGATCTCGTCGGGTAGCACGATCAGGCTGGATTCGTGGCGCACTCCGTTGATCATGAAATGATCCGGTCCGTAGCCGGAAATCAGAAAAGAGTTCGAGCTGCGGGATAAATGCAATTTCATGGCGGCGCGATGGAAATTCAGTGGAAAAAAACGCTGAAACGGCGGCTGTATCGGTACAGCCGCGGCGTATCAGATTGCCCGTGGATTGGGCACTCGGGTAAGATTCTCCGCCTTTACCCAGCCCCTTTCTACAAAGCCCCAAATCGATGGACGAGTTTCCTAGAATCACACGACTGCCGCCTTACGTTTTCAACATCACCGGCGAACTGAAAATGGCCGCCCGGCGGCGGGGCGAAGACATTATCGACTTCGGCATGGGCAATCCGGATCAGCCCACGCCGCCGCACATCGTCGAAAAGATGATCGAGACCGCTCGCCGCGGCGATACCCACCGATACTCGGTGTCCAAGGGCATTCCGCGTCTGCGCAAGGCGATCTGCAACTGGTACAAGACCCGCTACGACGTGGACTTCGACCCGGAGAAAGAGGCTATCGCGACGATCGGCTCGAAGGAGGGCATCGCCCACCTGGCCCTGGCGACGCTGGATCGCGGCGATATCGTGCTGGTGCCGAATCCCAGCTATCCGATCCATATTTACGGTCCGGTTATCGCCGGCGCCGACATCCGCCATCTGCCGATGGTGCCGGGGGTGAACTTCTTCGAGGAAATGGAGAAGGCGATCAAGGACTTCTGGCCGCGCCCGAAGATGTTGATCCTCAACTTCCCGAGCAACCCCACCACGCAGTGCGTCGAACTCGAATTCTTCGAGAAGGTGGTGGCGATGGCGAAGGAGTATGGCTTCTTTGTGGTGCATGACATCGCCTATGCCGACATCGTGTTCGACGGCTACAAGGCGCCTTCAATCATGCAGGTGCCGGGCGCCAAGGATGTCGCGGTGGAGTTCTTCACGCTGTCGAAGAGCTACAACATGCCCGGCTGGCGCGTCGGCTTCATGGTCGGCAACGCCAAACTGTGCGCGGCGCTGGCGCGGATCAAGAGCTATCACGATTACGGCACCTTCACGCCGATCCAGGTCGCCGCCATCACGGCGCTGGAGGGTCCGCAGGACTGCGTCGAAGACATTCGCCTGATGTACCAGAAACGGCGCGATGCCCTGGTCAAGGGCCTCAACGAAGTCGGCTGGCACGTGCAGGCGCCGAAGGCGACCATGTTCCTGTGGACACCGATTCCAGAACCCTATGCGCACATGAAGTCGCTCGAATTCTCGAAAAAGGTGCTGGCCGATGCCAAGGTCGCGGTCAGTCCAGGCGTCGGATTCGGCGATTACGGTGACGACCACGTGCGTTTCGCGCTGATCGAAAACGAAATGCGTACGCGCCAGGCCATTCGCGGCTTGCGCGACATGTTCAAGAAAGATGGATTGCTGAAATGAAACCAATCAACGTAGGTCTGCTCGGCATCGGCACCGTCGGCAGTGGCACCTGGACCGTGCTGAACCGCAATCAGGAAGAAATCACGCGTCGTGCCGGCCGTCCGATTCGCATTACCGCCGTGGCAGATCGCAATCTCGAACTCGCCCGTGGCCTGGTCGGCGACAAAGTCAAACTGACCGACGACGCTTTCGCGCTGGTCAAGGATCCAGATATCGATATCGTTGTCGAACTGATCGGCGGCTATACCACGGCGCGCGAACTGGTGCTCGCGGCCATCGAAAACGGTAAACATGTAGTGACCGCCAACAAGGCGCTGCTCGCCGTTCATGGCAACGAAATCTTCGCCGCTGCGCAAAAGAAAGGCGTCATGGTCGCTTTCGAGGCCGCGGTGGCCGGTGGCATCCCGATCATCAAGGCGCTGCGCGAAGGCTTGTCCGCCAACCGCATCCAGTGGATCGCCGGCATCATCAACGGCACCACCAATTTCATCCTGTCCGAAATGCGCGACAAAGGTCTGTCCTTCGACGCCGCGCTGAAGGATGCGCAGAAGCTGGGTTACGCAGAAGCCGATCCCACCTTCGATATCGAAGGCATCGATGCCGCGCACAAAGCCACCCTGATGGCTTCCATCGCGTTCGGCATTCCGGTGCAGTTCGACAAGGCCTATGTCGAAGGCATCACCAAACTGCAGGCCAAGGACATTCGCTACGCCGAACAACTCGGCTACCGCATCAAGCTGCTGGGCATCGCCAAGCGTAAGGAACACGGCGTCGAACTGCGCGTGCATCCGACGCTGATCCCGTCCAAACGCCTGATTGCCAATGTCGAAGGCGCCATGAACGCCGTGCTGGTGCAGGGCGATGCCGTCGGCGCGACGCTGTATTACGGCAAGGGCGCCGGTGCCGAGCCGACCGCTTCCTCGGTGATCGCCGATCTGGTCGATGTCACCCGCCTGCATACCGCCGACAAGCACCATCGTGTCCCGCATCTGGCATTCCAGCCGGATCAACTGACCGACTTCCCGATCCTGCCGATCGAAGAAGTCGAAACCGCCTATTACCTGCGCATGCGCGCCGCCGACAAACCCGGCGTGCTGGCCGACATCACCCGCATCCTGGCCGATCTCGACATCTCCATCGACGCGATGCTGCAAAAGGAACCGGCCGAGGGTGAGGATCAGACCGACATCGTGCTGCTGACCCACGTCGCCAAAGAGAAAGCGGTGAATGCGGCGATGGCGAAAATCGAAGCGTTGTCCACCATCGCCGGCCACGTCACCCGTATCCGCCTCGAAGAATTGAACGGCTGACATGCGTTATCTCAGTACTCGCGGCAACGCACCCGCTCTGACCTTCTCGCAAATCCTGCTCGGCGGTCTGGCCCCCGATGGCGGCCTGTATCTGCCGGAAACCTATCCGCAATTCAGCGCCGACGATCTGACCGCGATGCGCGACATGGATTATCGGCAACTGGCTTTTGCCGTGTTGTCGCGTCTGGCCGACGATATCCCGGTGGACGATCTGAAGGCGCTGATCGACAAGACCTACACCACGGCTGCCTATTGCCACGGCCGCAAGGATTCCGATTTCAGCCAGATCACGCCGGTGCGCAAGCTGGAAGACGGTCTGTTCATCCTGGAACTGTCCAACGGCCCGACCCTGGCGTTCAAGGATATGGCCATGCAGTTGCTCGGCAACCTGTTCGAGTACGCGCTCGACCAGGCCGGGCAGGACATCAATATCCTCGGTGCCACTTCGGGCGATACGGGTTCTGCCGCCGAATACGCGATGCGCGGCAAGCACAATGTGCGCGTGTTCATGCTGTCGCCGGTCGCCGGCATGACACGCTTTCAACAGGCGCAGATGTACAGCCTGCAAGACGCCAACATCTTCAATATCGCCGTGCGCGGCGTGTTCGACGACTGCCAGGACATGGTCAAGAGCGTGTCCAACGATCTTGAATTCAAAGCGAAATACCGTATCGGCGCGGTCAATTCGATCAATTGGGGGCGGATTGCCGCTCAGGTGATCTACTACTTCAAGGCCTATTTCGCAGTTACAACCGACAACGCGCAGAAGGTCAGTTTTTCGGTGCCGTCGGGTAATTTCGGTAATGTCTGCGCGGGTCATATCGCGCACATGCTGGGCCTGCCGGTACAAAAACTGATCATCGCCACCAACGAGAACGATGTCCTCGACGAGTTCTTCCGTACCGGTGTTTATCGTCCTCGCACCGCTGCACAGACCTTGCATACCTCCAGTCCGTCGATGGACATATCGAAAGCCTCCAATTTCGAGCGTTTCATCGCGGATTTGACCGGGCGCAACACTGCGCAGGTGGCTGAGTTGTGGAAAGCCGTCGATGCCGGCGGCAGTTTTGATCTGAAGCCGAGCGGGTTGTTCGATCAGATCAAGGCCTATGCCATCGAATCGGGTTCCAGCAGCCATGCCGACCGCATGCGGACTATCCGCATGGCTTGGGAAAAGTACGGCACGATGCTCGACACCCACACCGCCGATGGTTTGAAAGTCGGGCTGGAACACCGCGAAGCCGGGATCCCGCTGGTTTGCCTGGAAACGGCTTTGCCGGCCAAATTCGAGGACAGCATCCGCGAGGCATTGGGCGTGCAACCCGAGCGTCCTGCCGGCCTGGAAAATCTGGAAAGTTTGCCGCAACGGGTCGAGGCCATGGATGCCGATGTCGCGGCAATTCAGGCCTACATCGCCCGTCATGCCAACGACTGATTGAGTCGTCGGTCGTGGCATCGATGCGCCGCCTTGTCGTTTTGTTGCTGGGCCTCTGGCTTGGTTTGCTGTCCGGGGTGGGGCTGGCCTTCTGGCAGGGCGGATCGCCTCGCGCCGTTGCCGAAATCCAACTGGCGGAACTGCCGCCCGAGGCGCGCCAGACGCTGCAACTGATCAAGCGCGGTGGCCCGTTCCCCTACGCCAGAGACAGCATTCCATTCGGCAATCGCGAAGGCTTGCTGCCTGCGCAAGCGCGCAATTACTACCGCGAATACACCGTGCCGACGCCCGGACTGAATCATCGCGGCGCGCGTCGAATCATCGCCGGTAGAGCGGGTGATTACTGGTATTCCGCCGATCACTATCGAAGTTTCAAACGCATTAGGGAAGCCTCGGGTGGAGCGCGCTGACATGAGCGGACACGCGAAAGCGGTAACTGAAATTCTTGCCCAGCCGGCTTTGAACGGCGTTTACCGATTGATGCATCCGGTTGCGGGATTGCTGCTGCTGGATGGCCGCGCAATGACCGACAAACAGGATTTGCTGCTTGCCCTGGGGCGCGCCCTCGAACTTCCCGATTACTACGGTGCGAACTGGGATGCGCTGGAAGAATGCCTGCGCGACATGAGTTGGCGAGGTGGCCCGAACTGCTTGCTGATTGAACATGCGGATGCGATTCCGGCAGCGGAATTGGCGATGTTGGTGGATGTTTTTCTGCAGGCTGGCCGCGACTGGGCCGAGGAAAAGAAAGTATTCAGCCTGTTTTTGACGGGACTCGAACGCAGCGATATTCCCTTGGCGGCTTAGCAGTTCGCGCTTGCGCGCGGTTTTAGTGCACTTCGTCGAAGCGGTGCCGGCGCCAGATTGCTGTCATGACCAGGCTGATAAATGCCCCGAATATCGCAATTACCCAATGAATGTGGACGCCGTGCCCAACCATGAAGGTATAGGCGCCAAGCAACACGAGGATGCCGAGGTTCTCGTTGAAGTTCTGGATGGCGATGGAATGGCCCGCACCCATCAGCAGATGGCCGCGGTGCTGCAGCAGGGCGTTGAGCGGCACCACAAAATAGCCAGACAGCACGCCGATGACGAACATCAGTACCAACGCAATGCGCCAGTCGGTGACGAAGATCATGCTGACCACCGTAACGCCCAGAAAAATACCGGCCGGCAACACCTTGACCGAGTCCTCCAGACGTACCCATTTGCCGGCCGCCGCTGCCCCCACCGCAATGCCCACGGCGGACATGGCAGTCAGCTGCGTCGCATGGGTCAGATCGAAGCCGAGATTGAATGCAGCCCAGGCCAGAACCACCAGCCGCAAGGTGGCGCCGACGCCCCAGAACAACGTGGTGACCGCCAGCGAAACCTGGCCAAGCGGGTCTTTCCACAGGAGACGAAACGAATGCCAGAAGTCGCGCAGCAAAAACACCGGTCCCTTCCTGAGCGGCCGGTGATCGATGGGTAGGCGCGGAATGTAAAGATTGATCCAGGCAGCCACCATATACAGAACGGTGATCACGACGATCGCCAGTTCCGGAGCCGATAACCAGGCTTCGAAGCCAATGCCGGAGAGGATGTACGCTGACAGCTTCGGACTAACCAGGAGGCCACCGACAATGGCACCGAGGACGATCGCCGCGACCGTAGCCCCTTCCATCCAGCTATTGGCGATGACCAGTTTGGATGGCGGAAGATACTCGGTCAGGATGCCGTACTTCGCCGGCGAATAGGCGGCAGCACCCAAGCCGACAATGGCGTAGGCATAGAGCGGCGGCATACCTGCCAGCATGGCCAGGCAACCGAGCAGTTTCACCGCGTTGGACAGGAACATGACGCGTCCCTTCGGCATCGAGTCGGCGAACGGCCCGACGAAGGGGGCGAGCAAAATGTAGGAAATGACGAAAAACTCTTGTAGCAGCGGGGTATGCCAGTCGGGTGCTGCGAGTTTCGCCAATAACGCGATTGCGGCAAACAGCAGTGCGTTATCAGCCAGCGCCGAAAAAAACTGGGCCGCGAGAATGGTATAGAAACCTCGATTCATCAGGCCTGGTGTCGACGGTTATGTTGGTTTGGCAAGTGGCTGCGGTTTATATCACGTTGCAATTTCGACAAGGCATCGACACTGCTGCTTTCTGTGCCGTGCGGGCTGGAACCGGGCGCGATGATAACGTCTCCCAGCCTATGTAGATAAGGTTTCGATGCAAATTCAGGCGGGCTATTCCCGCATTATTGCGGCTGTCCTAAATAAGAAAATTATGATTGAATTGCATAATTAAAATTTATCCGCATATAAGAAATGGCTGATCGCCGACTCCAAGTTTTTCACACTGTCGCAAAACAACTTTCCTTCACCAAAGCGGCCGAGTTGTTGTTCATGACGCAGCCTGCCGTCACCTTCCAGGTCAAGCAGCTGGAAGAGCATTTCAACACCCGCTTGTTCGAGCGTTCGCATGGCAAGATTTCCCTGACGCCGGCCGGCGAACTCGCGCTGGATTATGCCGAGCGCATTCTCAACATGACCGGCGAAATGGAGGCGCGCATCTCCGAGTTGACGGGCCAGGTCAGCGGACCCTTGTTGATTGGCGCCTCGACCACGATTGCCGAATACATGCTGCCGCGCCTGCTCGGCGAGTTCAAGCAGAAACATCCGGAAACCCAGGCCCGCCTGACCGTGGCGAATTCCGAGACGATCGAGAACAAGGTCGCCGACCATACCCTCGACATGGGCCTGATCGAATCGGCGTCGCACCATCCGAATCTGATCACCCAGGTGTGCTGCGAGGATGAACTGGTGATGATCTGCGCGCCGTTTTCCGATCTGGCCAATCTGGCCCATGTCACGCCGAAGCAGATCGCATCGCATCCCTATATCAGTCGCGAGTCGGGTTCCGGCACGCGCGAGTGCATCGACGATTTCTTCCGCGGCAACGGCGTTTCCCTGGACGAAGTGAATCTGGTCATGGAGTTGGGTAGCCGCGAAGCGATCAAGGGCGCAGTTGCCGCTGGCCTGGGCGTGGCGGTGCTGTCCAGCACCACGGTGTTGAAAGAAATCAAGCTGGGCGAATTGGTCTCCATTCCGCTCGATCCGCCGTTGCGTCGCCAGCTTTCTTTGGTTTATCCGCAGGAAAAATTCCGTAGCAAGCTGCTCCAGTCCTTCCTCGACTTCCTCGAACAAAGTCCGATGATCAAAAATTACGCGCTTCCCAAGGTCAAGTAATGACGGCGGATGAACGGCGCTTATTGCGCCTGTTTCGGGCGCTGTCGGCAAACAGACAGGTCGGCTTGCTGGATTACGCCGAGTTTTTGCTGGCTCGCGTCGTTCCCGAGCCGGAACCGGTTGCGCAAACGCCGCTGGAAATTGCGCGTCCGCCGCAGGAAAGCGTGGTCAAAGCCATCAAACGCCTGCGCGAAACCTATCCCATGCTCGATCGCGCCAAGCTGATCCACGAAACTTCTGCATTGATGAGCCAGCACCTGGTGCAAGGGCGCAAGGCAGCCGAGGTGATCGACGATCTGGAAGCGTTGTTCGCACGTCATTTCCAGGCGCTGCAAAACCCGCAGTAGCGCTGGAACTCCGTCTGCCGGAGAATTCCGGCGACGACACAAGGAATCCCCATGAGCAACGCCGATCAAGCCGAACTGGATAAATTCAGTCAACTCGCCCACCGCTGGTGGGATGCAAACTCCGAATTCAAGCCGCTGCACGACATCAACCCGTTACGGCTGGAATGGATTGCCCGTCTGGCCGGTGGTCTGCAGGGCAAGCGCGTCGTCGATGTCGGTTGCGGCGGCGGCATCCTGTCCGAAAGCATGGCGCTGCAGGGCGCCCAGGTGACCGGAATCGATCTTGCCGAGAAGCCGCTCAAGGTCGCCAAGCTGCACCAACTCGAGTCGGGCGTTCAGGTCGACTATCGCCTCATCGCTGCTGAGGATCTCGCCGCGGCGGAGCCGGCAAGCTTCGATGTGGTCACCTGCATGGAAATGCTGGAACACGTGCCTGACCCGGTTTCCGTGATGACGGCATGTGCACGCATGGTCAAACCGGACGGCTGGGTGTTTTTCTCGACGCTGAACCGCAATCCGAAAAGCTATCTGTTCGCCATCGTCGGTGCGGAATATGTGTTGAACATGTTGCCCAAGGGCACGCACGACTGGGCCAAGTTCATCAAACCGCATGAGCTTGCCGCCTACGCCCGCCAGGCCGGCCTGGAATCGGTCGAGCTGATGGGGATGACCTACAACCCGTTCACCAAGGCTTATCGGCTGGAACGCGATACCGACGTGAATTACTTGCTGGCTTGCCGCCGCGCCTGAATTCGATAAGCAAGTGTCTATCGACGCAGTCCTGTTCGACTTGGATGGCACGCTGGTCGATACCGCGCCGGATCTTGGTGCAGCGCTGAATGCGCTACGCGAGCGACGCGGCCTCAGCCCGATTCCGGAAGCCGAATTCCGGCCGCAATCGTCGCACGGCAGCCAAGGTCTGCTTCGCCTCGGCTTTGCAATCGATCCACAGCATCCGGATTTCAATGGCTTGCGCGAAGAATTCCTGGCCCATTACGCGGCTAATCTGACCCGCAATTCGCCGCTGTTTCCCGGTATGGCGGACGTTCTCGCCGAACTCGATACGCGCGCGATTAAATGGGGCGTCGTCACCAACAAGCCGGCCCGTTATACGCAACCCCTGCTGACCCACCTCGGTTTGATCGAACGTGCCGCATTCGTCGTCTCAGGCGATACCTGCGCGCAAGCCAAGCCGCATCCCGCTTCGTTGCTCCACGCCTGCCAACTCGCCCGGGTGGCGGTGCAGGACTGCCTGTATGTAGGTGATGCCGAGCGCGACGTGCAGGCCGCCAATGCCGCCGGTATGCCGGCGTTGGTCGCACTGTACGGTTATCTTGGAGCGGACGACTGTCCGCAGGCATGGGGCGCACGCGGTTTCATCAACGCACCTGGCGAATTGCTCGACTGGGTCGAGCGCGCGGCCTGAATCCGCGTCAGGCCCAATACTTCGCTTTCTCGGGCAATACCCAACGCACGCCGCCTTTGGGATCAGCCTTGTCGCCCAGGTAGCGCGGTATGAGGTGGATATGCAGGTGCGGCACACTCTGGCCGCCGGCAACGCCCTGATTGATGCCGATGTTGTAGCCATCCGGCCGGTGCAGCGCATCAAGCAGCGTTTTGGCTTTAGACAAGGCTCGCAGCAAGGCCTGCTGTTCCATTTCACTGGCATCGAACAGGGTCGGGAAGTGCCGCTTGGGAATGACCACGGTATGGCCCGGCGAAACCGGGAAGCCATCCTTGTAAACCACGGTGAATTCGTCTTCGGCCAGGATACGGGCGGGGTCGAGAACGCAGAAGGGGCAGGGTTTGGCGGTCATGGTTCGGGGGAGGCTGTTCCAGGGAGCGCGCCATTATCCGGGATAACGTTCGGCAAGCGGAAACCTGAACAGATTCGGTTTTCTTCGCCGCCCAGCCTTTAAGGGGCGGGGGCATTCCGGTATCATTCCGCATCCCTGCATTAGCCGATTTTATGACCCGTTACGTATTCGTTACCGGTGGTGTGGTTTCCTCTCTGGGCAAGGGTATCGCCGCCGCTTCGTTGGGCGCGATCCTTGAATCCCGCGGCCTCACCGTCACCCATCTCAAGCTGGATCCCTATATCAACGTCGATCCGGGCACCATGAGTCCGTTTCAACATGGCGAAGTGTTCGTCACCGAGGACGGTGCCGAAACCGACCTTGATCTTGGTCACTACGAACGCTATACGCGTGCCAAGATGGGCAAGCGCAATAATTTCACCACCGGCCAGATTTACGAATCGGTGATCAAGAAAGAGCGTCGCGGCGAATATCTTGGTCGCACCGTGCAGGTCATTCCGCACATCACCGATGAAATCAAGGCCTACATCAAACGCGGTGCCGAGGGTGCCGAAGTGGCGATCATCGAGGTGGGCGGCACGGTCGGTGACATCGAGTCGCTGCCGTTTCTGGAAGCCATCCGTCAGATGGGCATCGAAGAGGGGCGTAGCGCCACCTGCTTCATTCATCTGACCCTGTTGCCGTACATCCCCGCGGCGGGCGAATTGAAGACCAAGCCGACCCAGCATTCCGTCAAGGAACTGCGCCAGATCGGCATCCAGCCCGACGTGTTGCTGTGCCGGGCGGACCGTTCCATCCCGGCCGAAGAGCGGCGCAAGATTGCGTTGTTCTGCAACGTCATGCCGGAAGCGGTGATCGAAGCGCTGGATGCCAGTTCCATCTACAAGATCCCGGCCATGCTGCATGACCAGATGCTGGATGAGATCGTCTGCCACAAACTCGGCTTGCTCGCCAAGGCGGCCGATCTGTCGGTCTGGAAGCAGCTCATCCACGCGCTGGAACACCCGCAGCACCAGATCGACATTGCCTTCGTCGGCAAGTATGTCGATCTGACCGAGTCCTACAAATCCTTGTCGGAAGCGTTGATCCATGCCGGCATCCATACCCAGAGCAAGGTCAACATCCATTACATCGACTCGGAAGCCATCGAACACGATGGCTGCGATGCCCTGGCGACGATGGATGCCATCCTGGTTCCCGGTGGTTTCGGCAAACGCGGCACCGAGGGCAAGATCTGTGCGATCCGCTATGCGCGCGAAAATCGAATTCCCTATCTGGGCATCTGCCTGGGCATGCAATTGGCGGTGGTGGAATATGCGCGCAATGTCGCCGGCATGGGCGGCGCGCATTCCACCGAATTCGAGCCGGATTCGCCGTACCCGGTGATCGGCCTGATTACCGAGTGGCTCACCGCCGACGGCCATTTCGAGCGCCGCGACGAAAACTCCGATCTGGGTGGCTCCATGCGGCTCGGCGGCCAGGTGTGCAAGCTTCAAGCCGGCTCTCTGGCACGCAGCATTTACGGCAAGGACGAGATCGTCGAACGGCATCGGCATCGTTTCGAAGTCAACAATGCCTTGCGCGCAAAACTGGAAAGCACTGGCCTGCGCGTGTCCGGACGCGCGCCGGGTACCGATCTGTGCGAAATGATCGAGCTGCCGCAGGACGTGCATCCGTGGTTTGTCGCTTGCCAGTTCCATCCGGAATTCACCTCCAACCCGCGCGACGGGCATCCGCTGTTCAAGGCTTTTGTCGAAGCGGGATTGGCGCACCAACGCGCTCACCAGGAAGAGGTATCGGTATGAAATTGTGTGGCTTTGAAGTCGGGCTTGATCAGCCCCTGTTCCTGATCGCCGGACCGTGTGTCATCGAATCCGAGCAGATGGCGATGGATACCGCCGGCAAGCTGAAGGAAATCTGCGCAGAGGTCGGCGTCAACTTCATCTACAAGTCCTCCTATGACAAGGCCAACCGCTCATCCGGCAAGTCGTTCCGCGGGCTCGGCATGGATGAAGGCCTGCGCATTCTGGCCGAGGTGAAGAAGCAGATCGGCGTGCCGGTTCTTACCGACATTCACAGCATCGACGAAATTGCCGCCGTCAGCGCCGTCGCCGATGTGCTGCAAACGCCTGCGTTCCTCTGTCGGCAGACCGATTTCATCCAGGCCGTGGCGGCTTCCGGCCGGCCGGTGAACATCAAGAAGGGCCAGTTTCTGGCGCCCGGCGACATGAAGAACGTGGTCGACAAGGCGAAGGCTGCCAATGGCGGCGCCGATACCATCATGGTCTGCGAGCGCGGTGTTTCGTTTGGCTACAACACGCTGATTTCCGATATGCGCGGTCTCGCCACCATGCGCGAGACCGGCTGCCCGGTTGTTTACGATGCGACGCACTCGGTGCAACAACCGGGCGGGCAGGGCGACCGTTCCGGCGGTCAGCGCGAGTTCGTGCCAGTGCTGGCGCGTGCCGCCGTCGCCGTCGGTATCGCCGGCCTGTTTGCCGAGACGCATCCGGATCCGGCCAAGGCCCTGTCCGACGGGCCGAATGCCTGGCCGCTCCATATGATGAAAGAATTGCTGGAAACACTGAGGGATATCGACACCCTGGTGAAACAAAAGGGTTTTATCGAAGCCCGCGTTTGAGTTGAACCGAAAACAGTGCCCGTCGCGTACCCCGTGACGAATTTGGCGCGTTGACAAACAAAGGAATGTAATGAGTGCCATCGTTGATGTAATCGCCCGCGAAATTCTGGACTCCCGCGGCAACCCCACCATAGAAGCCGATGTGTTGCTGGAATCCGGCGTGCTTGGGCGCGCCGCCGTACCGTCCGGCGCCTCCACCGGCAGCCGTGAAGCCATCGAGCTGCGCGACGGCGACAAGTCGCGTTATGGCGGCAAGGGCGTGCTGCAAGCCGTGGAAAACGTGAATACCGAAATTGCCGAAGCCATTCTCGGCCTCGATGTCGAAGAGCAGCATCTGATCGACCAGACCCTGATCGACCTCGACGGCACCGAAAACAAGGCGCGCCTCGGCGCCAACGCCATACTCGCGGTTTCCCTGGCCTGCGCCCGTGCCGCCGCCGAGGAAGCCGGACTGCCGCTATACCGCTACCTGGGCGGTGCCGGCCCGATGCAATTGCCGGTGCCGATGATGAATATCGTCAACGGCGGCGCCCATGCCGACAACAACGTCGACATCCAGGAATTCATGATCATCCCGGTCGGCATGAAGAGCTTCCGCGAAGCCCTGCGTTGCGGTGCCGAAGTGTTCCATACCTTGAAGAAGCTGCTCGGCAAGGCCGGTCATCCGACCTCCGTCGGCGATGAAGGCGGCTTTGCACCCAACTTCAAATCCAACGAAGAAGCGCTCAAGTTCATCGTCGAAGCCATCAGCGCCGCCGGCTACACGCCTGGCCAGGATGTCGTGCTCGGCCTCGATTGCGCGGCTTCCGAGTTCTATCAGGACGGCCGTTACGTGCTGGAATCGGAAGGTCTCAAGCTGACCTCCGCCGAATTCGTCGATTATCTGGCGGCCTGGGTCGACAAGTACCCGATCATCAGCATCGAAGACGGCATGGCCGAAGGCGACTGGGA
>JASJPK010000026.1:0-45540 GCA_031426735.1 Hydrogenophilaceae bacterium | reverse complement strand
ACCTGGTCAACCCGACCGGCGTGTTCGAAATCGGCGGCCCGCACGGCGACGCCGGCCTCACCGGCCGCAAGATCATCGTCGACACCTACGGCGGCGCCGCCCCGCACGGCGGTGGCGCGTTCTCCGGCAAGGACCCGTCCAAGGTCGACCGTTCCGCCGCCTATGCCGGCCGCTACGTCGCCAAGAACATCGTCGCCGCCGGCCTCGCCAGCAAGTGCCTGGTGCAGATTTCCTACGCCATCGGCGTCGCCAAACCGACCTCGGTCATGGTCGAAACCTACGGCACCGGCAAAGTCTCCGATGAAAAGCTGACCCAACTGGTCATGCAGCACTTCGACCTGCGCCCGAAAGGCATCGTGCAGATGCTCGACCTGCTCCGTCCGATCTACCGCAAGACCGCCGCCTACGGCCACTTCGGCCGCGACGAACCGGAATTCACCTGGGAAGCGACCGACAAGGCGGAAGCGCTGAAGGCCGACGCCGGCAAGTAATCGTCGCCGGACGCGGTGAGCGCGGCAGCGACAAGGAGACCGACATGCAATGGGCAGACGTTCTATCCGACAAGTCACTCAAAGACCTGCCGTACAAGATCGAGCTCGACAAATGGGGGAACTTGGTCATGAGTCCAGCGAGTAACCGGCATGGCCGGCTGCAGGGTGTTCTCTTTGCCATGCTGGATAAGCTGCCCGGTGGTCGCGCCTTGATCGAATGCTCGGTCGCCACCGCCGAGGGCGTGAAAGTAGCCGATGTGGCTTGGTGTTCGGACGCCTTTTTCAACAACTACGGCTACGAAACCCCCTACCCGCGCGCACCGGAAATCTGCGTCGAAGTACGTTCTCCGTCCAATTCCGAAGAAGAGCTCAACTTCAAAACCCGGCTGTATCTGGAAGCCGGCGCCAAAGAAGTCTGGATCGTCCTGGAAACCGGCGAAGCGCGCTTCTTCGGGGCAGAAGGCGAGCGGGCCGCCTCCGAATATGGCCTGGACCCGAGGCCGCTGCTCAATCACTGAGCGGCTTGCCTTGCGACTCGCCAAACCGACAGGCTTGCTCGCCTACTGACTAGCGCCCTGGCGCAATGGCGTCCACCAATCGAGTGCCGTTTCAACCGAAACCGCGCTTGCATTCAGGCTTGTTGGCGCACGTTGGTAAACCTTGCGCCAATCAAGTCTGCTACCGGCAAATACTGGCCATACAGCGCCATCACCGCTTATGCCTGCCCCTCGGTCAAAGCGGACATCCTGTTGTTGTCAACTGCGGAGTAGGGCGTCAATAAGCGCAGCGCATTGCGCCGAATGCATGCGGCGCATTACGCCTCACGGCTAATGCGCCCTACACGTGTTGGTTCATGTGACTTGCTCGTTTGCTTTGGGCCAGCTTTAAATACGCCGCCCAGCCTCTTAGCACCGGGTTGAGTTCCAGAATGGTCTGGGCCAGGCTGCACCCTCTCGCGCCCTTGAGTACTTCCCGGACTTTGCCCGCCAGCCGTTCCAGGCTGGTCGGCGCAATCCGCAGTCTCGGGGCCTTATGCCAGGTAAGGCTGTAGCCCAGAAACATCCTCTTCCACGGCGGCGCCACCGCACTCTTGGCCAGGTTGACCGTGAGCTTGAGCGTGTCCGCCAGGAACCGGGTGATACTGGCCATGACCCGTTCTCCTGCCGCCTGGCTTCTGCTGACTATAGTGAGGGGACTATAGGGGTTTTTTGTATGGAGGAGCTGGACATGAAATCGCAAAACTTATCAGCGCTATTCTATGTGCTTATGTCAGCATTAGCGATTTGGATGCCCCCTGTAAATGCCGAAGTTATCAAGGCGGGGGGGCCTCCTCTGCCTTCGCACGGCTGGTTGCCAACCCCCTGGGGTGATCCACCGAACGGCGACCATAACCACAATCACAACCAAGCGGTGAACATCGAGAATGTTCTCAACCCATCCAACCGAATGTATGACGGGTATGGCAGTTGGTTTGATGATGGCAGTGGAATGAAATTTCATTGGACTAATAGCCCAGCAGGCAATAACGACCCTGATTTTTTCGGGCACGGCTATATCCGGCCAGATAAACCAATCAACTACCAGTATGGACCGACATTCAACGATTACGCTCCAACAGGTGCCTTTGGCATCATCAACAGCGCTTTCGATCTCTGGGAATCTGAGATCAACGGTACACAGGGATTCCGCAATCCGCTGACCAAGATTGGTTTTGCCTGGGATTTTGCCCAGCCGGGCGATGCTGCGCAGATTGTCATTGATTGGCTGCCGCAGTCGCCTGGAGAAGCATTTGTCGATCTGGATGATGACGGACGTTGGGATATCGGGGAATCGTTTACAGATTCAGACAGCGATAGCCTGTATGACTCCGATACCGCAGCGCCAGCATGGGTCACGCCAGCCGCATTTCCGACCTTAAACTTTGTGGATGGCTGGTTTACGGATGGTGTCTGGAACGCTACCAATTTTTACCTGGGTGGTGAAGAACTAGCCGGTGTTGAGTACGATCTGCTGTCAACTTCAATACATGAATTGGGCCACCTACTTGGGTTGGACGATTTGTATAACCTTTACGATGGTGCCGCCGATCCATTTAATGCTTTCCCGGGTAGCGTGATGGGTACTAACTGGACCGGTGGCAAGGACAGCACAGGCACGGGAGAAGGGGTTTGGGATCCGTACAAGCGCAACATTGATCTTGGCAGCATTCAAGGCGGAATCGATCTCTATTCGATCCCAATTCCTGAACCTCAAAGCCTAGCCCTTCTATTGTTGGGTATGGGATTGATGATGCTGTCGCGTAGTAATCGAACAGATATGCACTGCCGATAGGCGATATTCTGGAAATAGCTTTCAGCTTGCTGCTGATAAATGAAAAAGGCCGGCGATGCTGGCCTTTTTCTCTTTTTCTAAAGGCTTTATTTCGCTGCTGCCAGCGCTTGGTCGATATCCGCCATCAGGTCGTCGATATGTTCGATGCCGATCGACAAGCGCACCAGGTCTTCCGACACGCCGGCCTTGGCCAGTTCGTCCGGCGACAACTGGCGGTGCGTCGTGCTGGCCGGGTGGCAGGCGAGCGATTTGGCGTCGCCGATGTTGACCAGGCGCACGATCAGATTCAGCGCGTCGATGAACCTGGCGCCGGCTTCGCGGCCGCCTTTGATGCCGAACGAGACGATGCCGGACGCTTTGCCGCCCATGTATTTGTCGGCCAGCGGTTTGAACGGCGAATCCGGCAGGCCGGCGTATTGCACCCAGGATACCTGCGGGTGGGCGCGCAGTTTTTCGGCGATGTGCTGGGCGTTTTCGCAGATGCGGTCCATGCGCAGGTGCAGGGTTTCGATGCCTTGCAGGATCAGGAAGCTGTTGAACGGCGAGATCGCCGCGCCCATGTTGCGCAGCGGCACGACGCGGGCGCGGCCGATGTAGGCGGCGGCACCCAGCGCTTCGGTGTAGACGACGCCGTGATAGGACGCATCCGGTTCGTTCAGGCGGGCGAAACGGACTTTGTGGTCGGCCCAGGGGAATTTGCCGGAGTCGACGATCATGCCGCCGATGCTGTTGCCGTGACCGCCCAGATACTTGGTCAGCGCATGCACGACGATGTCGGCGCCGTGCTCGAACGGACGGCACAGGTACGGCGTCGGCACGGTGTTGTCGACGATCAGCGGCACGCCATGCGCGTGCGCCAGTTCGGCCAGTTTTTCGAAATCGGTGACGTTGCCGAGCGGGTTGCCGACCGATTCGCAGAAGATGGCCTTGGTGCGGTCGTTGATCAACGCCTCGAAGCTGTCCGGCTGGCGGTAATCGGCGAAGCGGACTTCGATGCCGTAGCGCGGCAGCGTGTGCGCGAACAGGTTGTAGGTGCCGCCGTACAGCGTCGAACTGGTGACGATGTTATCGCCGGCTTCGGCGATGGTCATGATCGCGTAGGTGATCGCCGCCATGCCGGAGGCCAGCGCCAGGCCGCCGATGCCGCCTTCCATTTCGGCGACGCGCTTTTCCAGCACGTCGGTGGTCGGATTCATGATGCGGGTGTAGATGTTGCCGGCCACTTTCAGGTCGAACAGGTCGGCGCCGTGCTGCGTCGAATCGAACGCGTAGGACGTGGTCTGGTAGATGGGAACGGCGACCGCCTTGGTGGTGGGTTCCGGGCTGTAGCCGCCGTGCACGGCGATGGTTTCTATCTTCATGTCGTCTCCTGTTATGGGGGTGATGCGGGCGGGATTATCCTGGAAACCTCCCGAAAACGGTTTGCGCGTTGGGTGATGCGGGCAAGCGCGGAATGTTGGGCAAGCCAATGTAGGTCGGGCTTCCGACTTGTCTGGAGTGCCGGCGTCCCGCCGGCCTGCCGGCCAGAGGCCGGCGCCCCCAGCAGGGCGCGCCGATTTCGTGGTTTAAGTTCCTGGTAGCGTGAAACGCCACACTAGTGAGGCGTTGCTCCGTCCTGATGTTCGCGCCGACACAAACCGCGCATCTCGCACCACGCGCAAACCTGCGGCGTGCCTTGCGCGGGCAACGCCTCGCCGCGCGCAATTCCGGCCAGCACCGTGCGTAGACGCTCGCCTTCAGCGGCGGCGGCAGCGGGCAGATCCTCTTTCCAGTCGAGGTTTTCCACCTTGTCCGCATCCAGCGTGACGAAGCCGGCCTCGCTGGCGTCGGCAAGCCAGGCGTAGGCGGTGAGCTGGACATCCTCGGCGTTGGCATCGAGCTTGCGCAGCAGGGTCTGGCGCGATTGGGTCTTGTAGTCGAGCAAGGCGACGGCGTCGGCATGGCGGTCGACGCGATCGGCGCGACCTTCCAGGCGGGTGCTCCGCCCTTCTCCCCACGCCACCTCGCGTGCGAACGGTGTTTCCGCACTGACATAGCGATAGCCGGCCGCTTCCCGCGCCAGCGCCCAGGCCACGTACGACTCGATGTGCTGGCTCCAGCGCAGCCGCCAGGCGCCGGCCAGGTAAGCCTCGGCTTCCGCTGCGGCGAATTCGGCCAGGCTGATGCGCAGCAGACTGGCGCCGAGTTGATCGGCGGCGTTAGCGGCCAGGATCGGATGTTCGCCATGAAAACGCGCCAGGATGCGATGCACCAGACTGCCGTAATCGCGCTTGTCCATTTCCTCCGGCACGTCATCGCGCTCGTTCAGGCGCAGCAGATGGCGTGCGAAAAACTGGTACGGACACGCCACCAGGCTCTGCCAGGCGCTGACGCTGATGCGGGCGGGAACGGCGTCGGCGGACGGCCAGTCTTCCGCCAGTAGGAGGTCCGCTTGCGGGCCGAATAACGTTGATCGGCCCGCAAGCGGACCTCCTACGGGTCCTACGCCGGTGCCCCACGCGGCTTGATGAAACGCCTCCAGTTGCAGCAACCAGGGCGACAACGGCGCTTCCTCGCCGTCGACCTCCGATTGCCAGATCATGGCTACGCGCGGCACGCGGGCGAGCAGATCGGTGAACGCGGCGCGTGCCAGATCTTCCTTTTCGCGCGCGCCGGGCAGGCCAAGCTGGTTGCGCACCGCGTCGTTGAAGATGGCTGCCGCCGGCTTGCCGGGCAAATGCGCCGCGCCGACGCCGAGCACGATGGCGGCGTCGAGATCGCGCGTATGGGCGGCGGCGAGGTGGGTCAGGCGGATCGGGCTGGTCACCGTGGCATCGGAAAAAGTCGCCTGTTCCAGATGCAGAAACAGCCAGCGCCGCCAGTCCGCCAGCGCATAGCGGTTGCCGTGGCTGGCGCTGTCGTGCGCCAGCGTTTCCAGCAAGGTCATCAATTGCGCGCCGACCGGATCGGCACGCAGCGGCGCGGCGGCACCGATCTGGGCCAGCGAGGCGAGCAGGCGTCGCGTCCATTCCGCCAGCGGCAAACGTTTGGCCGGCCAGGCAGCGCGGGTCTGTTCGATGCGCAACAGCAGCGCCAGACTGTCGCGCAGCCCTTCCCGCCGCGCCAGCGAGATATGCCCGGCCAGGCCATCCGGAGCGCCATGCCGGCGGAACGCCTCGTCCAGTTCATGCGCGGCCTGCAGCCGTTGCGGCACGGCATCGGCAAACACGAAGGGCGATTTGAGCAGATCAAGCAGGTCGACAAAGCTGAAGGAATCGCCGACCAGACGCAGCCAGCGTTCCACGACATGGCTGACGGCGGCGGTGGCGAACGCCCAACCGGTTTCGTCCTGCACCAGGATGCCGCGCCGTTCCAGCAAGGCGCGCAAACGCCGCGCCATCAGGCGATCCGGCGCAATCAATGCGATGTCGCGCCAGCCTTCCGCCAGCCATTGCAGCAAGGTTTGCTCGGCCGCGAGCGCGGCGGCTTCCAGCCCCGGCGCGGCGAGCAGGCTGACCTCGCGGCCGAGCGGCGATTCCGCTTGGGCAAGGCCGTATGCCGCGCCGCGTGCACTCAGATTCGCTGTGTCATCTAGCCAAACCGCCTGCAGCATGGCCAGGCGCGCGGTGTCCGGCGGCACGGCGGGCAACACGATCACCGGCGCATGCCGTTGCCAGGTTTCCAGAAAGGCGCGCTCGACGCCGTTTAGACCGACCAATCCGAGGCAATACAGCGGCTGCACGGCCCGTTCCGCCAGCCAGGCCAGACGGGTGCCATGCAAACGCATGCGGCCCGGCAGGCCGCTCTGCGCCATGGCCCGCCAGACCGCGTCGGCCAGGCTGGCTTCCAACGCGAGATAGCGGTTGTCCGATTCGGCAGCTGCGCTCAACACATCGCCCGGCTGCACAGCGTCGGTGCGGTCATTCGCATCGAGGTCGTTGACCAGCGCCAGCAATTCCTGCGCGGCCTGCCATTCGACATGGCGCGGCAAACGCCCGCTGCCGGCCAGGAAATCGTGCAACTGGGCCAGACGCAGGCTGTCCGCTTCCGCCGTATTGGCTTCACCGTCGCCGGGCGCTGCGGTGGCCGCCAGTTGCGGCAAGGTCAACAGGCGCGGCGGCAGCAGATAACGTCCCGGCAACAACGCCAGTAGCGCCTGGCGAAACGCCTGGCCGGCATGGTGATGCGGCAGCAGAATCAGGCAATCGGAGAAATCCGGCACGCGTGCGGATTCGTGCTGGAGAAAGACTTGCGCGGCGGCAATCAGGGAACAGGGCATTGCCGCATTCTCCCGACTCCCTCTACCAAAAAAAAGCAAAAAAAACCCCGACGACAAGTCGGGGTAAAGAGAGGAGGAGGATGTCAACCGCGTCGGTACACGCTCACGGCCAACACATCCCGACTCGGCCGCAGATGGCTATCGACAACCGAGGGGGGATACAACACGAAACGCAATCACGCTGTTCCGTAAACGCATTTCGGATGTGAATGTATTTAATTAAAACCGCTTCGTCAACGGGGTTTGATCATTTATGTAGCCGAGCGCGTCGCGACCGTAGCGGGCAGGTAAGCCGGACTTAGAACTCCATGCCGCCATTGCAATCGGTGGTCAGCATCAGGGGCGCTACGCTACCGGCCACCACTTCTTCACGTTTCGACCGAGCCGCTACCGTGGCGCTGCGACGGCATCGGATAGCGTTATCAAATCTTTCGTCCGGACACACCGGCGCCGCAAAACAAAAACCCCGCCGGAGCGGGGTTTTTGTTTTGTGGCAAGCCGGGGCACAAGCCCCGACCCAAACAGCAGGTAAGCCGAACTTAGAAGTCCATGCCGCCCATACCGCCCATGCCGCCGCCCATGCCCATGTCGGGGGCGCCGCCACCCTTCTTGTCTTCCGGCAGATCCGACACCATGCAATCGGTGGTCAGCATCAGGGATGCCACGGAAGCGGCGTTCTGCAGTGCGATGCGGGTCACCTTGGTGGGGTCCAGCACGCCCATTTCCATCATGTCGCCGTACTCGCCAATGGCGGCGTTGTAGCCGAAGTTGCCCTTGCCTTCGAGCACCTTGTTCACCACCACGGAAGCTTCTTCGCCGCAGTTGTTGACGATCTGGCGCAGGGGTTCTTCGATGGCGCGCAGCACGATCTTGATGCCGGCGTCCTGGTCGTGGTTGTCACCCTTCAGGTTGGTGATGACCGAACGGGCGCGCAGCAGAGCCACGCCGCCGCCAGCCACAATGCCTTCTTCCACCGCGGCACGGGTTGCGTGCAGGGCGTCTTCGACACGGGCCTTCTTCTCTTTCATTTCGACTTCGGTCGCGGCACCGACCTTGATCACGGCAACACCGCCGGCCAGCTTGGCCTTGCGCTCTTGCAGCTTTTCCTTGTCGTAGTCGGAAGTGGCTTCCTCAGCCTGTTTGTTGATCTGGGCGACGCGGTTCTTGATCATGTCGGCGGAGCCGGCGCCGTCGATGACGGTGGTGTTTTCCTTGCCGACTTCGATCCGCTTGGCGCGGCCCAGGTCGGTCAGCGCGGCTTTTTCCAGGGACAGGCCGACTTCTTCGGCGATCACAGTGCCGCCGGTCAGGATGGCCATGTCTTCCAGCATCGCCTTGCGACGGTCGCCGAAGCCGGGCGCCTTGACGGCGCAGGTCTTCAGGATGCCGCGGATGTTGTTGACGACCAGGGTGGCCAGCGCTTCGCCATCGACGTCTTCAGCGATGATCAGCAGCGGCTTGCCGGCCTTGGCGACTTGTTCCAGCACCGGCAGCAGGTCGCGGATGTTAGAGATTTTCTTGTCGTAGAGCAGGACGAAGGGATCGTCCAGCACGGCCATCTGCTTGTCGGCGTTGTTGATGAAGTAGGGCGACAGGTAGCCGCGGTCGAACTGCATGCCTTCGACCACTTCCAGTTCGCTTTCCAGGCTGGTGCCGTCTTCAACGGTGATGACGCCTTCCTTGCCGACCTTGTCCATGGCACCGGCAATGATGTCGCCGATGGTGGAATCGGAGTTGGCGGAAATGGAACCGACCTGGGCGATTTCCTTGTTGGTGGTGCAGGGCTTGGAAATGTTCTTCAGTTCGGCGGTGATGGCGATCACGGCCTTGTCGATACCGCGCTTCAGGTCCATCGGGTTCATGCCGGCGGCAACGAACTTCATGCCTTCGTTGACGATGGATTGAGCCAGTACGGTGGCGGTGGTGGTGCCGTCACCGGCGATGTCGGAGGTCTTCGAAGCGACCTCTTTCACCATCTGCGCGCCCATGTTTTCCAGCTTGTCTTTCAGCTCGATTTCCTTGGCCACGGACACACCGTCCTTGGTCACGGTGGGAGCGCCGAAAGCGCGATCCAGCACGACATTGCGGCCCTTGGGGCCGAGGGTGACCTTGACCGCATTGGCCAGGACATTGACGCCAGCGACCATGCGGGCACGGGCGGAATCACCAAAACGTACGTCTTTAGCTGCCATTCTTCAGTTCTCCTGATTGCTTATTTAGGGAGGGAGGCGGGAGTTGAAAACTCAGGCCTCGACCACGCCCATGATGTCTTCTTCACGCATGACGAGCAGTTCCTGCCCATCCATCTTCACGGTCTGGCCGGCGTATTTGCCGAACAGCACGCGGTCGCCCACTTTCAGGCCCATCTCGATCAGCTTGCCGGAATCATCACGCTTGCCGGGGCCGACGGCGACAACTTCACCCTGATCGGGCTTTTCGGTAGCGGTGTCGGGAATGACGATGCCGGAAGCGGTTTTACGTTCTTCTTCCATGCGTTTGACAATAACGCGATCATGCAACGGACGAATTTTCATTGCTTTCCTCCTACAGGAATCCGTGTTTAAAACAGAAGTGGGGTCGATCGGAGGGGAGTAGTTAGCACTCTCCTCCAACGAGTGCTAATGGTAGGGACGCAATGTGACTATTTCAATAGCCGGGCGAGGGCTATTTTTTTGTAGTGAGTACGGCGGGCCCGTTCAAACCCGCAGCAGCACCATCTTCAACGGCGGCTGTCCATCCGGGCTGGGGAAATCGGCCTCCGGCGCAATCCATTCAAACTCGCGCACTTCGCGGCCGGCCTTGACCGCGCTGCGCTGCAGTTGCGCCAGCCAGGCGTCGCGTTCCACCTCGGCGACGTTGTTGCAGCAGATCAGCGTGCCGCCCTCGGCCGTGCTGAGCAACGCCGGTTTGAACAGCGCGGGGTAGTCGTTGATCACGTCGACGACGCCGAACAGGCTTTTGGCGTAACGCGGCGGATCGAGGAAGACCAGATCGAACGCCTCTTTTTCCAGCTTCGGGAACGGCGGCAGGCTGCGCCCACGCACGAACTTGGGCTGGCCGATGCCGGAATACTGGCGCGCGGCGGCGAAGAAGTCGCTTTTGACGAAACGCGGCCGTGTCGGCAATTCGTTCAGACGAGCGTTTTCGCGGCCGATGGCCAGGCTGGATTCGGCGAAATCGACGTTCACGACACGCTTCGCTCCTGCCTTGGCCGCGGCGATACCAACGCCACAGGTGTAGGCGAACAGGTTGAGCACGGATTTGTCGGCTGCCTCCCGCATCACGCGGCGCCGGCCGGCGCGCATGTCGAGGAACAGCCACGGGTCTTGTCCGGCATGGCGCGCCTGGATGCGGTAATTGACGCCGAGTTCCTGGAACTGGCGCGGCTGCGTGGCGATGACCATTTCTTCCGACGACAGCGGATTGGCAATGCGTGAATTGGACTGGCTGCGGTCGTTGTAAACCAGGACCAGACCGGGCATCACCTCGCCGTAGAAGGTTTCCAGCGCATCGAGTTGCGCGGCGCCGAGCGGAAGATGAAAGCTCTGCGCGATCAGCAGTTCGCCGTAACGGTCGACGGTCAGGCCCGGCTCACCCTCGACGCTGCCGTGGAACAGGCGATAGGCATCGGTGTGTTCGGCGTGGCATTGGTTGAGCAGGGCTTCGCGTGCGACGAAGGCGGCGGCAAGGTGGTCGACGAGGGGGGCGACAGCGGGGTCGATAAGTTCAGCAGACACGCAAACTCCGGATGGATTCTTGAAAGTGGGCGCAGGGTACACCGGGAAAGGCCATTTGCAGCAGTAGGGTGCGCCGCGCGCACCGATTCAAAAGCAATGGTGCGCACGGCGCACCCTACTGTCCGAACACATTTGTCCACAACGCCTTTACCGCCTGGATTTCCTGGCCGAGGCCGCCGTGTTCGGCGTGGGCATGTTCGCCGCCTTGCAGTTTCACCGCGTGCTGCCGGCGACGCAGTTCGCGGTAGGCATCGGCGGCGGCCAGCGCAATTTCCGGAGGCAGCAGACCGAGTTCGCCGGCGCGTTTGAGTAGTGCGATGTTGCCGATGTTGGCGGTCATTTCCGGGTGTTGCGCGGCATAGGCCAACACCAGGAATTGCACGGCGAATTCGACATCGACCAGACCGCCGGCATCGTGTTTGATGTCGAACAGGCCGCTTCGGTTGGGGTGGCCGGCGTGCATCTTCCGGCGCATTTCGTTCACTTCGGCGCGCAGCTTTTCCGTATCGCGCGGCTGTTGCAGCACGCAGTCGCGGATCGCGGCGAAGCGTTCGCCCACCGCCGCATCGCCGCAGCAGAAGCGGGCGCGGGTCAGAGCCTGGTGTTCCCAGGTCCAGGCGTGGTGCAACTGGTAGTCCTCGAACGCTTCGATACTGCTGACCAGCAGGCCGGCGGCGCCGTCCGGGCGCAGGCGCAGGTCGGTTTCGTACAGGATGCCGGCCGAGGTGAGCGTGCCCATCCACGTGTTCAGGCGCTTGCCGAGTTTGGCGTAAATCTCCTGTGCGTCGGGGTGCGCGTCGTCGTACAGGAACACGATGTCCAGGTCGGAGGCGTAGCCGAGTTCCTTGCCGCCCAGCTTGCCGTAGGCGACGACTGCGAACGCGGGCGGGGTTGGCGCGGGGCGATGCTTGCCGGCGAGTCCGGCCCAGGCCAGTTCCAGTGTCGCGCCGACCAGCAGGTCGGCCAGATCGGACAGATGGTCGGACAGTTTTTCCAGCGTCCACAGACCGCTCAGATCTTGCGCCAGCAGGCGGAAGCTTTCCGATTGCTTGAAATGGCGCAGTTCGTCCATCTGGCGTTCGACGTCGCCATCCATCGCGCTCAAGCGCAGACCCAATTCCTGCCGCGCGCGCGCCCAATCCGGCGGTGCCATGAGCTGGCGCGTGTCGAGCAGTTCGTCGAGCAGGTGCGGCTGCCGCGTCAGGTATTGCGCCGCCCACGGGCTGCTGCTGGCCAGGCGCGCGACCTGGCGCAGGGTTTGCGGATATTCCTTGAGCAGGGCGAGATAAGGGCCGCGCCGCGCGATGGCGTCGAGCAGGTCGAGGATGCGGGTCAGCGTGTCGGCAGCATTCGGAAAACCGGCCGCGACTTCGATCAGCGGCGGCAGCAAACCGTCGAGCATGGCCTTGTTGCTGGCCGGCAAGCTGTTGTAGCGCGTGCCCTGTCGCAGCGCCAGTAACTGGTTCAGTGCGGCGACCGGATCACTGTAGCCGGCAAGCGCCAGACGGGCCTGCGCTTCGTCTTCCGGCACATCGCACAGGCCGGCGAGCGGGTGGCCGGACTGGTCTTCCTGCGGCGCGCCGAACACCTGTTCGAACTGGCCGGCCACTTTCTTGCGCAGGCTGTTGAGATGCGCCTCGAAACCTTCCCAATCGGCATAGCCCATGGCGACGGCGACCCGCCGCCGATCTCCCAGCTCGTGCGGCAGCGTCTGGGTCTGTGCGTCGTCGAGGTATTGCAGGCGGTGTTCCAGGTTGCGCAGGAAGACGTAGGCGGCTTCCAGTTCTTCGGTCTGCGCTTCCGGCATCAGGTCGTAGGCGGCGAGTTGATGCAGCAGCGTGCGCGTCGGCCGCATCTGCAGCGAGGCCAGCTGGCCGCCGCGAATGAGCTGGAACACCTGGGCGATGAATTCGATCTCGCGGATGCCACCGGGACCGAGCTTGATGTTGTCGGCTTTGTCGCGGCGCGCCACTTCGCGCCGAATCTGCGCATGCAGTTCGCGCATCGAGCCGAAGGCGCCGAAATCGAGGTATTTGCGGAACACGAACGGCCTGCGCATTTTTTCCAGGTCTTCGATGGCGCTGTCGCTCCCGGTCAGGGCGCGGCCCTTGATCCAGGCATAGCGTTCCCACTCCCGTGCCTGCGTGTAGAAATATTCTTCCAGCATCGCGAAGCTGGATACCAGCGGGCCGGAATCGCCATACGGACGCAAACGCATGTCGACGCGGAAGACGTAGCCGTCGCCGGTGTTGTCGTCGATGGCGTTGATCAGGCGTTTGCCGAGGCGGGTGAAGAATTCGAAGTTGTCGATGACGTGGGATTTGGCGTCCACCCCGGCGGTTTCGCCTTCTTCCGGAAACACGAAGATCAGGTCGATATCGGACGAGGCATTGAGCTCGCCGCCACCCAGCTTGCCCATGCCGACGACGATCAATTGTTGCGGCTGCCCGGCGGCATCGAGCGGTTCGCCGTGAAAGGCGGCCAGGTCGCGGTGATGGAAGTCGAGGGCGCAGCGCACGCTGACCTCGGCCAGTTCGGTCAGCGTGCGGGTGACTTCGGAAAGATCGGCCAGACCGTTCAGGTCGCGCGTCATCACGCAGGCGAAAACGCGTTCGCGCAGGCGGCGAAGTTGGCGTTTGAGTGCGTCCTCGCCAGTGCAGCCGGTAGCCAGGAAATCCAGCATGTCCTGGCGCTTCACCGGGCCGGCGACGGAGGCCTGCAGCCAGTCGGCCAGTTCCGGCCGGGTGTTGAGGCGGCCGTTCAGCCAACGGCTGTGGGCGGTGGCGAGGGCGAGCATTTCGGCAGGGGATGGCATGGCGCGGAGCGGTCTGCAGGGAGAACGCAATTCTGAGCCGGAATACTGCAATTGGTAACCCGGCGGTAGACCGGATTAACCCGGTCTACCGGAAAACCCGGTTTAACGGAAACGCCAGGTCAGGCCGAAGCTGGCAGATGTGGCTTGCACCGCGCCGTCCATCACGTCGCGGCTGATGCCGAGGCCGAGATCGAGGTCTGCCGACGGGCTGTACACCATGCCCAGTTCGACATAGCCCATGCGCGCCTTCTCGGCGCGGTCGGGATTCGTTTGCAGGCCCAGATCGAGCGCGAGTTTCCACTGCTCACGCACCGACCAGACCGGGGCGAACGAGATCCGGTAGCGGTTTTTGCGATCCGGAATGGTGGCGTCGTCGAAGTTGTCGCGTTCGGCGACCAGATTGAAATGCACTTCGCCGAAATCGGTTTCCCGCGTCGCGATCAGGCTCAGGCCGTAGGAGGTTTTGCCGTTGCCGAAGCCGGCCGCTTCCTTGGCGGCGGAAACCGGCAGCCGGATTTCCGGCTTCAGCGCCAGGCTGAATTTGCTCGCTTCGTTTTCATGAAAGCGCCATTTCGCGCCGATGCCGACATTGCTCCAGCCGCTGGCGGGGGCGGTGACGCGGGCGACGCCGACGAACGCATCGAGACTGTCGGCAAGGCCGCGCGTGAAGGTGAACGGCACTTCGCGGCCGATATCGACGACGCCGGCCGCCTTGGCGTGCGCATAGTCGTAGCCGAGTTCGAGCTGGTTGCCGGCGCGGCCTTGCGTGCCGGTATCGTCGGTCGTCAGCGGGTGGTAGGCCAAAGCGCTGCTCGGCAACCCAGTGGCGAGGCAGATGGCGCTGATTGCGGCCATGCGTACTAACTGAACTTGGCGTTGCATCGATGTCTCCATTGCCTCAAGTTGGTTGCGAGGCTATCGACCCGGCTGCAGCGGAACTTTAATGTGGTTGCGGTTTTTACTCAGTCTCGTTTTTGCGGCAGTGCGGGATAGGGTTGCCGGGGCTGGCGGCAAGGTGTTGCTGCAGTGCAAAATGCCAAATGTTTGGAAGTGGCCTAATTTTGCGTCTTCCTTGGGGGAGGAAAACGTTGGATTCCCGTTAATTTGCCGTCTGAGGAGACGCCCGTCATGAGCACCACCATCGAATCCGTCCTGCAAGAACATCGCGTATTCAATCCGTCCCCCGAGTTCGTGGCGCAGGCCAATGTCTCCGGTATGGATGCCTATAAAGCGCTGTGTGCCGAAGCTGAAGCCGACTACGAAGGCTACTGGGCCAAACTGGCCAAAGAACATGTGGTCTGGCAGCAGCCGTTCACCACCGTCCTCGACGAATCCAATGCCCCGTTCTACAAGTGGTTCCCGGACGGCAAGCTGAACGCCTCTTACAACTGCCTGGACAAGAACGTCGAAGCCGGTCTGGGTGACAAGGTCGCCATCATCTTCGAAGCCGACCAGGGCGAAGTCACCAAGGTCACCTACAAGGATCTGCTTTCCCGCGTCGCCAAATTCGCCAATGCGCTGAAGAGCCTGGGCGTGCAGAAGGGCGACCGTGTCGTCATCTATCTGCCCATGTCGATCGAAGGCATTGTCGCCATGCAGGCCTGCGCCCGCATCGGCGCCACCCACTCGGTGGTGTTCGGCGGCTTCTCCGCGCATGCGCTGCGTGACCGTATCGAGGATGCCGGCGCCGTGCTGGTCATCACCGCCGACGAACAGTGTCGCGGCGGCAAGAACATCCCGCTGAAACCGGCCGTCGATGAGGCGCTGACCCTGGGCGGTACCGACACGATCAAGAATGTGGTGGTTTACCGCCGCACCGGCGGTGCGTCGAGCATGTTGGAAGGCCGCGATCTCTGGTGGCATGACGTGGTGGCAGATCAATCCGATGTGTGCGAACCGGAATGGGTCGATGCCGAGCATCCGCTGTTCCTGCTCTACACCTCCGGCTCAACTGGAAAGCCCAAGGGCGTGCAGCATTCCACCGGCGGTTACCTGCTGCATTCCATCCTGACCATGAAGTGGACCTTCGACCTGAAGGCGAGTGATGTGTTCTGGTGTACCGCCGACATCGGCTGGGTCACCGGCCACACCTACATCACCTACGGTCCACTCGCCTGCGGCGGCACCGAAATCGTGTTCGAGGGCGTGCCCACCTTCCCGCATGCCGGCCGCTTCTGGCAGATGATCCAGGACCACAAGGTCAATATCTTCTACACCGCGCCGACCGCGATCCGTTCGCTGATCAAGGCCGGCGAAGCCAATCCGGATGTGGCGCATCCGAAGAACTTCGACCTGACCAGCCTGCGCGTACTCGGTTCGGTCGGCGAGCCGATCAACCCGGAAGCCTGGATGTGGTACCACGAGCACATCGGTGGCGGCCGCTGCCCGGTGATGGATACCTTCTGGCAGACCGAAACCGGCGGCCACGTCATCACCCCGTTGCCCGGTGTCACCCCGCTGGTCCCCGGTTCCTGCACGCTGCCGTTCCCCGGCATCATGGTTTCCGTGGTGGACGAGGCCGGGCATGACGTGGAATGGGGCAAGGGTGGTTTCCTGGTAATCAAGAAACCCTGGCCGTCGATGATCCGCACCATCTGGAACGACCCGGACCGCTTCAAGAAGAGCTATTTCCCGGAAGACCTGGGCGGCAAACTCTACCTCGCCGGCGACGGCGCGGTGCGCGATGCGACCACCGGCTACTTCACCATCATGGGCCGCATCGACGACGTGCTGAACGTCTCCGGCCACCGCATGGGCACGATGGAAATCGAATCGGCGCTGGTGTCGCATCCGCTCGTGGCGGAAGCCGCCGTGGTCGGCAAACCGCACGACATCAAGGGCGAAGCCATCGTCGCCTACGTCGTGCTGAAGCGGACACGCCCGGTTGGCGACGAGGCCAAGCAGATCGTCAACGAACTGCGCAACCACGTCGGTCATGAAATCGGCCCGATCGCCAAGCCGGACGAAATCCGTTTCGGCGACAACCTGCCGAAAACCCGCTCCGGCAAGATCATGCGCCGCCTGCTGCGCACGCTGGCCAAGGGCGAGGAAATCACCTCCGACATCTCCACGCTGGAGAATCCGCACATCCTTGACCAGCTCAAAGAGGTGATCAAGTAAGCGGCGCCAGCCGCTTCCCGGCGCAGCCGGGGGCGGCTTTCAGAACGCGTGAATTAAGACACGCCGGGTTGTTTGGCACTTCACCTTCAGGGTGAGTGGAGGCTCCACGCGTAGGAGCGCCTTCCAAGGCGCGATTGCTCCGGCCATCGCGCCTTGGAAGGCGCTTCTACGACAAGCCGCAACTGCGGTTTTTAGGCTTGAAGTCAGCCTGCGCTTGACCTAAAAAAGGCGGCCCCAGGGTCGCCTTTTTCGTTGGAGAACGCCATGCCCGCCAAGCCCCCCGACCACGCCAGACTCGACCGAGTCGTCGCCGAAGCGCGCCGCAATGCGGATGCGCGGGCACGCACTTATCGCGGCCAGGCGCTGAAGCTGTTTCCCTGGGTCTGCGCCCATTGCGGCCGCAGTTTCACCAGCCAGAACCTGGCGCAGCTCACGGTGCATCACAAAGACCATAACCACGACAACAATCCGCCCGACGGCAGCAACTGGGAGTTGCTCTGCCTGTATTGCCACGATGCCGAGCATTCGCGCGATCTGGATGCGCCGTTGATCGCGCCGACGCGTGCCGGCAACACGCCGGCGGAGCCCGCCAGCCACAACCCGTTTGCCGGTCTGAAGGATTTGCTGAATAAATCTTGAGCGGACGCCGCTCAGGGCTACGGCGTTTTTTTCTTTTCGGTCTTCTGGCCCGCCTGGGTGGCCAGTTCGAGCGCCTTGCGAATCCTGGCCGGATCTTTCGCACGCAGTCCTTCGACCAGTTCGCGCGAGGCATCGCGGCGCAATTCGGCATAGTCGCGCAGTTGTTCGAGCGCGGCGGCGGAGGGGGCAGCGGCACTCAGATGCAGCTTGCTCAGTTGCTCGAAACTCTGTGCATACGGACTGCTGACTTCGTTTTCGATGCGCCCGGCCAGTTCGTCGAATGTCGCGCTTTCGACGCGGGCGCGACCGAGGATGGCGCCCCAGCGTCGGCTGATGCGGGCGTCTTCGCCGAGGAATTCGCTGATCTCGCCGCGCGCCAGCATTTCCTCGCTCCAGCGATAGCGCGGTTCGGGAATGTTGCCGATCAGCAGCGCCAGACTCAGCACCAGCGTGCCGCCCGCCAGCCAGCGGCTGCGCCCGACTGATGAGTCCGCAGCAAACGGCCGCGCCAACGTCGCACCGGCGAGAATTCCGGCGAGCAGGCCGCCGATATGGGCGGCGTTGTCGATGCCGGTGACTTGCAGGCCGAGCCCGATGGTGACCGTCGAAAAAAACACGATGGCCCAGAACAGCCATTTGAATTCAGCCGGATTGAGCTGGCGGCGCTCGCGCCAGAGGAACACCAGCAAAGCGCCATAGACGCCGAATATCGCGCCGGATGCGCCGCCGGAAACGGCGCGGTCGCCTTGTGCGATGAGCGACACCAGATTGCCGCCGAGACCGCTGCAGAAATAGATCAACACAAACCTGCCGGGGCCGTACATGCGCTCGACCAGGCGGCCGCCATCCCATAGCGAGATCATGTTCATCGCCAGGTGGACGATGCCGAAATGCAGGAACAGCGCGCTGCCCAGCCGCCACCATTCGCCATCCTTGGTGGCCGGCCCGAAATTCGCGCCCCAGGCCAGTTGCACGCTGTTCGAGGTGTGCCAGAGGCCGGCGCCGAAAGCGAGCATCGCGCCGAACACCAGCATATTGGCCGCCAGCAGCACCAAGGTGACCGGGACGCGGGCGACGCGTTGTTCCAATTGTTCGATCAGCGGCGGGGGGGGCGAAGTCACGGCGGTTGGGTCGGCAAGTGAGTGGCGAATGGCTGACAAGAATACCGCTGGATGCGTCGCAGCGCTGCGCGCCGACTAGTGCGCGATTGCCAGGTTCCGCGGGATTCGTCGGTGCGACGGGTGGCGCCAGTCCGTTTCGATGCGTTACTGTTGCGGCCGCTTCCGACACAACCTTCCGCCCATGACCATGACTACGCCAGAAACCGCCCAAGCCGCCGTCCGCATTCAGCATCTGATGGACAGCAGCGGCGTTCGCTTCGGCACCAGCGGCGCGCGAGGCCTGGTGGCGGATATGAGCGCCGAAATCTGCTTTGCTTACACCGCCGCCTTTCTCCAGGTGGTCGGCGCGCCGGCCGGCAGCCACGTCGCCTTGGGCATCGATTTGCGGCCGAGCAGTCCGGATATCGCCCGCGCCTGCGCGGCGGCGATCCGGCAGGCCGGTCTCCACGTGGATTTCTGCGGCATTCTGCCGACACCCGCGCTGGCGTTTCACGCTCAGGAACTCGGCATTCCCGCCATCATGGTGACCGGCAGCCACATCCCGTTCGACCGCAACGGCATCAAGTTCTATCGTGCCGAAGGCGAGATCACCAAGGCCGACGAAGCCGGCATCGCCGGCGCTGCGGTCGAGTTGCCCGCCGATCTTCGCCTGGCGGAATTGCCCGCCGCCAATCAGGTTGCGCGGCAGCGTTACATCGAGCGCTACCTGGACTTCTTCCCACGTAATGTGCTGGCCGGCATGCGTCTGGGCTTTTACGAACATTCCAGCGTCGCGCGCGATCTGTTGCGCGACATCCTAGAAGGGCTCGGCGCCCAAGTGATTTCGCTCGGCCGCACCAACCAGTTCGTGCCGATCGACACCGAAGCAGTGGCCGCGGCGGACATCGAGCAGGCGCGGCTATGGGCCGCCGAACACGGCTTCGACGCGATCCTGTCCACCGATGGCGACGCCGACCGGCCGCTGCTCGGCGACGAGCACGGCGATTATCTGCGCGGTGATGTGGTCGGCATTCTGTGCGCCCAGTTTCTTGGCGCCGAGGCCGTCGCCACGCCAGTCAGCAGCAACACCGCGCTGGAGAAATGCGGCGCTTTCGCGCGCGTCGAACGCACCCGCATCGGATCGCCCTTCGTCATCGCCGGCATGGAGAAAATGACCGCCGACGGCGCTCGCCGCGTGGTCGGCTTCGAAGCCAACGGCGGCTTCCTGGTCGGCGCGCAACTGGAAAAAGACGGCCGCGTCCTGCAACCGCTGCCGACGCGCGACGCCGTGCTGCCCATCCTCGCCCTGCTGGCCATGGCGCGCGAGCAGCGCATCGCCGTCTCCCGCCTGCCCTACGGCTTGCCGCCGCGCTTCACCGCCAGCGACCGCATCCAGAACTTCGCTACCGAAAAGAGCCGGCAATTGCTGCACGACCTGGCCGGCTCCGATGCGGCGCTCTGCACCTTTCTGTCGCCCATGAATGCGGCGCCCGCCGGCATCGACCAGACCGACGGCCTGCGCATCACGCTCGCCAATGGCGAAATCGTCCACCTGCGCCCCTCCGGCAACGCCCCCGAACTGCGCTGCTACGCCGAAGCGGCCAGCCAGGCGCGAGCGAGCGAGTTGGCCGATGCCTGCCTGCGACGTGTACGGGATTCGGCGCGGTAACGCCCACATTCTTGAGGAGCGGGAGCCCGCATGAATACAGGGTCGTACGAAGGTCGCAAACAGAGAACACAGAGAGCAGAAAACTGCTGAAATCCGGGGATTTGTGTCGATGCCGCCCTCCGCACAAATCCGGGAACCCGCGCCAGCACTGGCGTTTCGGGCAGACGTGAAAAAGGCCAGAGCAACGTCTGGCCTTGAATTAGTGGTGGAGAGGAGGAGGATCGAACTCCCGACCTCCGCATTGCGAACGCGGCGCTCTCCCAGCTGAGCTACCCCCCCACGCGAGGCGCGAATATAGCAAAGACTCTCCGTTCAGGATAGCCGCTGGTGAGCCCGGAACCAGAGCCATGCGCCTAGGACCAGCATCGGCAGCGATAGCCATTGGCCCATGCTGATGTTGAAGGTCATGTAGCCGAGGATGCCGTCGTCGGGGTTGCGGAAGTATTCGGCGACGAAGCGGAATGCGCCGTAGCCGATCAGGAACAGGCCGGATACCGCGCCGACCGGGCGCGGTTTGGCCGAATAGAGCCAGAGCAGGACGAACAACGCGAGGCCTTCCAGGCCGGCCTGATAGAGCTGCGAGGGGTGGCGCGGCAGGTCGTCGACCTGCGGGAACAGCATGGCCCAGGGCAGGCTGGGGTCGGCCGGGCGGCCCCAGAGTTCACCGTTGATGAAGTTGCCGATGCGGCCGAACATGAGGCCGAGCGGCACCAGCGGGCCGACGAAGTCGCCGACTTGCAGGAAGCTGCGACCGGTCTTGCGGGCGAATGCCCAGAGGGCAAGGAGGACGCCGATGAGGCCGCCGTGGAACGACATGCCGCCCTTCCAGACGGCGAGGATTTCTGCGGGGTTATTCAGGTAATAGTCGGGTTCGTAGAACAGAACCTGGCCCAGACGTCCGCCCAGCACGACGCCGATGACGCCCCAGAACAGCAAATCGTCCAATTCCTCCACGCTCCAGCGCTTTTCCGGTTGGCTGCGCGCCCGATAGCGGCCGAGCAGGATGAAGGCGGCGAAGGCAGCCACGTACATCAAACCGTACCAGTGCACGGCAAGCGGGCCGATGGCGATCGCCACGGGGTCGAACTGGGGATGAACGAGCATGGTGGCGGTCGGGAAAGTGAACGAGGTGGGCTAAAATGCGGTCGATTATAGCCAGCTGAGGTTTTTCACCATGCCGAGATACCGCTCTCATACCACCACCCATGGCCGCAACATGGCCGGCGCCCGCGCCCTGTGGCGTGCTACCGGCATGAAGGACGGCGACTTCGACAAGCCGATCATCGCGATTGCCAACTCGTTCACCCAGTTCGTGCCCGGCCATGTGCATCTGAAGGACATGGGCCAGCTGGTGGCGCGCGAGATCGAGGCGGCCGGCGGCGTCGCCAAGGAATTCAACACCATTGCGGTGGACGACGGCATCGCCATGGGTCACGGCGGCATGCTGTATTCGCTGCCGTCGCGCGATCTGATCGCCGACTCGGTGGAATACATGTGCAACGCGCACTGCGCCGATGCGCTGGTGTGCATTTCCAATTGCGACAAGATCACGCCCGGCATGTTGATGGCCGCGCTGCGCCTGAACATCCCCACGGTGTTCGTTTCCGGCGGGCCGATGGAAGCCGGCAAGGTGATCTGGAACAGCCAGACCATCAAACTGGATCTGGTCGATGCGATGGTGCAGGCTGCCGACGCCAGCCGCTCCGATGCGGAAGTGGAAGCGACCGAACGTTCCGCCTGCCCGACTTGCGGCTCCTGTTCAGGCATGTTCACCGCCAATTCGATGAACTGTCTGACCGAAGCGCTCGGCTTGAGTCTGCCCGGCAACGGCTCACTGCTGGCGACACATGCCGACCGCAAGGAGCTGTTTCTGCGCGCCGGCCGACTGATCGTCGATCTGGCCAAACGCTATTACGAGAAGGACGATGCGGCCGTGCTGCCGCGTTCGATCGCCAGCTTCGAGGCGTTCGAGAATGCGATGTGCCTGGATATCGCCATGGGCGGCTCGACCAATACCGTGCTGCATCTGCTGGCGGCGGCGCACGAGGCCGGTGTCGACTTCACGATGAAGGACATCGACCGACTGTCGCGCAAGGTGCCGAATCTGGCCAAGGTGGCGCCTTCCACCCAGCTTTATCACATGGAAGACGTGCATCGTGCCGGCGGCGTGATGGCGATTCTGGGCGAACTCGACCGCGCCGGCCTGATCCACCGCGAGTGCAATACCGTGCATACCCGCACGCTGGGCGGCGCGCTTTCGACGTGGGATGTGATGCAGGCGCATGACGTTTCCGTGTTCAATTTCTTCAAGGCCGCGCCCGGCGGCGTGCCGACGCAGGTGGCGTTCTCGCAGAACCGCCGTTTTCCGGAACTCGATCTGGATCGTGCCAACGGCTGCCTGCGCGACAAGACACACGCCTATTCGCAAGACGGCGGGCTGGCGGTGCTGTACGGCAACCTGGCGCTGGATGGCTGCATCGTGAAGACCGCCGGCGTCGACGAAAGCATCCTCAAGTTCACCGGCCCGGCACGCGTCTTCGAGAGCCAGGACGCGGCGGTGGCGGCGATTCTTGCGGACGAGATCAAGCAAGGCGATGTACTGGTGATTCGCTACGAAGGCCCACGCGGCGGCCCCGGCATGCAGGAAATGCTCTATCCGACTTCGTATCTGAAATCGAAAGGGCTGGGCAAGGCCTGCGCGCTGATCACCGATGGCCGCTTTTCGGGCGGCACTTCCGGTTTGAGCATCGGCCACGTCTCGCCGGAAGCGGCGGAAGGCGGCCTGATCGGTCTGGTGCAGGAAGGTGACAGTATCGAAATCGACATCCCCAATCGCGGTATCCGCCTGGCGGTTGCCGATGCGGAACTGGCGCAACGGCGCACGGCGATGGACGCGAAAGGCGGGCAAGCCTGGAAGCCGGAAAACCGTGATCGCCCGGTTTCCGCCGCCCTGCGCGCTTACGCCGCGATGACCACCAGCGCGGCGTTCGGCGCGGTGCGCGATGTGACGCAAGTTGAACGTTGAGGAGGCGAACATGGGACTGGCCTTGCGCGACCCGGAATATCACACCTACGGCGATTACCTGACCTGGCCGGAAGACGTGCGCTACGAATTGATCGACGGTGAGGCATTTCTGATGGCGCCGGCCCCCACGGTCAGTCACCAGGACATCGCCGGCGAGGTGTACAGGCAACTGGGGAATGCCTTGCAGGGCAAGCCGTACCGCGCGCTGATTGCGCCGGTGGACGTGCGACTGCCGAAAGCGGATGAAGCCGACGAGCAGATCGATACCGTAGTGCAACCCGATGTACTGGTGGTCTGCGATAAAAACAAGGTCAGTGATCGCGGTGTGCGAGGCGCGCCAGACTGGGTGCTGGAAGTGCTGTCACCCGCCACTGCCGGCCACGACCAGGTCAACAAACTCCGACTCTACGAACGGCATGGTGTGCGCGAATATTGGATGGTGCATCCGCGCGACAAAGTGTTGACCGTATATACATTGAACAACGGTGCTTATGGCCGCCCCTATACCCAGGAACTCTCCGGCGAAACACCGGTGGGTGTGTTGGAAGGCGTGACCATCCAGTGGGATGACGTGGTTGCCCGTTTACCCAAACCCGAATTCTGAATTCATGCAGGTTATCGACGCTCCCGATCCAAAATCTTCTGAGCCGGAAGAACCTGACGATCCGCTCGCCCGCTTCCGCAGTTGGCGCGGTTTTCTGTTCGCCGCCGTGGCGGTCAACCTGCTGTTCGCCTATGGCATGTTGAACAACACGGCGGATGCCAGCGTCGCGATCTGGTTCAAGGTGCTGGTCTGGCTACCGTTCAACGCCATCGCGACGGCGCTCTACATCGTGTTCATGGTCAAACTGGGCAAAGCCGATGCGGCGTGCGCCCAGGCCGTCGACGGTGTGGACAAGACCAATACCGGCGGCGCTTATTTCATCGTGTTGTGCATTGTCATGATCGTGGGCAACTGGATCACGATGCTCGCCGCCTGACGTTTTCATTTTTCCAATCAATCTCACTGGAGCCTGTTACATGCCCCTCGCCGACCTCAACGCCCGTTTCGGTATCGCCGACCAACTCAAATTCATCGACGGCCCGAATGGTCTGGTGTTTGCCGAGATCGACAATGCCCTCGGCACGTCCTACATCTGCCTGCAGGGCGCGCACATCACCACGTTCCGCCCGAAGAATCAGGTTGAGCCGGTTATCTGGGTATCCAAATTCGCCAAGTTCGCGCCGGGCAAATCGATCCGCGGCGGCGCGCCGGTGTGCTGGCCCTGGTTTGGCGCACACGCCAGCGAATCCAGTTTTCCCGGCCATGGCTTCGCCCGTACGGTGATGTGGGAAGTGACGCAGAGCGCGGCCCTGCCCAGCGGCGAGACGGAAATAACGCTGTCGCTGCTGGAAAACGAGCAGACCCGCACCCAATGGCCGCACAACACCCGGCTGGAACTCAATGTCGTCGTCGGCCACAGCCTGAAGGCCAGCCTCAACACGACCAATCTGGGCGACGCGCCGGTGCAGATCGGCGAAGCGCTGCACACCTATTTCCAGATCAGCGACATCGAGGCGGTGCAGGTCACCGGTCTGGAAAACACCGTCTATCTCGACAAGGTCGGCGAGGTTGCGCGCAAGACACAGGACGGCGCCGTCACCTTCAGCGGCGAAGTCGACCGCGTCTATGTCGATACCGAAACCACCTGCTATATCGTCGATCCGGCGTTCGAGCGCCGCATCAAGATCGCCAAGACCGGTTCCCGCTCCACCGTGGTATGGACGCCGTGGGAAGAGAAAGCCGACAAGATGGGCGACTTCGGCCCGGACGGCTGGCGCCAGATGGTCTGCGTGGAATCGGTCAACGCGCTGGAGAATGTGGTGACCGTCGCCGCCGGCGAAACCCACCGGATGTGCGTGGAGTATTCGGCGGAATCCATCTGAGCCTACAAAATGTACAATGCGCGCCGCCCTAGATCTTTGATTCTTTAGCTAAATGCAGCTTTTTGCCTGCGGCGTCAACCACCATACCGCTCCGGTTGCCATCCGCGAGCGGGTGGCCTTTCCGCCCGATATCCTCCCGAAAGCCCTGTCCGATGTGACCGGGATACGGCGCATTGCGCGGGAAGCGGCCATTCTTTCCACCTGCAATCGCACCGAGATCTACTGCAATACGCAGGAGCCCGAAAACGTGGCGGAATGGCTGGCCAACTTCCACGGCTTGCCGCCGCGCGACGTGAAGCCTTACCTGTATTTGCTACCGCAGCAGCAGGCCGCGAATCACGCCTTCCGCGTTGCCTCCGGGCTGGATTCGATGGTACTGGGCGAGACCCAGATTCTCGGCCAGATGAAACAGGCGGCCGAGAAAGCGCACGATGCCGGCACCATGGGCTTGCTGCTCAACAAGCTGTTCCAACGCACCTTCTCGGTCGCCAAGGAAGTACGCACCGCGACCGAAATCGGCTCCAGCACGGTGTCCATGTCCGCCGCCGCCGTCACGCTGGCGGAACGCATTTTCCCGTCGATTGCCGATCAGGCCGTGCTGTTCATCGGCGCCGGCGAGATGATCGACCTGGTCGCCACCCATTTCGCCGCGCGCAAACCGCGCCGGCTGATGGTGGTGAACCGCACCATCGAACGCGCGCGCGATCTGGCCAACAAGTTCGGCGGCGAGGCGGCCGCGCTGACCAACCTGCCTGAACTGCTGGCCGAGTTCGACATCGTCGTCACCTCCACTGCCAGCCCGCTGCCCATCGTCGGCCTGGGCATGGTCGAGCGCGCCATCAAGCAGCGCAAACACCGGCCGATGTTCATGGTCGATCTGGCCGTGCCGCGCGATATCGAAACCGAAATCGGCCAGTTGAACGACGTGTTCCTGTACACCGTCGACAGCCTGGGCGAAGTGGTCCGCGCCGGCCAGGACAGCCGCCAGTCCGCGGTGACCCAGGCCGAGGCGATCATCCAGGCGCGGGTCAACGAATTCATGCACTGGATGGACACGCGCCAGGCGGTGCCAGTGATCCGTTCGCTGCGCGACCACGGCGAACGCCTGCGCCGGCACGAACTGGAAAAGGCGCAGAAAGCGCTGAGCAAGGGCGAAAACCCGGCCACGGTGCTGGAAGCGATGAGTCGCGCGCTGATGAACAAGATGCTGCACGACCCCAGCCATGCGCTGAATCAGGCCGGTGAAAACGAACGCGAAGAACTCGCCCGGCTGGTTTCGCATCTGTACAACCTGCACGGGGATTCCTAGCAGGAGTAGTGCGTGGTGCGCCGTGCGCACCACGCACGGTTGGTGCGCATGGCGCACCCTACCGCACCTTCCAGCCACATCCATTAGCAATGAAACCCAGCCTTCAAAACAAGCTTCAGCAACTCGCCTATCGGCTCGACGAAATCAGCGGCCTGCTCGCCGATCAAAACGCCACGGCGGATATGGCGCAGTACCGCAAGTTGAACCAGGAAAACGCTGAGCTCACGCCGGTGGTCGCGCACTTCCACGACTGGCAGAAGGCCCAGGCCGACCTCGCCACCGCCGAAAGCCTGCTCGGCGACCCGGACATGAAGGAGTTCGCGCAGGATGAAATCGAAGCGGCGAAAAAACGTCTGGTCGTACTCGATGCCGAATTGCAGATCCTGCTGCTGCCGCGCGATCCCAACGACGAACGCAATATCTTCCTGGAAGTCCGCGCCGGCACCGGCGGCAACGAATCGGCGCTGTTCGCCGGCGACCTGTTCCGCATGTACGCGCGTTATGCCGAACGCCAGCGCTGGAAGGTGGAAGTGGTTTCGGCCAGCGAAGGCGAAGTCGGCGGCTACAAGGAAGTCATCGCCCGTATCGTCGGGAATGGCGCCTACTCGAAACTCAAGTTCGAATCCGGCGGCCATCGCGTGCAGCGCGTGCCGGACACCGAAACGCAGGGCCGCATCCACACCTCCGCCTGCACCGTCGCGGTGATGCCGGAAGCCGACGCCGCCGCCGAAATCGACATCAACCCGGCCGACTTGCGCATCGACACTTTCCGCGCATCCGGCGCCGGCGGCCAGCACATCAACAAGACCGACTCCGCCGTGCGCATCACGCACCTGCCGTCCGGCCTGGTGGTGGAATGCCAGGACGACCGCTCGCAGCACAAGAACAAGGCGCAAGCCTTGTCCGTGCTCGCCGCGCGCCTGAAAGACCAGCAGGATCGCGAACAGCACGCCAAGGAAGCCAGCACCCGCAAAAGCCTGATCGGCAGCGGCGACCGCTCCGACCGCATCCGCACCTACAACTTCCCGCAGGGCCGCGTCACCGATCACCGCATCAACCTGACGCTGTACAAGATCGACGCGATCATGGAAGGCGGCCTGGACGAACTGATCGCCGCGCTGACCACGGAACATCAGACCGAGCTGTTGTCCGCGCTGTCCGGCGACGAATGAGCGTTGCAATAACCGTCGCCGCGCTGCTCGCCGACGCGACGCAACGACTCGCTGCCGCCTTGCATCTGGATAAACGCGAGGCCCGCATTGAAGCGCGCGTACTGCTCGCGCATATACTCAAGGCTGACCACGCCTGGCTCATCGCGCATGACCGGGACATGCCGACGCCAGCCCAGCAGGACGCCATCGAACGCCTGATCGCCCGCCGCGCAACCGGCGAACCGGTCGCCTATATCCTGGGCGAACGCGAGTTCTACGGCCGCACCTTCATGGTTACGCCGGATGTCCTCATCCCAAGGCCGGAAACGGAATTGCTGGTCGAGTCCGCACTTTCATTGTTAGCCGTGGACCAAGCCGTCAACGTCCTCGATATCGGCACCGGCAGCGGCGCGGTGGCCATCAGCCTGGCGCTGGAGCGCCCGCTTTGGCGCGTTCACGCCGTCGACATCGATGCCAACGCCCTGGCTTGTGCGCAACGCAACGCCGCGAGACTTGCGGCAAACGTCACTTTTGGCATCAGCGACGTGTTCGCCGCACTCGACACCCGGCAATTCGATCTCATCGTCAGCAACCCGCCCTATATCGCCGAAGACGATGCGCATCTGAGCCGTGGCGACCTGCGTTTCGAACCCCGCCTCGCATTGGCCTCCGGGCCGGCCGGGCTGGATGTCATCGCGCGTCTGGTCGCACAAGCGCCGCGCCATCTGACTGCCTGCGGCTATCTGTTGCTGGAACATGGCTGGCAGCAAGATGCGGCGATCCGGACTGAGTTGCTTGAAGCCGGATTCGAATCCGTTCATACCCGACGCGATCTGGCCGGCTTGCCCCGCATCAGCGGCGGACGATTGTCGCGTTGACCGGATTGCCCGGTTATCCTTGCGCATCTTTCCCCAAATTCAGGCCATGGATACTCCAGTTCTTCGCTATTGGCGCGTCCCCGAACGGGCGCACATGGCCTGGCGTCGCTGGGACGACGAGTTCGTGTTTCACCATCGCCTCTCGAATGACACGCACCAGCTCTCCGGTGCCGCCGGCGAACTCATGCTCTGCCTGCTGGAAAACGACGAACTGGCCGAGGCCGATCTGGCCACACGTTGCGAGTTGTCCGGCGAAGAGCTTGCGGCGATTCTGCATGCGCTGGCACAGCTGGATTTCGTGACGTGGCGATGAAACTGGGCGAGCTGACCGAGGCGGAATTCGCCCGCCGGATGACGCAAGGCCTCACGCTGGTGACCGGTCCGTTCCGCTTTCGTCTGCAAAGCCGCCGGCCCGGCGTACTGCGCGGGTTGCGCACGTTGTACGACCAGTTTCCCGTCGAGGCAGACAGCGGTTTTCGCGACTTTCACGCGCGCGTCGATCTTGCTGCCGGAATGCGCAGATGGCTCAAACCGCAAGTCGACTTCTGGTACGACACCGCCACACCGTTCAAACCGCTGCCGGCCAACCACGATTTCGCACTGCTCGAATGGGGCATGAACTGGTGCATCGCCAGTCATGCCCATCATTATCTGCAGCTCCATGCCGCCGTCCTGGAAAGGAACGGACAGGCGGTGATCCTGCCCGGCGACCCTGGCGCCGGCAAAAGCACACTCACCGCCGCGCTGGCCTTATCCGGCTGGAGACTATTGTCGGACGAATTGACGCTGATCGACCGCGACGACGGCCTGATCGTCGGCCTGGCGCGTCCGATCAGCCTGAAAAACCAGTCGATCGCCATCATCCAGTCGTTCGATGCCGGCGCCGTGATGGGAGAGGCCGCCCATGACACCCACAAGGGCACCGTCGCGCATCTGCGCCCCCCCGTCGACAGCGTCGCACGCGTCGACGAAAAGGCGCGGGCGGCGCATATCGTGTTTCCCCGCTGGCGAGCCGGCGCGCAAACGCGTCTGAGCCGCCACTCGAAAGCCGACGCATTCATGCATGCGGCCAACCACGCCTTCAATTACAGCCTGCTCGGCCGGCGCGGTTTCGAACTCAATGCCGAGCTGATCGAATCCTGTGCCTGCTGGGATTTCGAGTACTCGCAGCTGGATGAAGCCCTACGTGCATTCGAGGAACTGGTGCGATGAGAGCCGTTTGCGCAGCCTTGCTCCGCGCACTCCGCGAACCGTCGCAAATGATGTCGTTCGACGCGGACACTTGGGACCGGACCATCCGGCAGGCTGAAGCCGCCGGCCTGCTCGGCCGCCTGGGCGCACTCGCGCGCAGCGCCGGCGTGGCGGACGCGCTGCCTGTCGCCGTGTCGCGCCATTTGGAAGCTGCGCTGAATCTGGCTGAACAACAGCAACGTTCCGTTACCTGGGAATTGGTCCAGCTTGGCAGAGCGCTGGAACGATTCCCGGGTCCGGCCGTTCTCCTCAAAGGCGCCGCTTACGCCGCTGCAAACCTGGCGCCGGCGGCGGGACGGCTATTTTCGGATATCGATCTGATGGTGCCGAAATCGCTGATTCTGGATGCCGAATCCGATCTGATGCTGGCCGGTTGGGTCAGCAGCCACCACGACGAATACGATCAGCGCTATTACCGGGAATGGATGCACGAACTCCCGCCCATGCGCCATCTGAGTCGGCAAACCGTGCTGGACCTGCATCACAACATTCTGCCGGAAACCGCGCGTATCAAAACGCAGCCAGCACAGCTCCTCGCAGCGGCAATCCCACTACCGGAATTCCCGGGCTTTTACATACTGGCGCCAGCCGATCAGGTTTTGCATTCGGCCACGCACCTGTTCCATGAAGGAGAGTGGCAGCACGGCCTGCGCGATCTCGCCGATCTGGATGCGCTGTTGCGCGATTACGCGAACATGCCGGGGTTCTGGGAACAACTCGTGACCCGCGCCGGCGCATTGAATCTCGGGCGCCCCCTGCACTACGCCTTGCGTTACGCCAAAAGCCTGCTCGACACGCCGGTTCCGGCTCAAGTCATCGCACAATGTCCAGGACGTCCCGGCAGCATCGCCAACCGCGGAATGGACACTTTGTTCCTCGCCGCCTTCGCTAGCGCTCACCCGAAGTGTCGCAATTCTTGGACATCCATAGCGAAGTTCTTCCTGTATGTCCGCAGCCATTGGTTGCGCATGCCCGCACACTTGCTGCTGCCGCATCTGATCCGCAAAGCCTGGATGGCCCGCCAAGTACAAGCATCGGAAGACGAATAGCCGCGGCGGAATATCGACACGGCCTAGCGTTTCGCCGACCGGACGATACCCTTGATGCATGAATCATTTTGTCGGCATTCTTTACATGCCGCGCTAGATAGCAAAATATTCTCCTTAATAATCATATAGTAAGGAATATGGCGCGTTAATTGCTAGAATCCGATGCATACACCATAGGAAGGACAAGAGCATGCAAGACGATAAAGTCCAAATGACGGAACAACCCAACCAACAGCGCAGGCGTTTCACCAAAGGCGGTCTGGCTGCACCAGTCGTCCTCGCTACGTTGGCCAGCAAGCCCGTGCTCGGCGCAAGCTTCTCCTATCACTGTACGGTTTCCGGAAAACTCTCCGGCAATACTTCTTCGCATGGCAGCGACACCTGCGTGGTGTCCGGCGTCAAGACGGCGGACCAGTGGAAGGCGTTGACGCCGGTCGGCAACTGGCCGATCCAGGCGCTCAATAACGCGGGAACCGGCTCTCGTGCATTTCAAAGCACCCCTAAGGGTGTGACTGCCGCGCTGACCTTCATGGACAATATCTATAAGAAGCCGAACAATAACGATGCGACTTTGCTTGATGTACTCAATGGCAATCTGATCTCCGGCGCCCCCAACCCTGCCTTAGGTAAAGAAGCTGTAGCCGCCATGCTGAACGCCCTCAGTCTGGATGCTTTGGGCGGCCCGACCAACTTCCCGATCAAGGCAATCGAAGTTGCACGCTTGTTCAATGGTGTCATCGCCGGCGGCACCGTCGAGGCGACCGCGACTTTCCCGGGCAAGATGTGGGGTGCCGCAGAAGTATTGACCTATTTCAAGTGCATCAACGGCTCCGGCGCTTGTCCGGTCAATATTCCCGCCCTGCCCTGATTCATCCGCGGGCTTTCATATGAAGAAGGGCGCCCTAGCGGCGCCCTTCTTCATTAACAGCGGGGTTCCGCCGGTTGATCAGCCCTGGTGATATCCCAGCACCACCTCAACCTCATTCTTCGATCCCAAGATCACCGGCACGCGCTGGTGCAGGTTTTCCGGGGTCATATCCAGAATCCGTTCATAACCGGTTGAAGACACGCCGCCGGCCTGTTCGACGATGAAGCTCATCGGGTTGGCTTCGTAGAGCAGGCGCAGTTTGCCGGGCTTGCTGGCGTCCTTGGTGTCGCGCGGGTACATGAAGATGCCGCCGCGAGTCAGGATGCGGTGCACTTCGGCCACCATCGAGGCGACCCAGCGCATGTTGAAGTCGCGCCCACGTGGGCCGGTGCTGCCTTCCAGGCATTCCGCGACGTAACGCTGCACCGGCGCTTCCCAGAAACGCTGATTCGATGCGTTGATGGCGAATTCCTTGGTGTCGGCCGGAATCTTCATGGCCGGGTGGGTCAGGATGAACTCGCCGATGTCGCGGTCCAGCGTGAAGCCGTTGACGCCATGGCCGGTGGTCAGCACCAGCATGGTGGAAGAACCGTACAGCGCATAGCCGGCGCAGACCTGCTTGACGCCGGGTTGCAGGAAGTCAGCCGCAGAGGCGGCACGGTTGGGCACCGGCGCGCGCAGGATGGAGAAGATCGTGCCGACGGAGATGTTGATGTCGACGTTGCTGGATCCGTCGAGCGGGTCGAACACCATCAGGTATTTGCCGAGCGGATAACGGGTTGGAATCGGGTAAACCTCATCCATTTCCTCCGAAGCCATGCCAGCCAGGTGGCCGGCCCATTCGTTGCTGCGGATCATCATTTCGTTGGTGATGACGTCCAGCTTCTTCTGCGTTTCGCCCTGAATGTTCTCGGATTCGAGCGCGCCCATGACGCCGATCAGGGCACCCTTGTTGACCGCGTTGGAAATGGTCTTGATGGCGGTGACGACATCGTTCAGCAGTGCCGTGAACTCGCCGGTGGCGCCGGCAATGTGGCGCTGTTCTTCGATAATGAATTGGGTGAGCGTGGTACCGGTATGCATGCGGAATCCTTCCGGAAATTGGGAAACACGGATTTTACGATTGACTGGCTTTATCGGGCCAGCAACAAATCTTATTGCGTCGTCAACTGGTCGGAACGTGTAAACGTCCAGCTACGCGTGATGCCGAGAATATCGACTTTCTTGCGGATGGCTTCCGGGAAACGCGGAAATGGCGCGGACATTTCCACAATCTTGACGGCGGCGGCATCGAGCACCTTGGATCCGGACGAGCGGTCGATCTGGATCGATTCGATTTCGCCGCTATCGAAGATGTTTACGGTCAGCATCAAGGTGCCGTAGAGGCTGTTGCGCTTGGCGGCTTCCGGATAATTCAGGTTGCCGACCCGCTCGACCTTGATGCGCCAATCCTCGACATATTGCGCGAAGGTGAATTCCTGCGCGCGCGCGCCGACGAACATCCGGCGCGGACGTTTCTGATACTCCTCGCGTTGCTGGTCGATGCGGGCTTGCAGGCGCGCCATTTCCAGGCTGCGCGAGGCCAGATCGAGCGGCGCCGGCGTCGGGCTGGGCGGGCGCGGGTCGGCGACAGGCACGGGCTTCTGCACCGGCACCGCGTAATCCGACTTGATCTGCTGCATCAGTGCCTTGGTCTGTTGCTCCAGCGCCTGCACGCGCGCGTTGAACTCGGCTTCGGTGCTCAGGGTCTGGTCGCGATCGGCCGCCGGCAAGGGCGATTTGGCCTGGCGGATATCGTCGACATTGCCGCCGCCGTCGAGATTCACCTGCGCCAGCACGTCGGCCTGCAGCGGTTTCGCCTTGGTCTTGGCGTTGACCAGCACCACATCGATAGGCGGCGAGGTGTTCTCGAACAGTTTCGGGTTGACCTGGGTTTTCTGGACACCAAAGATCACGACAACGTGAATGATCAATGACACCAGTATTGCATTGCCGAATGTTGCTATCGCCGTACCCAGGAAGCCAAGCCAGGCCTTGGCCTCAGATCCGATGCGAGCGGCTAGCGGCATTGCACTCAAGCCTTCAGCCATCCGTTGCCGTGTTCACGGATGGATCGTGCCGAACAAAACGACATGTCAGATCGACGTCGAGCAGATCGATATCCGCCAGCGCGACGCGTATCCGTTCGCCCGGATTCAACGTCGGCGCGCCCACGACTTTGGCGACGAAGGGCAAACCGTCGAGCCGAATCAGGTTCTCGCGCCAGACCGTGGCATCGATTTCCTGGATGCCTTCCTGGCGCAACCAGCGCAAGCACCAGTACCGCTCCATACCGCGCTGGAATTCGTTGTAGGCGTCGTAGGCGAGTTCGAAATCGCGCACGGCGGCGAACAACAACTGGTCGTTGCCGGTATGCGGCGGCGCTTCTTCGCGCGCAACCGCCAGGATCTGGCGTTGATTCAGCAAATCGACATAACGCCGCAGCGGCGAAGTGCTCCACGTGTAATGCGCCACGCCGAGCCCTTCGTGCGGCGCGGGTTTCAGTGTCATGCGCACCTTGCCGCCGGTTTGCGCACGATAGATGCCAGCCACATTGCGATCCGCCAACATGCCGCCCCAGCGGCTGTTGGCCAGGATCATCATTTCCGAGACCAGCTTGTCGATCGGGTTGCCGCGCACGCGCGGCACGATGTCCACATGCGCCTCGTTGCCGACGCCGTTCACCTTGAACACGTAATCGTGGCGCTGCACCTGATCCGCCTTGCCGCGCCCGATTTCGAGTTGCTTGGCAAAGCCGAACAACCATTCCAGTTCGCGCCGGAAAGGGTAGTCCGCGCCGGGCTGGCCGATGGTCGATTCGTTGAACAACGGCTCCAGCGTCTCATGCCGCAGATTGGCTGCGATGCGGATCGAATCGGCCCGGGTGGACAAGCTCTGGATGGCGTAATCCGGCCCGACTTCGACATACAGCGACAGCGCTGGACAATCGCGGTTCTCGGCCAGCGTGTACTGCGCGATGAGCCCCTCCGGCAGCATGGTGATCTTGTCGCCGGGCATGTAGATGGTCGACAGCCGCGTCGCCGCCAGCTTGTCGAGATCGCAGCCGGGCGTGATGCCCAATGCCGGCGCGGCAATGTGGATACCGACGCGGACCGAACCGTCGGCGCGGAAGATCACCGAAAAAGCATCGTCGATCTCGGTAGTGGCGGCATCGTCGATGCTGAATGCCGGCGCATCGCCGGGCGGCAACTCGGGCGGCGGCAACGGCGCGGCCAGAGCGGGGAAAGCCAGCCCGCGCGGGAAATGGGTCAGAAAGAAAGCCTGGCGATGGAACTCCAGGCTGGACGGAATCGCGCCGCACTTGTCGAGCAGGCGCACCGCGGAAAGATTGGTTTCGGCACAGGCATCCGCCAGCGCCTTGTATTCCAGGCTGTTCTTGTCCGGCTTGTGCGCCAGTTCGAACACCTTGGCGCCCAGGCTCTCCGGCATCTCGCTGCGCACCAGCATGGCGACCCATTCGGCGCGCAACGCCGCTTCGCGCGCCTTGCGTTCCAGCCCCAGCTTGGCGGCGGCCAGGGTTTCGGCCGGGGCGGCCTTGTAGCGGCCCTTGCCCTTCTTCTGGAAAAAGATCGGCGCCTGATGCAAAGCCAGCGCGATGGCGGTGGCTTGCGACGGCGAGGGTTTGTGGCCGAAATATTCCTGCGCCAGCGTCTCGAAGCCGAATTCCTCGCCGCCGGCGACTTCCCACAGAAAATCGAGATCGAGCTCCTGCCGTAGCGCGCGCGCCTCCTCCATTACTTGCGCCGGGGCCGGCGCCGCAAAGCGCAACAGCACATGCCCGGCCTTCAGCTTGCCGCGCTTGCCGTGCTGGGATTCGATCTGCAGTGAACTGTCCTGATCCGCCAGGATGGTGCCGGCCTTGATATCGCCGTCTTCTTCGTAAAGAACAAACATGTATGGCTACCCGCAATCCATTTGAGGATGCGTCAAAGTTGGATTCAAAAAGCCAGGATGGCAGGGATGGTGTCGGTGAATCGCGAGAAGCCGTGATCGCCGCCTTCCAGCACGATCTGCTGCGCGCCCGTGTAATAACTCACCGCCTCGCGGTAGTCGAGCACGGCATCGCCGGTTTCGGCCAACAGCAGATAACGTTCCGGCCGGGTAATCGTCGCGACGGCGCAAGCATCCAGCTCGGCCGCATGTTCGGCGGTGAACAGATATTCCTCGCCGCTGTGCCAGTTCTTCTGCGTCTGGCCGATCATGCCGGCCAGTTTGCGATGGCAGCCCACGCAAGGGTTGACCAGTATCGCCTTGAGACCGTGTTTTTCCGCCAGAAAGGTCGCGTAAAAACCGCCCAGCGAGCTACCGAGCAATTTCACCGGGCGGGAACTGGATGCGATCAGACCTTCCAGCAGCCGGATCGCCTCGGCCGGACGATGCGGCAGATCGGGACAGACATAGGCTTCGCCGAGGCCGCGCTGGTCTAACCAGGCGCCGAGTTCAACGGCCTTGCCGGAACGTGAAGAACTGTTGAAACCGTGGATATAAAGCAGCATGGTCGGGAAGCGAATGGGCAAAGCCGGTATTTTAGCGGGGCTGGGTCGGTGCAACAGGGGCCGGCTGCACGCGCGCCAACCAGGCGATCACCGCATCGAGCACCTGGCCGCTGGCCTGCCCCAATCCGGCCGCAGCGGCTACGGCGGTCTGGCTGGCGACGGCAACGTCGGCGACGAACACCTGCTGCCCGAGCAAGCGCGCCGTACTGCGCTGGACCAGTTCGACCTCCAGCGCGACATGCGCGCTGCCAGGCGTTTGCGCCGCATCGTGGAAAAAATCGAGCAGTCGGAAATTCAACTGGTAGTCGCCCTGCACACCGGCCCCGAGCGGCACCACGCCGGCATACAGCCCGCTGGCGAGCAGGCGCTGGCGCAACAGGGTATGCAGGCGCTTCGGCGGCGCTTCGTTCCAGCGCGCATATTGATAGTGCGCCTGCGTGCCGGGCGTGCGGCTGTAGACCAGACGCAAACTCTGCGAGAAACCGCCCGGCTCGGCTTCGCGCAGCAGCAGGACCGGTCGCACCGCGCCGGCGGGCAGAAGCGCGGCTGCCGACGCGGTTGCCGACGCGGTTGCCGACGCGGTTGCCTGTACGGCCGGCACCTCCAGCACGTAATGGCTGATCGCCTGCGTGCGTGCGCCCGGCAGGGTGCAAGCCGCCAGGCCAAGCAGGGCGGCAAGGCTAACAAAGCCGAATTTGGTCGTGCGCATGCTCATTGTTCCCCCGGTCCGAATTCGGCTTTGTGCGGGCCGTAAAGCAGGCGGCCGGGGTCGGAGAACTCCCGGCTGGTGGCTTGCAGGGCATCGCTGGACGTGCGCAGGGCCTGCGCAGTGGTCTGAATTTCCTGCATGCCGAGATCGACGCTGAGGCGAAGCTGGCTCTGCATCTCGCGCACGTTGCCATCCAGGCTGTTCAAGGTGTTGCGCGCGGCAGTCAGCGTGGTTTCGGCGTCATTGGACAGTTTGTCGAAACGCTGCCCGGCCTGTTGCACCAGTCGCCCGCTGTCGCGCAGCAACTGGCGGCTCTCGTGCAGCACCGGCGTCAGCTCCGCGCCGACCGTCTCCAGCCGCACCGCAGCCTGGCGCGCCGCCCCCAGCGTGGCCTGCAACTCCGGGGTCAGTTGCCGCAGATCGCCGGATACGCCGGCAACGTTGCCGAGGATGGCGCTGAAGGCTTTCTGGTTATCGTCGGACAGCAGTTGGTTGAAGCGGACGACCGCTTCGCCGCCGGCCTTGCCCAGATTTTCCAGCGTGCTGGAGATGCGAGCCATTTGCGGCACCCCTTCGTCGATCACCGGATACTGTTCGCCCTCGGGTGCGGCGCCGATATCCGAACCGCCCTTCCAGACATTGTCGAGATCGATGGCGGCCAGGCCGGTGACCAGATTGCGGTTGACCACGGCTTCGACGCCTTCCCAGATCGGCGTACGCGCATCCACTTCGAGAATCACGCGCACGGTCTTGGCCTGACCGGGCAGGATGGTGTAGTCGGCCACCTTGCCGACCTTGATGCCCTGCATGCGCACATCGCTGTTGAGCTGCAGGCCTTCCAGCGACTGATTGCGGAAGTACACGGTATAGCGTTTCACTTCCTGTTCGTTGCCGCCGTTCAGCCAATAGAAGCCGGCCGTCATCGCCACGATGAGCGACAACACGGCAAGGCCGACCCAGGCATAGCGTGCATCCGATTCCATATTCAGATACCTCCCGTCATCTCTTCCCGGAATGGGCGGAAAAATAGGCCCGTATCCAGTCGTGATCGAGTTCCGCCACGACCTTCACCGGTCCGTCGGCGATCACCCTGCCGCCATGCAGCACGATGACCCGGTCCACCATGCCCCACAAGGTGTCGAGATCGTGCGTGGCCATCAGCGCAGTCAGGCCGAGACTGTCGCACAGCACGCGCAGCAGATGATCGAATTCGCGCGCGCTGATCGGGTCGAGGCCGGATGTGGGCTCGTCGAGAAACAGCAGTTCCGGCTCCAATGCAAGCGCACGCGCCAGTGCGGCGCGCTTCTTCATGCCGCCGGATAGCTCGCTCGGGCGTTTGTCGGCCGCTTCCATCGGCAAGCCGGCCAGGCGGATTTTCATCGCCACCACTTCATTGCGCAGCTTCGGCGGCAGCTTGGTGTGTTCGACCAGCGGCGCGGCGACATTTTCCGCGACGGTGAGCGAGGAAAACAACGCGCCCTCCTGAAACAACACGCCATAGCGGCTGCGCACCTGGTTCAGGTGGTTGCGTGACAGGTCGCAGATATTCTGGCCGAACAAACGCACATGGCCCTGGCTCGGCCGGCTCAAACCGATGCACTCGCGCAGCAGGACGCTTTTGCCGGTACCGCTGCCGCCGATCAAGGCCACCACTTCGCCGCGCCCGATCGAGAAATCGATGCCCTTGTGCAGCCACTGGCCGCCCAGATGGGTATGCAATCCGTTGACCTGCAGGATCGGCTCGCTCGAACGGGCGCGCGGGTTCATGGATCGATCTCCGGGAATGCGATGGCGAACAGCGCATCGATCAGAATCACCGCGACCAGACTCTGTACCACGGTGCTCGTCGTGTAATCGCCGACGCTGCGCGCATCGCGGCTGACGGAAAAACCGTTGCGGCAGGCGATCAGCGCAATCGCCGCCGCGAACACCGGCGTTTTCGCCAGACCGAACACCACCGTGCCGAGCGGCAACACCGACTTCACCCGTTCGAAGAACGTGTAATAAGTGATGTCCAACTGCGCATTGGCGACCAGTGCCGCGCCCAGGATGCCAAGCACATCGCCCAAACAGGTCAGCAGCGGCATGGCGATCAGAATCGCGAACAGACGCGGCAACACCAGCACATGGATCGGCGACAGGCCGAGCGTGGATATGGCATCGATTTCTTCGGTCACTTTCATGGCGCCGATCTGCGCGGTGAAGGCCGCACCCGAGCGCCCGGCGATCAGGATCGCAGTCAGCAGCGGCGCCAGTTCGCGCGCGATGGCGATGGAAACGCCATCGACAATGAAGATATTGGCGCCGAATTTGCGCACCTGGATGCCGAGCAGAAAGGCGAACACGACGCCGATCAGAAAGGTCATCAGCATCACGATGGGCAGCGCGTTCAGGCCGACGACTTCCAGTTGCACGGTGAATTCACGCAAGCGCAACAAACTTGGCCGCCGCACGATCTCGTAGAGGCCTTCGACGATGCGGCCGAAAAACACAAACTGGCCGACCAGCGCATGCGTCCATTCCGTCGCCTTGCGCCCGAGCAACGGTAGCAGCGCAATGCTGCGCCGACGCGGTTGCGCACGCGCATCGAGGCGCCCGGCGACGAGATGGATCAGGGTCAGTTGATGGCGAGAAAACGCGTCCAGATCGACGTTGGACCAGACCACGCCCTGTGCGCGCAGGCGGTTCACCACCAGCATGACGCCGACGCTGTCGAGGTCGGCCAGTTCGCTGGCATCGAACCGCACGCGACGGTCATGCGGTACCGGCGTACCGCATAACAAGCTTTCGATCAGTTCGAGATGATCGATGCACCAGCGCCCGCGCGGCTTCAGCAGGCAGCCCTCGTCCGTTACAACACAGTCGAGACTGGGGCTGAGATCGCTCATCAGGCCAGAGACTTGGGCTGGGCCAAGCGCGCCAGCAACTTGTCGTGGATGCCGCCGAAGCCGCCATTGCTCATCACCAGCACATGATCGCCCGGCTGCGCCTGACTGGCGATCTGTTCGATCAATGCGGCCAGGTCGGCCTGCGTTGTCGCCTTGCTGCCCAACGGCGCCATCGCCGCCGCCACATCCCAATCGATGCCGCCGCTGTAGCAGAACACGGCATCCGCCAGCGCCAGACTGGCCGGCAACTGATCCTTCATGACGCCCAGTTTCATCGTGTTCGAACGCGGCTCCAGTACGGCCAAAATGCGGGACGCGCCAACTTTCGCGCGCAAACCGGCCAGCGTCGTCGCAATCGCCGTCGGGTGGTGCGCGAAGTCGTCGTAGACGGTTACGCCGGCCGCTTCGCCGCGCACTTCCATGCGCCGTTTGACGTTGACGAAACGGCTCAGCGCAGCGATGCCGTCCTTGGCCGGCACGCCGGCATGACGCGCAGCGGCAATCGCGGCCAGGGCATTCATGCGGTTGTGCTCACCCTGCAAAGCCCAGTCGACCTGGCCGACCGGCTGGCCATCCAGGCTCACGTCGAACGCATCGACGCTTGTAGCCCGGGCTTTCCAGCCGAAGCCGGGGCCGCCGAAATACTCGACCGGGCTCCAGCAGCCGCGTCCGAGCACGCGCAGGATGTTGTCATCGCCGCCATTGGCCACAATGAGGCCGTTGGACGGCACCGTACGCACGAGATGATGGAACTGCGTTTCGATCGCGGCCAGGTCGGGAAAGATGTCGGCGTGGTCGTATTCCAGATTGTTCAGCACCGCGGTGCGCGGGTGGTAATGCACGAACTTGGAACGTTTGTCGAAGAAGGCAGTGTCGTATTCGTCCGCCTCGATCACGAAGAAAGGGCTCTCGCTCTGGCTCAGGCGCGCGGAAACGCCGAAATTCATCGGCACGCCGCCGATCAGATAGCCCGGGTCGAGACCGCAGTCTTCCAGTATCCAGGCCAGCATGCTCGACGTCGTGGTCTTGCCATGGGTGCCGGCCACGGCCAACACCCACTTGTCGCGCAGCACGTTCTCGTACAGCCATTGCGGCCCGGAGATATAGGGCAGACCTCGATTGAGGATTTCTTCCAGCAACGGCTGTTTGCCGCGCGACACCACGTTTCCGATCACGAAGATGTCCGGCTGCAACGCCAGTTGCTCCAGACCGAACCCCTCGCTCAGGCGGATGCCTTGCGCCTCCAGCTGGGTGCTCATCGGCGGATAGACATTGGCGTCGCAGCCGGTGACAGTATGGCCGGCCTGTTTGGCCAGCACGGCAATGCCGCCCATGAAAGTGCCGCAAATACCGAGGATGTGAATATGCATGAGGGACGGACTCGTTCCAGCAAAAAAAGGCGAAAACAATTATCCGTTGGGTTACAGATTGTCGCCAGTTCGCCGATAAAATGCGCCTAGGCGTACCCACTACAAATCAAAATCGAACATGGCTCAGACTCCCAACGTCATCGGCATGGCTGTCATGCAACGGCTAAGGGAAACCGGCGTGCCGCCGACGCCGGAAAACTACGAAATCTGTTATTACCAGATCTCCGGCCTGCCGCGGCCGGAGCCGCAGCCCGAAACCGCCGCCACGCAACCGAATAGCGAGTTCTACACCGAATTGCTCGCCATGCTGCGGCAGATGCTGCAGGACGTGACCGACAAGACGGAAAACCTGGCCAAGGATCTGGGCGACAAGAACAAGAGCCTGGCCGGAAATGTCGACAACTTGCGCGGCAGTCGCGACAAAAACGAGATCCTGCGCCTGCTCTCCACCGTGGTCATGCAAGCCGGCGGCATCCAGAACACTGTCGAGGCCAGCCACAAGGATCTGGTCGAAACCAAACAGGCGTTGAACGCCCTGCAGGAGGAAATGGCCGAAACGCGCCAGCTCCTGAACGAGGACGCACTCACCGGCACGCTCAACCGACGCGGTCTGGATCAGACCCTGACCCGGGAAATTGCGCGCGCGCAACGTGGCGACGGCACCTTGTCATTGAGCATGGTCGACCTCGATTACTTCAAGAAGATCAATGACGACTTCGGCCATGAAGCCGGCGATCAGATGCTGGTTCACTTTGCCGGCCTGATCAAATCGATCATGCGTAAATCAGATGCGCTGGTGCGTTATGGCGGCGAGGAATTCACCCTGATCCTGCCCGACACCGATGCGCGCGGCGCCCATTTCGTGCTGGGTCGGCTGCAGCAATTGATGAGCAAATCGCCATTGAAATACGAGGGCAGGCATATCAACACGACCTTCAGCGCCGGCGTTGCCACGCTGCGCCCGGACGAAAACGGCCAGGTCCTGCTGCGCCGCGCCGACGAAGCCCTCTACATCGCCAAGAACAGCGGCCGCAATCTGATCAAGATTTCGAATTGACGCCAACAGGCGGCCTGGCGACATCCGGCTAGTCGAACAGATTGTCGATATCGGCCTGGCTGATCTGCTCCTCGCTGCGCACTTGCGGTCCGGCCAGCAGACCGGGATCGGCCTCCTCTTCCAGCAGCAAGTGGGCCAGACTGGCCTCCATCTTCTCGACGGTCAGCATCAGCTTGTTGATCACCTGGCCGACCAGGTCCTGAAAAGCCTGCGCCTGGATGATCTCGCTGACCTGACCTAACGCGCGTTCGTGTTGCGCCTCCAGGTTTTGCAGAAAGGCGCGGGCATCCGGCGAACGTACCTTTTGCCGGCACAGACGTGCAGCACTTTGCTGCGCATGCAGGCTGTCGCCGATCGATTCCGCTGCATGCAACGTCTGGCTGGCCGCCTGCTCGGTCAAGGTCGCGATGTAACGCAAGCGGTCGCGCGCATTGCTGACGATGCCGGCCTGGGGCAGCTGCTCGCTGCCGATCTCGCGCAAAGCGGCATGCAACTCGCCAACGATATCGACCAGATCGTGGCGCAGATTTTCTACGTTATTCATTCGTGGCCTCCGAAGACTGAAAAAGTGCTGTTCTACGCATGGGTATTGCGCTATCGGCGACCACATGGAATTCTTGAATCCGCCAGTCGGCCCGGCTTGGGCGACAATAGCGCCATGCCCGTCCACACCCCCCCATCCCCAGCCTCGCCCCGCCTCCTTGCCGCCAATCTGGTCAATGCTGTCCTGCTCAACGGCTACAGCCTCACCGCCACGCTCGCCAACCTGCGTGCCGGTTCCGCCGATGGCAGAGAACTCGCCGCTGCGCAGAACCTGGCCTACGGCGTCTTGCGCGAAGCCGGGCGCTTACGATTCTTTCTCGCGCAACTGACCGAGCGTCCGGTCCTGCCCGAAGAGTTGCTGGGCCATCTGCTGGTCGGTCTGCACGAACTCGATGCCGAGCTCTCCCCCGCCTACGCTGCCGTCAACGAAACCGTGGATGTCGCGGCGCGGCGCTTTCCGCGCGCCCGCGCCTTCGTCAACGCCGTGCTGCGCAATTTCCAGCGCAAGCGCGAAGTGCTGGTGCAGGCCGCGCGCGCGAACCCGGAAGCGCACTGGAATTTCCCTATCTGGTGGCTGCAACGGTTGCAGGCGGAATATCCGGGCGAGTGGGAAAACATCGTCACCACCCTGAACACCCGACCGCCGATGACCTTGCGGATCAATCGGCGCGAGACCACGCTCGCCGAGTACAGCGCGATGCTCACGGCAGCAGAACTCGAACATCGCGCAGTAGGCGAATTCACCGTGATCCTGGCCAATCCGGTTCCGGTTGCCGAACTGCCCGGCTTCCGCGCCCTACCCGAGCACACTGCCGGCCTGGTTTCCGTGCAGGATCTCGGCGCGCAATGGGCGGCGCCGCTGCTCGATGCGAGCGCCGGCATGCGGGTACTTGATGCCTGTGCCGCACCCGGCGGCAAAACCGGCCATCTGCTGGAATGCGCCGAACTCGATCTGGTCGCCCTCGATAGCGATGCCGGCCGACTGCGCCGGGTGCAGGAAAACCTGGATCGTCTGGGCTTGTCCGGCTTGCCCGGCGCCAATATCCGCCTGCTTGCCGACGATGCCGGCAAACCCTCGCTATGGTGGGATCAACAGCCGTTCGACCGCATTCTGCTCGATGCGCCCTGTACCGCTTCCGGCGTCGTACGTCGACATCCGGACGGCAAATGGTTGAAACGTGCCGAGGATCTGCAACACCTGACGCGCGAACAAGCCAGGCTGCTGGAAGCTTTATGGCCGCTGCTGAAACCGGGTGGCAAAATGCTGTATGCCACATGCAGTCTGTTCAAGGCTGAAAACACCGATCAAATCACCGCTTTCCTCGCCCGTCACGCCGATGCTCGTTTAGATCCGGTCGAGTGGAACGGTGTGCATGAAGGCCTGATTGAAGGCCAACTGCTGCCCAGCCCGGATACGGATGGATTTTTTTATGCCCGACTGCTCAAGACGTGACTTCTTGCGTGCCGCCTTAGCGGCGGGCGGGCTGCTGGCCGCTCACGTCAGCTTTGCGCAAAGCAGGATAGCGGGTGGCGGCATCTCGCTGGAGCAAGCCGAGATCACCCAGAAAGGCGAGTTGTTCCAGCTTTCCGGCTATTTCGAGGTGCAGTTGTCCGCCACTTTGGAAAATGCGCTGATGCGCGGCGTGCAGCTGACTTTCGTGCAGGCTTTCGAAGCCGAGCGGCTGCGCGATTTCTGGTTATCCGAAAGTCTGATCGATCTGGAACGCTCGATTCGTCTGTCCTACAACGCCCTGCTGCGCCAGTACTACGTCAGTCTGTCCGGGGTTTCCAGCACGCACGACAGCCTTGCGGCGGCACTGCATGCGGTGGGCGACCTGCGCGACTGGTCGGTGCTGAACGTCAAGCAGATGAAGCGCAAATCCGATTTCAAGGCTTACGTCCGCATGTATCTGGATGTCGCCCAGCTGCCGAAGCCGCTGCAGGTCAACGCGTTGGCCTCGTCGCAGCGCTGGCAGCTCGATTCCGGCTGGCAAGAACGCAGTTTCAAGTACTGACCCGCCGCATCGATGATCTATCTGGTCGCCGCCAGTCTGCTGCTGGGCTCCGCGCTGATCGGACTGCTCGCCACCGCCGCCGACAACACCGAATTCTTCGCCGGCCATCTGTCGCTGCTGTTGGGCCTCACCGTCGCCACCGCGGTCGGCCTGGTGCTGCTGATCGGCTATCAGAGTTTCGTTCTGGTGCGCCGCATCCGCGCCGGCGTATTCGGCGCCAAACTGACCGCCCGCATGTTCCTGATCATCAGCCTGATGGCCCTGGTGCCCGGCATGGTGGTGTACGGCGTTTCCGTGCAATTCCTGATCCGCTCGATCGAGTCGTGGTTCGACGTGCGCATGGAAAGCGCCCTCGAAGGCGGCCTCGCGCTGGGCCGCTCCGCGCTCGAACATGTCCAGCGCGAAGTCGTGCGCAAAACCGAAACCCTGTCGCGCCAACTGGCCGAATTGCCGCCGGTGCTGCAGGCCGACCGTCTCGACGAACTGCGCGAAGCGGTCGGCCTGCAGGAAGCCGCGTTGCTCGACGACAACGGCAAGCTGCTCGGCTTCGCCTCCGCCAGCCGCAGCTCGCTGATCCCGCCGGCGCTGGAACAGGGGGCACTCTGGCAAGCCCGCACGATGCAGCCCTGGTCGCGCCTGGAAGCCACGCCCGACGGCGGCATTTCGGTGCATGCCGCGGTGCCGGTCAACGTGGTGGCGATGAGCGAACGCATCCGCATCCTGCAAGTCACGCATCCGGTACCGTCGCAACTGGCGCTGGACGCGCAACAGGTCGAAACCGCGCG
>JASJPK010000025.1:0-13058 GCA_031426735.1 Hydrogenophilaceae bacterium | reverse complement strand
ACATCTGCGAAGTGGCCAAGGCCGGCGTGGATACCTTCGTTGCCGGTTCCGCCATTTTCGGTGCCGCCAAGGAAACCGACCCGAATCGCTACGACACGGTTGTTGCCGCGATGCGCGCGGAATTGGCCAAGGCCTGAGTCGTCATTCCGGCGTAGGCCGAAATCCAGACACATTGCACTGGACCCCGGCCTACGCCGGGGTGACGAACCCGATGGATCGCACATGCCCCTGAATTTCCCTCTTCCAGTCAAAGCCGTCGTCATCGATCTCGATGGCACCCTGCTCGATACCGCCGAAGACCTGGCCGACGCCGCCGAGGCGATGCTGGTCGACCTGGGGCTGCCGGCTGTCTCGCTGGCCGAGATCAAGACCTACATCGGCAACGGCGTCTCGCGTCTGGTGAAACGCTCGTTGACCCGCGACATGCAGGCCGAGCCTGATCCGGCTCTGTTCAAAACAGCGCTCGCCAGCTACGAAAAGCATTACGGCGAACATGTCTCCCGCAAGAGCCGCTTGTTTCCCGGCGTGATCGAAGGCTTGCAGGCCATGCAGATCGGCGGCTATCGGCTGGCCTGCATCACCAACAAGGCGGCGCGCTTCACGCATCCGTTGCTGAAAGACACCGGCTTGTTCGATTTCTTCGAATTGATCCTTTCCGGCGATACCTTGCCGGAGAAAAAACCCTCACCGTTGCCGTTGCTGCACGCCTGCCGGGTGTTCGATGTGCAGCCCGCCGAGCTGTTGCTGATCGGCGATTCGCTCAACGATACCCAGGCTGCGCGCGCGGCCGGTTGTCCGGTGTTCTGTGTGCCCTATGGCTATAACCGCGGCCGCCCGGTGGCCGAGCTGGACCTGGATGCGGTGGTGTCGACGTTGGCTGACGCCGCCAAGATGATTGTGAAGAAATGATCCCGAATTTTCCGGAAACCAGAAAAGCCAAGTGCGCGTCCGCGCGATGGCGGGGTTGAGTCCAGCGTCTCCTTTCCCGCTTCACTCTTCACGTTTCCCGGAAATCGATCATGTTCAACGAAGACAAATTCAACAATCTGGCGCGCCAAGGCTACAACCGCATCCCGGTCATCAAGCCGTTGCCGGCCGACCTGGATACGCCGCTGTCCATCTACCTCAAGCTCGCCAACGAGCCGTACTCCTATCTGCTCGAATCGGTGGTCGGTGGCGAGCGCTTCGGGCGCTATTCCTTCATCGGCCTGCCGGCCAAGACCGTGCTGCGCGTGCATGGCCACTTCGCCAGCGTCGAGACCAACGGCCTGCCGGTCGAGCAAGGCAATCACGACGATCCGCTCGCCTTCGTGGAAACTTTCCTGGCCCGCTTCAAGGCCGCGCCGGTGCCCGGCATGCCGCGCTTTCCCGGCGGTTTGTGCGGCTATTTCGGCTACGACGCGGTGCGCTATATCGAATCGCGCCTGGCCGCCGCGCGCAAGCCGGACAAGATCAACACGCCCGACATCCTGCTCATGCTGACCGACGAGCTGGTCGTGGTCGACAACCTGTCCGGCAAGCTGACCCTGATCGTCTATGCCGACCCGCTAGAAGACCAGTCCTACCTGAAGGCGCACCGTCGCCTGGCCGAGTTGACCCGGCTGTTGCAGCGGCCGGCGATCCCGCCGCGCGACGTCAAAGGCAATGGCGACGCCGCCGTTTCCGAATTTGGCGAGGATGCCTTCAAGGCTGCCGTCACACGCGCCAAGCAATACATCCTCGACGGCGACATCATGCAGGTCGTGCTGTCGCAGCGCATGAGCCAGCCGTTCTATGCGCATCCGCTCTCGCTCTATCGCGCGCTACGCGGCCTGAATCCGTCGCCCTACATGTTCTATTACGACATGGGTGGCTTCCACGTGGTCGGCTCCTCGCCGGAAATTCTGGTGCGCCTGGAAAGCACTGGCGACGAGAAACATCCGGGCGAGAAGCGCGTCACCGTGCGGCCCATTGCCGGCACGCGCCCGCGCGGCGCGACGCGGGAAGAAGATGAACGCCTCGAAGCGGAACTGCTGGCCGATCCGAAGGAGCGCGCCGAACACGTCCAGTTGATGGACCTCGGCCGCAACGACGCCGGCCGCGTATCGCAAGTCGGCAGCGTCAAGGTCACCGAGAACATGAACGTTGAACGCTACTCGCATGTCATGCACATCGTCTCCAACGTCGAAGGCCTGCTGAAACCCGGCCTCAACGCGATGGACGTGCTGCGCGCCACCTTCCCGGCCGGCACGGTTTCCGGCGCGCCCAAGGTGCGGGCGATGGAGATCATCGACGAACTGGAACCGTCCAAGCGCGGCGTCTACGCCGGCGCGGTCGGCTATGTCGGCTTCAACGGCGACATGGATGTCGCCATCGCCATCCGCACCGCCGTGGTCAAGGACAAGATGCTCTACGTCCAGGCCGGCGCCGGCATCGTCGCCGATTCAGTGCCGGACAACGAATGGCAGGAAACCCGCAACAAGGCGCGCGCCGTGTTGCGCGCGGCGGAACTGGCGCAAGCCGGCTTCGAGAGCGAAGCGGATTGAACGGTTGGTTCGGCCCGCGAGCGGGGCCTCCTACACATAGCGCCACCGGTAGGAGGCCCCGCTTGCGGGCCGAATAGCACTTGCAGCGTGTTTTCGCGCCGCAAGCGGCGCTCCTACAAACAACCTTTTCGGCCCGCGAGCGGGCCTCCTACAACCATTCAGCGTCCCACCAGGGGTAATCGCCTACGCTATCGCACAGGCCGGCGCGTAGCGGGTTGGCGATGATGTAGCGGGCGATGCCGAGTAAGTCTTCGTCGCTGCGTACGCCGTGGTCAAAAAAGCCGGATTGCCAGATTTTTGGGGCATCGCCAACTAGCCCGCGCACGGCATGGGCGCTGCCAGATTTGAATCGGTTCAGGGTGGTGGAAAGGTCGGCTCGTTCACCCAGGGTGAATAGCCAGTGCAGATGGTCCGGCATCAATACCCAGGCGTGGGAATGCAGCCAGTTGTCTTCCTGCATGCGGCGCATCGCCCGCACCACCACGCGCGCCGCAGCCGGATCGGCGAACAAGGCGCGCCGGCCGTGGGTGGCGCTGATGATGTGGTAGGGCTGGCCAGGCAAGGAAACCCGGCCTAGACGTAAGCGGGATTGATCGGCCATGTGGATTTTGTGTGCGGCTGTTCGGCTGCGTTCGGCCCGCAAGCGGACCTCCTACGGTTAGCGCAATGTGTAGGAGGCCCGCTTGCGGGCCGAATCAGCCGCCGTTACTTGACCAGCGTGACCGGCACCTTCACCAGGTGCAGCACCTTGGTCGAGATCGAGCCGAGCAGCAGTCCTTCCAGCGAACCCATGCCGCGTGTGCCCATGACGATCTGGTTGCAACCGCAGGCGTCGGAGAATTCGGCGATGGTTTCCGCCACTTCGCCGACCGCATGGTGCAGCTGGTAGCTGATCCCGGCTTCGTCCAGGATGGCGCGCGCGGCTTGTGTGGCTTCTTCCGCCAGCGAAGTCTGCATCGCCTCGATTTCCTGTTCGCGCAGGAAGCGCTTCACTTCCCAGGCGCTCACCGCCGGTTGCACGTTGAGCAGATTGGCCTGTACTGTGCCGACCACTTTGGCCAGTTCGACGACATGGCGTACCGCACGCTCCGAGCTGGCGGAACCGTCGACGGGGATGAGGAGCTTGTACATAGCTGTAACCTTCTTGGGGTGAATTAAGCAAAGATGCTTGATAAAACTGCATGTTGCAACGCAATATAATCGTATATCACTATCCAGTTAACGACCATGCCTACCTTTAGTTCATTCAAGCTGTCCCGTTCCGTCGCCGCGCTATTCCTGATTGCATCGTTTTTTCCGACTTTCGCGCAGGCCGCCGACGGTCCGGCGCTGCTCGGAATTCCACTGGAATTCGTGCTGTTCGCACTGACCTTGCTCGGTGTCGCCTTGTTCCATCATCACACCTTGATGGTCGCGTTGACCGGTCTGGCGACGATCACGCTGTTCAAACTGGGCTTTACCGGCTTTCATGGCGTTGCCGGTTTCGCCGGTCTGGCCGGGCAACTGCAGCATGAGTGGGTCACGCTGGCCAATCTGCTCGGCTTGCTACTCGGTTTCGCCATTCTGGCGCGGCATTTCGAAGACAGCCGCATCCCTGAAGCGTTGCCGCGTTATCTGCCGGACGACTGGAAAGGCGGTTTCGTGCTGCTGGCGATGGTGTTCGTGATCTCGGCCTTCCTCGACAACATCGCGGCGGCGCTGATCGGCGGCACGGTGGCAGCGGGCGTGTTCCATCGCCGCGTGCATATCGGTTACCTGGCGGCCATCGTTGCGGCATCGAATGCCGGCGGTTCCGGTTCGGTGGTGGGCGATACGACGACGACAATGATGTGGATCGACGGCGTCAGCCCGCTCGACGTGCTGCATGCCTATGCCGCCGCGATTCCGGCTTTGCTGATCTTCGGCGTCATCGCGGCCAAGCAGCAGCAGAACTACGCACCAATCCAGAAGAACGCCGGCGTGCAAGTCAGCATCGACTGGGCTTATGTGCTGATCGTGGTGTTGATTCTGGTGGGTGCGATGGCGACCAATATCGTGGTCAATACGCATTACCCGGAACTGTCGGATGCCTTCCCCTTCCTCGGTGTCGCGGTCTGGGTCGTGGTGCTGGCGCTGACCCCCTTGCGCAAACCGGAGTGGAGCCTGCTGCCGGATGCCACCAAGGGCAGCGTGTTCCTGCTCTCTTTGGTTTTGTGCGCGTCGATGATGCCGGTGGAAAAGCTGCCGCTGGCCTCGTGGGAAACCGCGTTCGGACTCGGCTTCGTTTCCGCCGTGTTCGACAACATCCCGCTCACCGCGTTGGCGCTGACCCAGGGCGGCTACGACTGGGGCGTGCTGGCCTACGCGGTCGGCTTCGGCGGTTCGATGATCTGGTTCGGCTCCTCGGCCGGCGTGGCGATCACCAATCTGTTCCCGGAAGCCAAATCGGCGGGCGCCTGGCTCAAAGGCGGCTGGCATGTCGCCGTGGCCTACGTGATCGGCTTCTTCATCATGCTGGCCATTTCGGGCTGGCATCCGCATGCGCCGCATAAAGAGGTCGCTGCGGTGCCGTCCGCACCCGCCCAGATCGCTCCTGCGCACTAAACCCCATGCTTCAACAGGGCATTCCGTCGCCGGTCTCAGCCGCTTAGGTGATACCCTTGCAAGGATCGGTTTCAAGGCCCTAATCGCCCATGTTCGTCTTTCTTGGCCGGCTTGCTGGCCGGCATCCCCGGATGATCGTATTGCTGGGGTTATTGCTAGTGCTTCTCGGGGCGTTTTATAGCAGGGATGTGATGCAGCGCCTGACGCTGGCGCCTGGCTGGGATGTGCCGGGCAGTGGCTCAGCCGAATCGGTGCGTTTGCTGCGTGAGCAGCTTGGCCGCGACGAGACGCAGGTGATCCTGCTGTTCCGGCCGCGCTCGGACGCGTTGGGCGATGCCGACAGCCCGGCCTATCGCAGTGCGGTCGAGGCGGTCACCGCCAGCATCGCGCGCAATCCCGAGGTCAAGAGCGTGGTGAGTTATCACAACGCCGGCGATGTACGTCTGCGCTCCAAGGACCACCAACTCAGCTACGCCGTGGTGCAGCTGGAACGTGCCGCCGACGAAGGCATCGCCGCCTTCGAGCGGCTGCGCGGGCAGATCCACAGCGATCGGGTCGAAGTATTGCTGGGCGGCGAACTGGCCACTTACGTCGATATCCGCGAACAGCTGGCGCGCGATATCTGGCATGCCGAAATCGCCAGTTTCATTGCGCTGGCCCTGCTCCTGGTCTGGGTCTTCGGTTCGGTGCCGGCGGCGATGCTGCCGCTCATCGTCGGTGTCGTCACCATCGTACTGTCGGTCGCGCTGCTGAAAACCTTCACGCTGGCCATCGACATCAGCGTCTATGCCGCCAATGTCGTCTCCATGCTCGGTCTCGGCCTGGCCATCGACTATGCCCTGTTCATCATTTCGCGCTTTCGCGAGGAATTGGCAGCGGGCCACGATGTCGACAAGAGTCTGCAGATAACCTTGCGCACGGCCGGCCGCACCGTCGTGTTCAGCGGCATCACCGTCGCCGCCAGCCTGTTCAGCCTGCATATCCTGCCGCAACGCTTTTTCCAGAACATGGGCCTGGCCGGCAGCATTTCGGTCGCCGCCGCGATGATTACCGCCGTCGTATTGTTGCCGGCCTTGCTGGCGCTGCTTGGACACCGGGTCAATCGACGCGTCAACCGACGCCTCAACCCGCCCTCCGTGCATTCGCAGGGGCGCCGCACCACCGATCTGGCGGAAGGCGGGCGCTGGTATCGCTACAGCCATTTCGTGATGCGGCGCGCCTGGCCGGTGTTGTTCGTCACGCTGGCGGTGTTGTTGGCGATGGGCATGCCGGTGCTGCACATGCAGGTCGGCCCGGCCGACAGCAAATCGCTGCCGGTGACGGCGGAAAGCCGGCAGGTCCAGGAAATTCTGATCCAGCGCTTTGCGCATTCCGACATGGGCCCGCTGGTACTGGCGCTGCAGACGCGCGGTGCGGCGCATTCCGCCACCGCCCTGGCCGGGCTGGACGCCTACACGCAAAAACTGCGGACCTTGCCCGGCGTCACCAAGGTGACCGGACTGACCAGCGTCGATCCCACGCTGAATCTGAAGGACTACCAGCTGCTCTACGAATATCCGGATCAGTTCCCGCTGGCGCAAGAGACGCTGGCGGCCTATGCCAAGGCCGATTACACGGTGATGTACGTCGAATATTCCGCCCCGCCCAGCTCCGCCGCCGCGCGCGAACTGGTCCGCCAGATTCGCGCCCTGGCGCTGCCCGCCGAGATCCGGCAAGTCCAGGTCGGCGGCTTCCCGGCATTCCACCTCGACTATCTGCATTCCCTGCGCGAATGGGTGCCCTGGACCATCGCCGCCATCGTTTGCGTGATTTTCGTGCTGTTGTTCTTCATGCTGGGCAGTGTGCTGATTCCGCTCAAGGCGGTGATCACCAACCTGCTCTCGCTGTCGGCCACCTTCGGCGCCCTGGTCTGGGTATTTCAGGACGGCAATTTTTCGCAATGGCTCAATTTCACGCCGCAAGGCAGCATGGACGGCACCATTCTGGTACTGATCTTCGCCGCCGCCTTCGGCTTGTCGATCGATTACGAAGTCTTTCTGCTCTCGCGGATCAAGGAAATGTGCCAGTCCACCGGCGACAATATGCGTTCGGTCGCGGTCGGCATACAGCGTAGCGGCCCCATCATCACCAGTGCCGCGCTGCTGATCGGCATCGTGTTGGGGGCGTTCGCGATGGGCGAAGTGGTGTTCATGAAGGCCATGGGCCTCGGCCTGCTGCTCTCGGTGCTGGTCGATGCCACCCTGGTGCGCATGTTATTGGTGCCGGCCAGTCTGCGTTTGCTCGGGCGTCTCAACTGGTGGGCACCGAAGCCATTGCTATTGCTCTACCAGCGTTTCAATATGAACGAAATAGAAGCCCATCGGCGTGAGGAAAAGAAATGAAACTGCCCGCTCTAGCGCTTGCCCTGTCCGGCGTCTTCGCTACGCTGCCGGCGCACGCCGATCTTTCCATGACCGGCCGCAGCACCGTGGTCGCGATGGGCATGCAAGGCATCGGCCAGGAAGGCGTCTGGCTGCGCGGCAACCAGATACGGCGCGACCTGATCGACCGCGGCAAGGCGTACTCGCACCTGTACGACCTGAAGACGCGCGAGATCACCGTCATCGATCATTCGCAGCGCCTGGCCCAGGTATTCACCATGGCCTCGCTCAATCAGCAGTCCGACGCCAAAATCTCCAGCAAGGACCTCAAGCTCGACCTGAAGCCGACCGGCCGCAAGCATGCTCTGCAGAAATGGAAATGCGCCGAGCACGAAATCGAGGCAGCGATGCCGGCGGAAATCGCCGGTGAGAAGGTCAGCTTCATGTTGAGCGGCAACGTCTGGCTGGCGCGCGATACGGCCGAGCAGAAGGAAACGGCCGCATTCGTCAACGCCGCACAGACCCCGGATTTCTTCATGGGCATCCCTGCGCTGGCGAAAAGCTCGCCCGCGCAAGCGCGCGGCATGAGCGAAATCGTGCGCCGCATGGCACCGATGGGCCTGCTCTGCGCGGTGGACGTGAAAACCAAATACGAAGGCACTGGCCGCATGGCCGCGCTGTCCAACAAGCTCGACAGCCGCATCAAGCTGACCTACGAGCAATACGGCAGCGCACCGTTGAAACCGGAAGTGTTCGATATCCCGAACGGCTATCGGGTCGAGCGGAAGTAGATCGGCAAAAGTTGCGGGCCGGACCTCCAGGCTGCGGCGGCGCAGCTTCGAGGTGCGGCGACGCAGCTATTAGGTGCGATGACGGACCTTGGAGGTCCGACACCGCACCTAATAGGTGCAACACCGAAGCTCCAAGCTCCGATGCCGGACCTTAGAGGTCCGACACCGCACCTAATAGGTGCGGCACCGAAGCTCCAAGCTCCGTTGCCGGACCCTGGAGGTCCGCCACCGAAGCTTCGAGGTCCGCCGCCGCACCTTGCGAACAATACAGTGCAGACCCCAATGGCACTACCTTAAGCGCAGCGGGCTGCCCCATGCCGTTGGACGGGTTTGCTTCCCCCTTTGTAAAGGGGGATCGAGGGGGATTTGACAGCGTTGGCCTACGCGGATGTCTCATAAATCCCCCCCAGCCCCCCTTTTTCAAAGGGGGGAGTTGACAATGCTTAAGGTAGTGCCATTGGGGGCAGACCCAATGCCGTTAAGTTAGCGTCATGCCCGCGAAGGCGGGCATCCAGGGTCATATCGAAGCTGGATTCCCGCCTTCGCGGGAATGACGAACATGGGCTTAACTTAACGGCATTGGGTCTGTCGCCTGTTGTTCTGCATGCACGGAAAGTCATGACTTGGCCAGCCAGACAATCTGTACTTGCCGATGCTGTGCAACGCAGTCACGCAGATAAAGATTGATCAGGCTCTGGTAGGGAACACCGGCTTCCTCCGCCATCCCCTTGAAATAGGCCACAACATCTTCGGAAAGACGCATGGTGACAGGCTTCTTCAGTTTCGATGCGTAGGGGTTCCTGCGCGACTTCATCTTGGATAGATCGTATTCGGCTCTCATGGTCACCCGGTTCCGTAGAAAACGCTTTCACGCTTGGTGGCCTTGCGAGCGGTAACGATGCGGATGATGTTTCCGGATTCGCGCTCGCAGTGGCAAACAAGCAGCAATCTGGCCCCCGTGCTCATGCCCAGCAACAGGAACCGCTCTTCACTTGTCGAGTGGTCGTCGTTGAAAAATTGCACGGCAAATTCATCGTAGAAGACCGACTGGGCTTCCTCAAAGGACACACCGTGCTTCTTGAGGTTTGCCGAGGCTTTGGCCGAATCGTTGATTGAGGTTGGAAGGTCAAGGCAATGGTCAGGCTTGGCGTCTTTTAATCAGCGATGTAACGACGCTGACAACCTCTTGGCTAAAGCCGCTCAATTCAGTGTCGGTTAGCAAGCCGCGGCCATAAATAAAAACAATCTGCATCAAAGCGGTTGAACGGCGAAGATCGTTGAATGATTCCGCAAGTTCTTTGTCTCTACGCTCAATGATTTTGTAAATGTCGAGATAACGTTGATGAAAACTCAGTGAGTCATCCGCATTGACTCTTTCAATTTCGTTCAGTATCTGCTGACAAAAACGTTCAAGCGCTATGGGGTGCAATTGACGAAAGCGCTTCCAATCGGACTCTGCTATTCCTTGTGTCATGATAATTGGCAGTGATTAAACGTCCTGTCTAACCGGCGTGCCCGGCTTTTCGGGCACGTCCGGTTGAGCGTGTTGTTGGGCACGGCGCTCAATTTCCCATTGGGGGAGAGCGAACCGATACCACCAGACTGGCCCAGATACAGGCTCCATTCTTAGCTCGGCGCGTAAAGAATTCCGGATATCTTCAAGCAGAGAATCAAACGAAATGCTTGGCTCCTGCCGGTTAAATGCCTCGACAAGCTTCGTCATCATTTCCACCTGATGAGGCGTACCGTAAAGCTGAATCTCGGCAACAAATCGTTCAAACTCGGCTTTATGCTCGTCCGTCCATTCGCGGACTGCCGCAAGAGCTAAGCACTTATACGCCGACTCCAATCCCTTTAGTCGCGCTTCGCGTCGACGGTTAGTCAGTTCCCGTTTCGCATTTAGCCAGTGACCTACTATCCAACCGACAACTGCAATCAGCGCTGGAATACCAAGAGTCAGCGCCAAACGAAGGTCGATCAGAGACGATCCTGCTTGTTCTGGAGTCATAGTGCCCAAAACGTTAAGCTAACCGGCGCCCGCGCAAGCGCCAGCAAAGACCAAACCCCGCCGGCCGGGCATCCAAGTTGAGAGCCATGTTATGTGCTCGATCTGAATATGTATGCATCTTCAATGAAGTAACCATTAATGGTGTTTCGAGAAAAACGAATTCCTGAGATACCTGCGCCAGTTCCAACGGCAATTCGTATTAACTGAACTACTTGGTGTTCAGTTCCTGTTACCCCAATATCATTCAATGAAATTACCCACTCATCTTCGTTTGCAAGCTGGTTTGCTGCGACGATTCGCTTGTAGAAGTTCTTGGGGCCTTCTGAAATGACTAGAGGGGATGCGACAATGAGCTTCCAGAGCCGGTCTTCAGGAAAGAAAAGCCAAAATGCACTTTTGACTTCAGAATTGTTGGTGTCAAGTCTCTCAACTAGTTTCGAACCAGCAGAAATCATTTGCTCAGATAAAGCTTCTGTTACCAGTACGTCTTTAGCCATGCCAGTACTCCAGAGCTTTCGTCGGTGATTGCGTTGTAAAGATCATTGGCCCTTGTTTCTTCTATATTATGGTCATACCTAGCAAGCTCAGACCAATCTTTAGCAACAGCCCAGTTAAGGCTGAATTCAGGGTCTGCCTTCTCTTTTTTGACCAACTCCTGCTTCAGACCTGCTACGCCAATTAGTTTTTGAAGATCATGTGAATAGCTATCTTCTGCTAGTTTTTTGTTTGGGAAATCATGCTGTTGAACTTGTTTTGCAATGCATGCTTTCAGAGCACACTCAAGTACGTATCCAGCTAGATAGTAAGCTCCAGGGAAATTTCTGGAATTTAGTAAGCTGGAAGACTCGGAAATCCGAAGCTCGACTAGCTTTTCTAAATCTGTTTTATTCATCTGCTGATGCTTTCAATGAAGCTAATTTGCACATAAAGACATGCCAGATTGTCAGACAGCTGCGCCACTTTCGCCTCCCATCAAGTTGTTGGATCAGATTCGTGATCGTATTCGCCACCTTGGCTAATGCGAAGCGCACCGAGATTTCTTATGTTCACTGGATTAAACGGTACATCGTTTTCCATGGCAAGCGGCACCCCAAAGAAGTGGGAAAGCCCGAAATGGAGGCTTTTCTGACCGTCTTGGCCGTGCACGCAATGTTGCTTCTTCCACCCAGAATCTGGCCTTGCCGACCATTCTCAATACTCCCCCGCTTACCTCAAAGCTGTTGCCCATGTTCCCGCGTGTTGTGGAATTTCACCTTCGGCCAGCGTTCCATCGCCAGGCTCAGGTTGACGTGGTTGTCGGCGAGATAGACCAGGTTGTCGTCGACGTCGCGCGCCAGGCGCATCTGCTGGGCTTTGACGAACTCGGCCAGATGCGCGGCGTCGTCGCAGGTGACCCAGCGGGCGGTGTGGATGCCGGAGCGCTCGAACACGGCATCGACGCCGTATTCGGCTTTCAGGCGATGTTCCACCACTTCAAACTGTAATTGGCCGACCGCGCCCATCAGCAGGCTGCTGTCGACCAGCGGGGCGAACACCTGGATCGCGCCTTCTTCGCCGAGCTCGCGCAGGCCTTTCTGCAACTGCTTGGATTTCAGCGGGTCGCGCAGGCGCGCCTTGCTGAACATGTCCGGCGCGAAGTAGGGAATGCCCTTGTAGGTGAGCAGTTCGCCTTCGGTCAGCACATCGCCGATCTGCAACTGGCCATGGTTGTGGATACCGATGATGTCGCCGGCGTAAGCCTCTTCCATGCGCGAACGCTCGTTGGCCATGAACACCACGGCGTTGGCGATCTTGATTTCCTTGTTGGTGCGGCGATGTTTGACCTTCATGCCGGGCGAATACTGGCCGGAACAGACGCGGAAGAAGGCGATACGGTCGCGATGATTCGGGTCCATGTTGGCCTGAATCTTGAACACGAAGCCAGTGAAGGCGGGCTCATCCGGCTCGACCTGACGCACTTCGCCATTCGCCGTGACCGCTTCGCGCGCAATCGGAGCCGGCGCCCAGTCGACCAGCGCGCGCAGCACCTCGCGCACGCCGAAGTTGTTGATACCGGAACCGAAGAACACCGGCGATTGCTTGCCGGCGAGGAAGTCTTCCAGATGGAACGCCGCGCCGGCGCCGCGCACCAGTTCGATTTCGCCGTCCATGGTCTCGAATTCCATCGGGTTCTGCGCGCGTAGTGCTTCGATCTGCGCGCCGCGCAGGGTTTCGAAGTCCTGCCCGGCCTTTTCCTCGCCGGGCGCGAAGCGCAGCACCTCGTCGTTGATCAGGTGATAGACGCCATGAAACCGTTTGCCCATGCCGATCGGCCAGGTCACCGGCGCGCAATGCAGTTTCAGCACCGATTCGATTTCGTCGAGCAGTTCGAGCGGATCGCGTACCTCGCGGTCCATCTTGTTGATGAAAGTGATGATCGGCGTGTTGCGCAATCGGCAGACTTCGAGCAGTTTGATGGTCTGCTCTTCCACGCCTTTCGCCGCATCGACCACCATCACGGCGGCATCCACGGCGGTCAGCACGCGATAGGTGTCTTCCGAGAAGTCCTTGTGGCCGGGCGTGTCGAGCAGGTTGATGACGCAATCGTCGTAACCGAACTGCATGACCGAACTGGCCACCGAAATGCCGCGCTGCTTCTCGATTTCCAGCCAGTCCGAGGTGGCGTACTTGCCGCTCTTGCGCGCCTTCACGGTGCCGGCCATCTGGATCGCGCCGCCGAACAGCAACAGCTTTTCGGTCAGCGTGGTCTTGCCCGCGTCAGGGTGGGAAATGATGGCGAAGGTGCGCCGTT
>JASJPK010000024.1:0-34055 GCA_031426735.1 Hydrogenophilaceae bacterium | reverse complement strand
TTCCCGCCCTACGTCGGCTGCGTAGGAGCGCCTTCCAAGGCGCGATTTTTCCGGGTGACAAGCATCGCGCCTTGGAAGGCGCTCCTACGGCGCCTAGGCGATGCGTTGGCTTCGTAGAGGTGGCGTGTGGGCAGGAAAAGCAATCGGAAGTTGAATCGGCGGGAAGGGGTTCCCGCCCTACGTCGGCTGCGTAGGAGCGCCTTCCAAGGCGCGATTTTTCCGGGCGACAAGCATCGCGCCTTGGAAGGCGCTCCTACGGCACCTAGGCGATGCGTTGGCTCGTAGAGGTGGCGTGTGGACAGGAAAAGCAATCGGAAGTTGAATCGGCGGGAAGGGGTTCCCGCCCTACGTCGACAGCGTAGGAGCGCCTTCCAAGGCGCGATTTTTCCGGGCGACAAGCATCGCGCCTTGGAAGGCGCTCCTACGGCGCCCAGGCGATGCGGTTGCGACCGCTGTGTTTGGCTTCGTAGAGGTAGGTGTCGGCGAGGCCGAACAGTTCCGTGCTGGGGGCGCCTTCCAGCGGAATCAGGGTGGCGCCGCCGAGGCTGATGGTGACCCAGGGCGCGACCGGGGAGACGGCGTGCGGGATGTGTTCCGCTTCGATGTCGGCGCGGGCGTGTTCGGACAGCGCGATCGCGCCTTCGCGGTCGACGCCGGGCAGCAGGATGACGAACTCCTCGCCGCCGTAACGGGCGACGAAATCGCCCGGTCGCCGCAGCGAGGTTTGCAGGGTGGTGGCGATGCGGCGTAGCACTTCGTCGCCGGCGGCATGGCCGTAGGTGTCGTTGAAGGCCTTGAACAGGTCGACATCGACCACGATCAGCGACAGTGCTACGCCGTCGCGCATGCAGCGGCGCCATTCCTGCTCGTACACGGCGGTAAAGCGGCGCCGGTTGGGGATGCCGGTGAGGCCGTCGAGCATGGCCAGTTGCTCAAGCAGGCGGCGCTGGTGGACGGATTGCAGGTGGTTGCGGATGCGCACCCGCACGATGGACGGGTTGAACGGTTTCGAGATGTAGTCGACGGCGCCGAGTTCGAGGCCGCGCTCCTCGTCGCCGGCCGAATCCAGCGCGGTGATGAAGATAACCGGGATATCGCGGGTCTGGTCGTCGTTCTTCAGGGCGCGGATGACCGCGTAGCCGTCCATTTCCGGCATCAGCACGTCGAGCAGAATCAGATCGGGCCGGTGTTCGCGCGCGCGTTCCAGCGCTTGCTTGCCATCCTTGGCGAGGATGATGCGGTGATCTTCCTGCAGCAGTTCGGTCAGCAGCGCGCGGTTCTGTTTTTCGTCGTCGACGATGAGCAGGGTAAAGGTCGGGTTCACGCCACATCTCCTTCCAGATTGCCGCGCATTTGTCTGAGCGCGGTCAGGGCAGCCTTATATTCGACGTCTTCGATCAGGTCGCGCAAGCGGTGCAGATCGCCTTGCCAATCCGGTCCGTTCAAGCAGGATTCGAGGTCGCCCAGCAACGATTCGGCGGCGGCATCGTCCTGTTTCAGCAGCGCTTCGATGCGCTCCATGACGGCCAGGGCGGTATCGATCTGTAGCGATCCGGTTGCGGTTTCGTTGCGTTTCTCTTGCGCCATCGGTGCCAGCGCTTTGACGATGCGGGTCAGCGCGGCACGGAACGGGATCAGTTCGGCATGCGCCGGTTTGCCGGCGGCAAGGCGGTGTTCCAGGATGCGGGCGCGGTGCGACAGTTCGCCGGCGCCGATGGTGGCGGCAGCCGATTTGACCGAGTGCGCCAGACGCCGCGCCAGTTCGTAATCGTCGTTGGCGAGGGCGCTGGCAATGTCGTCCGATGTCGCGCCGAATTCCTGGTTGAACTGCGCCAGGATGCGGCGATAGAAGGCCGGCCGCCGCATGTGGTTGCTGAGGCCGCGATCGAGATCGATGCCGTCCAGCGGTGGAATGGAAACGTCGGTATTGCTCTCGGCAACGACCTCGGGCATGCCTGCCGCGGCATAGTCGCCCGGCGGAATCCAGTGCAGCAGGGCGCGGTACAGCGTGGGCGGGTCGATCGGTTTGGTCAGGTGGTCGTTCATGCCCGCGGCGAGGCTTTCTTCGCGGTCGCCGGTCATCACGTGGGCGGTCATGGCCAGGATCGGCAGGTCGCGGTAGCGCGCATCGGCGCGGATCTCGCGGGCGGCGGCGAGGCCGTCCAGCACCGGCATCTGGATGTCCATCAGGACCAGCGCGTAATCGCCTTGCCGCACTTTGTCGACCGCCTCGCGGCCGTGCCGGGCGATGTCGACCCGGACGCCGGCCTCGCGCAGGATTTCGCGCGCCACCTCGCGGTTGAGTTCGACATCGTCGACCAGCAGTACGCGGGCGCCGCGGATCGGGCTGAAATCGAATTGCGGCGCGCGCTGTTGCTCGCGGTAGCGATGATGCGCGGCGGCCATGCTGCCGCCCAGCAGCACTTCCAGCAGGGCGTCGTGCAGCGACGATTCGCTGACCGGTTTGACCAGCAGATGCGCCAGGCCGGCCTCCGCCATCTTCGGGCCGATGGTTTCGTAACCGCTCGCGGTGATCATCAGAATGGCGGGGGTTTCGCCGATATCGCCGGCGGCGTGAATGCGGCGGCTGGTTTCGATACCGTCGAGGCCGGGCATCAGCCAGTCGAGCAGTACCAGGTGATACGGGTCTGCCGAGGCGGCAGCCGAGCGCAGGCGCTGCAGGCTTTCGTCGCCGCTGGCGCAGGTTTCCACGCGCATGTCGAAATAGCTCAGCATCTGCGCCAGCACGGTGCGCGCGCTGGCATTGTCGTCCACCACCAGGACGTGGCGGCCGGCAAGATGGTGCGAATGCCGGTCGACCAGCGCCGCTTGCGTGTTGATGCCGAACACGGCGCTGAAGTGGAACAGGCTACCCTGGCCGGGCGTGCTTTCGACGCCGATTTCGCCGCCCATCATTTCGGTGAGCTGCTTGCAGATCGACAGGCCGAGGCCGGTGCCGCCGAAACGGCGGGTGATGCTGTCGTCGACCTGGGTGAACGGGGTGAACAGGTCGCGCTGGCGTGCGACCGGGATGCCGATGCCGCTGTCGCGCACGCTGAAGCGCAGGGTGACGCGGCCATCCGCTTCCGCCTGGCGGCTGATCTTGACCAGCACTTCGCCGGATTCGGTGAATTTGATCGCGTTGTTGATCAGGTTGACCAGTATCTGGGCCAGGCGCATCGGGTCGCCGACCGGCCAGCGCGGCACCTCGGGCTCGATCTGGAAGAGCAGTTCAAGACCCTTTTCCTGCGCCTTGAAGGCCACCACGCCAGCCACCTTGTGGATGACCTGGTTGAGGTCGAACGGAATCGCTTCGAGCGACAGCTTGCCGGCCTCGATGCGGGAATAGTCGAGCACGTCGTTGATGACGCCGAGCAGGGCATCGGAAGAAGCCAGCACCTTGTCCTGGTAGTCGCGTTGCTGCGCATCCAGGCGGGTTTTCATGAGCAGGCGGCCGAGCCCGACGATGGCGTTCATCGGCGTGCGTATTTCATGGCTCATGCGCGCCAGGAAATTCGATTTCGCCTGGTTGGCCTGTTGCGCTTCGGCGATGGCCTGGTTCAGCGCACGGGTGCGTTGCACGACCAGTTGTTCGAGGTTGTCGCGGTACTGCGCCAGTTCCCGATCGCGCGCCTGCACGGCGTCGATCAGCTGGTTGAGGCCGCGCGCCAGGCCGGCGATCTCGTCTTCGCCACGAATATCGGCGCGTTCGCGCAGCGTCATGTTGGCGGCCATGCGCTGCATCAGTCGGTTGAGTTGTTCCACCGGTGCCGACAGCCGGCGCACCACGCGCCGCGACAGCAACAGCGATACCGCCAGCGCAAACAGCAGGGTAGCCGCGGTTTTCTGTGCGGTACGAGCAAAAGCTACGCGCATCGGCGCCAGCGAGGCGACCAGTTCGACGCTGGCCTGCTGCTTGTCGTCGTCGATCACGGCGGCCCATACGGTCAGGGTTTCAGCGCCGAAAACATGGCCGCTGCCTAGGCTCGGCGGTGGCGAAGGGATGTGTAACTGGCTCGGCCGCGCAAAGCGAGCGAACGTTTTTCCGTTCGGCAACAGCAGTCGGGCGCGCAGGACGGAAGGATTGGTTTCCACAGCCGCGAGCAGCCGGTTGGCTTCGAACGGGTCGCCGAAGGCAATGGCGGCGCGGCTGTTGGTGGCGATCAGGTTGGCCTGCGCGGAAAGGGATTCGACCCACTCGGTGCGCAACAGACGTTCCTGCTGGTAAGCGACCAGCACGAATACCAGCACGGTCGCGAACACCAGCGAAGCCGTGCTGAGCAGGACCAGCTTGCCGCTCAGCGTGGTCGGGGGGCGCAGAAAACCAATCATCCGTTTCATGGCGCGACGATTCCTGTAGCGGCGGTTGGGGGGCAAACGGCGTTGAGTTCCGGTCGCTTGATCATGGTTCGACGATCTTGGCCAGGCGCAGCAATTGCGCGTTGAACTCGATGCCCTGCTTCTGCGCGGCCTTGCGGTTGATCAGAATGAGCACGCCGGAACCGTCGCGGCGCAGCGAAAACTCGACCATGCCGCCGGCCTCGGCGAAGCCTTCGATGTCGGAGACGGTGACCAGACGGCGCCCCTGCAAACGCCGAATCAGGCTGTCGAGGCGGCCGGCTTCGGAGCGTCCGATAAACACGAATTCGCATTCGCCGGCATCGACGACTCCCTGAATCGCCTTGAAATCGACCCGGCGTCCGTCGGCCAGCAAGGTCGGCAGTTTTTCGATCGCATTGCCGAACGGCGCTTCGCCCACCGTGCAGATGCCGATCTGGGATTGTTTGTCGCCGCCCGGTCGATAGACGAACAACGGCAGTTTGTAGAACAACACCGCTTTCAGGGCTTGTTCGCTGACGGCGGCATCCTGCCCCCTGGCGGCCGTCGCCACGCACATCGGTATGGCAAACAACAGCAACAGGCGCCGTAGCATTGTCATGTTGGCGGTCACTGGCGTAGTCAGAACCGGTATTCCAGCGAAACCATCCAGGTACGCGGTTGTTGCGGCATGTCGAAGAACGTGCGGCTGCCGGAGCCATGCGCGGCGTAGTAGCGCGTATCGAACAGGTTGTCGATATCCAGCCAGGCCGTTGCGTTGCCGTCGAACAGCTTGTGCCAGCCGATGTGCAGATTGGCGACGGTGTGGCCGGGTGTGATCAGGCGGTTCGGCGCGGTACTGCTCTTGCGGCCATTGTCGGTGTCGCCGATCCAGAGCACTTGCGGGGCGATGCTGACGCGGTCGAGATAGCGCAAGGTGGCGCCCAGCTTGACTTTGTAATCGGCGGTATAGGGAATATCCCATTCGATGCCGTTGCCTTCGTCGACGGAGCCGGTCACCCAGCTGGCGCTGCCCCACAAATCGCCGGACCAGGCCGGGTTGAGCTGGAAGCGGTACTGCGCCATCAGGTCGAGGCCGGTATGCGTTTCCTCGCCGGCGTTGATCTTGGTTTCCGGGCTGACCAGCGTGGCGCCGTTCAGGCTGGTTGCACTCGAACTGCCGGTGACGATCAGGTTCTGGATGCGGCTGTGATAGGCGTTCGCCACTACGTTCAATTCGGGACGCGGCCGCCAGTCCCAGGTCAGGCTGAGCGTCTTGGCCTTTTCCGGTGCGAGGTCGAAGTTGGGCATGCGAAAACCGGTGTTGCTGGTGAACACGCCGGCGACCGAAGTAAACGAACCGAACGAACTCAGGCCTTCTTCCGGCGACGGTGCGCGGAAGGCTTCGCCGTAAAGCAGTTTGAAGTAGTGCTGCATCTGCGGATGCCAGACCGCGCCCAGCCGGGTGTTCAGGCTGCCGCCGTATTCGGAATGCTGGTCATGCCGCACGCCGGCCATGGTGGAAAACGTATCGCTCCATTGCGATTGCAGTTGCGTGTAGAGCGAGACGTTGTCGAAATCGAGGTGATAGATCGTGATCGGCACCGGGGTGCCGCGATAAAACAAGCCCTGCGCATCCGGCGGCAGCGAGGTGTCGTACGGGCTGGGCAGGCTATGCGCTTCAATGGCGGAGTATTTCTGGAAGCCCAGCCCGGCCAGAACGCGATGGCGCTCATCGAACTTCCAGTTCAGGTTCTGTTCTACGGCAAAACGTTTGCCGTAGGCGTATTCGTAGCCGTCGGCAAAGCCCGTGTAGAAGTTGACGTACTTCGAATTCGGGTCGATTTCCTGTACCGAATAATCCACCACCAGTTCGCCGGTCAGGGCGGGGGCCAGTTCGAACCGATATTTGCCGTACAGCGTGTCGGTCAGCGTGTCCCAGTAGGCGTTTTCGGCGTAGATCGCGGTCGCCGGTTTGTCGCCGGTGCTGGTCAGGCTGCGGAACCGGTTGCGGTAATAGCCGAAGGTCAGGTCGTCGCCGGCATCCAGGCGCGCATACAGGCTGTTGCTGGAGATATCGCCGACATAGGCTTCGCGGTCGGCGGCCGCGATGGTGCCCACGGCAACCTTGGGAAAATCTGCCGGGTAATACTTGTCCAGCGGTGCCCGGTCGGCGCGTTGCCAGTGGCCGCCCATACTCAAGGCCAGTTTGTCCGCGTTCTTGACGCTGGCCGTGAACGAGGCTTCGCGCTCGCCGAAACTGCCGCCGCCGAGCGAGACCATGGCGCCAGGTGCATCGGCGGCGTGGTCGGTGATGATGTTGATGACGCCGGCCAGCGCGTCGGCACCATACAGCGCCGCCGCCGGACCAAACAGGATTTCCACCTGCTTCGCCGGGTAAAGCGAAAAGTTCTCCGCCACCGGAAAAGTGCCGCCGGCCGGATGGCCGAGGCGTACGCCGTCGAGCATGACCAGGATCTTGTTGCTGCCGCTATTACCCTGCACGGCGAAATTGTTGTACGCCGAAGACTTGGTGCCGCGCATGAAATCGACGCCAGGCAGGTCTTCCATCAGGTCGGCCAGATTGCGATAGCGGCGTTCCTGGATCTGCTCGCGGGTAATCACCATGATGTGCGCCGGCGTCTGGCTGCGCGGTTCCGCCTGGCGCGAGGCGGTGATCAGCGGCGTGTTGATCAGCTCTTCCAGCGACATGCCCAGCAGGTGGGAAAGATCGCCGCTATCGGCGGCACAAGCAGAAGCGCACCAGGCGAGGACGGCCAGGCCAAGACTGAGAGGGCGTAGTCGGATCATGCTTGCTGCAGCAACGGGGTTTATCTTTGAAACAGCAGTTGAACCCGCCCGAGGGCGTGGTGGAGAAGTTGGCTGGCAAGGCGCAACGATGAGTCATGCCGAGGCATGGCGAGGAGGAGCAACGCAGCCAGACGGCTTCTCCACCCCGACAGCGGGCGGGTAGCGGGCTCACCCGATGGGTGAGCGTCATCGAAGCCGAAGAGGTCAGATTGCATGCGGCCCCACGAGGGATAAGAAGCGGTCAACTGCTGTTTCAAAAATTATTCCTTCGCCAGCTGAGTCAGTCCGCCCATATAGGGGCGCAGCATTTCCGGGATGGTCACGCTGCCGTCCGGGTTCTGGTAGTTCTCCAGAATGGCGACCAGCGTGCGGCCGACCGCCAGGCCGGAACCGTTCAAGGTGTGGATCAGTTCCGGCCGACCCTTGCTGTCGCGGTAACGCGCCTGCATGCGGCGGGCCTGGAAGGCTTCGAAGTTGGAACAGGACGAGATTTCGCGGTAGGTGTTCTGTGCCGGCAACCAGACTTCCAGGTCGTAGGTTTTCGCGGCGGAAAAGCCGATGTCGCCGCTGCACAGCGCGACGACGCGATAGGGCAGGTCGAGCTTTTGCAGGATCGCCTCGGCGTGGCCGGTGAGTTCCTCCAGCGCGGCGTAGGAATCTTCCGGCCGCACGAATTGCACCATTTCCACCTTGTCGAACTGGTGCTGGCGGATCATGCCGCGCGTGTCGCGGCCGTAGGAGCCGGCTTCCGAGCGGAAGCAGGGCGTGTGCGCAACCAGTTTGATCGGCAGGTTATCGGACGGAATGATCTCGTCGCGCACGATGTTGGTGACCGGCACTTCCGCGGTGGGAATCAGGTACATGCCGTTGCTCAGCTTGAACAGGTCTTCCTCGAATTTGGGCAACTGGCCGGTGCCACGCATCGAATCGGCATTGACCAGATAGGGCACGTAGACCTCTTCGTAGCCGTGTTCCTGGGTATGCGTGTCGAGCATGAACTGGGTCAGCGCGCGGTGCAGGCGGGCAAGCGGGCCGCGCATCAGCGCGAAGCGGCTGCTGGCGATCTTCACCGCAGTGGGGAAGTCGAGCAGTTCCAGGTTCTCGCCGATATCGACGTGATCGAGCGGTTGGTAGGCAAACTCGCGCGGCGTGCCGACGCGGCGCACTTCCACGTTGTCCTTCTCATCGCGGCCGACCGGGGTCGATTCGTGCGGCAGGTTGGGAATGGTCATCAGGATGCTCGACAAATCCTCCTGAATGACGGCCAGACGGTCTTCGCCTGCTTTCAGCGCCTCGCTCAGGCCGGCGACTTCGCTCATCAACGCGCCGGCGTCTTCGCCTTTGCCCTTCGCCATGCCGATCTGCTTGGACAGCTGATTGCGTTTGGCCTGCAGTTCCTGCGTGCGGGTCTGGATTTCCTTGCGTTCGGCTTCCAACCCTTCGATGCGTGCGGTGTCTAGGTTGACGCCGCGGCTGGCCAGGCGTTGCGCCACATGGGCGAGGTCTTTGCGGAGAAGTTGGATGTCGAGCATGAGATGCGGAAGTCGAGATACGAGAAAGGCGGAATTCTAACCGCCAGCATGGGCAAAAACCCGTGCTTCCATTTCCAGTCGCACGCTGATGAAGGCGGCTTCGAGGTCTTCCTGGGCGGCGAGGCAGGCCGGCCAGTCGGCGGCTTTCGCATGCACTTCCGTTTCGCTGGCGAGTTCGGTCATCGTCTCGGCGCCCATGTAGGCCGCCGCACCTTTGATCTGATGCGCCTGCCGCGCGGTCTTGGCGGCGTCGCGGTTCTCCACCGCCTGCGCCAGGTCGGCCAGCAGACCTTCCGTGCTGGTCACGAACAGACGCAGCATTTCATCGATCTGACCGGCGTCGTTGCGGCAGATGCGGCGCAGTTTTTCGATGTCGAAGCTGATGTTGGGCGCTGTCGCAGTCGCTGCCTCAGGCTTCGCGTTGACGTCGCTGCGCTGCATGCGGCCCGGCAGCCAGCGCAGCAACGCCTGCGTCAGGTCTTCTTCCTTGAGCGGCTTGGCCAGATAGTCGTCCATGCCGGCTTGCCGGCAGACTGCGTCGTAACCGGTCATCGCGTTGGCGGTGAGCGCAATGATCGGCAGACGCGCCCGGCCCTGCTTTTCCTCGCGTTCGCGCACCGCGCGGGAGGCGGTGAGGCCGTCCCATTCCGGCATCTGGCAATCCATCAGGACCAGATCGACGGCGGCGGTGTCGAGCAGATCGAACGCGGTTTTGCCGTCGTCCGCGACCAGCACCGAAACGCTGAGGTTTTCCAGCATGAAGCGCAGCAGTTTCTGGTTGATCGGGTTGTCTTCCGCCACCAGCACCTTGACGCCCGGGAAGCGCAGATCATCGCCGGGGCTGCGCTGGTCGGCTGTCGCTTGGCTGCCACTGTGCGCGAAGGGGAGCGGCAGGCTGAGGCGGAACGTGCTGCCTTCTCCCGGCGCGCTTTCCAGCGTCAGTTCGCCACCCATCAGTTCGGCCAGTTGCCGGCAAATGGTCAGGCCGAGTCCGGTGCCGCCGTATTTGCGGCTGACCGAGCCATCGGCCTGGGAAAAGGCCTGGAACACGCGGCTTTGGGTTTCTTCATTCATGCCGATGCCGCTATCGCGCACGGTGAACAGCAGTCGGTTCGGCGCGTTTTCAATGCGGCTGACGCCGAGACCGATCTCGCCGGCCGGCGTGAACTTGATCGCGTTGTCGAGCAGATTGAGCAGAATCTGGCGCACCCGCAGCGGATCGCCGCGTACCCAGTCGGGCAGGTTTTCGTCGCGTTCCAGTCGCAACGCCAGATTCTTCGCGTCGGCGCGCGGCACGTAAAGGTTCAGCACATCCTTGAGCAGGGCGCTGAGGTCGAAGTCGATACTTTCCACGCTGAGGCGCCCGGCCTCGATCTTGGAGAAATCGAGCAGGTCGTTGATCACGCCCATCAATGCCTCGGCCGAGCGGGCGATGGTTTCGGCATAGTCGCGTTGGCGCGGGTTGAGGTCGCTGCCGAGCAGCAGTTGTGTCATGCCGAGGATGCCGTTCATCGGCGTGCGTATTTCATGGCTGACGTTGGCGACGAATTGCGACTTCATTTCATTGGCCGCCAGCGCGGTGTCGCGCGCGGCTTCCAACGCGGCCTGCACCTCTTTCTGGGCGGAAACGTCGCGCATGATGGCCTGGATCACCGGCTCGCCGGACAGATTCATCGCGTGCAGCGCGATCTCGGCCGGGAAGGTGGAGCCGTCCGGGCGGCGCGCGGTCCACTGGAAGAAGGCATGGCCGTCCTTCACCGCCTGGCTGATATGGCGTTCGGCCAGCAGGAAGGGCGGTGTGCCGCACGGCTGGTTTTCGATGCCGAGGTCTTCCGGCCGCCGTTTCAGGAAATCCTCAACCCGGTTCATATGGAACATTTCCAGCGTCGCCGGGTTGCAATCGGAAAATCCTTTGCGGTCGAGGATGACGATGCCGTCGGTGTTGGTCTCGAACAGGGTCTGGAATTTGGTGCGTTCCAGTTCGTTGATTTCCGCCAGACGGGCCGTGCGGCGGATTACCGTGATCGCGCCCAGGCCGGCCGCAAGCGCTGCCAGGGCGCCCAAGGTGATCATCAGCCAGCGCGTGCGCTCGTAATCGTCACGCGCCGCGTCGGCGGCACGTTGCGTCATTTCCCGCTGTATCTGGATCAGCGCATCCAGTTCCATGACCAGTTCGCGTTGAAACGGGATCGCTTCGCGTTGCAGTTCCTCGAAGGCCAGGAAGGTGTAGCCCTCGACCGCCAGATCGACGGTACGCACCATCACCGGCTGGTTGGCGCGGGTGAGCCGGTCGATGCGCGCCAGCACCTCGATCTCGGCTGGCCGCTGCAGCAGGTTCTTCAGATCGAGCCGGACTTGCTGATAGGTCGATCCGTAGCCGTAAAAGCGCACCATTTCCTGATCTTTTTCGAATGGGTCGCTGGTCACCACGATGGTCAGCATGGAAATCGCCCGGTCGCGCAGGATGTCGCGCATCTGATTGGCGAGACGGCTTTTCACGCTGTTGCCCTGGACGATGGATTCCAGATGCGCATTGGTCGCGGCCAACTGGTGCAGGCCCAGCACGGTCATCGCCACGATCAGGAGGAGCGCCAGGGCGAAACCGGCGCTGACCGTAGAAATGAGCTTGCGCGGCAAGTGGGCGATACGGGCGGGCATGGTGGTTCCAGGCGAAAGGCTGGACCATGTTAGCGCGCCGATGGCACGCTTGCGTATGGCACTAAAGACCTATGGTCTTTTGCGCAGGTTTCCCGTGCTTCGATCTCGCTCCTGTCGTCGAACCGGGGCGGGTCGAATTGCCCTCGTTGCCGCCCGGGTTGGTCCCCTGTAGGAGGCCCGCTTGCGGGCCGAACCCGAGCGCGATTCGGCCCGCAAGCGGACCTTCTACAAATATGTCAGCCAAATGGCGAACGAGAACAGGCGGCTACCAGCGTTTCCCTAACCGAAGTGCTGCGTCCGCGCTTGTTTTGGTGATAATCCCCGGGATATTTGCCCACCTGGAACGGATGCACGCACATCATGAGAACACTGCTTATCGGCGCCACCCTGATCGTTGGCGCATCGCTGCCTGCCGCGGCTGAAAACATCGGCTGCGTCACCACGTCATGGAAGCTGATCGGCGCCAATCACAAGGTCTGCGTCGAAGCCTTCGGCGACCCCAAGATTCCCGGCGTGACCTGCCATGTCAGCCAGGCCAAGACCGGTGGCATTTCCGGTTCGCTCGGCCTGGCCGAAGACCCGACCCAGTTCTCTCTGGCTTGCCGGCAGACCGGACCGATCACGCTGCTCGAAAAAATGCCGAAGCAGGATGAGGTGTTTTCCGAAGACACCTCGCTGCTGTTCAAGGAAACCCGCGTCCTGCGCCTGTGGGACGAGGCGCATAAAACCCTGGTCTATCTCGCCATCAGCCGCAAGCTGATCGACGGCGCCCCGGCCAACGCCATTTCCACGGTGCCGGTGATGACCTGGAGCGAAAAGTAGTGCTTAGAACAGTAGGAGGTCCGCTTGCGGGCCGAACCGCCCCGAGCAAGATTCGGCCCGCAAGCGGACCTCCTACGGGCGACCTACCGCGGTTTGGATAAGTTTTCTCCGTCGACTCAGCGCATGGCTGCACCGGATGCTCGGCAGCGCCGCGCGAGGTGATCGATACCCGTGGCGTCGATCTCCCGGCACAACGCGCGCCGGTTCAGGCGGATGGTGAAATCGCCGGGCACCAGACGTAACGCACGATCATAAGCATCCAGTGCCGCAGCCGTCCGACCCGAGCCGGCGAGGGCGTAGCCCAGATTGTTGAAGGCACGGCTGTTGTCCGGATTTTTCGCTGCAACGTCCCGCCAGAACGCCACCTCATCGAAGTAGACCCGGTTACGCGCCTGCGTCGCCAACGTCAGCCCAAGCAGCAGCGCGGCTGTCGCACCGGCCAGCCAACGCGGTCGCGCTGCCAGCCAGCGCGTCAGCCAGAGCGCCGCGAGCAGACAGAGCCCGGCATCGGCGAGGTAGAGATGGCGTTCGTTGGCGAGGTCCAAACGCGGCAACAGCGAGTTGGTCGGCGCCAGATGCAGCAGGAACCAGAGCAGGCCGAAGCCGCTCCAGCGCGCCAGTCCGCTGCTTCTCCAGGCCAGAATCGCACCGCCGAGCAAGCCCAGAAGCAGTGCGACACTGCCGGCCCAGAACACTTTCCAGCCGGTAAACAGAGGCAGCATCGGATCGGCGTCGAGCGTGAACGGCCACAACACCTGCTTGAGCAGATACAGCAGCGCCGCCGACTGGGAGATCAGGTTGTCGGCGAGTGGGCGGGTTGCCAGGCTGACCGCCGCCAGATGCCGGAAGAATGGCAGCAGCAGCAGCGCCGCGCCCGCCAGCACTGCCAGCAACCAATGTCCGCTGCCACGCAGGAGCGCAACCCGTAACGGCTCATTCGGCGCCCGCATGCGGTCCACCAGCAGCAACGCCAGTGGCAGTGTGATCGCCGTTTCCCGTGTCGCCAGCGCGGCGGCGAAAGCGGCGAGCGACCAGGCACGGCGGCGCTCCAGATAAGCGAGCAGGCTGCCGAGATAAAAGAACGCCATCAGCGACATCGAGCGGCCGGAAATCAGCGTCACTGCCTCGCTTTGTACGGGATGCACGACATAAAGCAGCGCGGCCAGCAGCGCCGCCGCTTCCGCATTCGCGGCGCTGGCCAGCAGACGGTGCGCGATGGCATACAGCAGCAGCGCATTGCCGATATGCAGCGCGAGATTGACCGCGTGGAAACCGAACAGGCCGCGATCCGCCGCGTCGCCCGCCCAAGTCAGGTTCAGCGCATAGGACAGCTTCAACAACGGGCGGATGCCCGGCATGCTTTGCCACCAGGCACCGAGCGACGCGACGGCGGGGTTGTCGACGATGACCTTGAAATCGTCGAACTGAAAGCTGCCGACGAAACTGTTCCACCATGCCGACAACGCCAGCCCGACGATCAGCGCGGCGGCGTAGCGTCTATCCAGCGCCATCGCCGCGCCGGGGCGGATCAGAAACCGAACAGACCGCGAATGGACTTGATGCTCTTCTGGATTTTTTCCTCAGTCTTCGACTCGATGGTTTCAGTGGGCGTAGCGCTTGGCGCCGGCCGCGCATCGTCCTGCGCCACTTCGTCGAACATCCCGGTATTGCTGCAGAAAGCGACGAAGCGGGGTTCGATATCGCTGCTGTATTTGCGCCCCTCGCAATGTGTTTTCAGCAACGCCGCCTTTTCGGCCGGGCAATTGGCGCCGACGTAGGCAAGCTTGAGATCGCTCGCCGCCTTCGCGCAAAGCTTGGGCCGCTCCGCCGGGCACAGGCGCGAGACGAAGCTGAAATTGCTCGCCGAGACCGCGCTCGCACACAGCTTGGGCAACAGTTTCGCGTTGTTCAGCTTGCACGCTCGCGTCAGCGTTGCGCTGCCGAGATTGGGATCGTTGATCATCTCGAGCGGCATGTTGCGCGTGGCCTTGTCGAACCCTTCCAGCGTCGCGATGCGCTGGCAATAAATCGGCGTCTCCTTCGGGCACTGGCTGCCCATGATGTGTCCCTGCATCTGCTCCAGCGCGTTCTGGCACTGTTCAGTCATCATGTCCTCCGACTGCTTCTGCAAAGCGCGGATTTCGCCGCTGGGGTCCTTGTAATCGCACTCGCCCAGGCGCTTGCCGGAAATCTTCATGGTCATCGTCTCGCCCGATTTCTCGGTCATCTTCATGCTGCCGTGATAGCTGCTCGGCGTGCTGGTGATGTCCCCGACCATCAGCCCGTCCTTGCACTGGGCCTTCCAGTAGAACCGGTTGCCGGTCAGCTTCTTCTCCAGTGTCTTGCAATCGTCGCCATCCCGGCTGACCGGCGGCTCCTTGCTGTCCTTCGGCGAACAGACCTTCTGCTTGGGCATCGCGAACGGCATGCCCTCCATCTCCATGCCGATTTCCCACGAATAACCGGGTGCGGCAAGGGCGGACATGGAAAACAAGCTGGAAGCGAGAAAAGCGGCGGGGATGAAGGGACGCATGGGGGGCTCCTGAGTGGAAAGGCCGGATTTGCAAAACTGCTTAAGGATAGTTCCCCGCAGGCGGCTTTGGGGTGTTTCCCGCACGCGATGTACGTAGGTCCGCAAGCCGCATGGTGATCCCTCCTATGAAGATCGCATCGCCCGGCCTCACTGCCGGCGCAGATTGAAACTTTTATCGTGCTTGGCCAGCCGTCGCGGAACTTCCCTATTTCGCTTGAAGCGCGCTTCCTTGTCCGTGGTTTATTGCGCCAGCGCCCGCGCAGTTTGATAGAACGCAAAGCTGATCAGCCAAGCGATGCCGAGCGACCAGGTCAGCGAGGCCCACATGTAGCGGCTGCCGCCGGCTTCGCGGCGGAGCGTAGCGAGGGCGGAGAGGCAGGGGGTGTAGATCAGGGTGAACAGCATGAAGCTGTAGGCCTGGATCCAGTCCAGGCGCTGGGCGAGGATGCCGGAGAGTTCTTCGTTGCCGGCGCCGTAGATGACGGCGAGCGCGCCGATGACGACTTCCTTGGCGACGAAGCCGAACAGCAGGGCGATGGACAGGAGTTGGTCGATGCCGAGGGGGGTGAAGACAGGCGCCATCCAGCCGGCGAGTTGACCTGCCAGGGTGGTGGGGCTGGCGGGAACTGCGTCGAGCGGGTAGTGCGTGAGGAACCAGACCAGGGCGACGCCGAGGATGATGAAACCGCCGGCCTGGCGCAGGAAGTGGCTCGATTCGCGCAACGATTGGCGGGCCAGGACGGGCAGGGTCGGCAGGCGGTAGGGCGGCAGTTCCATCAGTAGCGGGTCGGCGCCGTGTCGGGCGCGACCGCGCCAGATCCAGGCGGTGAGGAAGGTGATGGCGAAGCTGATGACATACAGGCTGAACAACACCCAGGGTGCGGCGCGCGGCGAGAACACGGCGGTGGTGAAGAACAGGAAGACTTGCAGGCGCGCCGAGCAGAGCGAAAACGGGATGGTCATCATGGTCAGGATGCGTTGGGCGCGGCTGCGGATGACGCGGGCGCCCATCATGGCCGGGACGTTGCAGCCGAACCCCATCAATTGCAGGACGAAGGCGCGGCCGTCGAGGCCCATGCGCGACATCAGTGCGTCCATCAGGAAGGCGGCGCGTGCCAGGTAGCCGCTGTCTTCGACCACGGCCATGGCGAGGAAGAACACGACGATGATGGGCAGGAAAGTCATCACAGTGCCGATGCCGTCGTAGAGTCCTTCCAGGATGAAGCTGATCGCCCAGGCCGGCAGGCCGGAAATCGCCGGGGCGATCCAGCGCGTCCTGGTTTCTTCGAGCAGCCAGCCGAGGCCGTCCTGCAACGGCGTGCCGAGGCCGTAGACGACCTGGAACACGGCCAGCATGATCAGGAAAAACAGCGGCAATCCGAGCCAGGGATGTAGCAGGAAGTGGTCGAGCCGGTCGGTGCGTGAGGGCGACAGTACGGCGGGTACGTGTACGGTTTGCGCCAGCAGCGCGTCGAGGATTTGCTCGATGTTGTCGTCTTCAACCAGCACGCGTGCTTGCGCGGTGGCGGGTTCGGGGTATTGGCGCAGCCAGGCGGTCAGTGCCTGGCGCAGTTCGGTGATGCCCTGGCCGTGTTTGGCGCTGATCAGGCAGATGGGCAGGCCGAGTTTTTCGGACAGGATGTCGAGCTGGATGCGGATGCCGCGGCTGGCGGCTTCGTCGGCCATGTTCAGCGCCAGCAAAATGGGCAGGCCGAGGGCTTTGAGTTGCAGCACCAGAGCGAGTTGGCGTTCGAGTTGGGTGGCGTTGAGCAGGACCAGCAGGCCGTTGAGCGGCTGGGTTTCGATGAAATGGCGCGCGACGCGCTCGTCTTCGGAAAAGCCGTGCAGGTTGTGCAGGCCGGGCAGGTCGACCAGTTCGACCATGCTGTCGCCGAGCAGCAGTTTTGCCGAGAGCAGTTCGACGGTCAGCCCGGGCCAGTTGCCGACGCGCGCGCCGGCGCCGGTGAGGCGGTTGAACAGGGTGGATTTGCCGGTGTTGGGCATGCCCACCAGGGCGATGCGTTTGCTCATTTCAGATGCTCCACCGCGCATCGCGCGACCCGCGAGGCATGAAACTTGTGACGACTGGATGCTGGCGGTTGGCGCCCTGCATGGAGCGCCGGCCTCCGGCCAGCTTGCCGGCGGGACGCCGGCGCTCCCAGGGAGCGTGGTATTGGGTGTTTCATGTCAGGTGCATTCGGATTCGTTGGCGGGGGCGTCGGTCAGCTTTTCGCACGGGCGTACGTGGATGCTGGCGGCGTCGGCTCTGCGGATGATGATGTCGGTCTGGCCGGAGCGCAGCTGGATCGGGCCTTTGAACGGCGAGCGACGCATGACCTGGATGCGCCGGCCGGGTTGCAGTCCGAGCGCGCGCATGCGGGCGGTCAGGTCTGCATCGGCATCGATGCGCTCGATGATGCAGCAGCGGCCGGCGGGGACGGTGTGCAGGGAACAGGTTTTGGTCATGGCTTGGATTCTGTACTGAGTGCCGCGCGTAATTGTGTGGTGGCTTCCGCGACCGTCCAGCCGCTGTCCAGGCGGAGAACGTGGGCCGCTTCTTCCGCGGTGAACGGTTCCAGATTGGCGAGTTGCGCGGCGAGCACTTCCTGGTCGGCCTCGGACGCATCGCTGCCGCTTTGCCGGCGTTGGGCGATGCGGGCTTGCAGGATGTCTGCCGATGCTTCGACGCTGACAATTTGCCAGGCGACACCCATTTCTTCGGCCAGTGCCTGAAACGGCGCACGCCAGCTGCGATGGATGAAGGTGGCGTCGACGATGCTCAGGAATCCGGCCGCCAGCAGGCTGCGCGCGTGCTCGACCAGCGCGGCTAGCGTGCGCGCGCTGGCGTCCGGGGTGTAGATGCCGCCGGGGATGGAGCAACTGTCCTGCAGGGGTTGCAGGTCGAACAGGCGCTTGCGGGTGACATCGGAACGCAGGCGGATGCCGCCGAGTTGTTCCAGCAGGTGTTGTGACAACCAGGTTTTGCCGGAACCGGAAACGCCGTGCATCAACACCAGCGCGGGACGGCGGTCATGCGCGAGGCGGTCGGCGAGTTCCAGGTAGCGAACGATGTCGTTCTGGGCTTGCCGGCCAGCGTCGCTGTCGGTGGAGGTGGCCAGGATTGCGTCGACCTTGGCGCGCACGATCGCGCGGTAGACCTGGTAGTAGGGCAGGGCGGCGCAGCTGTCGATGTCGCCGGTTAAATCAAGGTAGCGGTTGAGCAGTCGCCAGGCCAGGTCGTCGCGGCCGCGATGGCGCAAGTCCATGCTCAGGAAGGCGATTTCGTTGGTGACGTCGATATGGTTTAGGGCGGGGTTGAATTCGAGCGCGTCGAAGATGAGCTGTTTGTTTTCGACCCAGGCGATGTTGCCAAGATGCAGATCGCCATGGCATTCGCGGATGTAGCCGGCGGCTTTGCGGCGGGCGAAGTGCGTGGCGAGGCGTTCGCCTTCACGCAGGCTCCAGGCTTGCAGGCGGTCGAGCAGCGGTTCGATGCGCGTGTCATTGAGCAACGGCAGCAATTTGCGCAACTGGGCGAAATTCGTGGCCGCCGGCTCGATCACTTTATCCGGTTCGCCGTAGGCGCTGTTGGCCGGCGCGATCGCGATGCCGGCGTGGAATGCCGCGATCCGGTCGGCAATCGCGTCGATCTGTTCGGCGGTGATTTCCGGCTCGCGGTCCAGCGTCGCGTCGGCCGGGAAGGCGCGCATTTTGACCGCCCACTCAAGCACCGGTCCGCTGCCTTCCATGCACGGATGTTCCGGGCTGCCGCCGATAGGCACGACATCCAGGTAGATTTCCGGCGCCAGGCGGCGGTTGAGGCGGATTTCCTCGGCGCAGAAGTGATGGCGTTTTTCCAGGCTGGAGAAATCGAGAAAGCCGAGTTCGAGCGGTTTCTTGATCTTGTAGGCGAATTCGCCGGCCAGGATGACCCAGGAGATATGCGTTTCGATCAGGCGTGGTGATGGTGCGGCGTGTGGGTAGGCGGCGGGTTGCAGTAGCCCGGCGATGAGCGGCGGCGTCATTTCCGGAACGCGACGACGTGGTCGATGCCGAGACGGATGCCGATTCTTTCGCCGATGGCGTGGTTGTGGTGCGAATCGACTTGCGCCAGCACGCGGCTGCCACCGGGCAGTTTCAACGTGTAGAGGAAGTCCGCGCCGCGAAACGCTTTGCGTTCGACTTCGGCCATCAGCAGGCTGCTGTCGTCGTGGATGATGTCGTCGGGACGGACCAGAACATCGACCTGGCAACCCTTCTCGCACTTGACGCAGCCGCCTTCTTCGCTGCATTCGCCATCGACCTTGCCTTCGAGCACGCCGAGTTCGATTTCAACCTGGCGGCTGTTGAGTACATTGCCTCGCAGCAGGACACCCTGGCCGATGAAGTCGGCGACGAAGCGGTTGGCGGGCTGGTGATAGAGGTTGTAGGGCGTGTCCCATTGCTGGATGACGCCTTTGTTCATGACGCCGATTACGTCGGCCATGGCGAAGGCTTCGTGCTGGTCGTGCGTGACGAGCAGGGCGGTGATGGCTTCCTGTTTGAGGATGTCGCGCACTTCCAGCGAGAGTTTTTCGCGCAGTTCCACATCCAGGTTGGAGAACGGCTCGTCCAGCAACAACAGGCGCGGCCGCGGCGCCATGGCGCGGGCCAGGGCGACACGTTGTTGCTGACCGCCGGAAAGCTGATGCGGATAGGCTGCGGCTTCGTGCGCGAGGCCGACCAGTTCGAGCATTTCCGCAATGCGCACGCGCCGGTCCGCCGCAGGCAGCGCCTTGATGCCGAAGGCGATGTTCTGCTCGACGGTGAGATGCGGAAACAGCGCGTAGTCCTGGAACACCAGGCCGACGCGGCGCAGTTCCGGCGCGACGTTGCGGGATGAGGCGGCCACCGCAGCGACGATTTCGGCGTCGATGTGTATTTCGCCGGCAGACAGTTTTTCGAAGCCGGCGATCAGGCGCAGCGCGGTGGTCTTGCCGCAGCCGGAGGGGCCGAGCAGGCAACCGATCTGGCCATGCGAGAGCATGAAGGAGACATCCGACAGGACCGGCTTCGCGCCGTAGGACTGGGCCACGTGATCAACAACGAGCATCGCTGTGCTTTACCAGATAAAAGATGGGAAGGAGTCCGACCACGCAAATCGCGACGGCGGGCAGCGCGGCGCGCTCCCATTCGCCTTCGGAGGTCATTTCGAACACGCGGGTGGCCAGGGTATCCCAGCCGAACGGGCGGGTCATCAAGGTGATCGGCAGTTCCTTCATGATGTCGACGAAGGCCAGCGCGGCGGCGGCCAGCAACGGCGCGCGCAGTAGCGGCAGATGCACGCGCAACAGCCGCTTCAGCCCGGTCGTGCCAAGCACCTGGGCGGCTTCGTCCATGCTGCGGGTGATGCGGGCCAGACCGGTTTCCACCGGACCGAAACCGACGGCGAGAAAGCGGGCGCTGTAGGCCAGCAGCATCACGGCTAGCGTGCCACCGAGAATCTGGCCGATTTCCTGGCCAGTACTGTCGCGCCAGGCGTCGATGATCAGGTTGTCCAGGCCGGCGACGGGGATGTAGAAACCCACCGCCAGCACCGCGCCGGGCAGCGCGTAGCCGATGGTGGCCAGGCGCGCGGTGAACTGCATGGCCGGGCTCGGCTGCAGGCGTTGCGCGTAAGCCAGCGTCATCGCCAGGCCGATCACCAGCGTCGCGCCGAAGGTGGCGAGCAATAGCGAGTGCCCGGCGAAATCGAGGTAACGCAGGTCCAGATCGGTTGCCACGATGTTGCGGGTCCATACCAGCAACTGTGCCATCGGGATGACGAAGGCGAACAGGAAAACCAGCCCGGCACAGGTTGTCGCCAGGATGGCATCGGCACCGCTCAGCCGGATGCGGCGCGCACCACCGCCGCCACGCGCAGAAGTGGCGTAGTTGCGGCTGTTGCGCGAGAGTTGTTCCAGCATGACCAGGGCCAGCACGAAGAAGACCAGGATGGTGGCGAGCTGGCTTGCGGCGGGCAGCGAGAACATCGAGAACCAGGCTTTGTAGATCGCGGTGGTGAAGGTGTTGTAGTTGAACACCGCGACGGTGCCGAAGTCGGCCAGGGTTTCCATCAAGGCCAGGCTGACGCCGGCGACGATGCCCGGCCGCGCCATCGGCAACGCAACTCTGAAGAATGCCCGGCGGCGGCTGACGCCCAGCGTCTGCGCGGCTTCCAGCAAACGGCGGCCCTGCCCCTGGAAGGCGGTGCGGGCGGTCAGATAGACGTACGGATAGAGCGCCAGCACCATGACCAGAATGACACCGCCGCGCGAACGAATCGGCGGAATCCAGGCGATGCCCCAGGTTTCGCGCAGCCAGGTCGGCAAGTCGCCGGTGAAATCGAGCAGGCCGATCCAGACGAAGGCGGTGACATAGGCGGGCAGGGCGAGCGGCAACAGCAGCGCCCAGGCGAAGAACTTGCGGCCGGGGAATTCGCAGGCGGCGGTCAGCCAGGCCATGCCGGTTCCCAGCACGCTGACGCCCAGCCCGACGCCGAGCGCCAGCCACAGCGTGTTAACCAGCAGTTCCGGCAGGACGTGATGCCAGAGATGCTCCCAGATGACTTGATCCGGGTCGAGCATGGCGGACGCCACCACAGCCACCGGAATCAGCGTGAGCAAGGCCAGTCCGATGGCCGCGGCCCAGGGGCCGAAGCGGCTGGACGCGACGGACGAAATGGAGAAAGCACCTGTAGGTGCTTTCTCGGTAGCGAGCATGCGGTGAATGAGTTACGGGGTGGCGGAAGTCCGTAGTTTAGCCGGGCTCACTTGTATCCCGCCCGATCCATCAGCATGACGGCCTTGGACTGCAAGGCGCCGGCTTGGGCGACGTTGATCAGATTGGGTTTGAAATTACCCCAGGCGGCGACGGTCGCATCGGCCTTCACCTTGGGATTGGCCGGGTATTCCAGGTTGACGTCGGCGTACAGGTTTTGCGCTTTCTCGGACGAGAGCCATTCCAGCAGCTTGATGGCGGCGGCTTCGTGTTTGGCATACCGCGTGACGCCCGCGCCGGAGATATTGACGTGCACGCCGGCGGCGTTGCTGTTCAGATTCTGGTTGGGCCAGAAGATGGCCAGCGGCAGATTGGGCTTTTTCTCGATCAGGCGGCCGAAATAATAGGTGTTGACCACGGCGACGTCGCACAGGCCGGCGGCAACGGCTTCCATCGCCTTGGTGTCGTCGGGAAACGGGTCGGTCGCCAGGTTGGCCACCCAGCCGCGCACGATCTGCTCGGTTTTATCTTCGCCGTGTTCGTACATCATCATGCCGACCAGAGACTGGTTGTAGACCTTCTTGGAAGTACGCAGACAAAGACGGTTTTTCCATTTCGGGCCGGCCAGGTCTTCGTAGGTGGAGAGTTCGCCGGTCTTGACCTTGTTGCGGTTGTACACCACGGTACGGGCGCGCACCGAAAGGCCGAACCACTCGTTGCCGGGATCGCGCAGGTGTGCCGGGATGTTGGCGGCGAGTACCTTGGAATTGACCGGCTTGAGCAAATCTTCCTGCGCGGCCTGCCAGAGGTTGCCGGCATCGACGGTCATGAACACGTCGGCCGGGGTATTGCGGCCCTCGGCTTTCAGACGCGCCATCAGCGGGCCTTCCTTGTCGGTGACGAACTTGACCTGAACGCCGGTTTCCTTCGTGTACGCATCGAACAACGGCTTGATCAGTTGCTCGTTTCGGGCGGAATACACCACGACTTCTTCGGCTTGTGCGGCTTGTCCGCCCAGCACGATCAGCGCACCGAACAACGCAGACTTCAGGAACTTCATCACGCTTTCTCCTAGGCAGGATGTAAAGAATCAATGCCGCAGATTCTTGCACTAATGAGAATGGTTATCAACCTTTGTCTATGTCGCCGGGAAAATAAGTCCGGCAAAAGATCAGTGCGGCGATAGTGAAAAGCGGATGGTGGTGCGCAGTTCGCCTTCGAAGAGGGCTTCGTAGGCGACTTCCTGGTCTGTCGATGTAACCTTGAAGCCTGTTTGCGCAGCCGGGGCGATTCCATCGAAACGAAGGCCGGGTGCCTCCAGTAACACGCGCATGCTGACCCGCATCGGGTAATAACCGTCCAGGAATCTACGCATGTAGGGGCCGTTGGTCAGACTGAAGCGGTTGTCGCCATTGATCTGCAGCGCGCGTGTTTCGGCGGTGATGCAAATGCTGGCATTGCGGGCAACCTGATCCATCTGCACGCTGTTTTCATGCACCCAGCTGCGGCCGATGTTTTCGCTGCTGACGATGACCAGGTTGCGGATGCGATCCTGGCCGTAGACGATCTGCATATCCGGCACTGGGTCGAGGTGGTGATGGCATTGCGCAAGCTTGGCCCAGCCGGTGGTCAGGCTGTCGGCACTCAAGGTGATCTGGTTTTGATGGTGATGCACCGGGGCAGGCGGCGCTTCGGAAAAAAAGCGCAGGTCGCCGTTGCTGACATCCGCGACCCCTTTGAAAAACATCTCTTCTTCGCTCAATGCCGCGCAGGCCATGCCTGGCAACAGCGTGACCAGCAGGAATGCTTTAATCGGCCGGCAACACACGACGTGCGCCGTTGAAACGTTTCGCCCAGTATTTTTCGGCGATATTCGAGACGGTGACTTCCTTCGTGCTGCTGCTGCTGGCATGGATGAAAGCGCCGTCGCCGGCATAGATGCCGACATGCGAATTGGGTTTTTTACGCGTGTTGAAGAACACCAGATCGCCGGGTTTCAGTTCTGTTTTGGCGACTTGTTCGCCTTGCTTGCTCATTTCCGCTGCGCTGCGCGGCAGGCTGATGTCGGCGGATTCCTTGTAAACATGCTTGACCAATCCGCTGCAATCGAGACCCTTGTCGGGATTGCTGCTGCCGAATTTGTACGGTGTGCCGATCAGACTCAAGGCTTTCAGCAGGGGTTGCGCTTTCGCTTTGACGCCATCGGCAAGCGTCTGTGGGGCGGTTTCCTCGGCATGTGCCGGACTGACTCCAGCCAGGGCGGCGAGCAGAACAACAACGAGCGGCAGCGATCGCATGGGCAATTTGTCGAGAAATTTGACACCGAAGTGGCGCGATTAGGCCATCAAGAGGCGATTTAGTCGATAGCTTTGTCTACTATGGAAGCTGCACTGTTAATAATCAGCATTAAGGAGAATCGCTATGTCCATTGAATTAAATGAAAAAGTTATTTCCGATGTTCAGACTGCGGCTTCCGAAGATGAAGGCTTGCGCGAGCGGGTTCGCGTCCTGGTCATGCAAGCGCTGGTGGAACGGCGGGCCGATCCGGCTGCCGTCAAAAGCGTGCTGCGCTCGGCGCTTGCCGGCATCGACGGTGGTCTGGCGCGACGTGGCGTGCAGACGGGCAATGCGTTGCGCGAGGCGGTAAGCGGCGTCGACGAGGCCGTTGCGCGTTCGGTCTATGCCGTGCAGATGGCGCTGGAAGAAGCGTGGGGACAAGGCCGCGAATTCGCCGAAGGCGATGTTCAGGAAGCGGTGTCGTCGTTGCAGGATCTGGAGGATGACCTGCTGTTGACGCTGAAAAATGCGGCGGACGATGCGAAGGGCTGGTTGAAGAGCGAATTCACCGATCTGGCCGCACACCTCGCCCGCACCGGCACCGATACGGGCGGCCAGGTGCGCACTGTGGTGGAACGCTTGAACAGTCGGTTAGCCGCGGCTGCAGCGGGCTCCGGCGCGGATGCCGTAACGGCGGTAAAAATAACCCGGACGCGCCTGAACGAAGTCGCTTCTGGCATATTGCGCGGTCTTGCCGATGCGCTCGAAGCCCGCGCGAACCACGCCAAAACCAACCAATAAGCGTCCCACATGCTGCGTGAAACCCTTTCGATGGTGCGCGATTTGCCGCGCCTGCATGACATTACCTCGGTCTTGATTCGCTATGGCTGGGGCGATGTGGTGCGCATGCTCGGCCTTTCGCATCTGCTTGAACGCGCCGGGCGGCTGCTGCATTGGAAAACCACCAACGAGATTACCCAGCTCGATCTGCCGGTGCGCATCCGATTGGCGTTGACCGAACTCGGGCCGAGTTTCGTCAAGCTTGGCCAGATTCTCGCGACCCGCGTCGATGTGTTTCCCCCCTCCTGGATCGCCGAGTTCGAGAAATTGCACAGCCATGTGCCACCGGTGCCGTTCGAGCAATTGCAGCCCGATCTGGAGCGGATCTGGGGCGGTCCCATCGACAGCGTGTTTGCGCATTTCGAGCGCGAACCGTTCGCCGCCGCCTCGATTGCACAGGTTCACCGTGCGCGTTTGCTCGATGGCGTCGCCGTGGTCGTCAAGATCAGGCGTCCCGATATCCAGGCCAAGATCGACGCCGATCTACGCATCCTCACGCACCTGGCCCGGCTGATGGAACTGGAAATGCCGGATATGCGGCGTTACCGCGTGGTTCAGATCGTCGGCCAGTTGCAGCGCTCGTTGCTGCGCGAACTCGATCTGGTCAAGGAAGCGCGCAACCTGGACACTTTCGCGCAGCATTTCGCGGACGACGACACCGTGCACATTCCCAGGGTGTATTGGGAGTACTGCGCCGAATCGGTCAACGTACAGGAGGAACTGGTCGGCATCCCGGGTTCGCAAATCGCACGCGCCGCCGCTGAGGGTTACGACCTGCAACTGCTGGCCTCGCGAGGCGCCAATGCGGTGCTCAAGATGATTCTGCTGGATGGGTACTTTCACGCCGATCCGCATCCCGGCAATGTGATCTACATGCCCGGCAACCGGATTGGTTTACTTGACTTCGGCATGGTCGGCCGCGTCACCGACGGCCGCCGCGAGCAGCTCATCGATTTTTTGCAGGCGCTGATCCTGAAAAACGAAACCGGCATGCTCAACGTGTTGACCGCATGGGCCGGCGATGTCGAAATCGACGAGGAGCGGCTGGCCTACGACATCTCCGAACTGATCTTCGGCTATGACAACCTGAGCCTGAAAGACATCCGGCTCGGCGCATTGCTGAGCGATGTCACCGCCTTGATGCGCGACAACCAGCTGGCCATGCCGCCCGATCTGACCTTGCTGTTCAAGGCCTTGATCACGCTGGAAGGCCTTGGCCATCAGCTCGACCCGGATTTCCACATGGTCGATCATCTGACGCCGTTCGTGCGGCGCGTCATGGAAGCGCGCTATTCGCCGGATGCGTTGCTCAAACGCGCCCGCCATGGCATGGGCGAGATGGCCGAAATCCTGTTTGGTCTGCCGCGCGATGTGGCACGCCTGTTCCGCCGTGCGCGTAGCGGGCGCTTGCGCATCGACCTCGATCTCAAGCGTCTCGATCATTTCGGCCAGCAGCTCAACAGTGCCGCCAATCGGCTGACCATGGGGGTGTTGACCGCCTCGCTGGTGGTCGGCTCCAGCATCATCATGACCGTGGAAGGCGGACCGGAATTGTTCGGCTTGCCTTTTTTCGGCTTGCTGGGTTTCATCGTCGCGTTCTTCAACAGTGTCTGGATCGTCATGTCGATCTGGCGTTCCGGCAAGGTGTGAAGTCGCCCCGAACCACGACACCGGCTGAAGTTTCCGGTTGCCTGGCCGATATCGTGCGGCGCCGGGTTAAACTTTTTGCATTAGGGGTGAGAGATGAAACGTTCTATCGGGTTGATTTTGTTCGCTTTGCTGTTTTCCGTTTACGCGCGCGCGGCCGATTTGCCGGCGATGAGCGAAGCGGAGAAGGAGCGTATCCGCATCATCGTCAAAGAAGCCATCCGCGAATACGCCGCCAGCCTGAACGACAAACAGCAGGCCAGCAGCGGAGCAAAGGACATCCTGCGTGAAATCAGCCAGAGCAACCGCAACTTCATGCGTAAGAACGGTCCGGCGCATTTCGCGCATTTCGCCGATAGCCAGCATCCGCGCGCCACGGTGGTGACCTGTTCCGATTCGCGCGTGCATACCCACGCGCTCGACGCCACGCCGGATGGCGACCTGTTCATGGTGCGCAATATCGGCAACCAGATCGCCACTTCGGAAGGCTCGGTGGAATACGGCGTGCATCACCTGCACACGCCGCTGTTGCTGATCGTCGGTCACGTCGCCTGCGGCGCGATCAAGGCGGCTTCCGGCGACTACGGCAAGGAGTCGGGGCCGATCCGGCGCGAACTGGATAGCATCCAGATCCCGAAAGGCGATGCCGGGCTGAACAGCGTCAAGCTCAATGTCAACAACCAGGTGCGCCTGGCCATGGGCAAATTCGAGCAGGAAGTCGTCAGCGGCCATCTCACCGTGATCGGCGCGGTATACGACTTCAAGAACGAAATGCGGCAAGGCCTGGGAAAACTCAACATCGTCAACGTGAACGGCGAGACGAATAGCGCGAAAATCGCCAAACTTGATCTGATGCAAGGCCTGGATGCGGCGGAAGCCAAAAAGCCCGTCCGTTATTCACACAGAGCGCCCCCGAAGGCGGCTGAAGAACAAGCTGCCGAACCGGAAAAATCCCACTGAACACAAGGAAGGACACTGAGCCATGGAACGTCTTTACAACTTCAGCGCCGGCCCCGCCGTCTTGCCTCGTGAAGTCCTCGAACAGGCGCGCGACGAGCTGGTCAACTGGCAGGGCTGCGGCATGTCGGTCATGGAAATGTCGCACCGCGGCAAGGAATACATGGGCATCCAGGCTCAGGCCGAGTCCGACCTGCGCGAGTTGATGGGCATTCCCGCCAACTACAAGGTGCTGTTCCTGCAGGGCGGCGCATCCGCCCAGTTCGCGATGGTGCCGATGAACTTGTATCGCGGCAAAGCATCGGCCGATTTCCTGAATACCGGCGAGTGGTCGAAGAAGGCCATCAGCGAAGCCAAGAAATACGGTGCGGTCAATGTGGTGGCGAGCTCCGCCGACAAGAATTTCACCTACGCACCGACGCAGGATGCCTGGCAGCTCGATCCGAACGCGGCCTACCTGCACTACACGCCGAACGAAACCATCGGCGGCGTCGAAATCTTCTGGACGCCCGATCTTGGCAACGGTGACGTGCCGCTGGTGGCCGACATGTCCTCCACCATCCTGTCGCGCCCGATCGACGTTTCGAAGTTCGGCCTGATCTATGCCGGTGCGCAGAAGAATATCGGCCCGGCCGGCGTCACCCTGGTCATCGTGCGCGAAGATCTGATCGGCCAGGTCGTGCCCGGCACGCCGACCATGTTCGACTACAAGACGCACAGCGAAAACGACTCCATGTACAACACGCCGCCGACCTACGGCATCTACATCGCCGGCCTGGTGTTCAAGCTGTTGAAGGCGCGGGGCGGCCTGGTCGAGATGGAGAAAACCAATCGGCTGAAAGCCGGGTTGTTGTACGACTATCTCGATGCCACCGATTTCTACCATTCGCCGGTTGCGCGCGAAAACCGCTCGCTGATGAACATCCCGTTCACGCTGCAGGACGCCGCGCTGGATGAAGCTTTCCTCAAGGGTGCCAAGGCGCGCAATCTGGTGCAATTGAAGGGGCACCGTTCCGTCGGCGGCATGCGCGCTTCCATCTACAACGCGATGCCGGTCGAAGGCGTGCAGGCGCTGGTCGATTACATGAAGGAATTCGAAAAAACGCGCGCCTGAAATCGTGTAGTCGAGCATTCGTCGGCCGGCGCGGAACTCTGTGCCGGCCGGTCTTTTTCCCCCACCACTGAAAGGCGACCCATGGCCAAAGTCCAGAAGATTCTTACGCTGAACGCCATCTCCAGACGCGGTCTCGCGCGCCTGCCGGAGCACTATGCGGTGGGCAACGAGATCGCCGAGCCGGATGCGATTCTGGTGCGCTCGCAGGACATGCATGCGCTGCCGATTGCCGCCAGCGTCATGGCCATCGGGCGGGCAGGCGCCGGTACCAACAACATTCCGGTCAAGGCGATGAGCGAGCGCGGCGTGCCGGTATTCACCGCGCCAGGCGCCAATGCCAACGCGGTCAAGGAACTGGTCATCGCCGGCATGTTGCTGGGCGCGCGCAATCTGGGCCAGGCAATCTGCTTCGTGCACGGACTGACGGGCGACGACGAAGCGCTGCGCAAGCAGGTGGAAGCCGGCAAAAAGGCCTTCGTCGGCCACGAATTGCCCGGCCGCACGCTGGGTGTGGTCGGTCTGGGCGCAATCGGCTCGATGGTGGCGGATACGGCCATACGTCTGGGCATGAATGTCATCGGCTATGACCCGGAAATCACCGTCGACGCCGCCTGGCGCTTGCCGGCGCAGGTGAAAAAAGCCGCTTCGGTGGAAGACCTGATCAAGCATTCCGATTTCATCAGCCTGCATACACCGCTGCTACCGGCGACCCAGGACCTGATCAATGCCGAGCGGGTCAAATTGATGAAGAAAGGCTGCGTGCTGCTGAATTTCGCGCGCGACGGCATCGTCAATGAAAAGGCCGTGCTGGACGGGCTCAACGACAACAAACTGCACGCCTACATCTGCGATTTTCCGAGCAATCTGCTGAAGCAGCATCCACGATTCGTCGCGTTGCCGCATCTTGGCGCATCGACCGAGGAAGCCGAGGAAAACTGCGCCATCATGGTGGCGGACCAGTTGGTGGATTACCTGGAAAACGGCAACATCCAGAATGCCGTCAACTTCCCCAATATCGCTCTGGCGCGTGAATCCGCCTATCGTCTCGCCATCGCCAACGCCAATGTTCCGAACATGCTGGGCCAGATTTCCACCATGCTGGCTGCGGCCGGCCTCAACATCCACAACATGGTGAACAAATCCCGGGGCGAAATGGGGGTAGACCCGGCCTTTACCCTGGTCGATGTCGATGCCGCCGTGTCCGCTTCCGTTATTGCGCAACTCGCCGCTATCGAGGGTGTGTTGCGCGTGCGTTACCTTCCTTCCGAATGACTTTCCGACTTTTATGAGCGACGAACTCCTTTCCCTGCGCAACCGGATCGACGCCGTCGACGATCAGGTGCTACGCCTGCTCAATGAGCGCGCACGTCTGGCCCAGACCATCGGCCACCTCAAGAATGGCATCGTCTACAAGCCCGAGCGAGAAGCTCAGGTGGTGCGGCGCATGCAGACGGACAACCCCGGCCCGCTGCCGGCCGAATCGATTTCCGTGCTGTACAAGGAAATCATGTCGGCTTGCCGCGCGCTGGAGCAGCCGCTCAACATCGCCTATCTGGGCCCGCAAGGCACCTTCTCGGAAGCCGCCGCGATCAAGCATTTCGGCCATGCCACGCAAGGTTTGGCCTGCGCCAGCATCGACGATGTGTTCCGCGCCGTCGAACGCGGTGAGGCCAACTACGGGATCGCGCCGGTGGAAAACTCCACAGAAGGCGCGGTCAATCGCACGCTCGATCTACTGCTGACCAGTCCATTGAAAATTTGCGGCGAAGTGATGCTGCGCGTACGCCAGTATCTGATGCGGCGGGGTGAAGGCATGGACGGCATCGAAGTGATCTATTCGCATGCCCAATCGCTCGGCCAATGCCACGAATGGCTCAGCCAGAATCTGCGCGGCGTGCAGACCATTCAGGCGACCAGCAACGGCGAAGCCGCGCGCCTGGCCTCAGAAAACCCGGCCGCCGCCGCCATCGCCGGCGAGCTTGCGGCCGAACGTTTCGGCCTCAATATCATCGCCCGCGACATCGAGGACGAACCCAACAACACCACGCGTTTCCTGGTGCTGGGGCGGGAGGAAACGGCCCCGTCCGGGCGCGACAAGACCTCGCTCGTGCTCTCCGCGCGCAATCGCCCCGGTGCCTTGCTGGAACTCCTCGCGCCGCTGGCCGGTCACGACATCGGTTTGTCGAAACTGGAATCCCGCCCGGCCCGCAACGGCACCTGGGATTACGTGTTCTACGTCGACATCGACGGCCACTGTGGCGACCGCAACATCCAGGCCGCGCTGCAGGCGGTCGAAGAACACTGCTCCTTCATGAAAATTCTGGGCGCCTACCCGGTCGCCGTTTGATACAAGTACCTATGCACCCTTGTGATTTAGCTCCAGCCTATGTGCGCGCCATCGCGCCCTATCAACCCGGCAAGCCGATTTCGGAACTGGCGCGCGAGATGGGGCTCGACGAAGCTGCCATCGTAAAACTGGCTTCCAACGAAAACCCGCTCGGTATCAGCCCGCAGGCGCGTGCCGCGATAACCGGCGCGATTGACGAACTGGCCCTGTATCCGGACGGCAACGGTTTCGAACTGAAATCCGCCATCGCCGCCAAACTGGGGGTCGATCTGGCCGGCATCGTGTTGGGCAACGGCTCCAACGATGTGTTGGAACTGGTCGCGCGGGCGTTTCTGGCGCCGGGCACGTCCGCCGTCTATTCGCAGCATGCCTTCGCCGTTTACCCACTCGCCACGCAGGCCACCGGTGCGACCGGCATCGAAGCTCCGGCGCTGAATTTCGGCCATGACCTGAGCGCCATGCGCGCGGCGATACGCGCCGATACCCGCGTCGTGTTCATCGCCAATCCGAACAATCCCACCGGCACCTTGCTGGATGCGGCGGCGTTGCATGCCTTCATCAAGTCCGTGCCGGAACAGGTCGTGGTGGTGCTGGACGAGGCCTACGGTGAGTTCCTCGATGCGGATCGGCAAGCGCCATCTGTGGCCTGGGTGGCGGAGTTTCCCAATCTGGTGCTGACGCGGACCTTCTCCAAAGCGTACGGCCTGGCCGGATTGCGGGTCGGCTATGCGTTGGCCCAGGCTGATGTGGCGGGCATGCTCAACCGCGTGCGGCAACCGTTCAACGTCAACTCGCTGGCCTTGCTGGCGGCGGCGGCGGCATTGAACGACAGCGATTTCATCGCCGCCTCCAAACGCGTCAACGATGCCGGCATGCTGCAGCTGACCCAAGGCGTGCAGGCGCTGGGCCTCGACTACATTCCGTCGTTCGGCAACTTCGTCTGCGTCAAGGTCGCGGTCGAAGGCCACACCGCCGCAAGCGTTTTCCAGCAACTGCTCCAACGCGGCGTCATCGTGCGCCCGGTCGGCAACTACGGCATGCCGGAATATCTGCGCGTGAGTATCGGATTGCCGCAACAGAACGCCCGTTTCCTGACAGCCTTGGGTGAAATTCTGAACGCGAGCGAGGAGCCGGCATGATCAAGCATCTGGTCCTCGTCGGCGCCGGCCTGATCGGCGGCTCCTTCGCGCTCGATCTGAAACGGCATGGCCTGGTCGAGCGGATAACCGGCATCGGCCGCAGCCGGGCCAATCTGGAAACGGCTAGGCACCTGGGCATCGTCGACGCGATCGGCGAGGATCTCGTCAGTGCCGCCGCGAGCGCCGATCTGATCATGCTGGCGGTGCCGGTCGGTGCCATGCCGAAATTGTTCGGCGAACTGGTCCAGACTCTGCCGCCGAACTGCATCGTCACCGACGCCGGCAGCACCAAGCAGGACGTCATTGCCGCTGCGCGTGCCGCGCTGGGCGAGCGCATCGCGCAATTCGTGCCGGGCCATCCCATCGCCGGCGCCGAGACGAATGGCGCCGCCGCCGCGCGACCGGGTCTGTATGTCGGCAAGCCGCTCATCTTGACCCCGTTGCCGGAAAATCGCGCCGCCGATGTGCAATTGGTCGAATCGCTCTGGCTGGCTTGCGGTGCCCGTGTCGCCCGCATGGAAGCGCAATTGCACGACCAGGTGTTCGCGGCGGTCAGCCACTTGCCGCATCTGCTGGCCTTCGCGCTGATGGACGAACTGGCCAGTCGGCCGCTCTCCGAAATCTACTTTCGCTATGCGGGTGCCGGTCTGCGCGATGCCACCCGCATCGCCGGCAGCCATCCGGAAATGTGGCGCGATATCACGCTGGCCAACCGCGATGCCTTGCTGAACGAACTGGATGTGTTGGGCGAAAAACTCAAGTCGGTGCGCGCGCTGATCGCGGACAAAAATGGCGCGGAACTGGAAGCGGTGTTTTCACGCGCCCGCCTGGCCCGCAGCAACTGGCTGCAAGGCAAGTACAACGATTGATTGATCCAGTAAGAAACAACAGGTCCCCAAATGGAATTTCTCGATCTCCCCGCGCTTTCCGGTGCTCGCGGCAAGGTGCGCCTGCCCGGCTCGAAAAGCATCTCCAACCGCATGCTGCTGCTGGCCGCGCTGGCCGAAGGCACGACCCTGGTCAAAGGCCTGCTCGATTCCGACGACACCCAGGTCATGCTTGAATCGCTCAGCCGCTTGGGCGTGACGTGGCAACGCCTGGATAACAGCGACGACTACCGCGTGCATGGCATCGGCGGCGCTTTTCCCGTCAAGCAGGCCGAGTTGTTTCTCGGCAATGCCGGCACCGCGTTCCGCTCGTTGACCGCGGCTACCGCGCTGGCCGGCGGCAACTACACATTGAGCGGCGTCGCCCGCATGCATGAGCGCCCCATCGGCGATCTGGTCGATGCGTTGCGCCAGCTTGGCGCGCAAATCGCTTACCTGGGCCAGGACGGTTTCCCGCCCCTGGCCATCGCGCCGACGCAACCCGGTCCGGTGTCTGTCGCCAGTGTGAAGGGCAATGTCTCCAGCCAATACCTCACCGGTTTGCTGTTGTCGGCGCCGTTGCTCGGGCGCGAAGTCACCATCCAGGTCGAAGGCGAACTGATCTCCAAGCCCTACGTCGAAATCACACTCAACCTGATGCAGCGCTTTGGCGTCGAGGTCAAGCGGGACGGCTGGCAAAGCTTCACCGTGCCGGCCGCAGTCTACCGCAGCCCGGGCGAAATCGAGGTCGAGGGCGATGCTTCCTCGGCCTCCTATTTCCTTGCTGCCGGCGCACTGGGACATGGTCCGGTGCGGGTGGCAGGCGTCGGCCGCAACAGCATCCAGGGCGATGTGCGTTTCGCCGAAGCGCTGGCGCGCATGGGTGCCGAGATCGGCTTTGGACCCAACTGGATAGAAAGCCGCCTCGGCTGCGGCAGCAAGCTGCACGCGATCGACCTCGACTGCAACCACATCCCGGATGCCGCCATGACCCTCGCCGTGCTGGCGCTGTTCGCCGACGGCGACACCACGCTGCGCAATATCGCGTCGTGGCGAGTCAAGGAAACCGACCGCATCGCCGCGATGGCGACGGAATTGCGCAAGGTCGGCGCGACGGTGGAAGAGGGCGCCGACTACATCCGCGTCACACCGCCGGCCAGGCTGGTGGCCAATGCCGTCATCGACACCTACGACGACCACCGCATGGCGATGTGTTTCTCCCTGGTCAGCCTGGGCGGCGTGCCGATCCGCATCAACGATCCGAAATGCGTGGCGAAGACTTTCCCGACCTACTTCGAGGTATTCAAGGGCATCGTCCAGCCGGCGACCTGCTTCGACTAGCAGCCTGTCGGACTTTCCCCGCGCTCATGGGGAAAGTCCGACAGGCTGCGCATGGATCGCTCTCGAAAAGTTCGATTCCTGCGTCGCGGCAAGCCAAGTTAGAATGCCGCCCCTTG
>JASJPK010000023.1:0-28620 GCA_031426735.1 Hydrogenophilaceae bacterium | reverse complement strand
GCGCTGGATACCGACCAGATCGCCGCCTTGACCACCGCCCAGGCCAGCACGCTGACCACGGCGCAAATCGCCGCGTTGACCACCGAACAGGTCGCCGGACTGGAAACCGCCGATGTCGCCGCGCTGACCACGGTGCAGATCGCCGCCTTGACCACCGGACAGGCCGTTGCACTGACCACGGCGCAGATCGCCGCGCTGACCACGGCACAGACCGCCGCCCTGGAAACCGCCGATCTGGCTGCGCTGGATACCGACCAGATCGCCGCCTTGACCACCGCCCAGGCCAGCACGCTGACCACGGCGCAAATCGCCGCGTTGACCACCGAACAGGTCGCCGGACTGGAAACCGCCGACCTGGCCGCGCTGACCACCGGCCAATTCGCCGCGCTGACCACGGCCCAGGCCGCTGCATTGACCTCGGCGCAGCTCGTCGCGCTGACCACGGCGCAAGTCGCGGCGATGGAAACCGCCGACCTGGCTGCACTGACTACCGACCAGATCGAGGTGCTGACCACCGCGCAGATTGCGGCAATGACCACCGCGCAAGTCGCCGCGCTGACCACCGAGCAACTCACCGCGCTGAGCAATGCGCAGGTCGCGGCGATTGAAACCGCCGATATCGCGGCCCTGACCACGGCCCAGATCGGCAAGCTGACCACCTCGCAGGTCGCCAACTTGACCACCGCGCAGACGGCCGCCATCGAAACCGCCGATCTGGCGGCGATGACCACGGCGCAGATCGCCGCGCTGACCACCGCGCAAGCGGCCAACCTGACCACCGCACAAGTCGCCGCGCTGACCACCGCGCAGGCGGCCGCCATCGAAACCGCCGATCTGGCGGCGATGACCACGACCCAGACCGCCGCCATCGAAACCGTCGATCTCGTCGCCCTGGGAACGGCGCAGATCGCCGCGCTGACCACGGCGCAGAGCGCCAATCTGACCACCGCGCAGGTCGTCGCGCTGACCACCGCGCAAGTCGCCGCCATCGAAACCGCCGATCTGGCGGCAATGAGCACGACGCAAATTGCGGCGATGAGCACGGCGCAAACCGCCGCGTTGGGTACAGCGCAAATCGCCGCGCTGACCACCGCGCAAACCGCCAACCTGACCACCACGCAGACGGCCGCGTTGACCACCGCCCAGATCGCGGCCTTGACCACCGCGCAGACCGCCAATCTGACCACCGCGCAGATCGTCGCGCTGACCACCGCGCAAGTTGCCGCGATGGAAACCGCCGACGTCGCTGCGTTGACCACCGCGCAACTTACCTCGATGGAAACTGCGGATCTGCGGGCGCTGACCACGGCGCAAATCGCCGCGCTGACCACCGCGCAGATCAGCAAACTGACCACCACGCAGATTGCCGCGTTGACCAATAGCCAGCTGGCCGCCATCGAAACCGTCGATCTGGCTGCCATGACCACGGCCCAGATCGCCGCGTTGACCTCGGCGCAAATCACCGCGTTGACCACGGCGCAGATGCCGGCGCTGACCTCGGCCCAGCTGGTTGCCATCGAAACGGCCGATCTGATCAAGATGACGACGGCGCAGCTCGCCGCGTTGACCACGGACCAGATCGACAAACTCGGCACCGCGCAGATCGCCGCGCTGACCACCTTGCAGATTTCGCATCTCGAAACGGCCGACATTGCGGCAATGACGACTGCGCAAATTGCCGCGTTGACGACCACGCAGGCGAAAAACCTGAGCACGGATCAGGTGCCGGCACTGACCACGGCGCAACTGGTCGCCATCGAAACCGCCGATCTGGCCCAGATGACCACGGCACAGATCGCCGCACTGACTTCCGCGCAGGCTGCCGCGTTGACCACGACGCAGCTCGGCGCCATGACCACGGCGCAGATCGCGGCCATCGAAACGGCCGACCTGGCGGCGATGACCACCGCGCAAATCGCTGCCTTGTCCGCGACGCAGCTTGCCAAGCTGACCACCGCGCAAATCGCCGCGCTGACCACCGCGCAAGCCGTCGCCATTGAAACCGCCGACATCACCTCACTGACCACCGCGCAGATCGCCGCGCTGACCACCGCGCAAGCGGCCGCGCTGACCACGACGCAAATTGCCGCGCTGACCCCGACGCAGATCGCCGCACTGGAAACGGCCGATGTCGCCGCGTTGACTACCGGCCAGATCGCGGCCCTGACCACCGCCCAGGCCAGCAGCCTGAGCACCGCGCAGATCGCTGCCTTGACCACCGCGCAAATTGCCGCGCTGGAGACGGCGGACCTCGCCAAACTCACCACCGCCCAGATCGTTGCGCTGACCACGGCACAGGCGGCCAACCTGACGACAGCGCAGATCGCCGCACTGACCACCGAACAGCTTGCCACGCTGGAAACCGTCGACCTGGCCGCGTTGAGCACGGCACAGATCGCCGCGTTGACCACCACGCAAATGCCGGCCCTCACCTCGTCGCAGTTGGGCGCGCTGAGCACGGCGCAGGTTGCCGCGCTGGATACCGCCGATATCGCCGCGCTGACCACCGCACAGGTCAACAAGCTGAGCACGACGCAGTTCGCCGCGCTGACCGCGGCGCAGATCGCCGCCATCGAAACGGTGGATCTGGTCACGCTGACCACCGCGCAGATCGCGGCCTTGACCACCGCACAGATCGCCAATCTGACCACCGCGCAGGTCGCCGCGTTGACCACCGCGCAGATTGCCGCCATCGAAACCGCCGATCTGGCCGCCCTGATCACCGCGCAAATCGCGGCGCTGACCACGGCACAGGCGAGCAACCTGACGACAGCCCAGATCGCGGCCTTGACCACCGCACAGGCGGCCGCCATCGAAACCACCGACCTGGCCGCGCTGAGCACGGCGCAAATCGCGGCGATTGAAACCGTCGACCTGGCCGCCATGACCACCGCGCAGATCGCCGCGCTGTCCAGCGATCAGATCGCCAAGCTGACCACCACGCAGATTCAGGCACTGACTTCGGCGCAGATCGCCGCCATCGAAACAGTCGACCTGGTCGCGCTGACCACGGCGCAGATCGCGGCCTTGACCACGGCGCAGATCTCCAAACTCGGCGTCGGCCAGATCGCGGCCTTGACCACGGCGCAGATCGCCGCCATCGAAACGGCCGATGCCGCCGCATTGACCACCGCGCAGATCGCCGCGTTGACCACGGATCAGATTGCCAAACTCACCGTCGGTCAGATCGCCGCGCTGAGCACGGCTCAAGTCGCCGCCATCGAGACCGTCGATCTGGCCTTGATGACGACGGCGCAGATCGCCGCGTTGACCACGGAACAGGCCCGCTACATGAGCGTCGGCCAGATCGCCGCGCTGACCACCGCGCAGATCGCCGCCATCGAGACCGTCGATCTGGCCGCGCTGACCACGGCTCAGATCGCCGCGCTGACCACGCTGCAGTCGCCCGCGCTGACCGCCGGCCAGATCGCCGCGCTGACGCCGGAACAGATCGTGGCCATTGAAACCGCCGACCTGGCCGCGCTGACCACGGCGCAGATCGTGGCGCTGAGCACGGAACAGGTTGCCGCGCTGACCTCGACGCAAATTGCCGCACTGACCACGACGCAACTGGCCGCCATGCAGACGGTCGATCTCGCCGCGTTGACCAACACGCAGATCGCCGCGTTGACCACCAGCCAGATTCCGGGACTGACCGCAGCGCAGATCGCCGCGTTGAGCACCGATCAGATCCAGGCGATGGAATCCGCCGATTTTGCAGCCATGACCTCCGGTCAGATCGTCGCGCTGTCCACCGCGCAAATCAGCGCAATGAGCGCCGCGCAGATCGGCAACCTGACCACGGCGCAGATCGCCGCGCTGGAAACCGCCGACCTGATCGTCATTTCGCCCGAAATCATCCCCAGCCTGAGCACCGCTCAGGTGCGGGCGCTGACACAGGCGCAGATTTCCGTGCTGACCACCGACCAGATCGCCGCGCTGGAAACCGTCGATGTGGCCGCACTCAGTACCGACCAGATCTCGGTGCTGACCTCAACCCAGGCGCCGGCGTTGACCTCGGCCCAGGTTACCGCGTTGACCACCGCGCAATTGCAGGCACTGAGCCTGGATACGCTGTCCACGCTGTCGACGGCGGCGATACCCGGTTTGACCACGGCCCAGGTTGTCGCGTTGAGCACCGACCAGATCGCCTTCCTGACCACCGCGCAATTGCGCGCGATGGAAACGGCGGATGTCGCGGTATTCACCAGCAGCCAGTTGCAGGGCTTGTCGTTCGCCCAGATCGCGGCGCTGACCACCGATCAGATCGTGGCGCTCAGCAGCACGCAGTTCGCCGCCATCACACCCGACCAGATCGGCGTGCTGACCACTGCGCAGGTTGCTGCCATCGAAACCGTCGATCTGGCCAATCTCAGCACCAGCCAGATTCGCGCCATCGATAGCAAGATCGCCGCGTTGACCGCAGCGCAGATGGCCGCGTTGACCACCGCGCAGATGGCATCGCTGAGCGCCGGCCAGATCCAGTCGTTGACCGTCAGCCAGATCGCCGCGATCGAAACCGCCGATCTGGCCAACCTGAGCACCGCCCAGGTCGGCGCATTGACCACGGCGCAGATCGCCGCGCTCACCACGGCGCAGGTTGCCGCGCTCACCACGCAGCAGGTACCGACCCTGAGCACGGCCCAGATCGCCGCGTTCACCACCGCGCAAATCCCGGCGTTGACCACGGACGACATCGCTTTGATGACCACGGCGCAAATCGCCGCCATCGAGACAGCCGATCTGGCGCAGATGACCACCGCCCAGATCGTGGCCTTGACCACCGATCAGGCGCCCGTGCTGACCACGGCCCAGGTCGGCGCGCTGACCACGGCGCAGATCGCCGCCCTGCAAACCGCAGATCTGGCGACGTTGACCACGGCGCAGATCGGCGCGCTCGATGCGGAACAGATCGCCGCCATCACCACCGCCGGCATCGTGGCGCTGACCACCGCGCAGGCCGAGGCGCTGTCCTCGACGCAACTGGCCGCGCTGACCACGGCGCAACTGGCTGCCATGCAGACGGTCGACCTGGCCGCGCTGACCACGACGGCGATTCAAAGTCTGACCACGGCGCAAGCCGCCGCGTTGACGGTCGCGCAGGTCGCCGCACTGACCACGGCGCAGCTGCCGGAGCTCAGCACCTCGGCCATCGCCGCGATGAGCACCGCGCAGATTGCGGCATTGACCACATTGCAGGCGCCCGAGTTGACCACGGCGCAAATCGCCGCGATGACCACGGCGCAGATCGCCGCCATCGAAACCGCCGACCTCGTGCTGCTCGACACCGCGCAGATCGGCGCCATCGAAACCGTCGATCTCGCTGCGCTGACCACCGCCCAGATCGTCGCGCTGACCACCGAACAGGCCAATGCGCTGAGCGGTTCGCAACTGGCGGCGATCACGCTGGTGCAACTGGCCGCCCTGGCGACGGACGATCTTGAGGCGCTGTCCACCACGGCGATTCCGTCGCTGACCACCGCCCAGGTTGCTGCCCTGACCACCGCCCAACTGGCTGCGGTGACCACGGATCAACTGCAGGCGATGGAAGTCGCCGACATCGCCGCGTTGACCACGGCGCAGATCGTCGCACTGTCCACCGCTCAGGCAGAGGCGTTGACCACCGCGCAGATCGCCGGCATCACTACGGCGCAGGCGGCGGCGCTGCAAACGGTCGATCTCGCCGCGATGAGCACGACGCAAATTGCAGCCTTCGAGAACAACGACCTGGCGGCGATGAGTACGACGCAGATCGCCAACCTGAGCACCGCCCAGACCGCCGCACTGACCACCAGCCAGATCGTCGCGCTGACCGGCGCGCAGGTCACCGGTCTCACCACCGACCAGGTACAGGCGCTGACCACCGGCCAGATCGCCGCGATCCAGGGCAGCGACCTCGCGGGCATGACCACCGCACAGATCGTGGCGCTGGAAACCAACCAGTTCCAGGCCCTGACCACAGCGCAGATCGTGGCACTGACCACCGATCAGGTCGTCGCCATCGAAACCGTCGATTTTGCCGCGCTGACCACGACGCAACTGCAGTCGTTGCAAATCCAGGATCTGCAAGCCCTGACCACTGACCAGATTCAGGCGCTGACCACGACGCAGGCCGCCGCGCTGACCACGACCCAGGTCGCCGCGCTGACCACAAGTCAGGCCGCCGCGCTGGAAACGGCCGATATCGCCGCATTCACTACGGCGCAGATCCAGGTCATCCAGGTGGCCGATCTGCAAGTCATGTCGACGGCGCAGATCGAGGCGTTGACCAGTACCCAGGTTGCCGCCTTGACCACCGGCCAGATCATCGGCCTGACCACGGCGCAGATCCCGGCGCTGGGTACCGCCGATATCGCCGCGATGACCACGGCGCAGTTCGCGGCCATGCAGGCGGCGGACTTTGCGGAATTGACCACCGCGCAGATCGTGGCGATCGAAGTGGGCGATATCCCGGCGCTGACCACCTCGCAACTGGCCAGCATGACCTCGGCGCAGCACGACGCGCTGACCGGCGGTCAGCTTGGCGCGATGTCGGCCGAGCAGCTCGCCGCGATTCCGTACGCCACGCCGCTGATCCTCGACCTGAACGGCGATGGCGTGCAAACCACCTCGCTTGCCGACGGTGTTGCATTCGATCTGAATGCCGGCGGAACAACGCTGCACACCGCCTGGGTAGCGCAAGGCGACGGCCTGCTGGCGCTGGACCGCAACGGCGACGGCACCATCAACGATGGCGGCGAACTGTTCGGCAGCGCCTTCCAGCTAGCCGACGGCACGCGGGCGACGGACGGCTTCGCCGCGCTGGCCTCGCTCGACGGCAACCAGGATGGCGTCGTCAGCGCCGACGATGCCGGTTTTGCCGCCCTGCGCGTCTGGCTCGACGGCAACCAGGACGGCATCAGCCAGGGGAACGAACTGGTCGACCTGGCCGCGCTGGGCATCGTCTCCATCGACCTGGCAGCCACCAGCGGCAGCGAGATGAACAACGGCAACTGGCTCGGCCTGGAATCCAGCTACACCACGCAGGATGGCCAGACCCACGCCATCGCCGACGTCTGGCTGCGCACCGATGCAGCCGTGCCGGATGCCGCAAGCGACAGCGTCCAGTTGCAGATACTGGGCGTCGCCGACAGCAGCCAGGATGGATTGCTCTGAACGCCACGGCCCTGATCGCGCCCCGCAACCAACCGAAACGCGCTGCCGGCGCGTTTCGGTTTTCTTTGTCGTTGCCGCACATCCCCTCTGAAGCGCCATGACCGCTATTGCACTGCCCGACGCACTGTCCGACCTCGACGCCGAACTCGAAACGACGCTGGAAACCAGCCGCGCCGGCCGGCTCGACTTCATGCAGGCCATCAACCTGGCCGACCGACTCAACGCCGCGCGGCGATACGCCGATGTGGTGAAGCTGTATCAAACCTGGCTGGCGCATCACCAGTCTCCGGCCAGCCACATCGTCCAGTTCAACCTCGGCGTCACGCTGTCGCAGCTGAACCAGCTGCCGGCGGCGGAAGCGGCTTATCGCGCCGCCATCATGCTGAAGCCGGATTTCGCCCAGGCCTGGTTCAATCTCGGCGCGATCATCGAACGTCAGGGGCGCAAGGACAATGCGCTGACCATCTGGCAATCCATGCTCGACCATCCGCTGGCGACGCCGGAACTCAACCGCGATCTGTATCTACTGGTGGTCAACGGCATGGGCCGGCTGCTGGAGGAAATGCGCGAGTTCGACCGCGCCGAAGCCAAGCTGCTGGCCAGCCTGCAAGCCGATCCGGCGCAACCCAAGGTCATTCAGCACTGGGTGCATCTGCGCCAGAAACAATGCAGATGGCCGGTGTATTCAGGACTCGAAGCCCCCAGCAGCGGCGACCTGATCAAGGCCACCTCGCCGCTCGCCATGCTCTCCGCCAGCGACGATCCCGGCCTGCAACTGGCGACTTCCATGCGCTTCGTACATGAGCGCGTCAATCTGCGCGTGCCGAAGCTCGCCCCCGAGCGGGCCTACCGGCATGACAAACTGCGCATCGGCTTCCTGTCCTCCGATTTCTGCCTGCATGCCGTTTCGCTGCTGACCGTCGAACTGCTCGAACTGCTCGACCGCGACCGCTTCGAGCTTTACGGTTTCTGTTGGAGCCGGGAAGACGGTTCCGCCTTGCGCGCCCGTGTCGTCAAGGCGTTCGACCATTACATCCGCATCGCCGAAATGGACGACGCCAGCGCCGCGGCGGCGATCCGCCAGAACGAAATCGACATTCTGGTCGACCTGCAAGGCATCACGTCCGGCGCGCGGCCCGACATCATCGCCTACCGGCCGGCGCCAGTGCAGATGACCTATCTCGGTTTTCCCGGCCCCACCGGCCATCCCGGCATCGACTACGTCATCTCAGACCGCTTCCTGATTCCAGACGCGGAAAAGCCCTACTACAGCGAAACCCCGCTTTATCTGCGCCACGTCTTCCAGTGCAGCGACCGCCAACGCCCGGTCGCCGCCCTGCCCAGCCGTGCCGCCTGCGAACTGCCGGAACAGGCTTTCGTCTTCTGCTCGTTCAACAACAACTACAAATTCACCCCGGAAGTGTTCGCCTGCTGGATGCGTATCCTGGCGCAAACGCCGGGCAGCGTGCTCTGGCTGCTGGCCGACAATGCCTGGTCGAAGCAATCCCTGCTCGACCGCGCCGCCGAACAGGGCATCGACCCCGCCCGCCTGCTGTTCGCCCCGCGCGTCGCGCCAGATCAGTATCTGGCGCGCTACAGCGCGGCCGATCTGTTCCTGGACTGTTATCCGTTCAACGGCGGCACGACGGCCAACGATGCACTCTGGATGGGCTTGCCGGTACTCACCCGCTCCGGCCGTACCTTCGCCTCGCGCATGGCCGGCAGCTTGCTCACCGCGTTGGACCTGCCCGAACTGATCACGACCACACTGGAAGAATACGAGACCCGCGCCATCGAAATCGCCACCCGGCCGGGCCTGCACGCCGATCTGAAACAACGACTGGTTGCCGGTCGGCAAACCTCGCCGCTGTTCGATATGCCGCTATTCGTGCGGGATTTCGCCGAGGCGATCAGCAGCGTGGCCCTGAAAAGCTGAACTTGTCGCGGGAGCGCCGGCTGGAAGCCGGCGCTCCCAGCCAGGCTGTTTACCTCACCACACTAGGCTTGCGGCAAACCGAACAGTTCACGGAAATACGGGGCGGGTTCGCCTTTGAAGGCCAGCAAGTTGATCTCCAGACTTTGCCCGTCGCCGAGGATGCGGAACATGTGGGTGAAACCGGCTTGCAGCAGCGCTTTCATCAACGATTTCTGGGTGAAACCGGTCTTGTGCGCGAAAAAGTCCTGCCCGCTTTGTTCGATCTGGCTGGCATAGCCGTACAGCACGTCCAGCACCATGATCGGTCCAAGTGCGGATTGGTATAGCGCATCCTCGATATCCAGCCCTTTCTCGACGCTGACCCGCATGACTTCGCCGATGTCCGGCACCCGGATATGCGCCGCGCCGCCGTCCTTCAGCACATGCAGGAAGCCGGCGAGCACTTTCGCCACATCGTGCCGGTAGTAATGCTCCAGGTTGTGCGAACAATAAACCGCGTCGAACTGATGGCTGTCCAGTGTCGTCAACAAGCGCGCATCGCAAACGATGTCCGGCTGGCCGGTCGGGTCGATGTCGAGCAGGACGTGGTCGAACCCGGCGTATTGCGGCGGCAGCGGAATGGCTTTGCTGTTGCCGCCGACATTCAGAATTTTTTTCATTCGATGCGCTCCTCTATCAGCGTTTGATCAGCATGCCCTGGCCGGTCGGCAGGGGGACGACACGGTAATCGCGTGCCTCGAACCACGGGTCTTCCGCCTGCTTCTGGCCGCGGTAAACGGACCATTCGTAGTCATCCAGAATGATCACGCCGCCGCTGACGACGCGCTCGAACAGGTGCTCCAGCGCGGCGATCTCGCCAGTGGCATTGTTCATGTCGATATGCAGGTAGGCGATCTGTTCCGGCATGCCCTGCGCGAAGGAGTCGGGGATGAAGCCCTTGATCAATCGAACTTGCGGATAGCCGGCGAAGCGCGCCTGGATCTGGTCGAAGAAACCGTCCGCCTGTCCGGCGAAAGAATGGCCTTGCACCGGGTTGTAATCGAAGGTGTCGTAACCCCAGAACGTCTTCGGAAATTCCTTGCCACCCAGATAGTCCATCACCGTCTTGATGCCCGAGCCGGCATAAACGCCGCACTCGACATAATCGCCCGGCAGTTGCATGCAGTTGAACGCCAGGCAGGCCAGGATGTAGCGGCGCCACGCGATGGCCTGATCGGCATCGTTCTGGATGTTGTCGGTCCAGGCCTTGCGGAACGCGACATCCTCGAACAACGAATTGTTGCGGCCCCAGGTGAACAGGTTGTCGCCCAGATAGTAGCCCGGTGTAACCAGGCTTTTAGCTTCTTCCATCAGCGCCTGGAAACGAACCGGGTCGCTGATTCCCCAGGACTTGGGGGTGGAAAAGTTGATCAATTGAACCGCGGAAATTTCACCCAGTTTAGGCAAGGTCATGCTTACGTTTTCCCAAGAGTTGCCGGCAGGGTCGAATGGTATCCAGTAACACCGCAACGCGGCGCTCTTCTTGGCATATTCCTGCCGCCAATCGATCCGGCCGGATCGACTGCCAGGAGCGGCCAGCACGCGCTCCGGTCACAAATCGTAGCTCGCGCCCAGCTCCGGGACATCCACCTTCCAACCCATGCCTTCGCGCAGCAACGCGCCGAAACCGAGTGCGGTTTCCGCTTCGCCATGCACGACAAAGGTTTGGGTCGGCGGTCGCTGGAAATTCGCCAGCCACTGGAGCAGCGCGTCGCGGTCGGCGTGCGCCGAGAGTCCGCCCAGCGTGTAGAGATCGGCGCGCACCGGTATCGTTTCGCGGAACAGCCGCACTGTTCTTGCGCCATCCACCAGACGCCGCCCCAGCGTCCCTTCGGCCTGAAATCCGGCGATGATCACCGAGCACTCGGCGCGCGGCAGATTGAATTTGAGATGGTGTTTGATCCGCCCGGCGTCGCACATGCCGGAGGCGGAAATGATCACCGCGCCCTGACGGATCTTGTTCAATGCCATCGAGTCCTCGACGTCCTCGGTCACGCGCAGATAAGGCGCATCCGGGCTGCTGCGGAACCATTGCAGCAGTTCGCGCGATTCTTCATCCATCAGGTTGCTGTGATTCAGCGTGATGGCCGTCGCGGCGCCGGCCATCGGCGAATCGACAAAGATCGCCAAGTTGCGCGGCAAGCGGCCCTGGCGCACCAGATCCATCAGCAAATAGAGCAGATCCTGCGTGCGCCCGACGGCGAAGGCCGGGATGACGACATTGCCCTTCTTCCGCATCAAGGTATCGGTGACGGCATGCGCCAGTTCGTCCACGGTTTCGGCCAAGCCCTTGTGCAGACGGTTGCCGTAGGTCGATTCCACCAACAGAAAATCGGCTTCGTGGATCGGCGTCGGGTCCCGGATGATCGGCCTGCCCGGCATGCCCAGATCGCCCGAAAAGACCAGCTTGCGCGTTGCATACCCCTCCTCGACCCAGACCTCGACGATGGCCGAGCCGAGAATATGGCCGGCATCCTGGAACCGGACACGAACCCGTGGATGCGGCCGGATCTCATGGTCGTAAGCCACCCCGCGCACGCGTTTCAACATGTCCCGCGCCTGGGTGACGGTGTACAGCGGCGCCAATTCGTTCTGCCGGCGTTTGCGGGTCTTGCGATTGGCGTAGTTCGCCCATTCCGCCTCCTTCTCCTGAATGAAGGCCGAGTCCGGCAACAGCACGCCAACCAGGTCGGCGGTGGCGGCGGTGCAATACACCGGACCGCGAAAGCCATGCGCGGTCAGGCGCGGCAGCAGTCCGGAGTGATCGATATGGGCATGCGTGAGCAGGACGAAATCGACCGACTCCGGATCGAATTCCGGGAAACGGCGATTGCGCGCATCGGCCGTACGACCGCCCTGAACCATGCCGCAATCCACCAGAAAGCGCAGCTTCCCGGTCTCCACCAGATAGCACGAACCGGTCACTTCCCGCGCGGCGCCATGAAAAGTCAGTTTCATGCTTGAAGAATAGGTTTCGCCATCGATTTGGCACGCAATAAATTGCTCGCCCATGCCACAGTTCAGCCTATGAAGAAGCCCCCTGCCCTGCGCTATATACCCTGGCGGCCGCCCCGGCTGGAACCCGGACCGGTTCGCCTCGGCGCGCGCCGGCTGTACATCCTGCCGACCCGCGCCGGACTGGTCTTCGCGCTGCTGCTGCTGGGCCTGTTGATCGGCGCCATCAATTACGGACTCAGCCTGGCTTACCTGTTCACCTTCTGGTTTACCGGCTTGGGCGTAACCGGAATGTTGCATACCCAACGCAACCTGTCCGGTCTGATTATTCGCCCGAAAGCCTCGCCGCCGGTGTTTGCGGGAGAAATCGCCCGTCTGCTGCTGGAGGTGGAAAACCCGGGCACGCAGACCCGCTATCGCGTTGGCCTGGTCAACCCGAGCGGCGAAAGCCTGCAGTGCGACGTGCCTGCCGGCGGCAAAGCGGAGCTGGCGATGGTCGTGCTGCAGCCTGAGCGAGGCTGGCATCCGCTCGGCCGCTTCGCGATCTATTCGCGCTTTCCCTTGAGTCTATTCCGCTGCTGGACGGTGCTGGAATTGTCCGGCCCGGATGCCGCACCGCATGGCGTCTTGATCTACCCGGCGCCGGCGCGCGATGGCCTGCCGCTACCGGCGGCGGATTGTGCGGATCGCAATGAAAGACCCCAGCGGAGCGATGGCGACGACTTCACCGGCATACGTACCTACCAGGCGGGAGACCCGCCGCGACGCATCGCCTGGAAAGCCGCCGCGCGCAGTCAACAGCTACTGACCAAACAATTCAGCGGACAGCGTGGCTCGAAGTTGCGGCTGGATTGGTCGCGCACGCCGGAACGGGAAACGGAAGCCCGTTTGTCCCGCCTGACCCGCTGGGCGCTCGACGCGCATGCCGCCGGCAGCGCTTTCGAACTGGTGCTACCGGGCTGCAGCATCGGCATGGGCCGCGGCGAGGCCCATTTGCGGCAATGCCTGGAAGCGTTGGCAAGATATGGCCAAACAAGTAGCCAAACGCCTGGACAAGGTCATGCCCCGGTTTGATCTCGATGCCTCGCTGCTCTGGCTGATGCTGCCGTTGGCGCTGGTGCTGGCGCCACACGCCCTGGCGCTGCCGCTGTGGATCAGCTTGAGCTGGCTGTTCTTCGCGCTCGCCGCCTTGCGCGCGGCGAATCGGCGCCAGGCCTGGCCGGGCTGGCTGAAGATGCTCCTGACCTTGGCCGGTGTGGCGGGCGTGTTGCTGCAATACGGCACGGTGATCGGCCCGCAAGGCGGCGTCGCGCTGCTGGTGTTTCTCTCCGGCGCCAAGCTGCTGGAAACGCAGAGCCCGCGCGACCGTCTCGGCCTGCTCTTCGTCGGCTGTTTCCTGCTGGTCGCGTACTTCCTGAATTCGCAAAGCATGGCGCTGGCCGCTTACATGGTCATCGCCGGCATTGCACTGGTCGCCGCAATGATCGCCAACGCGCAGCCGGCGCCCAAGTTGCGCGCCACGCTCGGCCTGTCCAGCCGTTTGCTGATGCAGGCATTGCCGCTGGCGCTGCTGCTGTTCGTGCTATTCCCGCGCTTGCAAGGTCCGCTCTGGGGCTTGCCGCAGCAGGCCGCCGCGCAAACCGGGCTATCCGACCGCATGAGTCCGGGCGATTTCAGCCAACTCAGCCAATCCAGTGAAATCGCATTCCGGGTCGAATTCGTCGCTGCAACCGGCAACCAGGCACCCGATCCCAGCGCGCTCTACTGGCGCGGCCCGGTGCTGTGGGATTTCGATGGCCGCACCTGGCAGACCCGCCTGGCCGTGCCGCCGAATCCGGTTCGCGGTGAAGCGCAGGGCAAGCCGATCAGCTACGCCGTCACGCTGGAACCGCACCGGCAACGCTGGTTGTTTTTGCTCGGCTTGCCGCAACCCTTGCCGCCGAACTTGCCGTCGCTCGAAACCCGCCTCGGCCCGGATCTGCAATGGCTGAGCAAAGCCCCGGTCACGCAGCGTCTGCGCTACCGGATCGATGCCGATCTCGCCTACCGACTGGATGCGGACGGCCTCGCCGCCGCCACGCGGGCACGCACGCTGGCGCTGCCGGAAGGCAATCCGCAAGCCAGAGAACTGGCGCGGGAATGGATCGGCAAAGCCCGGAATGAACGCGCGATCGTCGATCAGGCCCTGCGCCACTTCAGCAGCGAACCGTTCTTCTACACGCTGAATCCGCCGTTGCTGGGCGATGACAGCGTCGACGATTTCCTGGTGCGCAGCCGGCACGGCTTCTGCGAGCACTACGCCAGCGCCTTCGTCTTCCTGATGCGCGCCGCCGGCTTGCCTGCGCGCGTCGTCACCGGCTATCAGGGCGGCGAACTCAACCCCCTCGGCAACTACTGGATCGTGCGCCAACGCGATGCGCATGCCTGGGCCGAAGTCTGGCTGACAGGCCAGGGCTGGACGCGCATCGACCCCACGGCCGCCGTCGCGCCCAGCCGGGTCGAACGCGGCCTCGACGCCGCCCTGCCCGCCGGCGAACGCGGCGGCGGTCTGCTGACGCTGGATGCCAACTGGCTGATGCCGATGCGGTTGACCTGGGATTTACTGAACAACCAATGGAATCAATGGGTGCTGGGCTACAACCAGGAGCGCCAACGCCAGTTTCTCGCCCGTCTCAACCCGTTCCTGGCGACCTGGCAAGGCATGGCCTGGGGACTGGCGGCAGCAGGCAGCGTTTTGTTGCTGTCGATGGCGGTGTGGCTCATACCGCGCTGGGTAAAAGCCAGAACCGACCCGACCTGCCGTCTTTATGCACGCTTTTGCCGACGCCTGCAGCGCCGCGGGCTCGTTCGAGGCGGCGCGGAAGGACCGGCCGACTTCGCCGCCCGTGCCGCAGCGTTGCGGCCAGATCTGGCCGAACCGATCCGGCAGATCACCCGGCTTTATCTGGCTTTGCGCTATGGCCGCGCGGAAGCCGACGGGCTGACCGAATTCAAACGCGCGGTCGCTCGCTTCAGGCCGTAGCGCGGCCTTCGCTTCAGCCCTGCCGGTCGCCCTTGCTATTCAACCTGCGCCGGTACGGATGGCCGACTTTGGCCGGCGCCGAATCGGGTCGCTTGGCCTCGGGGCGCTTGGCTTCATGCGGCTTAGCATGTGGTTTTGCATGTGCCGGCTTGTCTTCGCCAGCCTCATCCTTGCGTTGTTCGGCAGCGCTCTTGGCCATGCCGCACCAGCGCAGCAAGGCTTCGACTTCCTCTTCCGGCAACTCCTCCTTCATGCCGCGCTTGAGTCGCGACGGCATCGCGATGGGGCCGAACCGCACGCGGATCAGGCGGCTGACGGTCAGACCCAGATGTTCCATCAAGCGGCGCACTTCGCGGTTGCGGCCTTCCCGAATGACCAGGTGATACCACTGATTCACGCCCTCGCCGCCGGCCGGCACGATAGTGTCGACCTTGGCGACGCCGTCTTCCAGTTCGACCCCGTTCAGCAAGGCATTCATCTGCGTCGCATCGAGCGCGCCGATCAGGCGCACGGCGTATTCGCGTTCGACTTCGTAACGCGGATGCGTCAGGTGATTGGCGAGTTCGCCATCGGTGGTGAAGATCAGCAGGCCTTCGGTATTGAAATCGAGCCGGCCGATGCTGATCCAGCGTCCGCTGCGAACCTGCGGCAGATTGTCGAATACGGAAGGGCGCCCTTCCGGATCATCGCGCGAGACGATTTCGCCTTCCAGCTTGTGATAAATCAGCACGCGCGGCACCTGCCTTTTCCAGCCCAGGCGAATCACCTTGCCGTTGACCTTGACCAGATCGCCGGCCTTGACGCGGTCGCCCACCTTGGCGACCTGGCCGTTCAGCGTGACGCGACCGTCGGCGATCAGTTGTTCCATGTCGCGGCGCGAGCCCATGCCGGCGCCAGCCAGGGCTTTGTGCAGTTTCTCGCTTTGGTCTTCGAGCTCTTCCGGACGCGCCTTCAACGGACGTCCCATGTAGGAATAGCGGGGCATGTTGTTCTCTCTATGGTTAGGGTCTCAATTCCGGATCGTTTACCGATACCGGGCCGGCATTATCGGGCCAGCAGCCGAAAAAAGATCAATCAAATCCGTAGGATGTGGATATTTTGCATATCTCTGGCCGAACCCGGTACTACTCGCTCGGCGGCAGCCCATCCAGCAAGATCCCCGCCTGCAGATCCTTCGCCATTTCCGGCAACGGCGGCAATTCGGACAAGGCGCGCAGGCCCAGGTCGGACAGAAACTGCTTCGTGGTGCTGAACAAGGCCGGCCGGCCGGGCACTTCCTTATGGCCCACCACTTCGATCCAGCCGCGCTCTTCCAGCGTCTTGACGATCTGCGTGTTGACCGCGACGCCGCGAATTTCCTCCACATCGCCGCGCGTCACCGGTTGGCGATAAGCGATGACCGCCAGCGTTTCCAGCGTGGCACGCGAATAACGTGGCGGTTTTTCCGGATTCAGGCGATCCAGGTAGCGTTGGTAATCCGCCTTGGTCTGAAAGCGCCAACCGTCGGCAATTTGCACCAGTTCGACGCCCCTGCCCTGCCAGTCGGCGCGCAGTTCCTCCAGCGCGCGGCGCAGGAAGTCGTTGGACAGTTCCACCTCGAATACGCGCTTGAGTTCGGCCAAGGTCATCGGGCCGGAACCGGCGAGCAGGACCGTTTCCAGGATGCGTTTGATTTCGCCCAGCTGGGTGGCTTCGGCTTGTTCGGCGGAGGTCGGTTTGCGTGCCATGGCTTCAGACGGCTTCGGGTTGATCGGCTGGCGCGGCGACTTGCGCATAGATCGGCGCAAACGCACCGGTTCTTGGCACATCAGATTCGTCCAGAGGCGGCAACGGCTCCACAGGTTCGTTCTGGACGATATCGACCAGCCGCTCGCGCACCAGTTCGAGCAGCGCGAGGAAGGTGACGACCAGCGCAGAGCGGCCGTCATTCGGGTCGAATAACTCGGTGAACAGTGTGCGGCCGCTGCTTTGCAGATGTTTCAGGATGCGGCTCATGTGTTCGCGCACGGAAAGCTCCTGACGGCCGATGCGATGGTGTTTGTGCATCGACGCACGTTTCAGGATCGCCCGCCAGGCATCGAGCAGGTCCTCGCCGCCGACCAGCGGCAGGCGCTTGATCGCCAGTTGCGAGACATAGACGTCGACCGCCTGGAAATCGCGGCCCAGTTGCGGCACCGTATCGAGATTGCGCGCGGCCAGTTTCATCTGCTCGTATTCCAGCAGGCGGCGCACCAGTTCGGCACGCGGATCGTGTTCGACGCCCTCTTCAACCAATTCCTTGCGCGGCAGCAGCATGCGCGACTTGATCTCGATCAGCATCGCCGCCATGACCAGATATTCCGCCGCCAGCTCCAGCCGCTTGCGGCGCATGACCTCGACATAGCTCATGTACTGCTTGGTCAGCGCCGCCATGTTGATGTTGAGCACATCCAGGTTGTTGCGGCGGATCAGCCAGAGCAGCAAGTCGAGCGGGCCTTCGAAAGCTTCCAGAATCACTTCCAGCGCATCCGGCGGGATGTACAGATCGGTCGGCAGATCGGTCCACAACTCGCCCTGCACCTTGGCGAGATGGCGGATTTCCACCTCGGCGGCTTCGGCGGTGTCGAGGATTTCGGTCATGCCACCCGGCGCATATGCATATCCATATGGATATCGGCATAGGGACAAACCAACCCGCCCCGTTCAGTGCGTTCGAGCAGACCGAGATCAACCAGCTCAGACGCATCTTCATGCACCCGCTTCACGTCGCGCTGCAGTCGACGCGCCAGTTCCCGCACCGGCACTTCACCCGCACCCTGCAAGGCATTGAGCAAGGCCCAACGACGGCTGGTGAGGCGCGAGAAAAATGCTTCCGGCGTTTCGAAATTAAGTCTTTCGCCCTGATATTCCTTGGCGGAGAAAGCGGTGCCTGCACTGGCGCGCAAGGCGCTTTTCCAGTCGGCATCGATAGTGATGGTCAATCTGCGTTCTTCCACTTTTCCACCTCCACGATGAAATCCTCGATCAATTTCTCTACGCCCGCGAATACATACGGCAATTCCGCACCGCCGACATGCTTGTGGTCGCCCTTGCCTCGCTCGTTGTCGAAACCCACCACGCGCACACCGCGCTGCACATAAACCAGCCGATATTTGTATCCGTGCGAGGATGGCGGTACGGGTTCAGGCACTTTCCAGACCACCATTTCGATGCCGGAACTATCGGCTGCAACATCCCTGAACCGGGTTATCAATACGGCTTTCATGTTGGCTAATGTGCCAACATGATTAGATGTTGTCAATCATGACAACAATCTCACGCCGCCGCCCGCTCCCGGCTGCTTTTCAACACCACCGCATAGCCGACACTGAACGTGCCGAATTCCGCCAGCGCAGTGAACAACTCTTCGCTCAGGCGCAGCCGCCAGGCCGGGCCGAGCTGCACATCGCATTCCGCCTGCGGGTTGCGATAGTGCAAGCTGACCGCGCAGCCGTTGGCGTCTTTGTAGCCGGTCAGCAGGTCAATCAGGCGGCGGGCATCGACGCCTTCCTTCAAATCCAGCTTCAAGCCGGTGGCGAAGCGGGTGCGCGCGGTGTCGATGTCCATCACTTCTTCGGCGGTGACGCGCATGCCGCCGGAATAGCTGTCATCGCGCGCATTGCCGGCGACGATCAGCAGCGCGTCTTCCTTCAGCAGCGCCTTGTTGGCATCGAACAATTCGCCAAACACAGCGATCTCGATCTGCGCGCTGCGGTCGTCCAGCACGATGCTGGCCATCTTGCCGCGCCGGGTCATCTGGATACGCATGCTGGCGATGGTGCCGGCCATCAGTTGCAGTTCGCGCTGCGGCTTGACGTCTTTCAGCGAACGATCCACCAGGCCCTTCAACGCGGCGCGGTCGGCATCGAACGGATGGCCGGACAGATACAGGCCGAGCGCGGCTTTTTCCTGGATCAGCCGCTCCTTCAGCGACCATTCCGCCGCCTTGACCAGATCCGGCGGCGTTTGCGCGTCGATGTCGCCGAACAGCGAGTTCTGTGCGGCGTTGGCATGCTGGGTTTCGGCCCATTCCATGGCCAGGCCGACGCTCATCAGTACGGCGTTGCGAGTTGACGCCCCCCCGGAATGCAGCGTGTCGAAGCCGCCGGAACGCACCAGCGCCTCGATCACACGCCGGTTGACCACGCGCCGATCCACCCGCCGGCAGAAGTCGAACAGATCGTTGAACGCCCCGCCCTGCTCGCGTGCAGCCAGGATGCAGTTAATCGCGCCCTCGCCGGTGCCCTTCACCGCGCCGAGACCGTAGCGCACCTGTTTGCGGTCCACCGGCACGAAGCGGAAGCCGGACTGATTCACATCCGGCGGCAGGATGGTGATGCCGTTCTTGATTGAGTCGTCGACGAAAATCTTGACGCTGTCAGTGTCGTCCATGTCGGCCGACAGCGTGCCGGCCATGTACGCCGCCGTGTGGTGCTTCTTGAGCCAGGCAGTCTGGTAAGAAACAACAGCGTAGGCGGCGGTGTGCGATTTGTTGAAGCCGTATTCGGCGAACTTTTCCATCAAATCGAACAGCTTCATCGCCAGCTGCGGGTCGTAGCCCTTCTTCGCCGCACCCTCGGCCATGATGCTGCGGTGCTTGGCCATTTCCTCGGCCTTCTTCTTGCCCATTGCGCGGCGCAGCAGGTCGGCGCCGCCCAGCGTGTAGCCGCCGATGATCTGCGAAATCTGCATCACCTGTTCCTGATAGACGATGACGCCATAGGTCGGCTCCAGGCATTCCTTCAGGTCGGGGTGGAAGTAGTCGATTGCTTGCTTGCCCTTCTTGCGCAGGATGAAATCGTCCACCATGCCGGAACCGAGCGGCCCCGGCCGGTACAGCGCCAGCACGGCGATGATGTCCTCGAAGCGATCCGGTTCCAGCTTGGTCAGCAGCTTCTTCATGCCGTCCGATTCCAGCTGGAAGATTGCCGTGGTGTTGGCTTTCTTCAGGATGTCGTACGCCCCCTTGTCGTCCAGCGGCAGCGTTTCCAGATTCACATCCCAATTTGGGTCGAGCAGTTTGATGTAGCGCACTGCCCAATCGATGATGGTCAGGTTGCGCAAGCCGAGGAAGTCGAACTTGACCAGGCCGACCTTCTCGACATCGTCCTTGTCGAACTGCGACACCACCGAATCCGAGCCTTCGACGTTGTAGAGCGGACAGAAATCGGTCAGCTTGCCCGGCGCGATCAGCACGCCGCCGGCATGGGTGCCGACGTTGCGCGACAGGCCTTCCAGCTTGCGCGCCAGATCGAACAACTCCTTGACCTCTTCCTCCTGCTCGTAACGTGCCTTCAACTCCGGCACCTGTTCCAGCGCCTCGTCGAGCGACACGTTCTTGCCAGGCTGGTTCGGGATCATCTTGGACAGCTGGTCGCAGAACATGTAGCTCAGATCGAGCACGCGGCCAACGTCGCGCAACACCGCGCGCGCCGCCATGGTGCCGAAGGTGGCGATCTGCGACACCGCATCGGCGCCGTATTTGTCGCGCACGTATTCGATCACCCGGCCCCGCCCGTCCTGGCAGAAGTCGACGTCGAAGTCGGGCATGGAGACCCGTTCCGGGTTAAGGAATCGCTCGAACAATAGCGCGTAAGCCAATGGATCCAAATCGGTAATACCAATCGAGAATGCCACCAGCGAACCTGCGCCGGAACCGCGTCCCGGCCCCACCGGCACGCCGTTGTGTTTACCCCAGTTGATGAAGTCCGCCACGATCAGGAAGTAACCGGGGAAGCCCATCTGGATGATGGTGTTCAGTTCCAGTTCCAGCCGCGCTTCATATTCTTCGAGACGCGCGGCCCGCACCTTCTCGTCCGGGAACAACACCAGCATGCGTTTGGCCAGGCCCTCGCGCGCGAACTGGCGCAGGTATTCCTCCAGCGGCATGCCGCCCGGCGTCGGGAAATCGGGCAGCTTGCTCTTGCCCAGTTCCAGCACCAGATTGCAGCGCCGGGCGATTTCGATGCTGTTTTCCAGCGCCTCCGGCACATCGGCGAACAACTCGGCCATCTCGGCCTGGGTCTTGAAGTAGTTCTCTTCGGTAAAGGTCTTCGGCCGCCGCTGGTCGGACAGCACATAGCCTTCCGAAATGCACACGCGCGCCTCGTGCGCCATATAGTCGTCACGCGTCATGAATTCGACCGGATGCGTCGCCACCACCGGCAAACCGAGTTCTTCCGCCAGCGTGATCGCATGCGCCACATGCGGCTCGCATTCCGGCCGGCCGTCGCGTTGCAGTTCTAGGTAATAGCGATCCGGGAAGCGCTCGGCCCAGTCCTTCGCCAACCGGCGCGCGGTATCCAGCGATTCATTCATCAACGCCACGCCGACATCGCCCTGATGGCCGCCGGACAGCGCAATCAAGCCGGCCGTGCTGTCCGCGTCGAACCAGGCCGGCTGCAATATCGCGCGGCCGCGATGCATATTGCTGCGATAGGCCCGCGTCAGCAGTTCGCACAGATTGCGCCAGCCCGGCGTGTCCTGCACCAGCAACAGCATGCGCGTCGGCTTGTCGGAAGACTCCGGCGGCGCCACCCAGACATCGCAACCGGCAATCGGTTTGAGGCCCTTCTTGCGCGCGCCGGAATAGAACTTGACCAGCCCGAACACATTGCCCAGATCGGTCAACGCCAGTGCCGGCATGGCATCCGCCTTGGCCAGACGGATCGCATCGTCGACCCGCAGGATGCTGTCCAGAATCGAATATTCGCTATGCAGACGCAGGTGAACGAAACGGGGAGGAGGAGGTGTATTGGGTAGGGACTCTGACATGGGGGCGAATTCTAATCGGCCTCGGAAAATAGCGTTTCAGCACGGCGCAATATTTCCCGGCAACGCTGTCGCGCACTTACTGCAAGGACATCAGCGCAGCCTGCAGGCGGTCCCCCAGGCGACGCAGTTCGCCTATGCCGGCACGGGCTTCGTCGTCGAGCCCATTGCGCCTCCGTTCGACCAGCGACAGGGTCTTGTTATGTATCGTCCGGTGCGTGTCATCGACGATCCGGAACGCCGGTTGCGCGCCGAACAGCGCCATACCGACGTCCTTGTGCCAGTCGCAATAGCGGCATTCAAGCAACTCGACGCAGGTTGCTTCCGTGCGGGTGCCATCCAGGTAGCCGACGATCTGTTCGATCCAGACCTGATGCTGCACCAGTCCATATAGCAACGGCAGCTTATCCTTGCCGAGCGGAGCCAGTTGCTGCCAGCTCAGCGGCGACTGCCAGCTGGCCAGCCAAGCTGGTATGGCTTCGGCGGGCATCGGGCGGGCAATTTCATAGCCCTGGCCGAACTCGCAACCCAGCCGGATCAGCATCTCGCCATGCGCCAGGGTTTCCACCCCCTCGGCAATGGCGTTGCGACGGAAGGCACTGGCCAGGCTCAGGATGCCTTCGATGATGGTGAGATTGTCGGGGTCGTCGAGCATCTCCCGGACAAAGCTTTGGTCGATCTTGAGCAGGCCGGCGGGAAGCCGCTTCAGGTAGGTCAGCGAGGAGTAGCCGGTGCCGAAATCGTCCAGGGCGAAGGTCACCCCGAGGGCATGGCATTGCTTGATCAGTCGGGAAACATTGGCGATGTCTTCAAGCGCGCTGGTTTCCAGGACTTCAAGTTCGAGATCGCCAGGCTGGACGCCCGGATGCGCGGCCAGGTGCAGCCGGAGGTGGTCGATGAAATCGGTCTGCTGCAGTTGCAGGGCATCGATATTGACGCTGACCGGGATGGCCAGGCCGGCTTGCCGCCAAGCCTCGATCTGCCGCAGCGCAGTGTCGATCACCCACGCACCGACATCCAGCGCGATCGGATGATCCTCGATCACCGGCAGAAAGAGAGCGGGCGGCAGGAGGCCGCGCTCGGGGTGTTGCCAGCGGATCAGCGCCTCCACGCCGATAGTCGCCCCGGTACGCAAGTTGACCTTGGGCTGGTAGTAGAGGACGAATTCCCGGTTTTCGAGCGCGTTCCGGATCCGTTGCAGGCTTTCGTGGTGGCCTCGCACGGTGCGGTCGTGCTCGGCATCGAACAGGTGGTACCGGTTCCTGCCGGCCTGCTTGGCCTGATACATCGCCTGATCGCCCTGGCGGATGAGCTGGTCGGCATCGACCGCTTCGTCCTGGGGGAAGAAGGTGACACCCAGGCTGGCGGAGACGCTCAGGTCCAGGCCGCATATATGAATCGGCTCGGACACCGCCGCGAGCAGACGGTCAAGGACCGGCTGGCTGTCGGTGTTCTCCGCCAAGCCGATCAGGACGGCGACGAATTCGTCCCCGCCCAGCCGCGCCAGGGTGTCGCCGTCACGCAGTGCCTGCCGCATGCGCCGGGCGGCGGCGATCAGCATGTCGTCGCCGACCTCGTGGCCATGCGTATCGTTGATTTTCTTGAATCCGTCGAGATCGAGGTAGACGACAGCAAGCAGATTGCCGTTGCGCTGTGCCTGGGGCATGGCCTGGTGGAGGCGGTCGGCCAGCAGCACCCGGTTCGGCAGGCCGGTGAGGACGTCGTAATGCGCCATATGCTCGAGCTGCGCCTGGTGGTCCTTGATCGCGGTGATGTCGGAGAACAGCGAGACATAGCGCAATGTCCTGCCCTGCTCGTCGCATACCGCGCTGATGGTCTGCAACGTGGCGAATATTTCCCCGTTCTTGCGGCGGTTCCAGGTTTCCCCGAACCACTGCTGCTTTTCGAGCAGGTCGCGCCACATGGCCCGATAGAAGTCGGCATCGTGGTGTCCCGACTTGAGCAGCTTGACCGGCTTGCCCAGGGCCTCCGCACGCTCATAGCCGGTAATACGGGTGAACGCCTGATTGACGTCGAGAATGATCCCCGCCGGATCGGCGATCATGATGCCTTCCCGGGCATGTTCGAAGACGCTGGCGGCCTGCCTGAGCGACTCCTCGACCCGCTTCCGGTCGCTGATGTCGCGCGCGAACCCGACCGTGCCGATCACCTGGCCATCGAGTTCGACGGGCGACTTGTAGGTCTCCAGCCAGTAGCTCCGACCGGGTTCGCTGATCTCCTCCTCAACGGTCTTGGGCTGCCCGCTCTCCAGCACGGCGCGGTCGTCGGCCCGGAAACGTTCAGCCTGTTCCGGCGGCCAGAAGTCCAGGTCGGACTTGCCGACCACCTGTTCCGGGCTGGTGAGATTGGCAATCTTGGCCAGGGTCTGGTTGACCACCAGGAAGCGGCTTTCCCGGTCCTTCAGCCAAACCATGAAGGGAAAATTGTCGAATACGGCACGGATGTAGCGCTCCCTCCCGCGTAGGTCGATCTCAAGCTGTTTGCGTTCGGTGACATCGACATCCATGCACACGAACAGGAGCTTGTCGGCGGCCTCGCTCGGGATAGCGAAGATCGTCGCCATGACCCAGCGGGTCTCGCCCGCGCGATTGTGGGTGGCGTACTCCAGTGGACCGACCTTGTCGCCCGTCCTGCCAATTTCCTTGAGCGAAACCAGGAATGCAGCCGTTTCCTCGGCCGTGTGGATCAGCTGGTCGAGCGTCTTGCCCAGCGCTTCCGCGGCCGACCAGCCATAGAGAATCTCGGACGCATGGTTCCAGTACACCACTCGGCCAGCCTCGTCATACCACTGCACGGCGACGTTCGGCGACTGTTCCAGGGTGGCGCGCAGCTGCGCCTCTCGCCTGGCCAGTTCGGCCGTGCGGGTCTCCACCCGCTCCTCCAGGCGCCGGCGTTCCTCTTCCAGGTCGGCAGTACGCTGCCTGACCTGGCGACGCAGGGTGCGATTCCAGATCGTGATGGTGACGACTGCCGCCAGAATCGCCAGCAGCCCGCCCAGCACGGCGATCTGCAGACGCGGGTCCGCGAACACATTCCTGCCGGAGGCATTGATCCAGCGATTGTGGATGGCCTCCCGTTCGGCGTCCGTGATCGCGGCCAGGCCCTTTTGCAGAATGGCGTGCAGCACCGGTTCATGTATCGGAGTGCCGATCGCCAGCTGGATGTTGAGGCGTGTTTCGCCCGCCACCCGTAGATTGGTGATGCCCTTCTGCGAAATCAGGTAGGACGCCGTGGCCAGATCGATGACCGCGGCATCGGAGCGGCCGAATGACAGGTTCAGCAAAGCCGTAATGTCGTCGGGAACCGAGTCCACCACCAGCCCGTTGACCTGCCTGGTGAGGTGCTCCGTGATTGCGTAGCTCTTGACCAGGGAAACCTTCAGCCCGGCCAGATCCTGTTCACGCAGCGTGCCCGCCCGCTCCTTCCGGACGAGGATGACATTCGGCACGGCAATAAAGGGATCGGTGAAGGCCAGGAATTGCATCCGCTCCGGCGTTTTCGTCACCGCATTGACGATGCCCACTTCGCCGGAACGTGCCTTGGCAAAAATCGTGTTCAGCGAGTCATGGCGTTGTTCCGGGAATCGGGCACCGATCTTCGCCTCGATCAGGCGGATGTAGTCCGCCGCGAGGCCGCTGGCCCGACCTTGCTGATCAATGAAGCTGAACGGCGGGTAATTCGTTTCGACCGCGAGGACGATGCGCGACCGGTTCGTGTCCAGCCAATGCCGCTCGTCGGGCGTGAGCGCCACGGCGGTCCTGCCTCCGATTGCAAAACAGGAGTAGGAAGCGAAAAGGAGGAAGGCGCAGACCAACCTGAAACGGTGCATCCCACAAGGCCTGTTGCATTGGCGGAAAGACTCCGGCAATGCATGAAATTGGAAACCGGCGAATTATGCCTTAAGTAATAGAAAGGGCGCCGGACTTGCTTCGTCCGCCGGAGCATTCCTCGGCTCTGATTCATTTCAGTTTCACCCAATCGGTGGCGAATCCCCGCCGCTAGAAGATTGTTGGCAACGCCGGCTACAGCCCGCGAAAAAACTCCAGCGCCTCGGCCAGGCTGGCGACACCGACCACCTGCATGCCGGCGATCTTGCCTTTCGGCAAGTTGGCTTTCGGGCACAGCGCCTGGGTGAAGCCCAGCTTGGCGGCTTCCTTCAGACGTTCCTGGCCGCGTTGCACCGGGCGAATCTCGCCGGCCAGGCCGATCTCGCCGAATACCGCGAGCCGATGCGGAATCGGTTTGTTGCGCAGCGAAGAGACCACCGCCATCGCCACCGCCAGGTCGACCGCGGGCTCCGTGATCTTGACGCCGCCGACGGCGTTGACGAATACATCCTGGTCGTAACAGGCGATGCCGCCGTGGCGGTGCAACACGGCGAGCAGCATGGCGAGGCGGTTGCCGTCGAGGCCCACGGTCAACCGGCGCGGATTTGGCGCGTGCGCGGCATCGACCAGCGCCTGGATTTCCACCAGCAACGGCCGCGTGCCTTCCTGGGCGACGACCACGCAGGAACCGGGCGCCTCGCGTTCGTCGCGGGTCAGAAACAACGCGGACGGATTCGCCACGCCTTTCAGGCCCTTGTCGGTCATCGCGAACACGCCGAGCTCGTTGACCGCGCCATAGCGGTTCTTGAAGGCGCGGATCAGTCGAAAACTCGAACTGGTATCGCCCTCGAAATACAGCACGGTATCGACGATGTGTTCCAGCACGCGCGGGCCGGCCAGGGTGCCTTCCTTGGTGACGTGGCCGACCAGCAGGATGGTGATGCCGGCCTGCTTGGCATGGCGGGTCAGTTCCTGGGCGCATTCGCGCACCTGCGCGACGCTGCCCGGCGCCGATTGCAGTTGATCGGTGTAGACGGTCTGGATCGAGTCGATCACCGCCACCTCCGGCCGTTCCGCCTTGAGCGTGGCGAAGATCGCTTCCAGGCGGATCTCGGTCAGCAGCGGAATATCCGCATTCAAGCCGAGCCGGCGCGCGCGCATGGCGATCTGGGCGGCGGATTCCTCGCCGCTGACGTACAGGGTGCGGCAGCGCGCGCTGAGTTCGGCCAGGGCCTGCAGCAACAAGGTGGATTTGCCGATGCCGGGATCGCCGCCGATCAGGACGACGCCGCCGCCGACCAGACCGCCGCCGAGGACGCGGTCGAATTCGGCCAGTCCGGTGGCGATACGCGGCGTATCCAGCGCCTGCACGGCGGAAAGCCGGACCACTTCGCCGCTCGCCGCCAGCGACTGGAAACGGCTCGGCTTGGTTTCGCGCACCGATTCGGACAGGGTGTTCCAGGCCATGCAATGCGGGCACTGGCCTTGCCATTTGTTGGCCTGCCCGCCGCACTCGGAACAAACATAGGTGGTGGTTGTCTTTGCCATCAGGCCTTATAGCTTTCCCCTAAGGTGCAAGGCAAGGTTGTCCATTCAAAACGGTATAACCCTTGCAAATGCGGCTGCTTCGGCTGGCTGGGCCAGGTTAGAACGCTTATCATCGCGGCCTCTCGTCATAATTTATTCACTTATGCCGGCGGACATTGCCATCTCGTCCGGCTAACTTCTAGACCCAGGATCAACATGAAATGCGTGGATGATTTCCGCTTCCGCTTAGGCCAGCACGAACTGGTGCCCATCATGATCGGCGGCATGGGAGTCGACATTTCAACCGTTGAGCTGGCCCTGGAAGCCGCGCGTCTGGGCGGTGTCGGCCATATTTCCGATGCCATGGTGCCGACCGTCATCGATCGCCATTTCAAGACCCGCTTCGTCAAGGACAAGCTCAAGCTGTACAAGTCCAACGTCACCAATCTGGCCGACAAAACCCTGGTCAAATTCCATCTGGGCGAGCTGGAAGAAGCCACCCGCATGCATGTGCGCCGGGCGATGGACGCCAAACAGGGACCGGGCATGGTGTTCATCAACTGCATGGAAAAGTTGACCATGAACGCGCCCAAGGAAACCCTGAAGGTGCGTTTGAACGCCGCCCTCGACGCCGGCATCGACGGCATCACGCTGGCGGCCGGCCTGCATCTGGGCTCGTTCGGACTGATGGAAGAACATCCGCGTTTCCGCGATGCGCAGATCGGCATCATCGTCTCCAGCCTGCGCGCATTGCAGCTATTCATCCGCAAGAATGCCCGCACCAACCGCCTGCCCGATTATGTCGTCGTGGAAGGCCCACTGGCCGGCGGCCACCTGGGCTTCGGCATGGATTGGGCGGAATACAACCTGGCCACCATCGTTACCGAAATCCAGGCCTGGCTGAAAGCGGAGCAACTGGCTATTCCGGTGATTCCCGCCGGCGGCATTTTTACCGGCAGCGATGCCACCGCGTTCCTGGAAAACGGCGCCGCCGCCGTGCAGGTCGCCACCCGTTTCACCGTCGCCAAGGAATGCGGCCTGCCCGATCCGATCAAACAGGAGTATTTCAAGGCGTCCGAAGACGACATCGTGGTCAACGGCATCTCCCCCACCGGCTACCCGATGCGCATGATCAAGAGCAGTCCGGCCATCGGTGCCGGTACGCATCCCAACTGCGAATCGTTCGGTTACCTGCTCGACGCCAACGGCCGCTGCGCCTACATCGACGCCTACAACCGCACCGTCGCGACGCATCCGGGCGAGAAAAAAATCAAGGTGTACGACAAGACGTGCCTGTGCACGCACATGCGCGACTTCGATCTGTGGACCTGCGGCCACTACACCTACCG
>JASJPK010000022.1:0-105626 GCA_031426735.1 Hydrogenophilaceae bacterium | reverse complement strand
GGAAAAGCGTAGCGCCTTCCGCCGAATGGGTCGTCATGCGGCGGAAGGCGCTACGCTTTTCCGCCCTACATAGCTTTCATATGTCCCCGGCGCTGCGTATTCCTTCTGGCCGCGCAGGAACAACAGGCAACCGCCGTCGCTGCGCACCACGCCATGCGGCCGACCGCTGCGTGCCAGGTGGTAATCGCCGGCATGGGCGTGCAACGCGTCCAGCCAGACATCGCCTTCCAGCACCAGGCATTCCTCCTCGTGGCTGTGGCCGTGCGCCGGCAGTCGCGCACCGGGCGCCATGCGCAACAGGTAACTGCGCGTCGCGACATCCTCACGCAGCAGCTTGATGTGGATCCCCGGCATCAGCGGCAGCCAGTCACCTTCGAGACCGCGCACGGTGAGATGCTCGACGCTGGCCGGGAGCGGTGCGGCCGTCACGCCTGCGAGCACCCGTTCGCGCAACGCAGCCTGCCGCTCCGGCGGCGGTAGCAACAGCGCCTGGGCCGTCAGCAAGGCCTCGTTCAGCGCTGCGTCGAACAGCGGATCGGTGGGATGAACGCGCGATTTCATGATGCCGCCACTCCTTTGGCCAGGGCAGAGTGCAAAGCCAGCAGGGCTTTGCGAATATGGGTTTTCACGGTGCCTAACGGCAGGTGCGCATGATCGGCGATTTCCCGATGCGACAGATCCCGATAAAAGGCCAGCGCCAGCAACTGCCGCTGGATCGGCACGATCCGGGCGAGCGCGCCGTGTATGGCGCTGTCGCGTTCTAGCGTCAACAACAGATCGAGCGGATCGGATGTGGCATCGGTCTGCGCCTCGGCCAGCGTTTCCGGCTCGGGATGGCTGTCGGCCGCGTCGCGCCGGCGCAGATTGTCCAGCGCGCGGCTCTGGGTCAGGGTCAGCAGCCAGGTCAACGGCCGGCCACGCGCCGGGTCATAGCTGGCAGCCTGGCGCCAAGCCTGGTGATAGACCTCGGCGACCACATCCTCGGCGGCATCCGGCCGGCCGGTGATGCGCAGCGCGAGGCCGTAGACCTTGCCCAGCGTGGCATCGTAAAACGCGGCAAAAGCCGGTTCGTCCGCCGCGGACATGCGCCGAATCAACGCGGCCAGCGCGGCATCGGCCGCCTCGCGCTTGGCTTCGTCTGCTGCGGGGATGGTGTGCGAGTTCATGACGGGTATGTCTCGACCGAGGATGCGCAGCATTATAGGAACGACGCCGACTGAGGACTCCAGGGCAAGCATGGCTGTACTTTCAAAGAGGGTATCTGCTGTACGCGGCGCGGCACGAACTGGATGTGGCCGCATCCATACTTTCGCCGTAGACGTATTGGATGCGGGCAGCACGACAAAAAGCAGGAGGAGGACACATGTACACCGACTACGACACGCGCATCACCCCCACCCAGGCAGAGTTGAAGTCGAAGGTACATGCCTTCGCCCGCGATGTTTTGCGCCCCGCCGCCGCCGCACTCGATCCGCTTGGCCCGGATGCCGTGGCCGCGTCCGATTCGCTGCTCTGGACCACGCTGCGCACCGCCTATGGCGCCGGTCTGCACACCGCCCTGGTGCCGGCAACCCACGGCGGCATGGGGCTGGATGGACTCGACCTGGCCATCGCGCTGGAAGAACTGGGCTGGGGCTCGGCGGATTTCGCGGTCAGCCTGGCGGTGACCGGCTTCCCCGCCTTTCTCGCCGCCAAGCTGGGCCAGTCGGCGCTGACCGAAACCTTCGTGCGGCCGTTTGTGGAGGATCGCCAGGCGAGCGTGGTCGGCTGCTGGGCCATCACCGAGCCGGAGCACGGCTCCGACCACTTCATGCTGAACGCCCCCCAGTTCCACGACCCGAGCATCCGCGCCGGCGTCACCGCTCGGGCGCAGGGCGACGGCTGGCTGATCAACGGCGCCAAGGCGCGCTGGGTATCGAACGGCGGCATTGCCACGCACGCAGCGGTGTATCTGGCCACCGACCCGGCGCGCGGCCTGGCTGGCGGAGGCATCGCGCTGTTGCCGCTGAACCTGCCCGGCGTGGTGCGCGGCCCGCATCTGGACAAGCTGGGCCAGCGGGCACTGAACCAGGGCGGCTTCACGTTTCATGACGTACACATTCCGCACGATCATCTGCTCGCCGGCGCCGACGCCTATCCGCTGCTGCTGGACCAGACACTGGCCCTGACCAACGCCGCCATGGGCAGCATCTTCACCGGCGTGGCACAGGCGGCCTACGAGGCGGCGCTCAGCCACACGCGCAGGCGGGTACAGGGCGGCAAACGGCTGTGCGAACACCAGTTGGTGCAGAAACGGCTGTTCGATATGTATTGCCGGGTGGAATCGAGCCGCGCCCTGTCGCGCAACGCCTTCGCCTACAACGCCGGACGCACGGTGCCGGCGACCGAGCTGGCGACGGCCGCCAAGGTGTATTGCACCGAGGCGGCCTACGCGGTGTGCGATTCCGCCGTGCAGTTGCTGGGCGGCAACGGCCTGGTGAAAGGCGAGCTGGTGGAAAAACTTTTCCGCGACGCCCGCGCCGCCCTGATCGAGGATGGCAGCAACGATGTGCTCGCCCTCTCCGGCGCCCAGTTGATCCTGGCGCGGCAGGCAGAACTCGATTCCGGTGCGGCCTGAGGTGAATGACATGCACAAACCCGTCGACACCATCGCCAGCTACTTCGCCGCCATCAATCGCAAGGATGCGGCAGCCTGGGTGGCCTGCTTCGCGCCGAACAGCGTCGCCTTCGACCCCGCCGATGCCCCCGCCCGCCAGGGCCTTGAGGCGCACCGGGTATTTTTCGAGAGCGTCGCCGGACTGTTCGTCGATCTCGACTTCCAGCCGGGCGCCGCCTTCGTCTGCGGCGACCAGGCGGCGGTCGACTTTACCGCGCGTTGCCTGGCCCGCAACGGCCGTACAGCCAAGGTGCAGGGTATCGATGTATTCAGCTTCGATGCCGACGGCCGCATCGTGCAGATGGCCGGCTACTGGGATCCGGGGCCTTTGTTCGCGGCGGCCGCGGCGACTTAGCGATTTAACCTTGAAACAGCAGTTGAACCCGCCCGAGGGGTAAGCAGCGGTCAACTGCTGTTTCAAGGTTTAACGACTTAGTGACGCCCGTCGGTGAGGGTACGGCCGAGATCCAGTTCCAGTTTCTGCAATTCCCACCAGGCCTCGGCATGCGTCGAATCCAGCTGCAACACCCGTTGGAAAGCCGTCACCGCAGCTTCCTGCCGATGCAGGCCGAGCTGCGCCCGACCCAGGGCCATCCATGCCTGCGGATCGCTCGGCGTTTGCCGGCTCCAGTCCAGGGCGAGCTTCAGGAGCGTCGTCCAGTCCTGCTTCGCGTGCATATCGCAAGCGGCCAGGAAATAGCCGCTTTCCTGGTGCGAGTTTTCCCAGAACGATCCGCGCCCGCCGATATCGTCGGAAAGCGACTCCGTCATCATCTTCATCCAGCCCACCGGCACGGCGAAGTGAAAGTCGCCGCCCAGCATGGATTTGAATGTGAGGATGCCGAGCAAGCGGCCCTGGCCATCGAACAAGCCGCCGCCGCTGGCGCCGGGATCGAACGACGCCGAGGTCTGAATCACCTGGCCGCCGTCGCAGGAACAGAAATACAAACCCTTGATCACCCCGCTGCGGGCGCTGAGCTGGCCGCCTGAATAACCGGCCGCGACCACCGCCACGCCGACCTTGTCGTCGCCCGGACCGGCCAGCGGCGGGATGGCGCCGTGGAATCCCGGCACATCGAGAAAGCACAGATCGCGGTAGGCATCGCCGATTTCAGTGCGCGCCGCCCAGCTCTCCGCCTTGCGCCACAGTCTGATCTTGCTGGCGTTGCGCACGACATGACAGTTGGTGATGACCCGCTCCGGTGCAATCGCAACGGCGGAGCCGGTTTCCATTTTGCCATCGGCGCGACGCACTTCCACTCGGAGCACCCAATTCGACCAATCCTGGCCGGCGCCAGCCAACGGCGTTGCCTGGGCGCACTGAAGCGCGCTGGACAGAAACAATAGGAATCCAAGCAGCAAAAAACGCATCCGTTTCTCCTTCGGCCACGTATTAACACTATGGAAACGCCGACCATTTCAACAAGCAAAGGGTTCCGCTTTCCTGACTGAAAGCGACCGCCAGCGCGGCCTTTCAGGTTTGGGTGCAAACAGCCTGTTAAGCCGATTTGCAGCCTTCGTACTCTCATTCTAGGAGTTAATCATGACGACCCTGAAAACAGCCTCCCGCCTTTCCCTTTTCCTCGGCTTGACCAGCGCGCTGCTCGCCGCACCTGCGATTTCTGCGCCGGGCAATGAATGGGACATCTTCAAAGTTGGCCAGGGCGATCCCACCAGCCTTTCCTTGACCTACGTTCATCCCAGCATCGGCAGCATCGCGGGCAATGAGTTCGACTCCTTCAAGAGCGGCAGCGGCGAACCGCTCAACGCCGCCATGCCGAGTTATATGGGAACGTCTATCGGCAGCCTGCCCGGACAAGGCTGGGATACGCATAACGTCGGCGAAGGGGAAATGCTCTGAACCTTGTACCGCGCCTGAACGGCGTAGCGACTTGATCTGCGGGAGCGACCATGCGGGCGCTCCCGCATACTGCTGATTTGAGCCGCGTATCGCTGGGCGGGTATATTCGGCCGTCTCTTTGCATCGGCCATCAACCATGATCCGCGTCCGCGGCGCCCGCACCCACAACCTCAAAAACATCAACGTCGATCTGCCGCCGCACAAGTTGGTGGTGATCACCGGGCTGTCCGGTTCCGGCAAGTCATCGCTGGCGTTCGACACGCTGTACGCCGAAGGCCAGCGGCGTTATGTCGAGTCGCTCTCCGCCTATGCGCGGCAGTTCCTGCAGTTGATGGAAAAGCCGGATGTGGATCTGATCGAAGGCCTCTCGCCGGCTATTTCCATCGAGCAGAAGGCGACTTCGCACAACCCGCGTTCCACCGTCGGCACGGTGACCGAAATCCACGATTACCTGCGCCTGCTGTTCGCCCGCGCCGGCACGCCGCGCTGCCCGCATCACGGCATCGAACTGGCGGCGCAGACCGTGTCGCAGATGGTCGATACGGTGTTGCAGTTGCCGGAAGACACCAAGCTGATGATCCTGGCGCCGCTGGTGGTCGGCCGCAAAGGCGAGCAAAGCGGGCTGTTCGACGATCTGCGCGCGCAGGGTTTCGTGCGGCTGCGCGTCGATGGCGAGGTGTTCGACATCGACAGCCTGCCGAGCCTGGAAAAGAACCGGAAACACACCATTGAGGCGGTGGTGGATCGCCTGAAAACTCGGCCGGATATGAAGCAGCGCCTGGCGGAAAGCTTCGAGACCGCGCTGCGCCATTCCGACGGCAAGGCTTTAGCCGTGGAGATGGATACCGGCCGGGAAATGCTGTTCTCCGCCAAGTTCGCCTGCCCGGTCTGCGACTACGCGCTGCATGAACTGGAACCGCGCATCTTCTCGTTCAACAACCCGATGGGCGCCTGTCCGAAGTGCGACGGCCTCGGCCAGATCACCTTCTTCGACCCGGCGCGCGTGGTCGCCTTCCCGCATCTGTCGCTGGCCTCCGGCGCGGTGAAAGGCTGGGACCGGCGCAATGCGTTCTTCTACCGCATGCTGGAATCGCTGGCGATGCACTACGGCTTCGAACTGGAAACGGCCTGGCAAGACCTGCCGGAAGGCATTCGGCAAATCATCCTGCACGGCAGCGGGCGCGAGGAGATTCCGTTCCTGTATCTCGGCGACGGTGGCCGCAAGGTGACGCGAAAACATACCTTCGACGGCGTCATTCCGAGCTTGGAGCGGCGCTACAAGGACAGCGAATCGCAACTGCTGCGCGAGGAGTTGAGCAAATTCATCGCCACCCGCCCCTGCCCGGACTGCGGCGGTTCGCGCCTGCGCATCGAGGCGCGCAACGTCACCATCGGCGGCTGGACGCTGCACGATCTTTCCCGTCTGCCGATCCGCCAGTCGCTGAAGTTCTTCGACGAACTGAAACTGGAGGGCAACCGCGCCCAGGTCGCCGACAAGATCGTCAAGGAAATCTCGGCGCGGCTGACCTTCCTGAACGATGTCGGCCTCGATTACCTGAGCCTCGACCGCTCCGCCGACACGCTTTCCGGCGGCGAGGCGCAGCGCATCCGGCTCGCGTCGCAGATCGGTTCCGGCCTGACCGGCGTCATGTACGTGCTGGATGAACCGTCCATCGGCCTGCACCAGCGCGACAACGACCGCCTGCTCGGCACGTTGAAACACCTGCGCGACCTGGGCAATTCGGTGATCGTCGTCGAGCACGACGAGGACGCCATTCGCCATGCCGATTACATCGTCGATATGGGGCCGGGCGCCGGCGAACACGGCGGCGAGATCGTCGCTGAAGGGGTGCTCGCCGACATCCTGGCCAATCCGAATTCGCTGACCGGGCAATACCTGTCCGGCCAGAAATCCATCCCGATGCCGGAGAGCCGCCGCACCGCGCGCGAAGGCCGCGTACTGAAGCTGATCGGCGCCTACGGCAACAACCTGAAGAACGTCACGCTGGAACTGCCCACAGGCATATTCGTCTGTGTGACGGGCGTGTCCGGCTCCGGCAAATCGACGTTGATCAACGACACGCTGTACGCCATCACCGCCAACCAGTTGAACGGCGCGGCGCACGAACCGGCGCCGTTCGAGGCGATCGAGGGCGTCGAATATTTCGACAAGGTGGTCAACGTCGACCAGGCCCCCATCGGCCGCACGCCGCGCTCCAACCCGGCCACCTACACCGGCCTGTTCACGCCGATCCGCGAACTGTTCGCCGGCACCGTGCAGGCGCGCGAACGCGGCTACGAGGTCGGCCGCTTCTCGTTCAACGTCAAGGGCGGCCGCTGCGAAGCCTGCCAGGGCGACGGCATGATCAAGGTGGAAATGCACTTCCTGCCGGACATCTACGTGCCGTGCGACGTCTGCCACGGCCAGCGCTACAACCGCGAAACGCTGGAAGTGCAATACAAGGGCAAAAACATCCACGAAGTCCTGCAGATGACCGTGGAAGAGGCCTACGCCTTCTTCAACGCTGTGCCCAGCGTCGCGCGCAAACTGAAGACGCTGATCGACGTCGGCCTGTCCTACATCCGCCTGGGGCAAGCCGCCACCACGCTGTCCGGCGGCGAAGCGCAGCGTGTCAAACTGGGCCTGGAACTGTCCAAACGCGACACCGGCAGAACCCTCTACATCCTCGACGAACCCACCACCGGCCTGCACTTCCACGACATCGACATGCTGCTGAAAGTGCTGCATCGCCTGGTCGGCAACGGCAACACCGTCGTCGTCATCGAACACAACCTGGACGTGATCAAGACCGCCGACTGGGTCATCGATCTAGGCCCGGAAGGCGGCGAAGGCGGCGGCCGCATCATCGCCGAAGGCACGCCGGAACAGATCGCGAAGAACAAGGCCAGCCATACCGGGAAGTATTTGAAGCCGGTGCTGAAGCGATAGGGTCCATTGCAGCAGCGGCAAGATGTGACCCCTCGCAGATGGCCGCAGGCACCTACCCATGTAGGAGCGCCTTCCAAGGCGCGATTGATCGGGCGGCGGGCGGGCTGCGTTCCGCTGGCCGGGGATCGCGCCTTGGAAGGCGCTCCTACGCTGCCGCTGCCGTAAATCGACGACCGCCGCCCTTCTGCATACTGTCTATCGCCCGGTTGCAGGGCAGTCGCCACCCCGGATTCCGCTGCGCTGCATCCGGGCTACGCCACTTATCCATGCGAAATCTTTCCCATTGACTCCACCATTTCGACCTGGAACAACCGCGCATTGTTGCGCCCGGCTCTCTTAGCGTCGTACATGGCGATGTCGGCGTGCTTGGTGAGCGTCTTTTCGTCGCCGCCATGCTCGGGATAAACGGCAACACCAATACTCGCTGAGATACTGATGCCATGCCCGGCCAATTCGAACGGCTGGTCGAGGGCATGCAGTATTTTCTCCGCGACCCGCATGGCATCCTGTGTGGCTTCGATGGCGGGCAAGAGCAGGACGAATTCATCGCCACCCAAGCGCGAAACGGTGTCCGATTCGCGCACACAATCCAGCAATCGTTTCGCCACCTCCTTCAGCAGCTGGTCGCCAATGTCGTGGCCGAACCGATCGTTGACCGGCTTGAACTTGTCGAGATCGAGCAGCATCAAGGCGATATGCGCCCTGCCCCGCTTGGCCGTGGCCAGCGATTGCTGGAGGCGGTCGGCGAGCAGCGTGCGATTGGGCAGACCGGTGAGGACGTCGTAATTCGCCAGGCGGTACATTTGCTCCTCGATCTGCTTCTCTTTGGTGACATCGTCATAGATCGCCACGATCTCGCCATTGGGCAGCTTGTAGACGTAGTTCTCGCGCCAGCCCGAGACGCGGCCATCCTGATAGAAAGAGACCGGGAAATGTTCCGAGGCGCCGCTTTGCCATACGCGCCTGAATGCTTCGAGCAGACCGAATTCGGCGATGCGGGGAAAGGCCTCCACCACGCTTTTGCCGATCAGGTCCTCGCGGTGCACGTTCTCTATGCGTTCCGCCGCCCGGTTGAAGGCGGTGATGATGAAGTCCATGCCATCCGGCGATGCTTGGTACACGGCAACCCCGCTGCTCAGGTTCTCGAACATGGCCTTCAGGCGCGATTCGCTTTCGCGCAGCATATCTTCCGAACGTTTACGTTCGGTGATGTCGTAGTTGATGGTGACCGCGCCGCGGATGCTGCCGTCGCTCCGGTGGAGCGGCACGGCCGAGTCCAGGATGATCTTGTGCGTGCCATCGAAACACTCGATCTCGATCTCCTCTCCGATGGACGTCTCGCCCTTCACGACCGCCCGTGACCCGGCCCATTCATGGGGTTCCATCAGTCTTCCGCTGCCAAGCCGCCAGCCCTTGTAGACGGCGAACTGCGGCAAACCGACATGGCGCACACCCGCCCAGATTCGCTGCGCGGCATCGTTGCTGAAGACCACATTTCCATCCGCGCCAATAAACCAGAGCCCCACCGGCAGAATTTTTGTGATGGCATGCAACAGCTCTTCGTTCTCCCGCAACGATGCTTCCGCATGTTTGCGCACGGTGATATCGCGGTTGCTGGCACGCCGTCCCAGGAACTCCTCGTTGCGACCGAACACGGCTCGGCAGCCATGCGATATCCAGCGAATTTCGCCACCCTTGGTAACGATGCGGAAATCCAGCGAGCTTTCATCGTTCTTGATGCTGATTTCATGGCGATGCGCGGCCATCAAAGGACGGTCTTCTGGATGAACGATTTCGTACAGGAGGTTCGGGTTGGCCATGAATTCTTCCAACGCATAACCCGTGACGTGCCGGCATGAGGGCGACATATAAAGGATCTCGCCTTGTTTCCCCTGCCAGTATTCCCAGTCGTAGGTGTAGTCGGCGACGGTACGGAAGCGTTCTTCACTCTCCTGCAAATCGCGCCGGTTGCGCTGGTATTGGTGTGCGGCCAGGGCCAGCAAAGCGGACAGCAGAAGCGCCACCAGGCCTTCGCCAACCAGACGGGCTGGATCGCGCCAGCCTTGCACGGGCGCCAGGCTCAGGTACCAGCGACCGTTGGGCACATCGAACGCGGTGCTTTCCGGGGCATCGAGCAAAGCCTGTCGCGAGTGCGCGAAGATGTGCCGTTCACCGCTATCCGGATGCACGCGCCAAAGTTCGTAGCGGTAGCCCAGGCGTTCCAGTTCGGCAAGATTCAGTGACGCGAGAAAATCGGGCAGGCGAATCAGCGCGATGGTGAATCCCCAAAAACGGGTCTTGCCGAAGTCCTGCTCGATGAACACGGGCAAGCGACCGATCACGGCTTCTCCACCCTGGATCAGGCGGAATGGACCGGCCAGGGTCAGGCGCCGGGTCGTGATGGCAAGACGGGCCTCCTTGTTGCGCGCCGTGTCGATCAGCAGATTGTGGCCAATGGCTTTTTCATTTCCGGCGAGCGGGAAGGTCTGGCCGATGATGCCGCCCGGCGCCAGCTGCAACGCGGACACGCCCGGGTAGAGGGGCAACATTTCCCGCGCCTGGCCTGCAAAATCCCGTAGCCGGCCTTCGCCCTGGCGCACTGTCGCGGCCAGGGCATGCGTGGCGGACAGGGCATGCGTCAGTTGTTGCTCGATATGGCGCGCGAACTGGGCGTTGAGTTCCGAAGCCTGCTTACGCCGCTCAGCCAGCCTGGCCTGCTCGATCAGTTCGATGACCAACAGGCCAGCCGCCAGCGTGGCGACGAAGATGGCCAAGGTCAGCCAGTGGGCGCGGAAGCTTTGCAAGCGAGATGCCCGGTTACGTTTGCGGATGCGTGGACCGGCAGGTGGCTTGGTTCCTTCTAGTGCAATTTCGGTGGGCGCGATGAGCACCTGAATACCCGGTAAGTAAATGTTCTCGTCATATTACTAAAGTTATAACAGCGGGGAGCCAGCTTAATCGGTCGCCCCAGGCAGGGGGCATGCAGAGCTGCGGAATGACGGAATTGGCATGAATGCGTGTTGCCGCAGGGCTGCAATTCGACCCGTTGCCGAAACTCAAGGCGGGAGCCGCATCCAGACCTGGCACAGCGATTGCTCATCATCCTGCATGAAAACCTCATCCAATCAGGAGAAGCGTATGTCCAAGTCTGTCCAGTTTTTCGCCGTCACCGCCCTGTTGGGACTGGCGCTGAGCGGTTCCGCCCAGGCCGGTTTGGGTTTCGGTTCTTACGCTTACGCCGCCGCCAGCGATGTCGACAATCTGTACAGCCCTGTCGAAGACATGACTTTCGACGGTTCGGCCACGGGTCTGGCGCAGTACTGGAACAGCTGGGCGCAAACGGAAATGGGTGTGCATCACGTCGTCGCCACCGGCAATGAAAGCAACACGTGGTTTGGTGCGGTGTCGGCCTGGGCGGATGCGTTCACGCTGTCCGGCGGCAACGGCTACGGCGTCGCCAATGTGAGCCTGAGCGTCGACGGTGAGTTTCGTGCGGCGCCTTATTCAGCCGCCGGCTACATGCTGCTGAAGGCGGCGAGTCCGGTCATGCCGTGGGACTTGCAGTACTACCTGGAGAGCGGCGTGCTGCCGACCGGTGTGGAAACGGTGATGTTCGACTTCGCCGACAGCGGCAGCAGCGCCGGTCCGGTTCATAGCGTACTGACCGGCAGCTTCGATTACGAATACGGTTCGACGTTCTACCTGACCAGCGTGTTCGGCGCCGTGGCTTCCGGCATCGGTTCGGCCGACTTCGGCAACACGGCGACGTTCGGCATCAGCGCCGTCGGCGACATCGCGACCGGCTCCGGTGCGACCTACCTGACCGCCGCCGTGCCGGAACCGGAAACCTGGGCGATGCTGCTGGCCGGCATCGGCCTGATCGGCCTGCAGGCGAAGCGCCGTCGCAGCCCGGTGAAAGCGCTCTCCGCCTGAAGCGGCGGTTACAGATCCTTGCGCGGGTCTTTCGCCAGCAGCGCACGCCGTTGCTGGTTGCGCAAGGCGGCGCTATCGTCGGTAAAGCGGATCGCGGATTTATCGAGCCGGCCGGCGTAGCGTTGAGCCTGAAGCGAACCTTCGGGCCGGGTCCAGCGATAGGTGCGGTTCTCGAAACCGGCGCCCTTGAGGTTCTTCACCACCTCGGTTTTCAACACAGGACTGCCGAACTTATCGGTCAGCGCTGAAACCACCGGTTGGAAATGTTTTTCATCCAGATGGACGACGATGCCGGTCAACCCGGTCTGATCGTAGAAATAGAACAGCGATTCGACCGGCGCGCCGGCAATGGTTTCCCGCTCCCGCGGCCGCAAACTGCACACCTTGTCGGCGATCGGCGTGACGACGATGCGGCAGTCGAACTTGGGATTGCTGGCGATCTGGGACAGGTCGGAACCTAGCGTTACGCCCTTGAAGCCGAGCTTTTCCGCTGCGGCCAAGGCCGGCGCGGCGGCCAGCAACAGTGCCGCAAGTAACGAAGTGCGTCTGGCCGGGTTCAATCCATTTCCTCGATCCAGGCGGTCTGGATCGCTTCCAGGATCTTTTCGCCGGAACGGTTGGCGTCATCGGAAAAATCCGGCAGCGCCATGACCCAGCGATGCAGATCGGTGAAGCGTATTGCGCGCGGGTCGACATCGGGATGGTGCTCGGCCAGTGCGATGGCGATATCCAGTGTGTCAGTCCATTTCATGGCGATTCCTTCCGTTCGGCTCTCGGGGTCGGGCGGTCAGTGCCCTTCCTTCACCATATTGATCGTGTATTTCGGGATTTCGATCACGACATCTTCCTTGCCCATCAACGCCTGACACGATAGCCGCGAGGTCGGCTCCAGGCCCCAGGCCTTGTCGAGCAGATCGTCCTCGGTCTCGGTCGCCTCAGACAGCGTATTGAAGCCCTCGCGCACGACGACGTGGCAGGTGGTGCAGGCGCAGGATTTCTCGCAGGAATGTTCGATCTCGATGCCGTTGTCGAGCAGGATGTCGCAGATCGAGACGCCTTTTTGCGCGTCGATCACGGCGCCTTCGGGACACAGTTCGACATGGGGCAGAACGATCAGTTGAGGCATGCGGCTTCCTGACGTTTTATTTGGCTGGGCAGCGCGGCGAGCACGCCGTCCCAGAACTCGACGCGGGCATCGACCGCGCGGATGGCTGCGGCGCGGGCTTCGGCAATCTTCACTGGATCGCCGCCGCACAGGCCGGCCAGCAGACGCAAGGACAGCGGTGCGTGGAAATCCTCGTCGAGGTGGATATGGCGCACCAGATAGAAATGGAAGATCGGCGCCTGTTGTTCGGTCACCGCCATGCGGCCGAGCAGGGCGCGGAACATGGCCGGAATGATGTGTTCGCGGCCCAGCGCCAGCGCGGCGGCGATTTCGTGCGGCTTGTTGCCGTCGATGTAGCCGAAGGTGATGCGATTGAAGCGAGCCGAGGGTTCCGGCGCGAGGCCGCTAGCCAGCGCGGCGGCGATACCGTCGCGGCCGGCGATTTCGACGAAGCGGGCCGGCTTGTCGGCATCGGCGCCGATTTCGCGCATGGCGCCGAGATAGAGCTGAAAGTGGCTGGAAAACTCGCCCGGCGCATCGGGACCGGCTTCATCCGTTTCCTCTTCCAGCACCAGTTCGTTGATGAAACGCTGGATCGTCGGATCGGCGCCCGGCGTCCACGGCCAGCGCGCGGGCGCGACGTTGTATTGCAGATATTTGATCAGGGACATGAAGTCCCACACCGAGTGCACGTGGTGCGCCATGAATACGCGCAGGTCGTCGATGCTTTCGACGGCGGCGTAGATCGGGTGTTTGTCCAGGCGCGCCTGCAGGGACGCGATGAATTCGGGTTCAAACAGACTCATTTCAAAACTCCAGTTCGTCCAGCTTGTGGCCAGTCAGCGCCTTTTTCACGCTCTGATCCATGCGGCGGGCGGCAAATTCGACAGTACCTTGATTGAGGGCCTCGGTGGCGCGCTTGACCGTAACCAGATCGCCTTCGCTCAATGCCAGTTTGAGGTCGGCGATACGCTTTTCAATGGCCTGCAGTTCATCGGAGTCGAGCAAAACCGCGCCATTCTCGGCCAGCGCGGCCTCCGCCGCCTCGACCAGACGCCGGCCGTCGACGCGAGCTTCGGCCAGATTGCGCGCGGTCATGTCGTCCTGCGCGTGGGCGTAGGAATCGCGCAGCATCTGGGCCACTTCGTCGTCGCTCAGGCCGTACGACGGTTTCACGGCGATGTGCGCTTCGATGCCGGTCCCCGTTTCGCGCGCGGTCACCGAAAGCAGGCCGTCGGCATCGACCTGGAAGGTGACGCGGATGCGCGCCGCGCCGGCCACCATCGGCGGAATGCCGCGCAGCTCGAAACGCGCCAGGCTGCGGCAATCTGACACCAGTTCGCGCTCGCCCTGTACGACGTGAATGCTCATCGCGGTCTGGCCGTCCTTGAACGTGGTGAATTCCTGCGCGCGGGCGGTGGGGATGGTGGCATTGCGCGGAATGATCTTTTCGGTCAGGCCGCCCATCGTCTCCAGGCCGAGCGACAACGGCACCACGTCGAGCAACAACCAGTCGTCGCCGGACTTGTTGCCGGCCAGCACGTTGGCCTGGATCGCCGCACCGATGGCGACGACCTTGTCCGGGTCGAGATTGGTCAACGGAGCCTGGCCGAAGAACTCGCCGACGGCGGCCTGGATGCGCGGAATGCGGGTGGAACCGCCGACCATCACGACGCCTTTGACCTCGCTCGCCTGCAGGCCGGCGTCGCGCATCGCCTTGCGGGTGGGCGCCAGCGTCTTGTTGACCAGGCTGTCGGTGATCTGGTTGAACATCGCTTCGCTCAGGTCGAGGTCGATCACCTCGCCGGCCGCCAGCATCGCGGTGATATGCGCCTGGGCGTGATCGGACAGGGTTTCCTTGGCTTCGCGCGCACGCGCCATGAGCAGCGTCTTGTCATGGTCGCCGAGGGTGTGCAGGCCGGCTTGTTCCAGCATCCAGCAATAAACGCGGCGGTCGAAATCGTCGCCGCCGAGGGCGGAGTCGCCATTGGTGGCGAGCACTTCGAAGACGCCTTTGGTCAGCTTCAGGATGGAGATGTCGAAAGTACCGCCGCCCAGGTCGTACACCGCATAGATGCCTTCGGCGGCATTGTCGAGGCCGTAGGCGATGGCGGCTGCGGTCGGTTCGTTGAGCAGGCGCAGCACGTTGACGCCGGCGACTTTGGCGGCGTCCTTGGTGGCCTGGCGCTGGGCATCGTCGAAATAGGCGGGAACGGTGATCACCGCGCCGACCAGATCGCCGCCCAGCGCGGCTTCGGCGCGCGCCTTCAACACTTTGAGAATATCGGCGGAGACTTCAACCGGGCTTTTTACGCCGGCCACCGTCTTCAACTGCACCATGCCGGGCGCGTCGATGAACTGGTAAGGCAGTGTCGCGATATCCGGAATGTCCTTGATGCCGCGCCCCATGAACCGCTTCGCCGAAGTGATCGTATTGTGCGGATCAAGCGCCGCCTGCGCCTGCGCCTTGATGCCGACCGTCGTCGTACCATCCGCGTGATAACGCACCACGGAAGGCAACAGGCCGTGTCCGGCCGCATCGTTGAGCACGACGGAGACGCCGTTGCGCACGGTGGCGACCAGTGAATTGGTGGTACCCAGGTCAATACCGACGGCAAGACGATGCTGATGCGGAGCGGTGGACAGTCCAGGCTCGGAAATTTGTAGAAGGGCCATTGAGTGAGCGGGGTTCGGTGGGTACAGCGTCGAAACAAGCGCGAAAACTGCGCGGCAGGACGTAACAAATTATGACTTACTCGATTTCCTCATAGGTCGCGTCGATTTCCGCCAGCAACTTATCCATGAAGCGGACCTTGCGCAGCACGTTACCGGCCTCGACATAATTTTTTTGTGCGTCCAGCAGGTTGCCAAGTAGCGCCTGCAGGCTTTTCGCATGCGCCTGCAGATCCTTTTCCAGCGCCTGCAACCCCGTCGCATCCTTGCTGGCGCGGGCATCCATCAGGGCTTCGCGCCATTCCATCTGCTGCATCAAAAAATCCGCCGGCATCGAAGTGTTCTTTGCATCCATCGCGTCGATGCCGTTGAGTTCCAGCAGATAACGCGCCCGCTCGAACGGCTTGCGCAAGGTCTGATAAGCCTCGTTGACGCGCGTCGACCATTGCATCGACAGGCGTTGTTCCGCATCGCCCGCGTGCGCGAACTTGTCCGGATGGATCTCGGCCTGAATGCCGCGATAGGCTTGATCGAGCCGGTCGGCGTCAATCGCGAAGGCCATCGGCAGCGCGAACAGGTCGAAATGATTGCGGGAGAAGTCGAGGGACATGGCCAGAGGGAAGGGAGAGCTCGTAGGATGGGCCAAGCGCAGCGGGCCCATCAATGCAACGGGATGTCGGGCACGCTGCGCTTTGCCCGACCTACGACTTCATAACGTCAAACGTTGAACGACTCGCCGCAACCGCACTCGGACTTCACGTTGGGGTTATTGAACTTGAAACCTTCATTCAAACCTTCGCGTACGAAATCGAGCTCGGTGCCTTCCAGATAGCTCAGGCTCTTCGGGTCGATGAACACCGTAACGCCGTGCGATTCGAACTGGATGTCTTCCGGGTCGGCCACATCGGCGAATTCCAGCTTGTAGGCCATGCCGGAACAGCCGGAAGTGCGTACGCCCAACTTGAGGCCGACGCCACTGCCGCGCTTGGCGAGAAAGTTCTTGATGTGAGTGGCGGCGCGTTCGGAGAGGGTGACGGGCATTTGGGGCTCCTGAAGGTTAAGCGGTAACAGGCGGATTGCAGGCAGTGTATTCGCTGCTTCCAGCGGTGTTGCCGTGCTTCTGCTTGTAGTCGGCGACCGCCGCCTTGATCGCGTCTTCGGCCAGGATCGAACAATGGATTTTCACCGGCGGCAGCGCGAGTTCCTCGGCGATCTGCGTGTTCTTCAGGTTCATCGCTTCGTCCAGCGTCTTGCCCTTGACCCATTCGGTGACCAGGGAAGATGAGGCGATCGCCGAACCGCAACCGTAAGTCTTGAATTTGGCGTCTTCGATGATGCCTTGCTCGTTGACCCGGATCTGCAGCTTCATCACGTCGCCGCAAGCCGGAGCGCCGACCATGCCGGTGCCGACACCGACATCGTCCTTGCCGAATGCGCCGACGTTGCGGGGATTTTCGTAGTGATCCAGAACCTGTTCGCTGTATGCCATGTTTGCTCCTAACCTAGTTTCGGTGTGCAGTTCAATGTGCAGCCCACTGCACTGAATTCAAGTCGATGCCATCCTTGAACATCTCCCACAGCGGCGACATTTCGCGCAGCTTGCCGATCTTTTCGTGCAGCAGCTTGACGGTGTAGTCGATCTCCGCCTCGGTGGTGAAGCGGCCGATGCTGAAACGGATCGAGCTGTGCGCCAGTTCGTCGTTGCGCCCCAATGCCTTCAGCACATAGGACGGCTCCAGGCTGGCGGAAGTACACGCGGAACCGCTCGACACGGCCAGATCCTTGATCGCCATGATCAGGCTTTCGCCCTCGACGAAATTGAAACTGACGTTCAGGTTACCGGCGATACGGCGCTCGAAATCGCCGTTCAGATGCACTTCTTCCATGTCCTGGAAACCACGCCAGAGCTTGTCGCGCAGGCTGCGGATGCGCTCGGTTTCGGCACCCATTTCCAGCTTGGCGAGACGGAATGCTTCGCCCATGCCGACGATCTGGTGCGTCGCCAGCGTACCGGAGCGCATGCCGCGCTCGTGGCCGCCACCGTGCATCTGCGCTTCCAGCCGCACGCGCGGCTTGCGGCGGACATACAGCGCGCCGATGCCTTTCGGGCCGTAGGTTTTGTGGGCGGAAAAAGACATCAGATCGACCTTGAGTTTGCTCAAATCGATTTCCACCTTGCCGGTCGCCTGCGCCGCGTCGACATGGAACAGCACACCCTTTTCGCGGCAAAGTTCGCCGATCGCGGGGATGTCTTGAATCACGCCGATTTCGTTGTTCACGAACATCACCGAAACCAGCAGCGTATCGGGTCGTATCGCCGCCTTCAGTTCATCCAGGTCGATCAGCCCGTTCGGCTGCACGCCCAGATAGGTCACCTCGAACCCTTCGCGTTCCAGTTCGCGGCAGGTATCCAGCACGGCCTTGTGCTCGGTCTTCACGGTGATCAGGTGTTTGCCCTTGCCCTGATAGAAACGCGCCGCGCCCTTGATGGCGAGGTTGTTCGATTCTGTCGCGCCCGAGGTCCACACGATTTCCTTCGGATCGGCATTCACCAGCGCGGCGACATGCGCGCGCGCTTCTTCCACCGCCTTGTCGGCATCCCAGCCGAACACGTGCGAACGTGACGCCGGATTGCCGAACATCTCGGTCAGATAAGGAATCATCTTCGCGGCAACACGCGGGTCGACCGGCGTGGTGGCGGAATAATCGAGATAAATCGGGGTATTGACCATCTGTGCTTGCTCCATCAACCAGTTACCGCTTCCTTGTGCGCCCTGACGGTCTTCAGCTCGGCGGAGCCGACCACACGGCGTGTTTCATGTTTAGCCGTGGCGGCAGGCGTGCCGGCCTCGGCCTGTTTTTCCAGTTGCTGGCGCACCAGTTCGTCCAGATTCACCGAATCCAGATAATCGTAGATGCGCGAATTCAGGCTCATCCACAGATCGTGCGTCATGCACTCGCGGTCGTCATGGCAATTGCCGAGTCCGCCGCATTGCGTCGCATCGAGCGGCTCGTCGACCGCGCGGATGATGTCGGCCACCGAAATGTCGATCATCGCCTGCGCCAGCGTGTAACCGCCGCCGGGGCCGCGCACGCTGTCGACGATACCTTGCCGACGCAGGCGCCCGAACAGTTGTTCCAGATAAGACAGGGAAATACGCTGGCGCTCGCTGATGCCAGCCAGAGTAACGGGACCGCGCTGATGACGCATACCCAGATCGATCATCGCCGTTACCGCAAAACGTCCTTTGGTGGTCAGCCGCATGATTTACCTCGCTTTTGATGAATGGATGCCGACACTCTACTAATCCCGATTAATTTGGTCAACTATTCAATTTACAAGTCCGTCAATCGACCATCTTGTTCAACGAAGCGGGATCGAAATGATCGTCCATCTTTTCCGTTTCCGCCGCCTCGGCGGGGCGTCCGCCCAAGCGCGCCAACTCCGCCATGACCCAGGCCAGGCGCTGGTCGGTATTGGCGGAATGATCGATCAGACCGTGGATCGCCTTCACCATCGGATCGTTCATGTCGCTAGACACGGCATACGCCGAGAAGCCCAGCGTCTTCACCACCATCTCGCTCGCCTTGACCTGCTCCGCATCCAGAATCCGCGCCGGTATGCCGACGGCCGTCGCGCCATCCGGCACATCCTTCACCACCACGGCATTGGAGCCCACCTTGGCGCCCGCGCCCAGCGTGATCGGCCCGAGTATCTTGGCACCGGCGCCGACGATCACGCCCGTCTTCAGCGTGGGATGCCGCTTGCCCTTGTTCCAGGACGTGCCGCCCAGGGTGACGCCGTGATACAGCGTGCAATCGTCGCCGATCTCAGCTGTCTCGCCGACCACCACACCCATGCCGTGATCGATGAACACGCGGCGGCCGATGGTCGCGCCCGGGTGGATTTCGATGCCGGTCAACCAACGCGCCAAATGGCTGGAAAACCGCGCCAGCCACTTGAATCCAGCCCGCCATAATTCGTGCGAAACGCGATGCCAAAGGATCGCGTGCAACCCCGGATACGTGGTCAGCACCTCGAAAAAAGTGCGCGCCGCCGGATCCCGGTCGAACACAACGCGGATGTCTTCCCGCAACCTGGCGAACATTGGAATATTCAACAAATATCAAGAGGTGGAAGTATGCAATTCCCGAGTAATCGGGTCAATTTCTGCGTCGGTCGAAAGAACTATCTACCGCATGAACGTGGTGTGAATACAGGCGCAACCGGCGCAGCCCTTCAGTGCTACGACTTCCGCCGCCGCACAGCATTCAGTATGCCGCGCCAGATCGCCACCTCTTCCTTCTCCAACCCGGCGCGGGCGAAAAAACGGCGCAGGCGCGGCATCAGGCGTTTCGGGTTGGCCGGGTCGAGGAAATCGATCTCGACCAGCACTTTTTCCATCTCGCTCAGCAAGCTTTCCTGGGCAATATGCGTGGCCGCTTCGAATTCCGGCAGCGGCAGCACGGCATCCTCCAGCGTACAGCGCAGTTCATAGGCCAGCACCTGCACGGCCGCGCCCAGATTGAGCGAGGCGTAGCCGGGGTTGGTCGGAATGTTGAGCAGCCAGCGGCATTTCATCAGTTCTTCGTTCGACAAGCCGAATGTCTCCGAACCGAACACCACGGCGACCGGACCGCTTTGCGCCATCCGCAACAATTCCGGCGCGGCCTGGCGCGGGGTGAAAGCGGCATGCGGCAGATCGCGCCGGCGCGAGGTGCAGGCGGCGGCCAGCACGGTATCGGCCAGCGCTTCGTCCAGACTGCTGCAGATGCGCGCATTTTCCAGGACATCGACGGCGCCGGAGGCACGGGCGCGCGCTTCGTCGTCGATTGCGCATTTTGGATTGACCAGCGCCAGATCGGACAAGCCCATCACTTTCATCGCCCGCGCCACCGCGCCCAGATTGCCGGGATGACTGGTTTGCAGCAACACGATGCGGACTTGGTGCAGCGGAGTCGTTAGCGCTTTTGCGCTGACAAATCCGGCGTCCCCCTGAAGGGGGGGAAGAAGAGAAGCCTGGTTCAAGGTAAAATTCCGATCCGAATTCATGCTCTTTGGAAAAATATGCTTCCGATGCTCAACACTGCGGTCAAGGCCGCCCGGCGCGCTGGCGTCATCATCAACCGTGCGTCCAACGATGTGGACCGTTTGACCGTTCACTCGAAGGGCGAGAACGACTTCGTCAGCGAAGTGGACCAGAAAGCCGAGCAGGCGATTATCCAGACCTTGCTGGACGCCTACCCGACACATGCCATTTTAGCCGAGGAGTCCGGTGCTTCCGGCGCTCCCTCCGACGCCGAATTCCAGTGGATCATCGATCCGCTCGACGGCACCACCAACTTCCTGCACGGCTTTCCGCAATACGCGGTCTCCATCGCGTTGCTGTATCGGGGGCAACTTTCCGTCGCCGTCATCTACGACCCGGTGCGTAACGATCTGTATACCGCCATGCGCGGTCGCGGCGCCTTCCTGAACGAGCGGCGCATCCGCGTTTCCAAGCGCGACAAACTGCAGGGCGCGTTGATCGGCACCGGTTTCCCGTACCGCGACTTCACCCACCTCGATGCCTATACCGCCATGTTCAAGGATCTGGTGCAGAAGACCTCCGGTCTGCGCCGTCCCGGTTCTGCCGCGCTGGATCTGGCCTGGCTGGCGGTCGGCCATATCGACGGTTTCTTCGAGATCGGCCTGAATGCCTGGGATATCGCAGCGGGCTGCCTGCTGATTCAGGAAGCCGGCGGCTTGGTCAGCGATTTCGCGGGCGAAGAGAATTATCTGCAATCCGGCAATGTGGTGGCGGGCAATCCCAAGGTGTTCGTGCAACTGTTGCAGACCATCACGCCACATGTGACGGAAGCATTGCGCGGCTGAGTGGCGCGCGTGTGCGCTCACGTTATATAGCCGGCGGGACGCCGGCGCTCCAAGGCCGCAAAACAATGCCGTCGAGGAGCGCCGGCGTCTCGCCGGCCGGTGTTTGAATCGCTCCAGCCCCGCTAACGGTCGGCCGGTTTGCTGAATTCGTGGCTGCGGGCGGATAGAAAGCGGGACTGGAACACCTCGGCCGGCAGCGGTTGTGCCAGCAGATAGCCCTGAATGAAATCGCAGCCCGCCTGGGCCAGGAAATCCTGCTGGCTTTGCGTTTCCACCCCTTCCGCCACCACGGTCAGGCGCAGGCTGTGCGCCAGCGCGATGATGCCGCTGACGATAGCGGCGTCGTCCGGATTGCTGTCCGCGTCGTTGACGAAGGAACGATCGATCTTCAGGGTATCGACCGGGAATCGCTTCAGGTAGGACAGCGAGGAATAGCCGGTACCGAAATCGTCGATGGCCAGGCTGACGCCCAGGTCCTTCAGTTGCTGCAGCGTGATCAGGGTTTCCCTCGCCTGCTCCATCAACACGCTCTCGGTAATTTCCAGTTCCAGCAGGGCCGGCGGCAAGCCGGTCTGCTTGAGAATGTTGGCCACTTCATCGACGAAATCGCGCCGCTTGATCTGGTGGCCGGACAGGTTGACCGCCACCGGATGCACCGCCAGACCGGCATCCAGCCAGGCTTTGGCCTGCGTGCAGGCGCTGCGCAACACCCATTCGCCGATCGGCACGATCATCCCGGTTTCTTCCGCCACCGGGATGAACTCGACCGGGGAAACCAGGCCGCGCTGCGGGTGATTCCAGCGCACCAGGGCTTCCGAACCGATCAGCCTGCCGCTCGCGACTTCCGCTTTCGGCTGGTAGTAGACGGTGAGTTCGTCGCGCTCCAGCGCGCGGCGCAGGGCATTCTCCAATTGCACATGGGCGGACAGGGTGGCTTCCATGCCGGACTCGTAGAAGTCGTAGCCACTGCCGTTCTTCTTGGCGCGGTACATCGCGGTATCGGCATGCTTGAGCAGGCCGTTCACCTCGTGGCCATCGCCGGGGAACACCGAGATGCCGATGCTGGTGGAAATGTAGATATCGTGGCCGTCGATCTCGAACGGCGCGGTGAGCGCCCGGATGATCTTCTGCGCCGCCACCGAGGCGGCGGCGGGCGAAACGATGTCGTCCAGCGCCACGGTGAATTCGTCGCCACCGAAGCGTGCGACGCAGTCGCCGCCGCGGACGCTGTGCTTGATACGGCGCGCCACCGACATCAGCAGACGGTCGCCGATGTCGTGGCCGAGGGTGTCGTTGACGTATTTGAAGCGGTCGAGATCGAGGAACAGCACCGCCAGTTGCTGGCCGTGCTCGCGGGCGCGGGCGATGCGCTGGCCGAGGTGGTCCATGAACATGACCCGGTTGGGCAGGCCGGTGAGCGTGTCGTTGTAGGCCAGGTGACGCACATGGCGCTCGGCCCGGCTGGCATCGACGATACGACGCACGCGCTGGCTCACCACGGTCAGGTGGACCGGTTTCGGAATGTAGTCGTTGGCGCCGGCGGCGAATGCGCGCTCGATGGAATCGGTGTCCTCCAGCGCGGTGACCATCAGCACCGGCAGATCGGCGCCGCCGGACATCTCGCGCAGTTTGGCGCAGGCGGTGAAACCGTCCATCACCGGCATCATGGCGTCGAGCAGCATCGCATCGGGTTGCAGCCGGGCAGCCAGATCCAGGGCCTGGGCGCCGTCCGCCGCCTCTTCCACGCGGAAGCCTTCGCGTTGCAGGGTATAGCGCAACGCAGCGCGCGTGCTACGGTCGTCGTCCACCACCAGGATCAGCGGCGCGGTATCCGGCTGCTTGTCGGCACTCGCCGCGGGGCGGTGCAACTCGGCCGCCAGGAGGAGTTCGACCGCCTCGAATTCGCGGCGCAGGCCCGGCAACCCGGCCAATGCCGCCGCCATGGCGCCGGCGGCAACCTGCTCCTCGATCTCGCGGGCGAGGCCGGCAAAGCGCAACGCACCCATGTTGCCGGCACTGCCGCGCAGGGCATGCGCACGCTGGCGCGCCATTTCCGCATGCCCCTCGTGCAGGGCCCGCTCCAGTTCGATCAACGACTGCGGCGCATCTTCCAGGAACGGCTGGATGGCTTCGCCGAGCGCGTTGCCCATGGCCTGGCGCAGTTTGCCCAGCGCATCCCGGTCCACCGCCTCGCCGGCATCGTGCTCGCCCGCCTGGCGTGCAGCCGCCGCTGCGATGCGGGCCGACAGGTCGTGGCGCGTCCAGCGCTGGATCTTGTCGGCCAGCGACTCCAGCGTCAGCGGCTTGCCGAGATGGTCGTCCATGCCGGCGGCGAGGCATTTTTCGACATCCACCTGGCGCGTATTGGCGGTCATCGCCACGATCGGCAGGCGTCCACCGGCATCCTCTTCCAGCGCTCGCGCATGCGCCGTGGTCTCGTAGCCGTCCATGCCGGGCATGTTGCAGTCCATCAAGACCATGTCGAAATCCTCGCCGCGCAGCATTTCCAGGGCCTCGGCGCCGCCGGCAGCGATCCGGCTGACGCAGCCCAGCATGCTCAGCATGCCGACGGCAACTGCCTGGTTGGTCCGGTTGTCTTCCACCACCAGCACCCGGCAGGAAATGCTCTGTCTCTCGCCCACCGCTTGCTCCACCGCCGGCTCGGGCGCGTTCCGCGCCAGCGCAGCCAGGCATTCGAGCAGACGGTCGCTGCGCAGAGGCTTGGCCAGATAGGCGTCGGCATCCCACTGCGCCGCCTCTTCCGCGCCGGCGTCGGCGCCAAGCTTGTCCATCACCACGACACGCAGACCGGCCAGGCTGGTGTCGGCCCGGATTCGCCGCGTCAGTTCGCCGCCGCCGGCCATGGCGAAGGCGGCATCCAGGATCGCCAGATCGAAGCCCGCACCGCTTTTGCGTGCCTCGCGCAGCAGGGCGAGGGCGGCCTCGGTACTTCCCGCCGGCGTGCAGGCCAGCCCCCAGGCGGCCAGCACATGACCGAGAAAATCGCTGACGATGCCCGGCTCTTCCACCACCAACACATTCCAGGCCGGCAGCGGCTCGGCCGGCGGCAACGCAGCAGCCAGCGCCGGCAGCGGGACTTCGAACCAGAAGCGGCTGCCCTGGCCAGGCACGCTGTCGACACCGATTTCGCCGCCCTGCAAGCCGACCAGTTGCCGCGAGATGGCGAGGCCGAGGCCGGTACCACCGTATTTGCGCGTGGTGGAAGGGTCGGCCTGGACGAAGGATTCGAACAGGCGCGAACGCATGGCGGGTTCGATGCCGATGCCGCTGTCGACGACCTCGAAGCGCAGACGGTCGCCCGCCGTTGCGACCGGCGCACAGCGCACCGACACCTCGCCGGAATGGGTGAATTTCACGGCATTACCGATCAGGTTGGCGATCACCTGGCGCAGACGTTTGGGGTCGCCCATTACCCGGGGCGCCACTGCGGCGTCGATCAGACTGCCCAGCTCCAGGCCCTTCTGGTGCGCCTGCACGGCGAACAGGTCGACGACATCCTCGACCACCTGGCGCGGGTCGAATTCGATCTGTTCCAGTTGCATCTTGCCGGCATCGAGCTTGGAGAAATCCAGGATGTCGTTGATCAGTTCCAGCAGCGAACGGGCCGAACCCCAGGCGACGTCGATGAATTCGCGCTGCTGGCGCGGCAGTTTCATCGCCTTCAGGATATCCAGCATGCCGATGACGCCGTTCATCGGCGTGCGGATCTCGTGACTCAACGTGGCAGCCAGTTCGGCCTTCATGCGGGCGAATTCGAGCGCCTTGTCGCGCGCCACGCGCAATTCGCTTTCGCGCTCCTCCAGCACCCGCATCATTTTGTTGAAGGCCTGCGCCATGGCGCTGATGTCCTTCGGTCCGGACGGCGTCACCCGCACGTTGGTCTCGCCCGCCTCGGCGCGCGCCATGTTGGCCGACAGTTCATTGAGCGGGTGCGCCGCGCGCCGGGTGATGAAGCGGATCAGACCCAGGATCAGAAAGGCGAAGGAAAAGGAGGTCAACATGTTGGCCAGGAACAGGTCCCGCGTCATCTGGGCCAGGGCCTCTTTGCTCACTTCCACCGCCACGCTGCCGAGCAGTTCCCGCCGGGAGGGCCGCACCTGGAACGGCGAGTCGGCATCGCCGCCCTGCGAATAGACCGGTGCCGCAAAGCGCCAGGATAGTTCGGTCTCGCCGGCCAGACTGGCCGTTTCGGCCACTTCGCCCAGCGCGATGCGGCGTAGCGCCGGCTGGTTGCCCTTGCGGTCGCGGCGGATGAGGACGCGACCGTCGCCGTGCAGGATTTCCACCGCCACCACGCCGGGAAAAGCCAGCGTGGCATTGACCGATTCCTCGGCGTTTTCCGGCGAGGCGGTGAGCAGCGCGAGCAGACTGTGCCGCGCCAGGCTTTCCGTGATGCGCACGCCCTGGTCGACCAGATCCTGCCGCACGCGCTGGGTACCCTGCCAGGAACTGGTCAGGAAGGAGAACAACGCCAGGCAGAGTATCCCCGCCGTAACAGCCACCCGCAGCTGGTGTTCAAGGGTATAGCGGTGCAGGAATTCGATCAGATGGCGTTTCATGCTGGATTCATTGCCCGCTGAACACCAGATCGAAGCCTTGCTGTTGTCGGCTCGTGAAGTTCAAGCCCAGGTGCCGGGCCGTGCGCAGGTTCACCGCCACCTGCACATCCTTGAGCGGCACCACGCCGCGGTTGCTGGGTTCGGTTGTGCCGATCAGCCCCAGAGCGGTGCCGGCCAGATTGCGGCCGAGGCCGAGATTGTCGGGGAACAGCGAGAACAGCACACCGCGCCGGACATGGCTGAAACTGCTGGACAGGACCGGCAGGCGGCGATCCCAGGATTCGCGCAACACCAGGGGCAGAATGGTCGCTTCGTCGACCGTGGTGGCGTCCTGCGGCAACCAGAGCGCATCCCGCGTGACATCGGCGCGCGCCAGCACGTCCTGGTACAGGCGCACCGCCGTCCTCAGGTCGACGGCTTCCTGTGCCAGCAGTTCCAGCCCTTGTTCCCGCGCCGCGTCGCGCGCCAGACGCAGCAGCCAGTTGTTCTGCTGCGGATCGTAGATGACGTGGACCCGCTTCACTTGCGGCGCCAGGCTTTTCAGACGGGCGAACAGCAAGGCCGGGTCCGGCGACAGGCTAATCACCGCCCGGTGCCGCGCTTCGTCTTCCGGCACGGCCATGACGCCGCCCACGACGATGCCGAATTCGCGGTTCAAGGCATCGGCTGTGCGCATGCCCTGGCGGCCCAGCGCGATCACCACGCGCACGTTCTTGGCCTTGAGGCTGGTGCGCAAGGCGACGGCATCGGTACCGGCGGTGACGGCATAGCTCACCACCTGGGCGCGGGCCTGCGCCTCGATACCCTCGATGATCTTGCCGAACACGCTGCGATAGGGTTCGCCGATTTCCGGATAGACCACGGCGATGGCGCCGTCGCCCTCCGCCATGGCCAGCTTGTTGGCCAGGGGCCAGCGCATGCCGGCGGCCTCGGCATGAAGCAGTTCGTTGTAAGTCAGCCGGATCGGCACCACCCGCACCGACGGCATGCCCTCGATGGCGTGGATGATTTCGGAAAATTGGCCGGCGTCTATCTCGTCGCCTTCGGCGTAGAGCACCGCCAGAGTAGTGGTCTCGCCGCCTGAGTTGGCATGGCATGTCGGCACGGCAGCGGCATTGCCCAGCATGGCGGCCAGGATCAGGGCCGCAAGTCGAAACGGGGAAAAGTGCCTGGAAACAGGTTGTTGGTGATGTGTCATGGCAAGTGTGTTATCGGCAGTCGAGTTCATGGCCTGTAGCGGAATTCCAGATAGAACCCGCGGCCCGGCAGCGGCAAGTCGTTGGGGAGATTGCTGGCGCTGGCGCCAGTGGTGGGTTCGCGCGCGTCGGCGTCGAACAGGTTGCGGATGGCGAACGCCGCCTCCCAGCCGTTGCGCCAGCGGTCGGCGCGCAGCGTCAGGTCAACCGTGGCGTAATCGTCGATCTGGGGCCGGCTATCGCCCGCCGGCCGTTCCCGGTCGGCCACCCAGTTGAGCTGGCCGTTCAGCGTCCAGCCTGGTGCATAGCGCCAATCGGTGCGCAGGTAAAGCTGATGGTACGGTGCCTGGCCGGCATCCCGATCGGTGTTCTCGTCGATGGAGCGCTGAAACGCGTAGTTGCCGGCCAGACGCAGGTTGCTGGCGGCATCCCAGGTGAACTCCAGCTCCAGGCCGGCGCCGTGTTGCTTGCCGGCGTTGCGGGCGGTGTTGCCGGTGGTCGGGTCGGCGTTCGGCATGAACCGGATGACATCGTCCATCCGGTAGTGGAACAGGTTGAGGCCGCCCTTCAGATCGGCGCGGGCTTGCCAGGCGAAGGCCAGTTCCACGGTATCGATGGTTTCCGGCCGCAGACCGGCATTGCCCAGCGCCACCGGATTGTTGACGGTGTACAGCTCGACGAAGGACGGCGCCCGGAAGGCGCGCCCCAGCATCAGCTTGCTGGTCAGGTTGTAGGCGGTGTCCCAGACCAGGGCCAGGCGCGGATTGGTAGCGCCGCCGAAATCGGAATAGCGGTCATGGCGCAGGCCGGCAGTGAGCGCCCAGTCCTGTGCCAGACTCCATTCGTCCTGCGCGTAGACATAGGCGGAATTGCGCACATGCGGCGTCAGGAAGACGAGGCCGTTGGCCGCAGTGGCTTCGACCATGGAACAGGCCAGGTCGATACAGTTCGGCACGAGGCCGACGAAGGTGAAGTTCTTGCTTTCGGTGACCTTGTACATGTCGTCGCGGAAATAGCCGGCACCGAGGCGCAGTTTGTGTCCCGCGAAACCGGTATGGAGCGCGGACAGGTCCAGCCGCGCCTGCCGTTCCCAGTGCTGCGGCCGGCCGACCATGCCGACCGTCGACCCGACGCCGCCGGCCAGGGGCAGCGGCAGCGCCGAGCCGGCCGGGAACAGGGTGAGGTCGCTATTCGGTTCGGCGATATGCAGATAGCTGGCCTGGGCGGTGACGTCCCAGTCCGGCCCGAACTGGGCATCGCGCCAGGTCAGGTCGGCGTTGATGTTCTTGCCATCCATGCGGGCGTCCGGGTCGAGCGCTTCCGCCACACCGACTCCGGTCTGGTAGTCCGGGCGCCCCTTGTAGCCGGCGCGGAAACGCCACTTGTCGCGCGCCAGATCGACGCGCAGGTCGATTGCGTCGTAACCGGTATTGAGCGGACCGGGCGCCCGCGATGCGTTGGTGGCGAAGGTGGCATCCAGTCCGGTCTGGGCATCGGCGGCAATGCGGCCGTCGAAGCCGTCGGTGCGGCCCAGGCGCAGGTAGACGGCGGCATCGATCTCGCCCCACTTGCCGCCCTGTTGCGTCCAGGCGTTGTAGGTCCGGTAGGAGCCGGCGCGGACGCCGAACTCGCTGCCGTCGATGTCCTCGGCCGATTTGGTTACGATGTTGATCACGCCGGATACCGCCTCGGCGCCGTACAGGGCGGAGCCCGGCCCCCGGATGACTTCGATGCGGGCGACGTTTTCCAGCGGAAAGTCGCCCCACATGCGGCCGCGGTCGCCGGCAAAGCCGCTGGTGATCGGGATGCCGTTGATCATCACCAGCACTTCCGGGTTGTACTGGGTCAGGATGCCACGAATGGAATACAACGGCAGCCACTGGTTGCCGTTACGGGAAACGTGCAGCCCGGGCACCGTCTCCAGCACCTGGTCCAGATCGGTGGCGCCGAGCGCCTTGATGTCTTCCGCCGTGATTACGCTGGCCACCGCCGGCGCCTTGGCGATGGGCGTGCGACCGCCGGTGGCGATACTGACGAACTCGTGGTCGCCGTAGGCCAGGGCCAGCTCGTCGCCGTCCAGCTCCTGCGCCTGCGCCGTGGCGGGCAGCAGCAGGACAACGGCTGCGTAATGGATAAGCGGGATGCGCGGAAAAAAGCGATGGCGCAGCGTCAGGTTGCCGTGGCTGCCCGGCGAACCGGCCAGGATCGCCGTAGCAAAGCGGAATAAGTGGTTCATGCTCGCTGTCACTTTGTTCGGTATTGCAGTTCCAGAAACACACTTCTGCCGGGCAGAGGCAAATCGTTGGCGATGGTACCCGGCGCCAGGCTGGGTTCGCGCGCGTCGGCGTCGAACAGATTGCGCGCCACCACGGCGACATCCCAGTCGCCTGCGACGCGCGCACCGCGCAAGTTCAGGTCGAAGGTCGCGTAGTCGTCGATCTGCGGCCGGGTATCGCTGGCGGTGCGTTCCCGGTCGGCAACCCAGTTGACCTGCCCGCCGAGGCTCCAGCGATTCGAGAAGCCCCAGTCTGCCCGGGCGTAAAGATGATGATGCGGCACGTAGCCGGCGTCGCGGCCGGTGGCGTCGTCGATGGAACGCTGCCAGGCGTAGTTGCCGCTCAGCCGCAGGTTGCGGCTCGCATTCCAGATTGCCTCCAGTTCCAGGCCGCTGCCGTGCTGGGCGGCGGTGTTCTGATAGGTCGAGCCTGGGGTGGGTGCAGGGTTGGCAACCAGCCGGATGATGTCCCGCATCTCGTATTTGAACAGGCTGAGGTTGATCTGGACGTCCTTGCCGCCTTGCCAGGAAAACGCCGCCTCCAGGGTCTTGATGGTTTCCGGAGTCAGGTCTGGATTGCCGTTGGACACCGCATTGATGCCATATTGCTCGTTGAACGACGGCGCCCGAAAGGCCTCGCCGTAGAGCAGTTTGGCCGTGAGCGCGTAGTTGGCGTCCCAGACCAGGGCCAGGCGGGGATTGGTGGTGCCGCCGAAATCGGAATAGCGGTCATGGCGCAGGCCGGCGGTCAGCGTCCAGTCCGGCGCGAAACGCCATTCGTCCTGCGCATAGACATAATCAACCGTCCGCAGCTGCGGTCGAATGAAGGGCTGGATGTTCGAATAGTCGATCACCGGTCCGGTGGGTATCGACGCACCGGCGGCGTTCTGCAGATAGTTCTTGTAGGTTCGGGTCTTGTAAAGATCGAGATCGTCGTGACCGAGACCGAGCCGGATGCTGTGGTCGTCGAAGCCGGCATAAGTGGCATGGCCGGAAAAACGGAATTGCCGCTCCCACTGATTCGGGCTGCCGATCATGCCGTTCGGGAACGTTCCGCTGGCCAGTTGTGCGCCGGCCGGCAGCAGCAGCAAATTGTCGGGATAGGTGAAGTTGTAATGCAGGTAACTGGCGGTGACGCCGAGACCCCAGTTCTGGCTGACATGCTCGTTGCGCCAACTGGCGTTCAGGTTGATCTCCTCTGCCCGCCCGGTACTGGTTGGATCCAGGGCGGAATTGACGCCGGCACCGGTTTCCAGGTTGTCGCGCAGCTTGTAGCCGGCGCGTAGCCGCCAATTTTCATAGCCTAGGTAGAGGCTGGCATCGATCAGGTCGCGGCCGGTATTGATTGCGCCCGGCGCCAGGCTGGCATGGGTGCCGAAAAGGATATCGTTGCGCGTCTGCGCGTCGGACTCGATGATCTCCTTGCTGCCCTCGCTACTACCCAGCCGGATGTAGGCCGCCACGTCGAACGGCCCGATCTGGCCGCCGTGCTGCGCCCAGGCCTTCCAGCCAGCGAACGAACCGGCGCCGCCGCCGAACTCGGTACCCGGCGTATCGGCGGCGGTCTTGGTGATGACATTGATCACGCCTACATAGGCGTCGGCGCCATACAACGCCGAACCGGGGCCGCGTATCACCTCGACCCGGGCGATGTTCTCCACCGGCACTTCGATCCAGGCGGCGCCCTTGTCGCCGGTGAACATGGTGGTCATCGGGATGCCGTCTTGCAACATCAAGACCTGGGGATTGGACTGCAACCCGGCGACGCCCCGAATGGCATAGATCGGCGCATAACGCACCGACGCCCGGCTCACATGCAGACCGGGCACGCTTTCCAGCACGTCATCCAGGTTTTGCGCCCCCATCGCCGCGATTTCCTCGGCGGTGATCACCGAGGCCACGGCAGGCGCTCGGCGCAACAGCTGGGCACCACCCGTGGCGATGGATACCGTTTCCTTGTCGCCGTAGGCCAGCGCCAGGTCTTCCTCGATATCCGTCGCGGCGGCTCCGTTGGCGACCAGGGCCAGCCCGCAAAGGAACGCCTTCGGCGTGCGGCAGGGCGTGCTTCTGGTAGCGAGCGGGAAGTAGCGGGCAAAAGGATGGATAGGGTGTTTAGCCACGATCTTCGGCTTAAAGACGATGGCGCAGTTCGAACCAGATGCCGCGGCCGGGCAAAGGGTAGTCGCCTGGGATGGCGGCGGTGCCGAGGGCCGGATTGAACAGGGTCGGTGCCCGCGCATCCCGGTCGAACAGGTTGCTGGCGGTGACCGCCCATTCCAGCGCCTTGTTGTCCAGGCGATGGCGCAGCGTCAGGTTGCTGAGGGCATAGTCGGCGATGGGTGCGCGGCTGTCGCCGACGGCCCGTTTCTGGTCGGCCACCCAGAACGTCTGCAATGCCACGGTCCAGCGCGGCGCGGGCTGCCAGGTGGCGCGCAGGGAAGCCAAGCGGCCCGGCGTATTGGCAACCGCGGCGCCGCTGGCGCAGTCTTCCGCCTGTTGCCAGGCGTAGCTGGCATAGAGGCCCAGGCTCGCTGCGGCCTGCCACTCCAGTTCCAGTTCCAGGCCGTGGCCGGCGCGATCCTGCGCGTTCTGAGCAGTGCTGGTCTGGCCGCCGGGATCCGGCACATGGTCGATCAGATCGGCGATGTTGTAACGAAACAGGCTCAGCCGACTGGTCAGCGATGGCTTGGGACGGTAATCGAAGGCAAGTTCGTAGGAAGTCAGGGTTTCCGGCTTCAGGTCCGGATTACCCAGGGATACAGGGTTGTTGATGGCGTACAACTCGCCGAACGAGGGCGCGCGGAAGGCGCGTCCCACCATCAGCTTGCTGGTCAGGTCGTGCCGGGTCGCCCAGACCAGGGCCAGGCGAGGATTGAGCGTGCCGCCGAAATCGGAATAGTGGTCGTAGCGCAGCCCGCCGGTCAGGGTCCAGTCAGGGGCGAAGCTCCATTCGTCCTGCAGCGAGAGGTATTGCACGCTGCGCTGGTGGTCGCCCAGGAAGATGTTGGCGCTGCCGCTGACGTTGGTCAGCGTGCCGTTGACGACACCCACGCTGCCGTCGATGACGCCGGGGCCGAAGTTCTTCAGTTCCTCGGTCGCCTCCTTCTCATGTTTGAGGCCGACGGCCAGGCGCCACTGGTGGTTGGTCCAGCCTGTGAACAGCGTGGTCCAGTCCAGTTCGGCAAAGCGGTCAAACACGGCGGGCCGACCGATCACGCCATCGCTGAACAGCACGATGCCGCCCAGCGGCGAGGTGCCGATATTGCCGTCCGTGCCTATCGGCAGGACGCTGCCCGCCGGAAGGATCACGAACTCGGGATAGTCGTTCAGCGCCCGATAGCTGAAGCGCAGATCCGAAGTCCAGTGATCGTCGCTGTGCAGCCGATAGCGGACATCGAGCTGGGTCAGGTCGGTGTCCTGGCGGCCTGCGGGATCCAGCGCCTGAGCGGCGCCCGCCCCGACGCCGGCATCCATCAGGCGCCAGTGCCACAGCCCGATGTCCCAGGCGCCGTTGACCAGGCGCAGGCTGGTGTTGAGCACGTCATAACCGGTGGACAGGGCGCCGGGCGCACGGCTGGCGGAGGTAGCGAAAGCGGCGTCGAACACGCTTTGCAGGTCGGAGTCGACGATCCGGTCGCGGTCGCCGGCGGTATGGGCGTATTCCAGGCTCAGTCCCAGTTTCCAGGCACCCAGTTGGCCGTCCTGGCGCAGCCAGGCATCGCGCCGCTCGAAGCTGCCCAGGCGCGCACCCAGGTCGGTGCCGGTCGACTCCCGCGGCGAGCGGGTGATGACGTTGATCGTGCCGGCGAAGGCATCGGCGCCATATACGGCAGAGCCAGGCCCGCGGATCACCTCGATGCGTTCGATGTTCGCCACCGGCAGGTAGAACAGGTTGGGCCGGCCGCCGGTGTAGAAGTGGGTGATCGGCACGCCATCGCGCAGCAGCAGCACCTGCGGCGTCTGATTGGTCATGATGCCGCGGATCGACCAGTTCGGATTGAGCCGGTTGAACGGCGACGGCGCGACATGCAAACCCGGCACCAGGGCCAGAACTTCATCCAGCGTAGTGGCGCCGACCGCCTCGATCTCCGCAGCCGTGACCACGCTGGCCACGGCCGGCGCCAGGCGCAGCGGCTGCTGCTGGCCGGTGGCGATGCTGATGAACTCCTTGTCGCCGAAAGCCAGCGCCAATTCGGCCTCCTCGGCGGTTTCGGCGCGGGCCTGGACGGCCAGCAGCAGCGCCACGGGCACAAGGAACATCCGCGCAACGAGGCAAACCACAGGATTTGCGCACGCAGGCGAAATGCAGATTCGGAAAGGCATAGTCACCATGTCGAGTAAGCCGGTCGCAAAGGCGCGCAAACACCAAAAACCATGTACCCGGCAAGGCATTGATTAACATGATTTCGGACGTACTGTCACGTCCAATCTTGCAACCGTTAGATACCGGCGCAAGCCGCTGTCAGTCTGCATCCACGGACTGCCGCAACAACGCCGGCCTATTACCTAGGAGATAGGCCGGCGCAGTCGCCGCAGCGGTCGGATCGGCACGCCCCCGCACGAAAACGTACGAGGGGAAATCCGCTCAGGCGACCGGATTCACCGCCGCCGTATTGCGCAGACGGATATGCAGTTCGCGCAGCTGCTTCTCGTCCACCACGTTCGGCGCGCTGGTCATCAGGCAGGAAGCGCGCTGCGTTTTCGGGAAAGCGATGACGTCGCGGATCGATTCGGCGCCGGTCATCAGCGTGACCAGGCGATCCAGGCCGAAGGCCAGGCCGCCGTGCGGCGGTGCGCCGTATTGCAGCGCGTCGAGCAGGAAGCCGAATTTCTCGCGGCGTTCTTCCTCGCCGATGTTGAGCGCGGCGAACACCTTCTCTTGCACGGCTTCCTTGTGGATACGCACCGAGCCGCCGCCGACTTCCCAGCCGTTCAGCACCATGTCGTAGGCTTTGGAGAGCGCCTTGCCCGGATCGCTGGCGAGATATTCCTCGTGACCGTCCTTCGGCGCGGTGAACGGGTGATGCAGCGCATCCCAGCGGTTTTCGTCTTCGTTGTATTCGAACATCGGGAAGTCGACCACCCACAGCGGCGCCCAGGCGCGGCCGTCGACATGGCCCTTTTCGTGGCCGATTTTCAGGCGCAGCGCGCCGAGGGCATCGTTGACCACCTTCGCCTTGTCGGCGCCGAAGAAGATCAGGTCGCCGTTCTGCGCGCCGGTGCGTTGCATGACGGTTTTCAGCGCGGCTTCGTTCAGGTTCTTGACGATAGGCGATTGCAGGCCGGTTTCGTTCAATTGAGTTACGTCGTTGACCTTGATGTAGGCCAGCCCCTTGGCGCCGTAGATCTTGACGAACTCGGTGTAGCTGTCGATCTCACCACGGCTCAAGCTGGCGCCGCCGGGAATGCGTAGCGCGGCGACACGGCCTTTCGGATCGTTCGCCGGACCGGAGAAGACCTTGAACGCGACATCCTTCATCGCGTCGGTGGCTTCGGTGATTTCCAGCGTCACCCGCATGTCCGGCTTGTCTGAACCATAACGGGCCATCGCTTCGGCAAAAGTCATGCGCGGGAACGGGTCGGGCAGGTCGATGTCCTGCGCCTTCTTGAACATGTCGCGGATCATGCCTTCCACCAGCGTCATGATTTCTTCCTCGCCCATGAACGAGGTTTCCAGGTCGACCTGGGTGAATTCCGGCTGCCGGTCGGCGCGCAGGTCTTCGTCGCGGAAGCACTTGGTCAACTGGAAGTAGCGGTCGTAGCCGGCCACCATGAGCAATTGCTTGAACAGCTGCGGCGACTGCGGCAGCGCGTAGAACATGCCGTCATGCACGCGCGACGGCACCAGGTAGTCGCGTGCGCCTTCCGGCGTACTGCGCGTCAGCATCGGTGTCTCGATTTCGAGGAAGCCTTCCCGGTCGAGGTAATCGCGCATCAGCTTGGAGACGCGGTAACGCAGCCGCATGTTCTTCTGCATCGGCTCACGGCGCAGATCGAGATAGCGGTACTGCAGGCGGATGTTTTCGTTGATGTTGTCGTCGTCGATCTGGAACGGCGGCGTCAGACTGGGATTCAGGATTTCCAGGGTCTGCGTCAGCACTTCGATCATGCCGGTGGGCAGGTTGGCGTTCTCGGTGCCGGCCGGACGCGCGCGCACCTTGCCGACCACGCGCAAGACGAACTCGCTGCGGGTTTCCTCGGCCAGCTTGAACGCTGCCGGAGTGTCCGGGTCGATCACCACCTGCACCGTGCCTTCGCGGTCGCGCAGGTCGATGAAGATGACGCCGCCGTGGTCGCGTCGGCGATGCGCCCAGCCGCACAGGTTGACGATCTGGTCGATGTGCTCGGCGTTAACGGCGCCGCAGTAGTGAGTACGCATAAGAAATCCCGATGTGCTGAATCTGAAAAGGCTGAATCAATCGCCCGGGTAGTTGGCCAGTTCCGGCTTCATCACCGGGGCCACCACACCCATGGAAACAATGGCTTTGAGCGCGGCATCGACACTCATGTCGAGTTCGATCACCGCGTCGCGCCGTACATAAAAATAGAAACCGTTGACCGGGCTCGGCGTGGTCGGGATGAACACCGCCACATGTTCTTCATCGAGCTGCCCTGCCACTTCGTCCGGAATATTGGTCTGAAATGCCAGCGACCAGGCATCCGGGTGCGGGTAATGCACCAGCAACACCTTCTTGAACGCCATGCCGGAGCCGGACAACAAGCTGTCGGAAACCTGCTTGACGCTGCCGTAGATCGATTTCACCACCGGGATGCGTTGCAGCAGGCGCTCCCAGATCGAGACCAGACGCTGGCCGATCAGGTTGGCGGCGAACAGGCCGGTGATCACGATGACCACGCCGGTCAGGATCACGCCGAGGCCGGGAATGCTGATGCCCAGCCAAACCTCCGGCCGCCACGCTTGCGGCAGCAGAAGCAAGCTCTGATCGAGTGCTCCCATCAACGCGCTGACGACCCAGATGGTGATGCCGAGCGGCACCCAGATCAGCAGGCCGGTGATGAAGTAGCGTTTAAGTGCGGTCACTGTGTCTTTCAAAGCTGTCAAACAAATCGGGCAAAACGCTAGCGCGTTTTGCCCGATGTAAAGGGAGGAACCGGTTCAGCTCACGCAGGCCGGGCAAGCGCCCGTACCGCAAGCCGGCGACGGCGCAGCGGCGGGTTTGGCGCCGCTGTTCTTGAAATCGGTGGCGTAATAACCGGAACCCTTGAGCTGAAAACCGGCGGCAGAAAGCTGCTTGGCGAAAGCGGATTTGCCGCAAGACGGACAATCGGTGAGCAAGGGATCGCTCATTTTTTGCATGACATCCTGCTCGAAACCACATTCGGTGCATTTGTAGGCGTAGATGGGCATAAGGGGCTCCAATACGTAAAGTTGGCGAATTGTATCAATGATTTCTTATATTTAGCCCGCCATGAGCGTTTTCAAGACTCGCTCGCCTCACCCTTCAAACGCACGTAATCGATCTTGCCGGTGCCCAGCAGGGGCAGGTTTTCCACTGCGCGTATCCGCTTCGGCACAGCAATTTCCGGATAGCCCAAACCGCGCGCGGCGGCGGCAAGTTGATCGCGGGTCAGTTCCGAATCGGTAGTGAACAACACGATCAACTCGCCGCGGCCGGCGTCCGAAATGCAGGTCGCGGCATGCATGCCTTCGGCAGAAGCCGTGCGGGCGATGGCTTCCACCACTTCCAGCGACACCATTTCGCCGGCCACTTTGGCGAATCGCTTCAGTCGGCCCTGAATCGAGACGAAGCCATCGGCATCGAGCGCGACCACATCGCCGGTGTTGTGCCAGCCGTCGCCCGCTGCCGAACTCGGCTGTTCCAGCACGCCCGGCGCAGCGTGACGGTAATAGCCGGACATGATGTTGGGGCCGCGCACATGTAGTTCGCCGCCCTGCTCGATCCCCGCCACCGGCAGGATCATCGCCTCGATGCCCGGCAGCAGGCGGCCGACGCTGCCCGGCCGGTTGTCCTGCGGCCGATTCACCGCCAACACCGGCGCGGTTTCGGTAGCGCCGTAGCCTTCCAGAATGTCGATGCCGAATTTGTCGTGCCAGGTCTGCCGCACCGTATCCGCCAGTTTCTCGGCGCCGGCCACCACGTATTTAAGCGTCCTGAAGTCGTCCGGCTCGGCGTTGCGCGCGTAATGATTGAAAAAGGTGCTGGTGCCGAACAGCACGGTGCAGCGCTTTTCGCGCACCAGTTCCGGAATCGCCTTGAAATGCAGCGGGCTGGTGTAGAGCACCAGACGCGCGCCTGACAACAGCGGAATCAGCGTGCCGGCGGTGAGGCCGAAGGAATGGAAGACCGGCAGTGCATTCAGCACGCAATCGCTCGGCCCGATGCGCAGCGTCGCCAGCACCTGCTCGACATTCGCCAACAAGGCGCGGTGCGACAACACGACGCCTTTCGGCTTGCCCTCCGAACCGGACGTGAACAACACCACCGCCGGCGACTCCGGGTCGCCTTTGGGCACCGCCGCCAGCGGCTGCCAGAGCGCGAAGCCCATCAGCCAGACCTTGTCGAGGAGGCCGAAGCGGGCGCGCAGATCTTCCAGATAAATCAGCTGCACATCGCGTAGCGCGGCGGCCTGCTCGGTCAACCCGGCCTTGCCCAGAAAAATGCGCGAAGTCAGGATCGTTTTTGCGCCGGCGGCCTGGCAGGCGCTCTGCATGCCCTCGCTGCCCGCCGTGTAGTTCAGCATGCAAGGCACCCGGCCGAAGGCGGACAAACCGAGCATCAGAGCGACGGCGGCGGCCATGTTCGGCATCAGCACGCCGACATGCTCGCCCGGCGTCGTCACCTTGCTCGCCAGCCGCCCCAGCGCCAGCGTCATCTTGAGCAGTTCGCCGTAGGAATACGTGCCCGGCTTCTGGTCTTCCCATTGGCCGGGCGTATTGCGGCCATAGCGGCGCGTTGCCGCGACCTGAGCGGAAAACAGGGTTTGGTCGGCTTGATAGTCGAAAGCTGCGGGGGAAATTCGGGTCACCAAGCAATTCTCCTGTGCACACAGAATCAAGGCGATGAAAACATAGCACCGTTTGCCGGCATCCGAAGCATCGGACTGGCCGGCAGGCCGGTCAACCACGCCCGCGTCTCCTGCGCCACCCAGTCGCCCGCATCCAGCGACAGATCGTGCCCGGCCGTCGGATGCAGCGAGAAGGCCGCGCCCCAGGCTTGCGCCAGATCTTGCGAACAGCGCGGATCGACCATGCGGTCGCCGGCGCCGGCGAGGAACAGCAGCGGCACTGCGGGCTTTTCCGGCGCGCTGAAACGTGCCGCGGCGAACAACTGGCGCAGCGCGTTGCCGCGCGAAACCGGGCATTCGCGCAGCCACGCATTCCAGTCTGGCAACACGGCGGCCAGTTCCGCGGCGCGCGCGCTGGTGAGTTGCAGGATGGCGCGTTCCCGCGCTGCCGGGCCGGCCGCCAGCAAGCGCAACACGATCGGCCAGGCGCCCGGGCGCAGGCGTTGGTGGAACGGGTTGTACGGCCGCAGGCTGGTGCTCAGCATGACCGCCGCGCGGCATTCCTCCGGATAGCGCAGCGCCCAGGACACCGCCACCATGCCGCCGAGCGACAGCGCCAGCAGATGGTAGGGCGGCGCTTTGTCCGCTTCGCGCAACTCGGCGCGGCAAGCCTCCAGCATGGCTTCGATCCGGCTTGGACTGGTTTCCCGGCAGCGACGTCCGTTGCCGGGCAGGTCCGGCGTCAGGATGTCGCCTGGCGCCAGCGTGTCCGCGAACGCCGCGCGAAAACGTGCGGGGAAATCGCCCCAGTGCCGCGCCTCGCGGGTCAGGCCGCGCAAGAATACCCAGGTCGTCATGAATGCATGTGCCAGCCGTACCATGCGGCCATGGCCAGCTTCTTGTGGCGCAGCCGCTCGCTGCCTTGCGGCAGCCAGTTTTCCCAGCCGCAGGTGGCGCGCGCCAGAAAATCAAACCAGAGCAGATGGCGCCGCAATATTCGGTGCAGACGGTGGCCCGGGCGCGGGTTGAACAGCCCCTGGCGAGAAAACAGTTGCGCCGGATTCTTCTTGACCCACAGCCAGGACCCCATTTCCAGGGTCAATGGCAGAAACACCCGCTCGGCGCCGCCGTCCGCCCGCGCGCGCAGATAGAAGTAATCCCACAGATCGCCATGCGCCAGGTATTGCCGGCTTTGCGGCTCGATCACGTAGTCGTGCGACGGATAGGTGTGTTCGAACATTTCCTTCAGCGCATGCACTTCCTGCAGGTTGGGAAACGGCTTGACGGTATGCGCGTAGGGAAACCAGATGCGGTCGCGCGCGCCGAAACCGGAATGGCAATCCAGCGCCAGACTGAAGCGGCGCGGCGCGAGTTCCTGCTCCACCACGTCCGCCAGCACCTGGCTTTCCGGCTGCATCGGCGCATCGGCGGCGCCGCGATACCAGGGCAGATTGGCGCTGAAACGCTGGCCGCCGAGCATGAACGGCACACGCTCCCGCGCATCCAGCGGCGCATTGCGCATCAGATCGACGCCGGCCGGATTGCAGCGCGTGTTGCGCAACATGCCGCCCGGATTGGCCAGCGGCACGAACACCATGCGCAAAGTCTCCAGTTGCCGATGCAACAGCGGATCCCACTTCAGGCGGTTCAGCAGGCCGCGCAGGTACACCAGCAACACCCGTGTGCCGATCCGCTCCAGCCCGTGCACACCGCCGAAATAGCCGATCGCGGGTAGCGCCGGATCGGGATTGCCCAGGCTCAGGACATGGATCGGCAAGGCCATGCCGTCCACTTCGACCGTATGCGCCACGCGCGCCGCCAGTCCTGCCGGCGCAGCGTCGAGCAGGCGCTCAAGCTCGTTGAGTTCGGGAAGTGATCGGTGCATTGAGCCGTGTCGTCGGGGATTGCGCGGGAGGATACCCGCGGCAGATGAAGGAATTGCATCGCCTGGCAATATCCGGCAACAAAACTAGACTGGAAAAGCCGGTTATCCGGTGTCCAACTCTTGAGGAGAACAATCATGGAGATGTCCAACGAACCGCAGCCCGCCAACGAACGTCGCAGCCACCTCCACCTGCGCGCCATCTATCCCGAAGCCAGCACACAGATCGATCATCTGTTCCGCAAACGGCATGACTGGGCAGGCAGTCCCATCGACATGCTGGCGCAACGCCTGGTCCACGAAACCTACCCGCATCTGCGCAGCGAAGACATCCGCATCCTGGTCAATGCCATCGAGCGAATGCATCTGGCCCGCGCCAACCAGGAAGCCCGACATTGAATCTCGCCACCGGCATAAGCGCCCGTGCCGTGAGGCTTATGCTGGCTTGGCTGCAGCCTTGCCGGCTTCGACCTCAAGATGGCAAGGCGCCAACAGAAGATGTGCCAGATGTTCGGGATCGTTCGAATGCATGTGTTCGGCAAACTCGGCCAGACGCGGATCGTTCGCTGCGGCCAGGGCAACGATCAGCGCTCTGGCCACTTCGCCCGGATGCGGCCCATCGGCCTGGAAACCGGGCCAATCGGTGTAGTGCGACAGCAGTTGCTCGCGGTGGTCCCGGTAGAGCGCGCAATTGCGGGTGAAATCGAGTTCGGCTTGTTTTGCCGCAATCTCGGCATCGATCTCGGCGTCGCTGCTTTTGTAGTGGGCCTTTTCGGCTTCGGTCCAATGCGGTTTGTCGCCTTGTTTTTCACGCAGGGTCGCGAGGGTGTTCTTCAACGCGATCTGCGAATGGGTGCCGGCATCGCGGAAGACATGGACCAGATCCTTGCCATGGCCTTCCTTGCCGACATAGCGCATTCCCGCCGTGACCCGGCGCGGATTGAAGCCGAACTGGCGGGCACAGGCCGCGCGCAGGACATCGAAGAGTTCGTTGGTTTTCGAATTGCTCACAGGAGACTCCTTCCATACAAACAGCACCGTTGCGCTTGCAACGCGAGCATACGCCCCCCGCCCCGGTTCTACTTGGCGGGTTTCGCAGCGACGATTTGCCTGCCGCAAGCCAGTCAAATCGGCCATGTTGCAGCGCCGAGTGCAGGGAACCCCGCTCTAATGCGAAAATGCGCGCGCATTTTTCGACGAGCTCCCCATGAACAACGATCTTCCCCGCGCCCTGCATGCGGCGCACAAGCCGATTCCCCCTGCCCGCCTGAAGCGCGTGCGCCAGATCAACCTGCAACTGGCTTCGCTGTTGCAACCCGGCTGGATGGGCGATCCCGACGACATGCTGGATACCGCCGACGATCTGTTGCGCAACTATCGCCAGCATCGTCGTCTGTTGCAGGGCTATCGCTGCCCGGCCGACCAGCGCATCCAGAATTTCATCAATACCTATCTGGCGCGCAATGGTGTTGCCAGCCGCGTGCAATTGCCGTCCGACCCGTTCGTGCTCGACCGCGCCGGGCTGGCCGCCGAGCTTTCTTTGCCGGTCGATGGCGACTTGTTTCAATCGCAGTGGCTGACCTCGTACCGGGTGCGCCAGGGCGTGCTGCACAACCCGAGCAACGACCGCCGCACGACCAAGGGCGTGTTCCATATCGTCGAAGGCGGCCTGCCGATTCCGTGGGACAAGAAGGCGGTGCCGGCGGCGACGTTTGCCGCACTGTTCAAGGCGGCGATGAATCCGCCCGATGCCTTGCTGAAACTGCCGTTCACCGCCGATCAGGAACCCGGCGCGCATTTGTGGGTGTCGCTGCTGCTGCGCCCGCTGGTGTCGCCGGAAGTCGCCGGCGTGATGCCGGAAAAACGCATGGAGACGCGCTTCTTCGCGCCCGGCGGCCTGGTCGCCAATCTTGATTTCGTCGAACGTATCTTCGGCAACGCGGGCGATCCGTATCTGCCCAAGAACGATGCCGGCCTGGATATCGCGCACTGGTCCGGCCATACCGGCTGCGTCATCCTGGCGCCGCACCTGATCGACCTGAGCAAGAAAGAACTCGGCCTGCCGCACTGGGACGCCGCAACGGAACGCCAGCGCCGCGACGGCATGTGCTGGCAGAGTGAGGACGAGCGTTACAACGACGGCGGCGCGTTCAAGATTGTCTGCCGCGACATGGACGGCGTCATCGTCACGCTCATCGCCGACAACTATTTCGGCTACAGCAAGAAGGAAATCAAGTCGCAGATCAGCTATGCCGCCAACCTGTTCGGCGGCACCGAAGAAGAGCATTCCGGCGGCGCCCTGGCCTTCCCCAGCTTCAATCTGGGCGACAGCTACAGCCTGGATTCGCGCTATCTGGCCGACGGCCACACGATGCAGGACATGATGCGGCTGTACGACGACATCATCGACTTCCGTCCGGAAGGCCACGGCATCGACAAACGCCATCCGGAAATTATCTATGTGCCGGAGAACGCGCACATGGACCTGCTCGAACAGCAGGCGAACTGGACCTGGAGCAACGAACTGCGCCAGTTGAAACTGCTCGCCGGGCACACCTACATCTACCCGTGCGGCTTCAAGGTGCATCTGGAAAAACACCCGCACGCGCCGAGCTGGCGCCTGGTCGGCAGCGAGGCCGAGGGCACCTTCTGCTACAAGCCGTGCACCGTCTCCGGCGGCGGCAAGTCAGAAATCTCCAAATCGCTGGTCAGCGCGCTGCTGTCCGGCCCGTTCTACGTGCAAAACCTGAAGCACGATCTCGATCAGGTCGAAGCACTGGTGCGGCACAGCTATTGCGACCGCTTCAAGGTGCAACCGGCCGCCGGCATGGATACGCGCGCCCTGCTCGCGACCAACCGCACGCTCGGCTCGGTGATCCGCCTGCTGACGCCCTCGGAGGAATACACCGACGCCTACAACGCCTGGCTGGAAAGCGTGCCGCCGCACATCCGCGCGCTGGCGATCATCATCAAGCGTTTCTACCGGCCGGAATGGGGCAACGACTGGCGCGAGCACTTCAACGTCGACATGGTCGACGGCCGCCCGGCGCACGAACTGAAGTTCCATCGCCGCCATCTGGAAGCCAGCTTCCTGCGCGTCGGTCGCCTCGACGACGGCGCCTGGCGCGTGTTCAAGGTGCGTCAGGACTTCGTCGGCGCGCAGAAGGTGCAACTGGCCGACGATATCGCCGTGTCCGCCACCGTGCCGACCCGGCAACTGCGCGACACTCAGGCCGGCATTGCCGCCGAAACCGCCTGCAAGATCGTCGCCAACTGCGAAACCCGGCTGTTCCAGCGCCCGGACGACGCCAGGCATCGCGGCCTCGACCCGCACACCGAACTCGATCTGACGCTGGACGACAACTTCATCTCCAACTTCGAGCCGCTGACCCGCGCCGATGCGCGCAATCTGGTCGACGACGTGCTGACCTTCCACCTGTACAGCGCGCCGATGCAGCGTTTCATCGAAGCCGCCGCGCGGGAAGACGGCTATTTCGTGTCCTCGGCGCACCCGCGCCTGGTCAACGGCAAGCCCAGCCCGAACGTGCGCTACCTGCAGGCGCGGCCCGATCTGGTCGATCCGCTCGGCAGCTACATCGCCGACATGGGCACGCGTTTGTTCCGCCGCATGTCAGCCTCCGCGCCGCTGCATGTGCCGGTCAACACCATGCTGCCGGGTCGCCGCAACAACCCGCCCAAGCCGGGCATCCGGCCGCTGGCGGTGTACGGGCCGATCCACTACCAGGAACTGCCCGAACTGTTCATGGACTTCATCGCCAGCCTGTCCGGTAAGTCGCCTTCGACCACCGGCGCCGGCTCCGAAGGCGCGCTGACCAAGGGGCCGTTCAACGCGCTGTGCGCCACCGCCGATCTGAACAACGCGCTGGTCTCCTTCATCCTGTGCGGCCACGACGGCTACACCACGGCCGCCGGCCACATCGGCCCGAACCGCCGCGTCGATCACGACATCAGCTTCCTGATGCCGGAAATCTGGTGCCGCCTGACGCCGCAGCAGCGCGATGCCGGCTGGATGATCGAAAAGGGCTATCTGGAAAAGCTGGAAGACTTCGAGTTCGAAGGCAAACCGGTCCTCGCCAGCCGCCTCGGCTACCGCATCAGCACCCGCTTCATGCACGCCGTGCTCGGCAAGATCTTCGACGACCCGATGCAGGTGTTCGACGAAGCCATGCTGCGTCCGGAAAGCCAGAACCAGGCCGCCTTCGTCGACGGCGTCAATCACATCGTCGAAGCGCACGAAAAAGTCGCGCAAGGCTACCTCGCCGACGGCTCCATCGCCGATGCCTGCCCGCCGCTGCAAGCACTGCTGCACATCATGGCCGAGGGCCAGTTCGAAGGTAAGGATCTGGCGCATCCCGACATCCGCCAATTGTTCTCGCGCGAAACGCTGCTCGCCAGCGACTGGTACAAGCAGCGTCTGAGCATCAAGCAGCAACGTGACGTCGTCCTCTACCAGCGCCACGTCGATTACCTGACGCAGTTCCTCGCGCAGGCGGAAACCCGCTGCGATCCCGATGGCATCGCGCACTACGAAACGGCACTGGCCGAAGCTCGCAGCAAGCTGGCCGAAGTCAGCGCACCGGCTTACCTGGACAGCCTGTGGGGCAGTCTCGGCGCGGACTGGGTGCATCGCGCCGCGGTGGCCGGCGTATGACCAACCTGCCCCCCACGCCCAACCCGAACGGCATCCGCCTGTCCAAGTTGATGTCCGAACGCGGCATCTGCTCGCGCCGCGAAGCCGACAGCTACATCGCGCGCGGCCTGGTCTACGTCGATGGCCAGCCCATTTCCGAACTCGGCACGCGGGTCGATCCCAACTGCAAGATCGAACTCGGCAAGCAAGCCCAACAAGCCCAACAGCAGCGCGTCACCATCCTGCTGCACAAGCCGGTCGGCTACGTCTCCGGCCAGCCCGAACCCGGCTACAAACCGGCCGTCGTGCTGATCAAGCCGGAAGCCTTCTGGGCCGGCAGCGGCGGCCCCGCCTTCAACGGCAACCACCTGAAAGGCCTCGCCCCCGCCGGCCGCCTCGACATCGACTCGACCGGCCTGCTGGTGCTGACCCAGGACGGCCGCATCGCCAAGCAACTGATCGGCGACGACTCCGACATCGAAAAGGAATATTTGGTGCGCGTCGAAGGCCGCCTCTCCGAGCAAGGCCTGAAACTGCTCAACCACGGCCTCGAACTCGACGGCAAAAAACTGCGCCCGGCCAAGGTCGAATGGCAGAACGAAGACCAGCTCCGCTTCATCCTGAAAGAAGGCCGCAAACGCCAGATCCGCCGCATGTGCGACCTGGTCGGATTGACCGTCGTCGGGCTCAAGCGCGTGCGCATCGGCCGCGTCCCGCTGGGCAATTTGCCGCTGGGGCAGTGGCGCTATCTGCGGGATGACGAAGGGTTCTAAGACGAGGGGAAATCGGAATAAGGCGTTACTTGGCCAACCATGGAGATAAGCATGGGCAAACTGGTGGCATTGGAGCTGCTGGTACAGACCCGGGTCTGGTTCCGGTGTTTGAGTGGGAATGCCGAGGCCAAAAACACAAGCCCCGTCGAGACGGGGCTTGTGGACTGGCTGTAGCAATTAATTACACTTTGTTGCGCCTGCTGATGCCAAGCCCGGCCAGACCCAGGGCAAGAAGGGCAAGAGATGCAGGTTCCGGCACCGCTGCCGTATTCGCGACAGCCGTAACGTTGACGTTGTCGAGTTGCGGGTAGCTGCGCCACATATCGCCCAGGCTTGTGAAAGTCAGCGTTGCAAAGTTGTTATCGGCCACAAAAGCCAGTGAATAGTTCGTGTAGCCCGCCATCGAGCCGTTTACCGTCTGAGTAGCCCCATCGATCGCCACGTTGAGATAGCCCTGAAAATTGCTACCCCCGTCGGTAAACGCCGAAACCGCATAGCTCAACTCATATTCTTGACCAGCCACGGTCGCAAAGGTCTGCGACAAGGTGTCACCGGGCCATTCCAACTGCACTGCGTTAACGCCATCGGCAACCGGCTGGTAGCCACTGTTGAACAGAATGATGCCGCGGAAACCGGAGTGCGTAGTCCAGCCGCTCAAGGGGGTGGCGGTTTTGTCACCGATAAACTGGTAGGGAGCACCAGGATTTTGCGGAACGATGGTATTCGCTTCAAAACTACCATTCGTAACCAGATTGATAGGCAGCGCTGTAGCAGGTGTCGACCCAAGTGCGCCACCTAAAGCAGCGCACAGCGCCAACGCGCTCGGTGATTTGCAGAATGCCATATTGTTCCTGTTGTCCGTGTTTGGTTAGGGAGTTCGACCTAAAGCAATGTACATGCCAGCTATGTACTCCATTTAAGATCATGGGGTTGCGATCCCCTCCCGTTCCAACGTCTGCTCGCGTGTAATAAATACCGACTATGCCCGCCAGTGCTACACAAACCACACTCGGACATGACCTTTCCCGCGATCCAGCGTCCGATTGCCGTTGCAAGAAGCGAGCGCCGTAGGGGCGGCTTCCAAGCCGCGATGCTTTGACAGCTGAACAATCGCGCCTTGGAAGGCGCTCCTACGCGGGTCGTAGGGTGGGAATGACCTGAAGCCGCTGAAATTCCGCTTCGGCTTGTTTACTGCACAGGATCAGGCGATCAAATCCGCCGAAAGCACGACTTCGCCGAGCAGATAAACCCGGCCGGCCTGGCGGTCGTCGCCGACGCTGGAGTAGTCGAACGAGAATTCACGATAGAGGCGGGCGCGGTGGTTGCTGTCGCGTTTCAACCGCATCCGGCTGAGCGCGACGCTGTCATCGAGAAATTGCACGCCGGAACGCTCGCACACGGCGCGGGCGGCGCGCACCGCGAGTTCGCGCTTTTGCAGGCTGTCCCACCAGAACCAGGCCAGGGCGGCCAGGCTGGCGAGCAGCAGCCATTCGGAACTCATGCTTGCGGCGCGGCAGGTGCGGGTTCGACGGGAGGGGTTGGTGGCATCAGCAAGGCGCAGACCGGTTCGCGCCGCCGCCCGACCCGTGCGATTGCCGGCGCGGCGGTCGATTCCTGTGCCGCAGAGGGTGCAGCCGAGGGCGCCGCCGGGGTCGCCCTGGCAACCTCGGCACGAACTACGGGCGGCCGGGCAAACTCGGGCAGCGGCGAGGCGTCGAGGTCGCGCTTGATGAAGCGTTCGATGCCGGACAACAGGCGCTCCTCGTCCGGCGACACCAGGGAGACGGCGAGGCCGGATGCGCCGGCGCGACCGGTACGGCCGATGCGGTGCACATAGTCTTCCGGCGCGTAGGGCAACTCGTAATTGACCACGCAGGGCAGTTCGACGATGTCGAGGCCGCGCGCGGCGATGTCGGTGGCGACCAGGTATTGCACCTTGCCCTGCTTGAAGCCTTCGAGCGCGGCGAACCGTTCGACCTGCGCCTTGTCGCCGTGAATGATGGCGGCCTGAATGCCGCGCTTCTGCAGGCGGTGGCCGACCTTGTCAGCACACACCTTGGTGCGCGTGAACACCAGCACCTGGGCGATGTTGCGCGTCTTGACGACGCGCACGAGGGCGTCGAGCTTTTCTTCTTCCTTGACCTTGTGCACCACCTGCTCGACGTTTTCGGCAGAGGTGTTGCGGCGCGCGACTTCGACCTTGAGCGGGTTCTGCAGGAAACTGCGCGCGAGGCCGACGATGTTGTCGTCGAAAGTGGCCGAGAACAGCAGGGTCTGCCGCTGCGTCGGCAGGAAATCGAGGATGCGTTTGAGGTCGGGCAGGAAGCCCATGTCGAGCATGCGATCGGCTTCGTCCAGCACGAGAAACTGGACTTGCGACAGCAACACGCCGCGACTGTTGGCGTGATCGAGCAGACGTCCCGGCGTGGCGACCAGAATCTCGACGCCGCCGCGCAGGTCGGCTAACTGGGCTTTCATGTCGACGCCGCCGAATACCACGGTACTGCGCAACGGTAGATGCTTGTTGTAGGCGACCACACTCTCGTGCACCTGGATCGCCAGTTCGCGCGTCGGTGTCAGCACCAGCGCGCGCACCGGATGGCGCGCCGGCGAGGCGCTGGCACTGGCATGCGGGATCATTTTCTGCAGCAACGGCAACACGAAAGCGGCGGTCTTGCCGGTGCCGGTCTGCGCCTGCGCCATCAGATCGCGGCCGGCCAGCACCAGCGGAATGGCCTGTGCCTGAATCGGCGTCGGCGTCTTGTAGCCCATTTCCTTCACCGCCGCGAGGATCGGGGCGGCCAGGCCGAGTTCGTCGAAGCTGGTGGCCACTTCCAGCGCCGGAGTCGTTTCTTTGCTTACTTCCATCAGATTTCCCGCCAATCGAGTCCAGTTTCCTGATCGGCGACGCCGATCCAGTCGTGCGCGCACCCTAGCGCCCGGGCCAAGGCGGCACGGGCAAGTTCAGGCGCGTTATTCTCTGCGGACAGATGCGCAGCCACCACATGTTTGAGGCCGCTGCCTGCAATCTTCTGCAGCAGCGTTGCCGCTGCAGCATTGTCGAGATGGCCGTAGCGGCCAAGGATGCGCTGCTTCAGCGGATACGGATAACTGCCCGCTTCGAGCCGGGCGACATCGTGATTGCATTCCAGCGCCAGCGCAGCGCAGCCGCTCAGGACGGTTTCCATGTGCGCCGTGACATGACCGGCATCGGTCAGCAAACCGAACCGGTGCGCGCCATCGGAGAAGACGAACTGCATCGGCTCGCGCGCGTCGTGCGGCACCGGGTAGGGCGTGATTTCCAGCGCGCCGACGGCAAACTTCTGCTGCCCAGCGATGATCTGCAGCGAAAGCGGCGCGATGCCCGCTGCATCCAGCATGGCGTGGGTGCCATGCGACAGCCAGACCGGGCAGCGTGCCTTGCTCGCCAATTGGGCGGCACCGCGAGCGTGATCGCCATGTTCGTGCGTGATCAGAATGGCATCGAGGTCGTTCACTGCGAGGCCCAGGCGCGCCAGCCGCTTGCCGGCTTCACGCGGGCCGAAGCCGCAATCGACCAGGATGCGGGTGTCTCCGGCTTGCACCAGCCAGGCATTGCCTTTGCTGCCGCTGCCGAGACATCCGAAACGCATCGGTCGCTTACTTCAGTTGCTCGAACAACAGACTGGCGATGCGGTTGCCGGTCTCGTTGTTCGCCGGCGCGCCATCGTCCATGTAAACGGCCAGGGCGGTGTTCGCTTCGGTCCCTTTCAGGCGCACCTGGTAGCGCAGCGCCTTGGCTTTGGCGTCATCCGAACTCCAGAACGCGAGTTTGGACAGGAAGCCCTTTTCCTTCCTGCTATTGGCTTCCGGGTCGGCATAGCGGACGAAGTAGATGCCGCCGGCGCGGTCGCGGTCTTCCACGACAAAGCCGATCCGGTCGAGCGCCAGACCGACCCGACGCCAGGCGCGGTCGAACGAATCCGGCAGGCTGATGCCGGGCGCCGCATCCGGATTCTTGATCTGCACGGCCTGCGCCGGCGCGCTCTTGTCGGCCAACATGCTCTGCGCGCGCGTTTCTTCGACGCCGAAACGCACCATCAGACGACGCAGCATTTCCGCTTCGAGTTCCGGGTTGGCCGGACGCGGTTGCCAGATGGTGCGGCCCTGGCCCTGATCGCCGCCGCCCTGGGTACCTTCGAACACCTCGACCATGCCGCGATGGCTGACATAGATTTCGGTGCGGCCTTCAGCTGCCGGTTCCAGCCGCGTGCGGAACTTGTCGCGTTCGGCGGTGGAATACAGGCTGTCCATCGCCTTGCCGAGGAAACCGCGAATGCCTTCCTGCGGAATCTTGGCGCGATTTTCGGCCCAGTCGGTTTCCAGCACACCGGCATCGGGCAATTCCAGCGTGATGATGAAGCCCAGTTCCTGCCAGAAATCCTTGACGATGGGCCAGACTTCGGCCGCCGGGGCTTGCACCGTCAACCAGCGCTGGCCGCCGGCCCGCTCGATGCTGACCTTGTCGACCTTCGGCAACAGCGCTTGCGTGCCTGCGGCTTGCGGCTTGCCACCGCGTTCGCGGTCATAGGCGGAGAAGGTGGCAGCACCCTTCGGGTTGATGTCCGGTACGGCAAAGCGGTTGTCGCCCGCCGGCAGCACCAGATCCGGCGGCGCCTCCAGCGTCGGCAACGTGCTGGCGGATTTGTAGTCGATCTTCTTGCCTTCAAACATGGAACAGCCGCTGGCGGTCACGGCCAGAGCGATCAGCGCGACAGGGTTACGCAAGGCGAAAATTTTCATAAAGAGCCGGCTTCCTTCAGGGCGACACGCAAGGTGTCGTGATATGTGTCAGACAGGGTAACCAACGGCAAACGGATGCCGGAATCGATGTGGCCCATTGCGGTCAGTGCCCACTTGACGGGAATCGGATTGGCTTCCACGAACAGTTTCTGGTGCAGGCCGAGCAACTGGAAGTTGATGGCGCGGGCCCGTGCCAGATCGCCGCCGAGAGCGGCGACGCACATTTCGTGCATCAGCTTGGGCGCAACGTTGCTGGTGACCGAGATCACGCCCTTGGCACCCAGCAACATCAGCACCATGCAACTGGCATCGTCGCCGCTGTAAACCGAGAAAGTCGCCGGCGCGGCCTTGAGCAGCAGGGAACCGCGCTCGATGTTGCCGGTGGCGTCCTTGATGCCGACCACGCCAGGCAGTTTGGCCAGACGCAGGACGGTATCGTTGCTGATATCCGAGACGGTACGGCCCGGTACGTTGTACAGGATCAGGGGCAGGTCAACCGCTTCGGCGATCGCCTTGAAATGCTGATAGAGGCCTTCCTGGTTCGGCTTGTTGTAGTACGGCGCGACAGAAAGTCCGGCCGCCGCTCCGGCTGACTTGGCGCAACGGGTCAGTTCGATGGCTTCGGTGGTGGAATTCGCGCCGGTGCCGGCGATCACCGGAACTCGCCCGGCGGCCTGTTCGACCGCCGTGCGGATCAGCAGGCAATGCTCTTCGGTATTGACGGTAGGCGACTCGCCGGTGGTGCCGACGATGACCAGGCCATCGGTGCCTTGATCGATATGCCAATCGATCAGCGCCCGGAAGCGGGGCATATCCAGAGACCCATCAGCCAGCATGGGGGTAACGAGAGCGACGAGGCTGCCAGTAAACATGGCGATCAGGATTCGAAAAAAGAAGCGATTTTAGCCGAAACCGGCCTGAACTGACCGCGCCGACGCCGGATACCGCAGGAACGCGACGATTACTGTCCGGCTACGCCACGCATGGCGCCGGCGCCGACTTCGACGGCCTGCAGCCAGAATTGATCGAGTCGCGCCGGCAGAAACGCCAGGGCCAGGTAGAGCACAACGAAACCCACGCCAATCGTCAACGGGAAACCGATGGCGAAGATGTTCAATTGCGGCGATGCGCGCGACATCATGCCGACGGTCAGATTGGTGGCCAGCAGCGCGGCGGTGACCGGCAATGAAATATGCAAGCCGACCGCGAACAAGGTACCGCCCCAGTGCGCCAGCATGGCGAATCCGTCCGCCGAGAAGGTTGCGCCGATCGGAATTTCCTGAAAACTCATGACCAGTGCGGAGATGACCAGATGGTGGCCGTTGAAGGCGAACAGGATCAACGTGGCAGTCAGCGTCAGGAATTGGGAAATCACCTGCGTTTGCGCACCGTTGATCGGATCGAACAAGGTGGCGAAGGACAGCCCCATTTGCAGGCCCATCAATTGGCCGGCGAATTCGACCGCGGAGAACACGATACGCAAGGCGAACCCCAACGCGGCGCCGATGGCGATCTGTTGCAGCAGGATCAGCACGCCATCGCCGGAGGCCAGGCGCACCGGCGTGTCCATCGGCAGGATCGGCGTGACCGCCATCGCCAGCACCATCGCCAAAGCGACGCGCACGCGCATCGGTACCGCGCGATTGCCCAGCAGCGGATCGAACGAGAGCCAGGCCAGAATGCGTACGAAGGGAAACAGGAACAGCGCCAGCATCGTGTCCAGATCGGCTGACGACAGCGTGAACATGGTGTTATCCGATCAGTGTCGGAATGCTACCGATCAGTCGGGTGATGTATTCGACCAGCAATTGCAAGGTCCACGGACCGGTGACCACCAGCACGATAAACATCACGAGAACCTTGGGGATGAACGACAAGGTCATCTCGTTGATCTGCGTCGCGGCCTGAAAAACGGAAACCAGCAGGCCGGTAAACAAGGAGGCCAGCAACATCGGCGCGGCCGCCAGCATGGCGACTTCCAGCGCCTGGCGCACGATGGCGATGACGGTATCGGGAGTCATCTCTGCAAACTCATATCTGGAAAGTCTGCACCAGCGAGGCGATGAGCAGATTCCAGCCATCCGCCAGCACGAACAGCATGATCTTGAACGGCAGCGAGACCAGCACCGGCGACAACATCATCATGCCCATCGACATCAACACGCTGGCGACCACCATGTCGATGATCAGAAACGGGATGAACACGATGAAACCGATCTGGAAGGCGGTTTTCAGTTCGCTGATGATGAAGGCCGGAACCAGCACTTTCAGCGGCGTCTCCTCCGGCGTGTTGAGTGGCGGCACCTTGGCCAGACCGATGAACAAGGCCAGATCCTCTTGTCGCGTCTGTTTCAGCATGAACGACTTGAGCGGCTGCGCGCCGAGATCGGCGGCCTGCACCAGGCTGATCTTGTTTTCCGAATAGGGTTTCCAGGCGGTTTCGTGAATCTTGTCGAACACCGGCGCCATGATGAAAAACGTCAGAAACAGGGACAGCCCGACAATGACCTGATTCGGTGGCGCATTCATCGTGCCCATGGCCTGGCGCAACAGGGACAGTACGATGACGATGCGGGTGAAGGCCGTCATCATCAGCAACGCCGCCGGCAGGAAGGTCAATGCCGTCAGCAGCAGCAGCGCTTCGATGCTGAACGTGTAATTGGTGGCGCCGCCGGCGCCCGGCGTACTGGAGAACGCCGGGATGCCGGGCGCCGCCATGGCCACACTGGGCAGAAGCCCGACCAGGAAAATCAGGAGCAGTGCACGCAGACGCATGACATCAACGCGAGCGCCGCGACTGCGGCGCTCGACGCTCCCCTCGCCCGCTTGCGGGAGAGGGGTTGGGGGTGAGGGAAACGGGCATGGCGAAACGTTCATTCTCCGGGACGGCCTCGATTCATGCCCGTTACCCCTGCCGTTTCGAGAGAAGCTCCTTGAGCTTGTCGGCGAATCTGGGCAAGTGAGCGGGCAACGGAGCCTGTGTTGCGGGTGTATAGCCTTCCGGCCGAGGCAGGGTATGCAAGGTGCTGACCTGGCCGCCACCGACGCCGAGCAGCAGCCAGGTTTCGCCCACCTCGACCACCACCAGACGCTCGCGCGGGCCCAGCATGACGCCACCGACCACCTTGACGACGCCTTGGGCCGCCGTCTGGCCAGGCGAAAATCGCCGCAAAAACCAGAAGAAAGCAGCCAGCGCCGCCAGCACCATACCGAGGCCCAACAAACCCTGGAACAAGGCGCCCGAAGTCGAAATCGCGGGCGGCTCGTTGGCGGCAAGCACGCTGGGTGCGACAACCGCAAATAACGCAAAAAGGGCCCAAGGCCCTTTGCGGAAAACTGGAGAAAATTTCATCGGCAGGATTTCATTCAGCGGTTAAGGCGGCGTAGTCGTTCGGCAGGACTGATGATGTCGGTCAGGCGTATGCCGAATTTATCGTTGACGACAACGACTTCGCCTTGCGCGATCAAACAGCCGTTGACCAGCACATCCATGGGCTGTCCAGCCAGGCCATCCAGTTCGACCACGGAGCCTTGCGCCAACTGCAGCAGATTGCGAATGGCGATTTTGGTGCGGCCCAATTCGACATTGAGTTGAACCGGGATATCGAGGATCAGATCGAGATTGTTGGCCGCCGGCTGCACGCTATCGGGGCTGAGATTCTGGAAAATCTGTGCTGCAGGAGGACTCGGTGGAGCCTTCTGCGCGGCAGCTTGATCGGCCGCCTCCTGTTCGGCCAGAGCCGCCCCCCAATCGTCATCGGCGCCGGCAGCAGGCGCAGTCGACTCCTGCTCGGCCAATGCGGATGCCCAATCGTCGGCGGAAATGTCGTCTTCCGTTTTTTGCGCATCCTCGCTCATCGCTTGCTCCCCGCGCAGGAAACGCGCTCCTGGCCTTGCAATATCCGGTCGACCTTGAGCGCCAGCTGGCCATTCTTCTGCCCATATTTGCATTGGAACAGTGGCACGCCATCCACTTGGGCGATCACGGCATCAGGCACTTCCAGGGAAATCACATCACCCACCTTGAGATCGACAATCTGGCGCAGGGTCACCGGGGCCTGGCCCAGATTCGCCACCAACTCCACTTCTGCGTCCTGCACTTGCAACGACATTTGCGTCACCCATCGCTCGTCCGCTTCGGCACGGTCAGCCTGCATGGTACTGGTGAGCTGATCGCGAATAGGCTCGATCATACTGTAGGGCATGCAGACGTGAAAATCGCCGCCGCCGGCGCCGAGTTCGATATTGAACGTGCTGACCACGACTACCTCGGTCGGTGTAGCGATATTGGCGAACTGCGTGTTCATTTCGGAGCGGATGAATTCGAACTGCACCGGGTAAATACTCTCCCAGGCCTTGCGCATTTCTTCGAACACCACTTCCAGGATTTTCCTGATGATGCGCTGCTCGGTCGGAGTGAAATCCCGCCCCTCGACACGCATGTGCTGACGGCCATCGCCGCCGAACAGGTTGTCCACCACCAGGAAGACCAGATTCGGATCGAACACGAACAGACAGGTGCCACGCAAAGGCTGGATATGCACCATGTTCAGGTTGGTGGGAACCACCAGATTGCGCACGAATTCGCTGTACTTGATGACCGTCACCGGCGCGACCGAAATTTCGGCGGTACGACGAATCAGATTGAACAGACCGATGCGGAAATTGCGGGCGAAGCGCTCGTTGATGATTTCCAGCGTGGGCATGCGCCCACGCACAATGCGTTCCTGCCGACCGATATCGTAGGCGCGTACTCCCCCCGCGCTCTCGTCTGCAACGGATTCCTCGGACTCGCCGGTGACTCCGCGCAGGAGTGCGTCAACCTCTTCCTGGGAAAGAATGTCGTCCGCCACGTGACTCCTGTCGGTTACTGAATGATGAAAGCCCCGAACAGCACTTTCTTCACACCTTTGGCTTTCTTCTTGATGCCCAGAACCTCATTGATCTGTTTCTGAATTTCGACGGCCAGCTTGTCCTTGCCTTCCTGCTGCGAGAGTTCCTCGCCGGTCTTGCTGGAAAGTAAACGAATCAAGGCATCGCGCACTTCGGGCAAACGCGCATTCAATTTCTCGCCCACCTTGGCATCCGCAACGAGAAGTTGAATCTCGGTCTGCAGATAGCTTTCCTGGTCGGCAAGATTAACGGTAAATGCCTCCATTTTGACGTAGACCGGCGGATGCTCCTCGTCGCCATGCTCTTCCTCATCGCCACCTTCGGCGTCGGCTGCAGCTTCATCGCCGTGCTTGGCATCCTTTTCAGTCGCGGGCTTCGAGAGCAACAGGTATGCGCCCACCCCGCCACCGATCACCAGCACCCCGACCACAGCCAGAATGATGATGAGCATCTTGCCTTTTTTCTTCGGTGGTACAACTTCTGCTGCCGCCTCTTCTTTCGCCATCGCGCCCTCGAATGAAAATGTCTCGCTGAAATACCAAACAAAAACAGAATCTTCCTTCAAGAAGCTTATGTTCTTTATTATGAGATGACAAGCGGACAAACAGCCCCAGCCACCCCAGGCGGGATGTTTTTTGTATTGGGAGGGCGTTATGGGACTAAATATAGAGATCGACCAGACCCACGCCTGCCGACCTGACCGCACCGATACCGGCCAATGCAGCCTGATTGACAGCGGCATCGATCTCTTTCGCCGAGGCCTGGCCCTGCATTTCGGAGTTATCGCGTCGGCCGAAAGCCTGATCGCGAACTTCGGCCTCGCCGAGATTGAGCCCGGCCTGCGCCATCAACTCACGCAATTTCGGCAAAGCGGCATCGATTGCATCGCGCACACCGGGATTCGGCGAAAAGAACTGCGCAGTGGCGTCGCCGCCGGACACCGTCAGGCGTACTTCCAGAGCGCCCATTTCGGGCGGATTCAGCGACAGATTGGCCATCTGCCCCTGACGTCCAGCCAACCAGACCACTTTGTCAGCCAATTCCGCAACGAATGAAGCACTCCGTAGCGGCGCTTCGATTGCGGCATGGGTTTTCGTCTCGACCTGACGCAACGCCTGTTCGAACGAATGCCCCAGGCTAACCGGCTGGCTCGCCACCGCCTCTGCCCGCGGCGCAACCGGCGTCGACAACGTCGGGGAAACGACCGCTTCGATCTTCGCTTCCAACTTGGCGTCCGGCGCAACCGGGGCGCCATCGGCCTGGCGAGAGGTCGCCGTCAACGGCAAGCCTTGCCCAGTGCCGGCAGCATTTGCCGCCGTCGCGGTCTTGAGCAGCGCTTCCGGCTTTGCCGAACCGAGCGGTTTTGCATCGACCTCGCCGCGCGGCCGCACCAGGATCGAATCGGATTCGTCGCTTTGCGTCATCTCGACAGCGACGTCGACAGCGGGTGCATTTGCATTTGAAACCGGCATGGAAGCGTTGACCGCAGCGGCAAGCGCAGGATCGTTCGATAAAGCGGGCATCTGGGGAGCGAAACTGTTTGCCGCCAGCACAGCCGGGGCGGCATCGGACTGCACCTGCAACGGCTTGTGCAGAGTGTCAGCTTTGATATCGAGCGCAATCGTTTCATCAACCGCATCCGACTTCGCCATTTGCGATTTCAGCACACCGAAAAAACTGGCGAGTTGCGCGCTCGCCGCCACCAATTCCTTGTGGCCCGCTTTATGCGCGCCGGCAATCTGTAAAAACTTCGCCGGCAACGCCGATTGGATTTCTGCCATTCGATTTCTCCATTCCGTCTGACTGGAGATAAAGCAATCGTCGTGCCGAACCGATCAAAACTGCGAGCCATCCTTTCGACTGGCATGCTTGCGCAACGCGTTTTCATCGGTAATGCGCTGATCCCGCTTCTCCTCGCGCTGCATTTCCTGGTGGGCGTGGCGCACGGCCAACGCCTCGTAGGCCTTCACCTTTTGCCGCAATTCGAGCCAGCTGACATGCGCCGACTGCCAATGCGACTGGGCCTGGACGCATTCCCCCTCCTGATGCGTGATGGCGCCCTCCAGCTTGATCATGAAGGCATAGAAATCGCGCAGCATGACGATGTCCATGCCGCTCGCCCCGTCCCCGGACAAGCGGGCCTGATACTCGGTCTTGTAGCCCTGCAGTTCCTGCAGACGCAGACGCGCCGCCGCTTCCTTGCGTTTCAGCAGGCGCAGCAGGCGTTCCGCCGCCTCCATGCGATGGCGCGAGTGGTCCAGCAAGGCTTGCAACGGGAATGCAGTCGCCAATTCAGGTCACCTATATCTTGGTCGCCACGATCAAGCCACTTCTTCGGTTTCCTCCAGACGCCGCGCTTCGTCGATCAACATGACGGGAATGCCGTCCCGAATCGGGAAAGCCAGGCGATCGGGCTTGCAGATCAGCTCGCGCGTTTCCTTGTGATGTACCAGGGGGCTCTTGCAGAGCGGGCAGACCAGGATTTCAAGCAGTTTGGGATCCATTCGGGTTCCTTGTTCGAGCGTTCAGAAGATTGATGATCAGGGGTTGTAGTCCGCCATCGACTACCGCGTCAACCGCCAGAAACCAGAGATCGCGGCGCCCACTGTTGCCGCCGATGCGGGCGCATTTGACGGCATCCTTTTCCGTCATCAACACAGTCCCGGTCGGCAGATCGGACTCGACATAAGCATGGTGATCGGCGAAGGCATGCGGCATCGCGTCGAGCCCGAGGCCGGCCAGCTGAGTAAAAAATCGTTCTGGATGACCGATGCCGGCGATGGCATGCAGCGTTTTTACATGCGCTTCCCCAGCAAAATGCGCCGCCGCCACGCATCGATCGGGCTCGGCAAGATTGACGAAACACGTGCCGCCAACCTGCATTGCGAAACTGGGACAAGGCAGCGCAGCCGGCAACGACTGCGTACCGTTGATCACCACCGCATCGACTTTCGCCAGGCGTGCCAGCGGTTCACGCAACGGTCCTGCCGGCAGCAAGCGGCCATTGCCGAAGCCGCGCACCGCATCGACCACGACCAATTCCACATCGCGTGCCAGGGCGAGGTGCTGCAAGCCATCGTCGGCGATCAACACATTCACTTCCGGATGAAAAGTAAGCAATTGCCGCGCCGCCTCGACCCGCTTGCGCCCGATCCAGACCGGACAGGCCGCCCGCCGCGCCAGCAGCACCGGCTCATCGCCGACCAGCGCAGGATCGCTGTCCGGCCGTACCGGCATGGCGCTACGCGCGCTGCCGCCGTAACCGCGGCTGACGATGCCAGGGGCATAACCGGCCTGGCACAACCATTGCACCAGCGCAATGGTCAACGGCGTCTTGCCGGAACCGCCGACATTGAGATTGCCGACCACGATGACCGGCACCGGCATGCGCTCGACGCGGAACAGTCCCAGGCGGTAGCAGATGTGGCGCAGCCGGACCAGCAGGCCGAACAACCAGCTCAATGGCCTCGCCAGCACGACATGCAGCGGGAAAAACCACGCCGGACAGCGGCTGTACCAGCAGCGCAAGAGCGCGTTGATCACCAGCGACTCAATTGCCGCTATCGGAACTCTGGGTCACGAAAGTCACCCGAGGATAGCCAGCGCGGCGCGCCGCATCCATCACGCGGATGACCGCCTGATGGGTCGCCTGCGCATCGGCGGAAATCACGATGACGGGGTCTTTCTGGCCACCGGCCGCGGCCTGCAGCGATGCAACCAAGCGTTCGACGGAAACCCCGGCGACGGCGGCTTCGTTGACCGCATAACCGCCCTGCGCATCGACGCCGACGCTGATCTGCTGCGGCATTTCCTTGGCGCTGTCGCCCTGGGCCTCGGGCAGATTGATCTGCAGTTCCGAAAAACGCGCGTAGGTCGTGGTGACCATCAAGAAAATCAGCACGACCAACAACACGTCGATTAGCGGGATCAGATTGATTTCCGGCTCATCGCGGCGGCTTCGACGGAACTGCATGGCGAGATTACTTCCTCTCGCCATGCACGACTTCGACCAGACGCACGGCCTGCTGCTCCATCTCGACCAGATACGCATCGACGCGACCGCGGAAGAAGCGATAAGCGATCATGCTGGGGATGGCCACGATCAAACCGAACGCCGTGTTGTAGAGCGCCACCGAAATGCCGTGCGCCAATACCGCCGGATTGCCGCCGGTCGGCGACTGCGAGCCGAAAATCTCGACCATGCCGACCACGGTACCGAGCAAGCCCATCAGGGGCGCCACCGAAGCGATGGTGCCCAGCGTCATCAGATAGCGCTCCAGGTCATGCGCCACGGCGCGACCGGCCTCTTCCAGCGACTCTTTCATCAATTCACGGCTGACGCCCAGATTGCGGATGCCTGCGACCAGAATGCGGCCCAACGGCGAGCCTTCGGAAAGCGCGCGCAGCAGGTCGGGATTAACCCCATGCTGACGAAAATTGGCGATGACCTGATCGAGCAGATTGGCCGGAATAACCAGCGAGCGGCGCAGGGTATAAGCCCGTTCGAAAATGATCGCCAGCGCCAGCACGGAGGCGATTACAAGCGGCCAGATCGGCCAGCCTGCGGCTTGTATGAGAGCTAACACTGCGATGAGTCCTTGAAGGCACAAAGTGGATGCAAAAACGCACGCTAATGTAGCCTGCGAGGCAGCCCCCGGCAAGGCCGGCCCGGCATGGGCGATGTGTATAATTCCGCGCTTTGGGACACCCCTGTGAGACCGTACCCCATGAACGAATTCCACTTCCGGCAGCCATGATTCGCCGGTTCATCAAAAAAGTGTTCGGCAAAGCCGCGCGCCCCACCGCAGCAAGCGGTCCGCGCATTCTCCCGCTCGACGCGCACGGCATCCGGCGCGAACAAATCCATTCCTGCGCACTGAAAACCACGCGCGCGCTGAAGGAAGCCGGCTACAGCGCCTTCGTGGTCGGCGGCGCCGTGCGCGACCTGCTGCTGGGGCGCGAACCGAAGGATTTCGACGTCGCCACCAATGCCACGCCGGAAGAAGTCCGCCGCGTATTCCGGCGCTCCCGCCTGATCGGACGCCGCTTCCAGATCGTCCATGTGTATTGCGGCGCCGACACCATCGAAGTCACCACGTTCCGTGCTGCCACGCCGGAAAAGGAAACGGAACGAGAAGCCGAGGAAGACGACGATTCACGCGTCCAGGCCGAAGACGGCATGCTGCTGCGCGACAACGTGTTCGGCAGCCAGGCGGAAGATGCCGAACGACGCGACTTCACCGTCAATGCGCTGTATTACGACCCGGAAACGCAGGAAGTCTGGGAATGGCACGGTGGCGTCGAAGACGCCAAGAAAAAAGTGCTGCGCATCATCGGCGATCCCGTCCAGCGCTTCCGCGAAGACCCGGTGCGCATGCTGCGCGCGGCACGCTTCGCCGCCAAACTCGATTTCCATATCGATCCCGCCACGCGCGCGCCCATCGCCGAACTGGCGCCGATGCTGGAACGCATCCCGTCGTCGCGGCTGTTCGACGAAATGATGAAGCTGCTGCTCTCCGGCCATGCCGAGCGCGGTGTGCGCCAGTTGCGCGCCGAAGGCTTGCACCATGGCGTGCTGCCCATGCTGGATGCCATTCTGGACGACGCGGAACGGCAAAAATTCCTGCATGCCGCGCTGCATGACACCGACGAACGCGTGCGCCAAGGCCACTCCGCCTCGCCCGCCTTCATGCTGGCCTGTCTGTTGTGGTTCGACATGCAGGCCGAGTGGCGGCGCAATCAGGCCAGCGGCCAGAACGATCAGCCCGCCTTGTACGATGCAATGGATGCCGTGCTCGAACGCCAGCGCGTGGCTCTCGCCTTCCCGCGCCGCTTCGACGGCACGATCAAGGAAATCTGGTCGCTGCAATCGCGCTTCGAACAACGCCACGGCGCACGCCCGTTCCGCCTGCTGTCGCACCCGCGCTTCCGCGCCGGCTACGATTTCCTGCTCATCCGCGCCAAGGGCAACGACGCCGAACAGGAAATGGCCGACTGGTGGACGCGCTTTCCGGATGCCAGCGACAGCGAACGCGAGGCGATGCTGATCAAACCGCAGGCCGGCGAAGCCAAATCGAAACGCCGCCGACGCAGTCGCAGCAATACGAAGTCAGGGAGCGAAGCCGCCGTCGAGGTCAAGCTTGGCTGAAATCGCCGCCTATATCGCCCTCGGTTCCAATCTCAGCGACCCGGTCGCGCAAATCGAACGCGCCTGGGCCGAACTCGACTGCCTGCCGGACACCCGCCTGACCGCGTGCTCCGCGTTGTATTTATCGAAACCGGTCGGTTACGCCGAACAACCCGATTTCATCAACGCGGCAGCCAGCGTCGTCACACAGCTGTCACCGCGCGCGCTGCTCTCCGCCCTGCTCAGCATCGAAGCGCGGCATGGCCGCAACCGCACCTTCAAGAATGCGCCGCGCAGCCTGGATCTCGACCTGCTGCTGTACGACGGCCTGGTCATGCACGAACACGGCCTGACGCTGCCGCACCCGCGCATGGCCGAGCGTGCCTTCGTCCTCGTCCCGCTCGCGGAAATCGCCGCCGACGCATCGATTCCCGGCCATGGCCGCGTCGCCGACTGTCTAGCAAAAGTGCAGCGTAGCGACATCGTGCGACTGCCGCTTGAAGCGACGCGCGTGGCAGGCTGCCAATAACCCTCTCCGTTTGAAGATGTTCAGCCGTTTCCGCCATATCGTTGTCGAAGGCCCGATCGGGGCCGGCAAGACCAGTCTCGCGCGCAAGCTGGCGGCGCGGCTCGATGCCGAACTGGTGCTGGAAAACGCCGATGAAAATCCTTTCCTGCCGCGTTTCTACGAAGATCGCCGTCGCTACGCGCTGCCGGTGCAACTGTTCTTCCTGGTCGCCCGCGTCGATCAGGCGCGCCGCCTCGGTCAGGGCGAACTGTTCAGTCCGGCGCGGGTGGCGGATTTCATGCTGGAAAAAGATCTGCTGTTCGCCAAATTCATCCTCGACGAAGCCGAATTCCGCCTCTACCGCCAACTCTACGACGGCCTCAAACCGCAGGCCGCCGCGCCGGATCTGGTCATTTATCTGCAGGCCAAACCCGCCGCGCTGCTGGAACGCGTCAAGCGACGCGGGCGCGCATATGAACGCCAGATCAACGAAACCTATCTAACCGAGTTGTCCAACGCGTACAGCGAGTTTTTCTATCATTACGAGGCCTCGCCGCTGCTGATAGTCAACAGCGAAAACCTCAACTTCGCCGACAAGGACGCCGACTTCGAATTGCTGCTGCAGCGCATCCAGGACATGCGCGGCGCGCGTGAATTTTTCAATCTGGGCGCCTGAGTTCCAGCCGCGCCAGCCGGAGGCAACATCATGTATCTGCCGCAACTGCTTGCCCGCGCCGAAAAAGGCGAAAAGCTCAGTGTCCTGACTTGCTACGACGCCAGTTTCGCCCGCCTGCTGGCCGACAACGGCGTCGACGTCCTGCTCGTCGGCGACTCGCTCGGCATGACCGTACAGGGCCATGCCTCGACCTTGCCGGTGACGCTGGAGCAGATGATCTATCACACCGACGCGGTCACGCGCGGCGCCGCCGACAAAGCCTTCGTGATGGTCGACCTGCCGTTCGGCAGCTATCAGAAGAGCCCGGAGCAGGCATTCGACTCCGCCGCCCGGTTGATGGCGGCCGGCGCCAACATGGTCAAGCTGGAGGGCGGCGCGATCATGCTCGACAGCGTGCGTTTCCTGACCCAGCGCGGCATCCCGGTGTGCGCGCATCTGGGCCTCATGCCGCAATCGGTCAACACCACCGGCTACCGTGCCCAGGCGCGCGATGCCGGCGCCGCGACGCAACTGCTGCAGGACGCCGGCGACATGGAAAGCGCCGGCGCGCAGATGCTGTTGATGGAATCGATACCCTCGGTGCTGGCGGAAGAAGTCACCCAACACCTCGGCATTCCCACCATCGGCATCGGCGCCGGTCCGCACTGCAATGCCCAGGTGCTGGTGCTGCAGGACATCCTCGGCCTGACACCGAAACCGCCGCGTTTCGCAAAGAATTTCATGACTGGTGCCGGCGATCTGGCCGCGGCGATCCGCGCCTATGTCGCGGCGGTCAAATCCGGCGAGTTTCCCGGCGCGGAGCACACTTTCTGATGCGCTTGATCCATACCGTCGCCGAACTGCGCAGCGCACTGGCCGATGCGCGCGAAACCGCTTTTGTGCCGACCATGGGCAACCTGCACAGCGGCCACATTTCGCTGATCGAACTGGCGAAACAGCATGGCCAGCCGGTGGTCGCCAGCATCTTTGTCAATCCGCTGCAATTCGGCGCCGGCGAGGATTTCGGCCGCTACCCGCGCACGCTGGACGCCGACTGCGCACAACTCGAAGCGGCCGGTTGCGACATCGTGTTCGCGCCGGATGGACACGAGATGTACCCGGAACCGCAAACCTTCAGCGTGCTGCCACCGCTCGCCGACGAACTCTGCGGTCACTATCGACCCGGCCATTTCCAGGGTGTCGCAACGGTGGTGCTGAAACTGTTCGACATGGTGCAGCCGCGCTATGCCGCGTTCGGCAAGAAGGATTACCAGCAGTTGTTCATCCTCAAGGGCATGGTGCGCCAGTTCAATCTGCCCATCGTCATGCTGGCAGGCGAAACCGGGCGGGCCGAGGACGGATTGGCCTTGTCGTCGCGCAACGGCTATCTCGCCAGCGAGGAACGCGCCGAGGCGCCGCGTCTGTATCGCGTCTTGCGCGCTGCCGCACAACAAATCGACGCGGGCAATCGGGATTTCGCGCGTATCGAGCAGAACGCGGCGGCGGAACTGGCCCGGCATGGCTGGCAGGTCGATTATGTCGCCGTGCGCAGTCGGAGCACCTTGTTGCCGCCGCAGGAAAATGAAGCCGAACTGGTCGTCCTGGCCGCCGCCCACCTCGGCTGCACGCGGCTGATCGACAACATCGAGGCCGGATCAACGCGCTGATGTGGCGCCCTGCTGGAGCGCCGGCTTCCAGCCGGCTCGTTCGTCCGATCGGAATGACGAAGCCGGCACTCCAGTGACAATACGGGCTGAAGCCCGACCCACATGGGCCTGCGCTTACGTTCACGCACCCCCCCACACTAGCAACCTATTTGGTCAGCTCCAGCACGCCATCCCAATCCGGCGCCGGCGGCTGCGCGCGGAAGCGAGCGACCAAACCGAGAAAGACGCGGCTGGGGGGATCTTCGGGGAGAAGATCGCGGCAGGCGGCGAAATGCGCCTCGGCGCCATCCCAGTCTCGCGCCAGGTAGCAGTGCAAACCGGATTCGAAGCGATCGCGCAGTTGCAGCAGCGTTGCCTCGACCTCGCCTTTCAGCCCCAACAACTCATAGACGCGTACCCATTCGTTCTTGCCCGGCACCCGGATGCCGGCCAGATCGCGCGTCTCGATGGCGTCGCCGGCCAGGTTGCGGGTGGTCTCGCTGATCAGCAAGTAAGTGCCGAAGGCCTTGTTGGCCGCTTCCAGTCGGGAGGCCAGATTGACCGTGTCGCCGATGACCGTGTAGCTCTTCGCTTCCTCCGAGCCGATGCTGCCGGCGGTGACCTCGCCCGTGGCGAGGCCGATGCGGACATTGAAGGCGGGAATCCCTTTGCGCAGGCCGATGATGTCCGGCAACAACATGGTGCTGCGTTCCACCTGCCGCGCCTTCGCTGCGGCCTCGCGGGTGATGCTGTGCAGCAGGCGACTGACTGCATTGCTGGCGCGGCCGACCAGGCGCCGGTCGCTCTCCATCTGCTCCTTCAGGAATTTCACGGCCTGGACGTCGGCGGTCCGGGACTGCGCCGCGAACTTCTCGACACTGGCGCTCATGCTCGCGCGCGCCTCCGGAATCCGCTGCAGCTCTCCCTGCAACTGCGTGAATTCGCGCACCAGCACCGCGTCGTCGAGCACATCGGGCAGCGTCAACGCCTTGTTCACCAGCGCCGTGGCCAACTGTGTCTTGCGGTCGCCGCAGTACCGGTTCAGCTCGAAGCCCAGTAACGCCCGCTCCGCCGGCGCCTTGATCGCCTCACGCAGCTTCCGGCTGGTTGCCGAATAGGTTTCGTACTCGCAATCGCCGAGTGCAGCAGCAGCGGATTGGGCCGTCTTGCGGGCCTGCGGCAAAGAGGTGAGCGTCGAATCGGCATTCAACGAACGCTCCAGCAGCAAGCCCTGGATCAGATGGTGGTAGCGAATGTCGCCGAGTATCTGGTCGAGCGGAATGTAATAGTCGGACAGGAGCGACATCTGGCGGTCGACGCGGCCGAGATTGATGCTGGAGATCAACGTCACCAGCGCCATCAGCAACAGCAACAGTCCGGTGATGCCGTAGATCTTGTGCCCGATCGGACGCCTCACCCCGTTTTCGCGTTCCAGCCTCTTGTCTCGCTGCCACATTCGGCCCCTCCGGTACATATGCGTCGAGCCATTCGCCCCTGGCTGACAAGATCGAGCGGCGGCATTCCCGACCAGAACGCCTACAGCGATTTACCGATTCAGGCTGGCGCCCGTGCGCGAATCATCGGCGGGGCCATTACGGTCAAGCGCCGCTGCCGTCGCGGCAGGAACCTCGGCTATTGGCGGAAAACTTCCGATGGATTTCGCCAACACAGCGGCTGATGTCTGTTGCGAACGGTAAATCATCGCGTTCACATACAGCGAGGCGGCGATGCCTGCGTAGGATGGATTCCACACGACATTGTTGTGGGACAAGGTGGCCGCATCCTCGCCGGCAAACGCGACCGGCGCTGCGATTGCCGCAGCAGGCGCGGGCGTAGCGGCGACGCTCGGCGCCGGCGCAATGGCCGGGACTGTGCTCGCAGGAGACGAAGTGACCGTAGGCGCGGCTTCCGCGGACGCCTCGCTGGCGGAGGCGACAGCGCTTGGCGCACGCGTGGCGGTTACCGGGATATTCGCTGCAGGTGTCGCGACCGGGGGAGTAACTGCGACTGCAACGGGAGGCATCGCGACAAGCGGCGCTGGCGTGGCAAGCGGCGTTGTCGCCGCAATATTCGGAATGGCCGTACGAACGCCTTCGCCTGTCGTCGCGACAGGCTGCGGGGTGACCGGGTTGGCGACGCTGGCTGCGGATACAACGGGCGGCGTTGCAACAGTTGGAGGTACCGCCGCGACTGTCGGCGTAATTGCGGGAACGGTTACAGCAGCGGCGGGGGTTGCTGCAACGGCTGGCGCAGGCGTGATGACCGGCGCCGTAGCTGCTCCAGCCGGCGCGACTGCGGGAACGGTTGCGGCTGCAGCAGCGGCGGGGGTTGCTGCAACAACTATTGGTGCAAGCGTGACGACCGGCGATGTTGCTGCACCAGCCGGCGTGACTGCGGGAACGGTTGCGGCTGCAGCAGCGGTGGAGGGTGTTGCAATGATCGGAACAGGCGTGACGGCCGGCGGTGCAGCTGCATCGGTCGGCGCGACCGCGGGAACGGTCACGGCTGCAGCATCGGTGGGGGTTGCGGCAGGGGTTGCTGCAACACTGGGCGCAGGCGTATCGGCTGGAGGGGTCGCTGCAGCAGCCGGCGTGTCGGTGGGAACAGTTACGCCAGCCGCAGTTGGTGATACGGTATCAGATGCAGTGACAGGAGTTACGGTCGTCGTAATCGGCGGGGATGTCGAGACGGAAGGACTTGACGATGCCGGCGTATTCCCGCTTCCGGCAGCAACTGCAAAGTCGGATGAAACCGGCGGCGATTGTGTCTCCAAACGTCCGAAAGCGTTGTATGTGATGGGAAATCGCACCACGACCCCACCCAGATCCACGATGGAACTCGGCGTGGACACTGGGGAATCCGCGTCATTCGTCAACGCCGATACGCGACCCGGTATTGGGAAATGACTGGCTAACGAAGAATTCGGCACATCCTGGATAGTTGCTGCGATCAAGAAGAAAACCTCCTTCAAGATTGGGCATTCATAAACTCAAATGGAACCTCTCAAATGAGAACCGCACTCATCTGATTGATTGTGAATTGCAATAGTTCCGTCGAGCTTTGGTGTCTTGGCCGGCCACGTGACTTCACTCGGCCAAGCGCCACCCGTCAGCAGGCGATGAGCAGCTCAAGGCATCCGGTTCAAGCGGATGCCGCGTTGGGTCAAACGGGAAATCGGCAATCCGAGGCGGGCTGTAGGCGTTGCCGGACAACCAGAGGGGAATCAGGGGCCGGCCATTTCCAGGTCGAAAGCGATGGCCTTGATGCCTTCGCGCGCGCAGGCTTCGTCCTGTTCGCCGGTCGCCGCGCCGGAGACGCCGACCGCGCCGACGATGTTGCCGGCCGCTTCGATCGGGATGCCGCCCGCGGAGAACACCAGACCGTCCACTTTGCCGACGGCGAACGGCTTGGTGAAGCGGTTCTCCATGGTGGACAGCGGCGCGTTGAAGTTGACTGCCGTGTAAGCCTTCTGCCGGCTGATTTCGATGGTGACGCGCGGTGCCAGGGTGTCGCGCATGAACACCATGGCGTCGCCGCTGCGGTCGACCACGGTCACGCCGATCTGGATGCCTTCCTTGCGGCAGGCCGCGACCGCGGCTTGCGCCACCCGCTCGGAGGCTTCCAGGGTCAGACGCGGAATCCTGATCAGCATCGGCGTTTCGGCGTGCGCCAGCAAGGGCGCACACAGCACGGGCAGCAAGGCGTACAGGGATTTATGCATGGCTTCCTCCTTGGATTGGCACGACAAAAATCCCTCGCCCGGTCAACAAGGGATCAAGCGGCGCTGGCTTCCTTCGCAGCCTTCGCGCGCAGCACCTTGATCTGGAACAGGGTGTTGCGCTCATCCTCCTCCAGCGCGGCGCGGATATGGTGCACCGTCGCCACGTAGCGGGGAATGATGTTGTATTTCAAGGCATTAACCCGTTTCTGGGTCTTCCGGCTGGCCGCCAGCAAACGCCACAAGGCGTTCTCCGCCTCGCCGAGACGCGCCAGCGTCACGGTAAGTTCCCGCAGGCGCAGGCGCGCTTCGTCGAAGCTGACGTCGGTCCACATCAAACCGACTGGCTGCAGCGGCAACGGTTCGGCGCTGACGCTGGGGTATTCGACGCCGACGCTGGAACGCGCCACCACCCGGATTGCGACAGCCTGTTTCAGCCCCACACTGGCCTGACGCAACATCTGGCCACCCATGCGCATCTGCACGATGCCGAGCCAGTGATACGCCTCCGCCAGTTCGGCGACCGTCTGCGCGCGCAACTCGCGATATTGCGCCAGGCGTTCGTAAACCAGTCGCGTGAGCAGGTCGCGCTTCTTCTCCAGCATCTGGCGGCCCTGTTCAAGGAACTTGACCTGGCGGCCGACCTGCAGCAGGGCACTCTTGGTGGGGGGGACGGAAAGGCGTTTTTTCATGGCGATCTCACGCCGCGGCCGCTGTTGCCTGCCCCTTGTGATATTTCGCCAGTTCTTCTTCCGACACGCGGATCAGCGCATCCGCCGGCAGCATCGACAGCAGATCCCAGGCCAGATTGAGCGTCTCGTAGACACTGCGGTCCTCGTCCTCGCCCTGGCCGATGAAGCGGCGCTCGAAGGCATTGGCGAATTCCAGATAACGCCGGTCGGCGTCGGACAGTTCCTCGGCGCCGATGATCGCCGCCAGGCCGCGCACTTCCAGTGCTTTGGCGTAGCTGGCGAAGAGCTGGCTGGCGACGTGCGGATGATCCTCACGCGTGAAGTTTTTGCCGACGCCGTCCTTCATCAAGCGCGACAGCGACGGCAGCACGGTGACCGGCGGATAGACGTTCTGGTTGGCCAGCTCGCGGCCCAGCACGATCTGGCCTTCGGTGATGTAGCCGGTCAGGTCGGGAATCGGGTGGGTGATGTCGTCGGACGGCATCGACAGCACCGGAATCATCGTGATCGAACCGCGCCGGTTCTTGATGCGTCCGGCGCGTTCGTAGATTTCCGCCAGATCGGAATACAGATAGCCGGGATAGCCCTTGCGCGCCGGCACGTCGCCGCGCAAAACGGCGACTTCGCGCAGCGCCTCGGCGTAGGCGGTCATGTCGGTCATCACCACCAGCACGTGGTAATCCAGGTCGAAAGCCAGATATTCGGCCGCAGTCAGCGCGGCACGCGGCGTCAGCAGGCGTTCGATGACCGGCTCGTCGGCCAGGTTGAGGAACATCACGACCTTGTTAAGCACGCCGGACTCTTCGAAGCTTTCCTGGAAGAAGCGGGCATCGGCATGCGAAGCACCAAAGGCGGCAAACACCACGACGAATTCGGACGATTCCTCGCCAAGCAACTTGGCCTGACGCACGATCTGCGCCGCCACCCGGTTATGCGGCAGGCCGCCACCGGAGAAGATCGGCAACTTCTGGCCGCGCGTCAGCGAGTTCATGCCGTCGATGGCGGAAATGCCGGTCTGGATGAATTCGCGCGGATAGGCGCGTGCCGCCGGGTTGAGCGGCTCGCCGTTGACGTCGCGGCGGTCGCCGGAAATGATCGGCGGCCGGCCGTCGCGCGGCAACCCGGCACCATTGAAGATACGACCGAGAATGTCGCGCGATACCGGCAGCTTGAATGGCTCGTCGAGGAAGCGAACCCAGGTGCGCTCCAGATCGAGATCGTCGGTGCCTTCGAACACTTCCACCAGCACGGCATCGTCGGCGGCGCGAATGACCAGACCGGAACGCAGGCGTCCGGCATGGTCGCGCAGTTGTACGCGGGAACCCGCCGAGACGCCGGGCACGCCGCTCATCACGAGAAGGCCGCCCTGGGCGGAAGATGCAGTTCGGAATTCGATGTTTTTCATGGTCTTACCCGTGGTGTAGCGATATCAGGCGGTCTGTTCGTATTCCAGCATCAACTTGTCGAATTCGCCCGGAATCGCGGCGATCTTGGCTCTCAGTGCGTCGATGTCCTCGGACTTGTGCTGGCTCTTCCAGCGTCGCGCCTGCGCCAGCAGCGGCATCTGGATCAACCTGCGCGCCGGTGCGCCGAGCTTCACCAGCTTCATGCCCTGGCGGAAGATTTCCAGCATGGCGCTGAGCAACGCAAACTGTTTTTCCGGCGAGGCAAAACTGTCGATTTCGTCGATAGCTGACTGTTGCAGCAAGCCCTCCTTGATCAGGCCGGCGGCTTCCAGCGTCCAGCGTTGCTCGCTGGACAGCGCCTCGACGCCGACCAGATTGACGATGCGCTGCAATTCTTCGGAAGCGGCAAGCAGGTCGAGCGCTTCGGCGCGTTCGCTTTCCCAGTTCGGGTCGACGTTTTCCGCCCACCACTTGGCGGCCGAGCCGATATAGCCGGAGAAACTTTCCAGCCAGTCGACCGACGGGTAATGGCGTGCGTCGGCGAGTTCCTTCGACAGCGCCCAGAAAGTCTGGATGATTTCCTTGGTGTGGCTGGTGACCGGTTCCGAGAAGTCGCCGCCGGGCGGCGATACCGCGCCGATCAGCGTGACCGAGCCATGCCCACCGCTCAACGTCTCGACGCGACCGGCGCGTTCGTAGAAAGCTGCCAGGCGGGAACCGAGATAGGCGGGATAGCCCTCTTCCACCGGCATCTGACCGAGGCGGCCGGCCACTTCGCGCAGCGCTTCCGCCCAACGGCTGGTGGAATCCGCCACCATGACCACGTCGAGGCCCTGGTCGCGGAAATATTCGGCCAGCGTGATGCCGACATAGACCGAGGCTTCGCGCGCCACCACCGGCATGTTCGAGGTATTCGCCACCAGCAGCGTGCGCTCCATCAGCGGCCGGCCGGTGTGCGGGTCTTTCAGTTCGGGCATGAATTCGAGCACGTCGGTGAGTTCGTTGCCGCGCTCGCCGCAGCCGACATAGATCACGATCTCGGCATTGCACCAGCGCGCGATCTGCTGCTGCAGCATGGTTTTGCCGGCGCCGAACGGGCCAGGAATCGCCGCCTTGCCGCCTTTCAGCAGCGGGTAGAAGGTATCCAGGATGCGTTGTCCGGTGATCAACGGCGCCACGGCATGGTCGCGCTGGCGGAACGGACGCGGCGTGCGCACCGGCCAGCGGTGGAACAGATGCAGTTTCTCGATGCGGCCATCGAACAGGCGGACGCGTCCGATCGTCTCCTCGATCGTGTAATCGCCTTCCGGCGCCAGTTCCAGCAACTCGCCACGCAGCAGTGGCGGCGTCAGGATGCGATGCAGGATGGATTCGGTTTCCTGCACCGTACCCAGCACGTCGCCGCCAGCCAGCGCGGTACCGGCGCGGCGATGCGCATCCGGCACGAAGCGCCAGCGCTTGTCGCGCGGCAGGGAAGGCACCGCGACGCCACGCGCCATGCGGTCGCCACTCTGCTCCCAGACCGCCTGCAGCGGACGCTGCACGCCGTCGAAGATGGCGCCCAGCAAACCCGGCCCGAGTTCCACCGACAACGGCCAGCCCAGGCCCTGCGCTTCTTCGCCCGGACGCAGGCCGGCGGTGTCTTCGTAAAGTTGTGCCAGCGCGGTTTCTCCATCCCGGCCGATCACCTCGCCGACCAGGCCGAGACGGCCGACGCGCACCTGCTCGCCGAGCACGGTTTCCGGCAACTCCAGCTTCACCAGAGGGCCATTGATTTCCAGAATTTTGCCCATCGCTTTTCCTAATCGTTATCCGTGGACCAAAGTACCCAAATCAGGCGCGCTGGCGAACAGTCGTTCCATCGCCACCCGCGCCAGTTCATCGGCAAGGCGCGTCTGACGCGCTTCGAAGGTCTGGTCGAGCTGCGCCCGGTTGTCGGCCATCAAGACGCGGATTCCACCTTCACTCTGATGCGAGTGGCTACGCAAGGTCACTTGGCGACCGGGCGCGGCACGCGCACTCAGATCGCTCCAGACGTTCGCCAGAAACTTGCCATCCTCTCGCCTTACCTCGGCCACCAGATCGCCAGCCGGAAGCGCCCGGGCCGCTGCCGCCAACCATTGCTCAAGCACGCCCAGATAGGCCGCTTCATCGTCGACCAATTCCTGAAACGCCAACTTGACCCCGGCCAGAGTGGCTTCGGTCAACGCCCAGCGCAGGCGATCGAGTTCGGAAGCCAGCCGCGTTTCCGCCGCTTGCGATTGACGTCGCACCATGCGCTCGGCTTCAGCCTTGGCAGCCAGCACCTCGCGATCTTCCGCCAGCTTCAATTTGTCGGCCGACTCGGCCAGGATGCGCGCGCGCAGCACTTCGGCATTCTGGCGTTGTTCGCGCGCCAGGGTTTCGGCCTGACGCAGCAGCGCCGCTTCGAGTTGGGTGACTTGGGTATCGGTATCCATATTTTTCTGCCTACTTCAAAGCTTCCGGCCCGAGCACGGCGCGTACGACATCGTCCACCGCGGGCGAGTAATCGGAGGGCGCGGCCAGGGGCGGCAATTCGGTGACGACGATACGGCCGCCTTCATTACGCAATCGGTCAAGCCAATGGCCACCGACGTGAGCAAGATGGCTTTCCAGCAAGACCAGCGCTTCGTCGCCGCTTTTCACTAGTTGGCCGAGCACTTCTTCCACCTTGGCCGGATCCGCATCGGCGTGCACCTCGGCACCGATCAGGCTGAACCCATCGGTCAAACCGGCGCTGCCGAGCACCACCAGGCGGGCGCTCGAAAGCGGAGTATCGGTCTCGTGGCGCACCAGCTTGCTCCTAGATCTTGCCTAGCAACAGAATGGACATGACCAGGCCGTAAATCGCGATCCCTTCGGCCAGGCCCATGTAGATCAGTGTGCGGCCGAACATTTCCGGCTTCTCGGCGATCACCGCCAGCGAGGCGGAGCCGACCGGACCCAGCGCGATGCCGGCGCCGATCGCCGCCAGCGCAGTTGGCAGACCGATACCGATCAGAGCCAGCCCCTTGCCCATGGAAATTTCCATCAGCCCGGCCGCAGCGGGTTCCGCCGCAAGAACTTCCTGCACGCCGATGAGCATTGCGCCGGCGATGCCCATACCGAACAGGGTAACGTTGGCCAACAAACCGCCTTTAAGCCAGGTCGGCGCCGGCAAGCGGCGCGGCTTGAGTTCCAGCCAGACACCTGCGCCTATGGTTGCCGCCACGGACAACCCCATCAATGCGATCAGCCAGCTCATCTTTTTCTCCTTGACGTTAAGTAAACCAACCGCGCGATCAAACCCTGCCCCGTTCCGGCGACAGTCGCAGCGGCAAAAATTCCACACCATCCCCGCTGAAAAACCTCGAGAAGCCTTCGTAGTACATCAAACGCAACGCCTGGATTGCGACGATGCCACCTTCCAACACGATGATTACGACATTGCCCAGGACGATAGTGAACCAGTGGCCCGCCGCGTCCAGACCGTTGGCCAGCGTGAAGATCGCCAACGCCAACGCCACATGATTGAGGCTGAACGCGGCGACACGCATGAAGGACAGCGTGTTGGCAAACAGGTTGATACCGGTTTCGAGTGTCTCGATGGCGGTGACGAGCGCGCGTTCACCCCAACCGGCCCGGGTTTCCACCCACTTGTACACAGCCACCGTACCGATACCGAGCAATGCCAGCACGGCAGCTGGTTGCGCCAGATCGACCGCGCCGGTAAGGCTGACCACACTGCCAACCGCGCCAAGATAGAAAACCAGCCCGGCGATACCCGTGGAATCGAACAGCGCTTCGCCCGTGTGGCCCGCGATAAACCGGTTGCGTGCGTTGACCAGCAGAGTCAGGACGATGAAGCCGACGCCAAACGCGACAGCGACGCTCAACACCCGAATCGGATCGTGCAGCGGCGACAGCCAGAGCGGCTGCACGATGTCCTCGTAACCGAAGATGCTGCCGTAGAAAAAACCGAAAAGAATCGAAGACGCCCCCGCCGCCATGCCGATCCAGGCAGCTCGACCCAGGCGCCGGTACAGGGCTGCGGCCAGCAGCAGAATCACGGCACCATGGCCGACATCGCCGAACATCGCGCCAAACAGCAACAGATACGTGAAGGCGAACGGCAGAGTCGGATCGAACTCGCCGTAACGTGGCACACCGTAGCTTTTTACCAGCGGCACGAAAGGCTGCAACCACCCCGGATAACGCACCAGCGAAGGGACCTTGACGGCCTCGTGCGCCTCCGGCGCTTCCAGATTCAGGAGATAGCGCCCGTGGAAACGTTCTTCCAGCAATTCTCGCAAGGCGTCGGCACGACGGCGTGGAATCCAGCCAGCCATACCCGCCAGACCGCCTTTGCCGCGAACACCGATCAATGCGGCTTCGGCCAGAGGGCGCGCCAACGCCACGCGTAATCGGGCCTCATCCATGCGCGGCCGGAACTGTCCCCGCAAATTGTCCATCACCTTGCATTGAGCGCCGGTGCGCCCATCCACCCGCGCGCGCTCTTCTACCAGCCAGGCACGGGCAGCCTGCGGGTGGGTGCGCAGTTCCACCGGCACCGGCAACTCGCGCCAGCCAGCCTGCGACAACAGGCCGCGCACCTCGCTCTCGCGATCACGTGGACCGGCGATCACGGCGTAGACCTGATCGTTATGGCGATCGAACACGGAAACCAGCGAGCCGGTAATCGACAAGGCATCCACCACCCGCTTGACGCCGGCCGCCGGCAGGCTGCCGATATTCACGGCCAACAAGCCATCCGGACGCAGCAACTGGGATAAATCGACATTCAGCAGTTCCAGCTTCTCCAGGGTTTCTTCCAGCGCTTCGAGATGGCGCTGATCGTCCTGCGTACGCATCTCGGCTTCATGCTCGGTCATGCAGGTCGTCCAGACCGTCTTCAACCATTCGTTCAGCTCCTGCAGATCGGCCAGAGAAGGGGCTGCCGCATCTTCCGGAATCACCAGCTCGCCGAGTCCGCCGCATTGCTCGACCAGCTTGGTGAGCCGCGATTCCGCCTGTAGCCAGGCTTCGCGATAGTTTTCTGCAGGCGATTCGTCGAGCGTTAGCTGAAAATCTGCGTGCTCGTTTTCGGCCGGATTGAACATGCCGAAACGGGCCAGCTCCAATGCGGCGTCCGGCGCCTCGGTAGCCAGCATCAACAAACGAATTTTCAAGAGAGGTTCGGCGCGGAACATTACACGGCTCCTTCCGGCACGCGATGCAGGGCTTGGCGAATGTCGCCGGTGGGCAAACCGAGATGGCGACCGCGCAAAACGGCCCGAACCGAACGTAAATCCCGTTCGCGCAGAATCAGATAAGCAAAGGCGCGCGCGATGGCGGGCGCCCCGGAATGCAGCACTTTGGCCGCCACATCGGCGGCCATGCGATCCATCCGAGCGAACACCAGCGGAATCTCCGTGATGCCATCCAGATCGCGGCGTAAACCCTCCGGCAGGTCAGCCAGGATTTCTTCCACACTGCCCAGCGCGGCCAACTGGCGTAGACGGGAAGAAGGCAAGGCATAGTGTGAAGCGACCAACAGGAAATAGACCTGGGCCGGCGGTAGGTTGTAGTTAAAGCGGTAACGCAACAACCAGACCAGATTGATCCGGTCGATCAGCGTTGCCATCAGTCGACGGAAGGCTGCGCCGGCGGCGTTTTCCAAGGGCTGCGCGCGTCGCGCCAAGCCCTCGTAATAGCCATGATCGAGCGCTGCATCGAGGATGAACGGATCATGGCTTTCCTCGAAAGCGCGGCGGGCATGTCTGACAATGCCGGCATAAGCGCCCGCTTCGAGGCGGCGCAGTAGTTCTGTGACATCTTCGGCAAGCACCAGATCCTGTGCATCCAGACGGCCAAATGCACCCATCGGAGTCAGTCGGGCAAGCAGGGATGCCGGTTTTTCACCGGTCATCTTGCCGCGCACCAGCGTCTTCAGATTGGATATCTCAAAACGCTCGGTCCAGTAGATCAGGAAGTTGCGCGCATCGCCGGTGAGCGGACGTATCAACACCCGCGTCTCGTCGAGGATCTCGGCAATGATGCGCTGCTCCAGCGAGAGGGGATCCTGGCTGCCGTATCCCGCTGCCAGTTGCGGCAAACCACGTTCCGAGAGGGTTTCCGCGATCTCGGCATCGGGAGACCCGATCAGGGCGTCGAAATCCGCCCCCTGCCAAAGGCGGCCGGAGTACAAACTGACGCGAGTATTCAGATAGGCAGACACGATTCAGGGCCTTCCGGGCCGAAATCAAACTGCGGGGTCAAGCAACAGGTTCAGCGCGGCGTCGACCGCCTCCTGTTCGTGACGCGAAGCCATATCGCGCAAATTGCGCTGGCGCTCCTCGTATTTGCGGGAGAGTTCCGCGACCGCCTGCTCGGCACGGCCATGCGCTTCCTTCAGAAACGGGGCGCGCAACTCGGCACGGCCCTTTTCGAAGCGGAGTTCCGCGTCGTGCGAAGCCGCCAGTGCTTCGTCCAGCAAACGTTGTCGCTCCTGGCCGGCCGCTTCGATGATCGCTTGCGCGCGGGATTCGGCTTCTAACAGTCGTTTTAGTTGGTCTTCCATTTTCGACTTCTCTCTGCCAACCCGCCTGGCGGGTCGTTTCGGCTGGCGCCAGAGCTTGGCGCCATACCGTGACTGCGACAGCAGTGCTCCCCCTGAGGGGGAAGCGCTTTACTTCACTTTCACCTGTACCAGTTCCTCGCCATCCGGATCGGTCACATGCACGGCGCAGGCGATGCATGGGTCGAACGAGTGGATGGTGCGGAGGATTTCGATCGGCTGTTTCGGGTCGTGCATCACATGGTTGTGCTGCAACGCCGCCTCGTAGGCGCCGGGCTGGCCCAGCGTGTCGCGCGGACCGGCGTTCCAGGTGCTCGGCACGACCGCCTGGTAATTGCTGATCTTGCCGCCGTCGATGTTGATCCAGTGGCTCAAGCCGCCACGCGGCGCTTCCATCAGGCCGACGCCGTGCATGTGCTGCGGCCAGGTTGCGGGATCCCAGTACTGATCGTTGAAGGTACGCACGTCGCCGGCCTTGATGTTGGCCATCAGCTGATCGAACATGCCCTGCATGTTGTCGGCCAGAATCTTCGATTCCAGCGTGCGCGCCGCGGTGCGGCCCAGCGTCGAGAACAGCGCGGTGACCGGCACGTCCAGCGTTTTCAGCGTGTAGTCGACCAGTTCCTTGGTCTGCTTGTGACCGCCGCATTCCGTATTGGCATACATCATCAATACCCGGGCGAGCGGGCCGACTTCCATCGACTTGCCCTGCCAGCGCGGCGATTTGAGCCAGGAATATTTCTTGTCGACGTCGAGATGCTCGTACGGCGGTTTCGGGCCCGTGTAGTTGAGCTCGGTCTCGCCCTTGAACGGGTGCAGCCCCTGGTTGTCGCCCTGGCTGTACTTGTACCAGGAGTGATTGATGAACTCCTGGATCTCGTTGTCCGCGTCCAGATCAATGGGATGGATCTTGGAGATGTCGTGGTTGAGGATGACGCCACGCGGGATCAGGTAGGAATCGGTGTCCCAGAAGCTCTTAGAGGGCAGATCGCCGAACGACAGGAAATTGCCGCCGGCATCGCCGATGCCGCCCCAATCCTTGTAGAAGGAGGCGATGGCCAGCGTATCCGGCACATAGACCTGATCGACGAAATCGCGCATCTGCTTGATGACGTTCTGCACGGTCTGCAGGCCGACCATGTTGACCGCCGTGCCTGATTGACCACCAACCTTGTTCTCGACCGCGGTATGCACCGAGATTGCCGAAGGCACGCCGCCGACGACGAAGTTGGGATGCGGGTTCTTGCCGCCGAAAATAGCGTGCAGTTTGACCACGTCGCGTTGCCAGGCCAGCGCTTCCAGGTAGTGCGCCACCGCCATCAGATTGGCTTCCGGCGGCAGTTTGTAGGCCGGGTGGCCCCAGTAGGCGTTGGAGAAAATGCCCAGCTGGCCTTGTTCAACGAAGGTCTGCACGCGTTTCTGCACGTCGGCGAAGTAACCGGGCGAGGACTTGGGATAGCTGGAAATGCTTTGCGCCAGCGCCGAAGTCGCCTTCGGGTCGGCCTTCAGCGCGGAGACCACGTCGACCCAGTCGAGCGCATGCAGATGGTAGAAGTGCATGACGTGATCGTGCACGTACTGCGCGGCGATCATCAGGTTGCGGATCAATTCCGCGTTGTGCGGGATGGTGTAGCTCGGAATGGCGCGATGCAGCGCATCCTCCACCGAACGGATCGATGCCATGCCGTGCACCAGGGTGCAGACGCCGCAGATGCGCTGGGCGAACGCCCAGGCGTCGCGCGGATCGCGCCCCTTCAGAATGATTTCGATGCCGCGCACCATGGTGCCGGCGGAGTAAGCGCTGGTGATCTTGCCGCTGGCATCGGTTTCCGCTTCGATACGCAGGTGACCCTCGATGCGAGTGATGGGGTCGACAACGACGCGTTGTGCTGTGGTCATGGCCGTGAATCCTTAATTGTTCAAAAACGCTTCGAGGATGCGGTATTGCTCCCCGGCTTCGCGGTTCTCGGTACCTTCGCCGGTAGCGACGGTCTCGCAGGTACGCGCCATGCGTGCCTGCATCGCGGCGTCCCAGGCAAGGTTATCGCCGGATTCGGCGGACCGAATGCAGGCCACCGCCGCCTTGGCAACGAAATGGCCGGCCTGCGCGCTCCAGTCGGTTTCCTTGCCGCATTGGGTGAAGCTTTCCACCCGCGCGCTGTTGACGGCTTGCGACACCACGGTCAGTTCGGCATCGGTGATGTCGGCACGAGCGGCAACATCGAGCGCCGCTTTGACCCGCACATCGCCGGATAGCGGAAATACCCGTTGCACGAAGCTGGCGGCAACCTGCCGCTGCTGTGCGATGGAAAGGCCGGCCAGAGCCGCCTTGAATTCCTTGTCGTTACCGATGGCCATGGCTTCAGTCTCCTTTTACCGGGATGTGCTCTGCGATGATCTCGGTCAGGCCGACCACCGGAATATCCATCTGGTAGTGCTCCAGGCCTTCTTCGAGAACGATGCGGCAGTTGGCGCAGGCGGTGACCAGACGATCCGGCTTGACCGCATCCAGCTGCGATTTTTTCTTCTTGAACGCCTCCAGCCGCAGTTCCTCGCCTTCCTCGATCGCCGAAGCGCCGCCGCCGCCGCCGCAACACCAGTTCATGAAACCGGCCTCGGGCATTTCGACGAAGTTCTTCGCAACTTGATTCATCAGGCTGCGTTGCTGCTTGATGACGCCGCCGCGCCGCGCCAACTGACAGGGGTCGTGGAAGGTCAGGCGGTCGGTCTCGAAACCTTCGGTCTTGAGCAAACCTTGTTCCTGGAACTCACCCAACACTTCGATGATGTGTTTGACCGCAAAGGTGAACGGCCGCCCGATCAGGTTGGCGCCTTCCCAGCGCAGCGCCGTATAGGCGTGACCGCATTCCGGGCTGATCACGGTCTTCACCTTGAGCTTCTCGGCACCATCGACGATACGCATGACCAGCAGTTTGGCCAGGTCGGAATTGCCGATCTGCATGCCGGCGTTGGTTGCTTCGAACGCGGTCGAGCACAGGGTCCAGGACTTGCCGGCCTGATGCATGATCTTGGCGATGGCCCCCAGATACTCGGGGAAGTTGATGATTTCCATCGAGGACAGCATGACCATGTACTCGGCACCTTCGGCATCGAGCGGAATCGGCAGGCCGTAATCTTCTTCGACGTGCTTCATCTGTGCCTTCACAGCGGGCAACTTGACGCCCATCGGACTGCCGATGGTGACGGTGCGATTGACCGCGCCGATGATGCCTGCAGGCGCATGGCCGGAGGCCGACATGCCTTCGCGGAACTTGCGCACCATGTAGACGATGTCGTTGCCGACCGGACACACCGCCGAGCAGCGGCCGCACAGCGTGCAGGAGTTGTAGACCAGTTCCTTCCACTCTTCCAGTTCGTCGTCGGTGACCGCTTTCGACAGGCCGACCAGTTTGCCGAGCCGACCCAGCAGCGTGTATTCCTGCTCGTAAATCCGACGCAACGGCTCCAGCTTGTGAATCGGGGTGTATTTGGGATCGCCGGTTTCGGTATAGAACAGGCAGGCTTCGGCACACAGACCGCAATGCACGCAGCTGCTGAAATAACTGGCGATGGGGGCGTCGATGACTTCCTTGAGGACGCGGACGCCTTTTTCCAATGACGCGCTCATACCGCTACTCCTTTATGTCCGTTGACCGTACCGTTGAACCAACGCGAACCGAACACGGTGAAAGCGTGGAACAGCTTGGTGAAAGGCAGGAAAACCAACAGCAACTCGACCGACAGAATATGCAGGGCCAGCATGGTGGTGTACGGCAGCACCAGATGTTGCACCGCCATCCAGCCGGTCAGCACGGGCAGGAAGGTCAGCGTCCAGGTGAACCAGTCGCCGAATGTGCTGAGGTATCGCTTCACCGGCTTGTTGATGCGGTCAAACAGCACCACCACCATCGCCGCCATGGTGACCACTGCGGCCAGATCGACGAACTGCGACGGCAAACCCGGCCAGGACAGACCCGTGAGGTTCTTGATCAGCAAGATGTGCGGTGCGAACAGGAACACCACGATGGCCAGGCCGATGTGGAACGTGTAACCGCCGATATAGCTCACCGGCGAACGTTTCAACATGCCTTCCGGCGGCACCGATCGCCGAAACAGTGTGTGCCATCCGGACGCGCCGGCGGTACTGCGTGGCGCCGACAGATCCTTCTTGCGGCCGAGGGAGTAAACCTCGACCAACCGCCACAGCACGCCCAACACGAAAATGCCCACGGCGATATCGAGACCGGTGCCGCGAACCCAGGTCAGAAATTGCATGTCATTCATGATCATTTCTCCAGGTCGGCCAAAGTCGTTGTTTCATGCGCCGACTTGGCCGCGCTCTTCTTGCCGCGATTGGCAAAGCTGATCGCCACGCCGGCCGCCGCGCCGACCACTGCGGCGGTAGAGGCCATCTTCAGCGGATCTGCCGGCATCGACAGCGCCTTGTAGAAACCACCGGCATCCCAGAAATCGGGCTCGGAACAGCCCAGGCAGCCATGCCCGGATTCCACCGGCCAGGACGTGCCGCCATTCCACTTGACCGTGGCGCAGGCGTTGTAGGTGACCGGCCCCTTGCAACCGAGTTCGAACAGACACCAACCGTTGCGCGCGCCTTCATCGTCGAAGGTTTTGGCGAACTTGCCCTGGTCGTAGAACGGCCGGCGATAGCAACGATCATGGATGGTTTCGCCGTAGAAGGCCTTCGGACGCCCCTTGCTGTCCATTTCCGGCAAGCTGCCGAAGGTCAGGAAGTGGGCCAGCACGCCGGTCATCACGACCGGAATGGGCGGACAACCGGGAATGTTGATGATCGGCTTGTCCTTGATGATGTCCGACACCGAAACCGCGCCGGTCGGGTTGGGGTTGGCCTTGGGGATGCCGCCGAAAGATGCGCAGGAACCCATCGCGACGATCGCGGCGGCGCCCTTGGCGACTTCCTTCAGGGTATCCAGATTCGATTTGCCGGCGATGCAGGAATACGCGCCATCGAGTCCGAGCGGTATCGACCCGTCGACGATCAGCAGATACTTGCCGTCGTTGGCCTTCATCGCCGCATGTAGCGCTTCTTCAGCCTGATGTCCGGCGGCGGCCATCAACGTTTCCTGATAGTCCAGCGAGATCGCGTCGAAGATCAACCCTTCCAGCGTGGGTGAATGCGAGCGGGTGATGGATTCGGTACAACCGGTACATTCCTGGAACGGCAGCCAGATCACCGAAGGTCGTTTGCTGGCTGCCGGGGCGGCTGCCATGGCTTCCGCCATCGCCCGACCTGCCGCAGGCGGCAGTGCCATCATGGACGCCAACGTGGCGCAATATTTCATGAATGTGCGGCGGGTAACGCCTTGCCGCGCGAGTGTGTCGATCAATGGACCATGCATGATGCCTCCTGGCTCGGAACACAACTTCGGAAATACGTAATTCAGCTTAGATCAGAAATCAGTAATTCAAGATGTTCTAATCCGATTCCAACATCATCCGGATGCGCTTTCAGCAACTCCGGGATAAACGTTACTTCAATAAATTCAGAAGCGACAGCACCCTGTTCATTGTGGTGCGTCACCCACCAGACGCCGGGGCAGACTGTCTCGCTCAGCGTGGATTCGCCTTCGGCATCGAGTGTCGCTGCAACCTGACCCTGGCCCAGCGTTTCGCGCAGCCAGGCCAGATCGGCCGGCGTCAACGGCAAGGCGCGCAGATCGATTGCCGCGGACTCGCCGGAAGCGAGCAAGCGCCGGGTGAGCTCAGCGATCTCCCGCAACAGCACAGGAGCATTGCCGGACAGACCGGAATCGGGACCCGCCTGATGGACATTAGCGTTGACGACGACGACGGGGATGGCATCAAGCGGCATGGTTCCAGTCCTTGAGCAGTGCGTGGATGGCGGCGCAAACCGGCGGAATCGCCGCAGCGACAGCGGGCGTCGCCTGTTCGCCCCAATCGACGATAGCGGGCTGAATCGCCAACATGGCGCGCCGTTCCGGCCAGTGACCGGCCAGGATGGCGATGGCACGCAAATCGGTGAGACCGACTTCATGCACGGTGGATTTGCGGTTGCCCATCAGGAAGGCATCCATTTCCTCGCCCTGAAACAGCTTCCATTCGCCGGGTGCCGCCTTGATGTTGGCGGCATCGACCACGATCAGCGCATCGGCTTCTTCGATCGGTCCGGCCAGCGTGAATGACAGCGTGCCGCCGTCGAGCAGGGTGATATCGGGGAAATCGGCAAGGCTCGGTTCGAGCGCTTGTAAAACGTGGATGCCGACGCCTTCGTCGGTCAGGAGGGTGTTACCTATGCCCAATATCAGGGTTCGCATGATGTCCAAATGTTAGTTTGCACTTGCAGCAATTACAACCCAGCAAAAACATCAAGTTATTGATTTAGCTTAATATTTCTGCAACATTTACGACTATCTCGTCTGCTTTCAAACACTTATACTGAATTTCCAACAACCTTTTGCCATCCCTCATGTGCCTCGCCATTCCCATGTGCATCACTGCCATCGACGGCCTCAACGCCCGCTGCGAGGCGCGCGGCATCTTCCGCGACATCTCACTGTTCATGCTGATGGACGATCCGCCCGCGATCGGGGATTTCGTGATGGTCAGTGTAGGCCAGGCAGTCCGCAAGGTAAGCCCGGAAGACGCGGCCCTGTCGTGGGAAATGTACGACCTGATTCTGGCTGAAACACCCAACTAGATCTGCCACTCAATTCACGTGGACGTCGCTCTGCTGGGCATCCGCGTCGAATTCGGCGCGTACCGAATCGAGCGCATCTTTCAGCGTTTCCTCGGTCAGTGCATTCAGGCTTTCCGCCAGCACCTCGGCGGCATCGATAGTGTCCTGGTCCTGCGGCAGCGTTTCGGAATCGAGGTTGGCCACCAGCACGGCGGCGGCGCCGGTCACCTGCAACAGCTTCTGCCGCTCGGCCATCAGCAACTCGATTTCTTCACGGAGCAGGCGGACTTCCTGGTCATTCAAGGCATGTACGGTCATGTTGGGGACTCCCACGGTTGCGTGCGTTGCATGATACTCCGGCCTGTCATTGTTACCTGCGTCGAACTTGCCTTGTTGCGCCCCGTTCAACTCGACCCCGCCCTGATCGGCCAGCCCTTGCCGTGGGATGTATTCAGCGAATCCGGCGTGCTGCTGGCGGGCGCCGGTATGTTGCTGGCGGATGCAGCGCACTTCCAGAAACTGGCCTCTCGCCCGCTCTACCAGATGGCGGAAGCCGCCAGCGAGAATTTGCAGCCGCTGCAGCGGATGAACGAACTGGCGAAATACACGGCTGCCCTGCTGGCCGGGCCGGAACAGGGCTTGTCGGAAGAAGAATTGCGACTGCTGGCACAAGCATTTCTGGCGGTGTTTCGCGTCGATCCGGATGCCTGTCTCGGCTACCCGCGCGTCGCGCCCGTTACGCCGCCGAGTCTGTTCCATTGCCTGCATGTCCTGTTCGTCTCGGTATTGCTGGCAGAGCGCCTCGATTTTTCCGAAGCGCAGATCGAAAGCCTGGCGGCAGCCGCGCTGACCATGCACATGGCGGAGATCCCGTTGCATGAACGTCTGCTCAAACAGCTCGGCTACGTTTCCAACGAAGACTGGATCAAGTTGCGCGCGAATCCGGCGGAAACGGTCGCCAAGCTGGAGCGGGTCGGCGTGACCGACCCGGACTGGCTCGCCGGCGTGCGCCAGCATCACGAGAACATGGACGGCAGTGGCTATCCGGACAGCCTGACCGGCGCGCAGATCGGTCTGGCCGCGCGGATTCTTCGGGTTGCGGACGTCTATTGCACAAAAATCGACGGACGCCACTATCGCCCGCCCAAATCGACTCGCTTCGCCTTCAAGGATTTGTTCGGCGACGAGCACGCCCATCTGGATACACAAATCGCCGCCTTGTTACTGCGCCGCATCGGCCTGTACCCGCCCGGCACGCTGGTGCGCCTGGCCAACCGCGAATACGCCTGCATCACCCGCCTTGGAAGCAACGGCCGCTACCGCTTTGCGATCAGCTTCATGGATGGACGCGGCCGCGCGCTGGAAACGCCGCGCGAGCGCAATCTGGAAACCCGCGCCTATGCCATCCGCAATCTGGTCGACCTCGACCCGGCCTGGCCCAACATCAACTGGAACCTGATCTGGGGTTATTAAACCTGGAACCACCTTATGTCCCTGACGCCTTACGTCTTCGATGCCTCACGCGAAAACTTCGACGCGCTGATCCTCGGCAATTCCATGCGCGGCCTGGTGCTGGCGCACTTCTGGTCGCCCAAGGCCGGTCCCTGCATGGTGTTGATGCCCAGGCTGGTCAAGCTGGCGGCGGAATATGGCGGCCGTTTTCTGCTGGTCATGGTCAACACGGAAGAACTCGGCCAGCGTGCGCGCGGCCTCGGCGTGACCAGCGTGCCGACGGTGAAATTCTTCTTGCACGGCGAAGCGGTGCACACCATCCACGGCGCCGAAAGCGACGCCACCTTCCACGCCGCGCTCGGACAGTTTCTGGCCAACGACCAGGATCGGCTGCGCATGACCGCGTTGCGCATGCACCAGGACGGCGATGCCGAAGGCGCCATCGCGCTGCTGGCGCGCATCGCGGTGGAAGACCCAGCCGATCTGGCGGTCGCCGCCGATCTGGCGAAACTGTTGACCCTGGCCGGGCGGCCGCACGAAGCACTGGCCCTGCTCGCGGCCCTGCCGCCAGCGGCCCGCGCGCAGCCGAACATCGCCGGGCTGCTGGCGCATCTGGAATTGATCGAGGCGGCCAATCAGGAACATGCCGCCGACGCGGACACGCCGGAAGCCTGCTTGACCCGAGCCGCGCAAGCCCTGTTCGAAGACCGGCCTGAACAGGCGCTGAGCGAACTGCTCGAACTCGCCCGGCAAGCGCCCACCTTTCGCAACGACATCGGCCGCCGCGCGATGCTGGCCTTGTTCGGCATGCTCGGCGGCGAACACGAATTGACGCGACGCTTTCGCGCCCGTCTGGCTGAACTTTCGGTTTAATGGGCGATTGGCAAAAAACGTTCACTGGCCTGCCCGCATTCGCGCCGCTCAGGCCCTGGCTGGATGAATTCTCGGCTGCGGACTGGCCCGAGCTCGACACGCTGAATCACCTCGCCGCCCGCCAGAACCTGCGCAATGCCAATGATTTGCCGGTGCAGTTCTCAGTGCAGAGCCGCCATTGCGGCCAGCATGAGTACGAGATCGGCATCCACGCCAGCGGCCAGGTGCCCAGCCGCGAGCGCAACTGGCACGACCTGTTCAATGCGCTGATCTGGCTGGCCTTTCCGGCAACCAAAGCGGCGTTGAATGCCGTGCATCAAACCACCTTGCGCCGCGGCGACAACCGCTTGCCGGCCTCGGATGCCGCAACCCTGTTCGATGAAAGCGGCCTGGTCCTGGTCGGCGAAGACGTCGGTCTGGCCGAACTGCTGGCCGCACGGCATTGGCGCGCGGCGCTGGTAGATCGGCGTGAGCGTTGGAAGCAGGTCAGCGTTTATCTCGTCGGTCATGCCGTGCTGGAAAAGCTGATCCACCCGTGGCCGGGGATCACCGCGAAATGCCTGTTCATCAACCTGCCGGCAGATAGCGCGCAGGCGGCCGTCGACGCGGCCATTGCCCAACGCTGGCGCGATGCCGCGGTCAGCCTGCCGGAGCAACTGTTTCCGCTGCCGGTACTGGGCATTCCCGGCTGGTGGCCGGCGAACGAAGACAGCGGGTTTTACGACGATCGGCGTTTTTTCCGGCCGCCACGCTGAACGCGGCAGCTCAGTTGTGCACGGTGACCGGCGGCGTATTGCAGGCTTCACCGGGCTCTACCGGCACTTCCCGCACTTCGAACGTCAACGCCGCCAGGTCGACCAGGATGTAACTCGGTTTCGAACCGACGCCGCCGACCGTGCCCGGATTGAGCAGGTGCGTGATGCCGCCGCGGACATTGGCGACCGACTGGATGCTGGCCTTGTGATCGTGCCCGCAACAGACCAGGTCGTAATCGCCGGTCAGCGCCAAAGCCGCTGCGTAATGCGGGTAATGCACCAGAAAAATGCTGCGCCCGCCCAGATGCAGCGTGGCATCCTGGCCGTGGTAGCGCACCACGCTGTCCGACTCGTACGACAGCTTGGACATGGCATAGAGATCGCCGGTGTTGTTGCCGTGGATGACATGCACCGGCAATTCGAATTTCTTCAGCACGCGCAACGTCGTCGGTGCAACCACGTCGCCGCAATGCAGCACCGCTTCGACACCGCGCGCCTTGGCGTCCTGCACGGCATGTTCGAGCAGGCGGCGATTGTCGTGGCTATCTGAGAGGAGGCAAATTTTCACTACGGGCTACTTCGCAAAAAACAGGGGCGTGCGCCCGGACGGACTTCACGCCCCGCGCTTCGGCAATCCGAATCAGAACATCGGTTTTTCGGGCGCGGCCTTGTAACGCTCGACGCCGGAGAGAATCTCCTCCCTGGCGCCATCGAGTCCGACCCAGCCTTCCACCTTCACCCATTTGCCAGGTTCCAGATCCTTGTAATGCTCGAAGAAGTGCGAAATCTGCCGCAACAACAACTGCGGCAAATCATCCGGCGACTGGACGTGCGAGTACAGACTGGTCAGCTTGTCGACCGGCACCGCGATGACTTTGGCATCGATACCGGCTTCGTCGGTCATTCTCAGCATGCCGACCGGCCGGCAGCGCACCACCACACCGGTAATCAGCGGAATCGGCGTCACCACCAGCACGTCGACCGGATCGCCGTCTTCCGACAAGGTGTGCGGCACATAACCGTAATTGCACGGGTAATGCATGGCGGTGGACATGAAACGATCGACGAACATGGCGCCGGTTTCTTTATCCAGCTCATATTTGATCGGCTCGCCATGGGCGGGGATTTCGATAATGACGTTGATGTCGTCCGGCACGTTGCGACCGGTCGGGACGTGATCGAGGATCATGCGGGTGTCCTTGTAAATTGATGCAATGCGGCATTATAGCCGGGGCCTCTGCTACACTTTTCCAACTGCTCAAATCGAGTGCATGCCATGTCCGAACAAACTACTGGGGAAGTCGTCATTCGCGGCATCACCAGCCAGGGCCGGCAGTTCCGCCCGAGCGACTGGGCCGATCGCCTGGCCAGCATTCTTTCGCATGTAGGCAAAGACAATCGCCTGAATTATTCGCCGCAACTCTGCCCGGTCACCCGCGCCGGCGTGCGCTGCGTGGTGATCAAAAAGGAACTGGAATTGCAGGAGCCGCGCGTGTTCAAGTTTTTGATGGATTTCGCCGCCGAAAACGATCTGGAAGTCATCCCCGGACGTCAGGCAAATCGGCAAAAGCCTGTCTGAGCCGCTGCACTTTTTTGGCTACATTGCTTTGTGCGGCCACAAAACAAAACCGCCCGGCATGCCGGGCGGTTTTGTTCGATCCAGCAAAAATCAGGCAGCCATCGCCTTGATCGCACCGGACAGGCGGCTCTTATGACGCGCAGCCTTGTTCTTGTGAACGATGTTCTTGTCAGCCAGGCTGTCGATCACGCTCATGTTTTCATTCAACAGGGCTTGAGCAGCGACCTTGTCACCGGCTTCGATTGCCTTGCGAACTTTCTTGACCGCGGTCCGGTAAGCCGAACGCTGGGACATGTTATGCAGGCGAAGCACTGCGGACTGACGGGCACGTTTTTTTGCCTGGGCACTATTAGCCATACAGGAACTCCTTGGAATCTGGACGCTACGAGAAGCCGCGCATCATACTGGTCTGTTCTGACCTAAGCAAGCAGACCGAACGGTTTCCCGGGTTTTTCTATCGCGCTAGCGGACCATTCGTTACCATGCCGCGACTTTTTCACCGAATTCTCCTGAAGATCGCTCCCCAATGAACCTGCTCAAGGCCCTGGCCACGGTCAGTTCGATGACCCTGCTCTCCCGCATCCTGGGCTTTGCGCGCGACGCCATCATCGCGCGCGCATTCGGCGCCGGCGCCGCCACCGATGCGTTTTTCGTCGCGTTCAAGTTGCCCAACCTGCTGCGCCGTCTGTTCGCCGAGGGGGCATTTTCTCAGGCTTTCGTGCCGATTCTGGCGGAGTACAAGAACCAGCGCGGCGAAGACGCCACGCGCATTCTGGTCAGCCGGGTCGCCAGTGTGCTGTTCGTCGCGGTCGCCTGCGTCGCCGCGCTCGGCATCGTCGGCGCGCCGCTGATCGTGCTGATTTCGGCACCCGGCTTCAGCGCCAATCCGGAGAAGTTCCAACTGACCGTGGAACTGACCCGCATCGTCTTTCCCTACATCCTGTTCATGTCGCTGGTCGCCTTCGCCGGGGGCATCCTCAACACCTTCAGCCGTTTCATGGTGCCGGCGTTCACGCCGGTATTGCTGAATGTGGCGATGATTCTCGCGGCCGCCGTGGCGGCGCCGTATTTCGATCCGCCGGTGCTGGCGCTGGGCTGGGGCGCCTTCATCGGCGGCGTGCTGCAACTGTCGCTGCAGATTCCCGCCCTGAAACGGCTTGGTTTCCTGCCACGCTGGGACTGGGCGCCGCGCGACGAAGGCGTGCGCCGCATTCTTTACCTGATGGGGCCGGCGGCGTTCGGCGTCTCCATCGCGCAAATTTCCTTGCTGATCAACACCATCTTCGCCTCCTTCCTGGCAACCGGCAGCGTGTCCTGGCTGTATTACGCCGACCGTCTGATGGAGTTTCCCACCGGCATGCTGGGCGTCGCGCTCGGCACCATCCTGCTGCCGTCGCTGGCCAAGCACTACGCCGACAACGACCCGTCCGAGTATTCGCGCCTGCTCGACTGGGGCCTGCGCATGACCATCATGCTGGCAGCCCCCGCCGCGGTCGGACTCGGCGTTCTGGCGGTGCCGCTGATCGCCACCCTGTTCCTGTACGGCGAATTCACGCCGCACGACCTGGCCATGACGCGCTGGGCGCTGGTCGCCTACAGCATCGGCCTGATCGGGCTGATTCTGGTGAAAGTCCTGGCGCCTGGGTTCTATGCCCGCCAGAACATCAAGACCCCGGTCAAGATCGCCCTCGTCACGCTGCTCGCCACGCAAGCCATGAACCTGATCTTCATCGGCCCGCTGCAACATGCCGGCCTGGCGCTGTCCATCGGCCTCGGCGCCTGCCTCAACGCCGGCATTCTGTTCTACAAGCTGCGCAAGCTGGGCATCTACCAGCCGCAAGCCGGCTGGCTCGGATTCCTCCTTAAGCTTTTCTCAGCGCTCGCCGTTATGGGTCTATTACTTTGGTTATGGATAGGCGAAGAAAGCCGCTGGATCGAATATGATTTTTCGCAACGCATCCTCCACCTGTTTGCGCTCGTCGCCGGGGGCGCGTGCGTCTATTTCGCCACGCTCTGGCTACTCGGCTTCCGGCTGCACCAATTCAAGCGACGCGCAGCCTGAGCGATTTGCCTGATGGAGCAGGGCATGAGCATCGCCCGGACGGGGCTGCGCATTTCGGCGTACCGCTGGGTCGTGCTTGCCGCGTTGATTGGGGTCTTGCTCTCGGTCATCGCCTTCGACTTCAGCCAGAAACAGGAAAAAGCCCGTCTCCAGGCCCATTTCGAACATCTCGCGCACGACCGCTCCCTCCGTTTACAGAACGCGTTGGATCAGGCCCTGGCGGTATTGGCCTCGGTGCAAGGCCTGTTCGATGCCTCCGAGCAAGTCACCCGCAGCGAGTTTCAGACGATGGTCTCACCCGCGCTGAAGCGGCATGCCGAGATCCTGTCCATTGACTGGGCGCCCAGAATACGCCGGAGCGAACGTCGGGACTTCGAGCGCAGCCTGCGCGCGGAGGGATTCGGCGAGCGGGGCATCTACGATGTCGCGCCGGATGCCCAGGCGCACATCGCCGGCGAACGTGACACGTACTTTCCGGTGGCATTCAGCGAGCCACTGGCAAAAAACCGTACCGCCATCGGTATCGATCCTTATGTCCATGCGCAGAATCGGGATGCCATGGATGCCGCGATGCGCCACGGCAGGCAATGGAGCACGGCACCCTTTGCCATCGTGCAGGATCGGCAGGGACCGCTGGCGGTTGCCATCTACCAGCCGGTCTACCGGCGTGGCATGCCCCTGCTGACGCCGATTGAGCGACAGTCAGCCCTGCACGGCTTCTTGATCTTGTTGCTGCGCCCCGGCGCGTCACTGGAAACGATGCTGGCACGCGTATCTCCGCTCGGCCTCGACACCCGTTTGCTCGATCTGGAGCATCGCCCGCCCTTGCTCCACCACCATAACGGCCGCATGCCTGACGCCGAGATCCTGCCCGGCGAAACGCTACGGCTCGACTACCCGCTCGCCATGCCGGGACGCAACTGGATACTGCGCATCACGGCAACGCGCGGCTTCCACGCCGTCGCCGGCAGCAACGAAGCGTTGACCGTGCTGTTTTCCGCCCTGGCGCTAAGCGCACTGCTGTGCCTGTTGCTCTGGGCTCGCGCCCGCCAGAGCCTGCAACAAGGCCGGCTGCATGCAGAACTGCAAGCCAGCGAGCAACGCCTGCGCCAGACCTTCGAAACCAACACCGCGATCAAATTGATCATCGACCCAGCCGATGGCCGTATCGTCGACGCCAACAGCGCGGCCTGCACCTACTACGGCCACAGCCGCGCCACACTGCTGTGCATGCGGATCGGCGACATCAACTTGCTGTCGCCGCCGGCGATTGCCGCCGAAATGCGTCTGGCCGCGGCCGAACAACGCCTTTATTTCAACTTCCGCCATCGCCTGGCCAGCGGAGAGATACGCGACGTCGAGGTCTACAGCGGCCCGATCGAAACTGCGCAAGGACGCCTGCTCTACTCCATCATCCACGACGTCACCGAACGCAAACGCGCTGAACTGGCCTTGCAGGAAAGCGAAAACCGCTTCCGCCAACTGGCCGACAACATCGATGCCATTTTCTGGATCAATTCCACGAACTGGCAACGCATGATCTACGTCAGCCCGGCCTATGAGCGCATCTGGGGACGTAGCACCGAAAGCCTGTACCGGCACGGCATGGACTGGTTCGACGCGGTCGTTGAAGAAGACCGCAACAGCGTCCTGGCAGCCATGCCGAATCCGGCCGGACAGGACTGGCAGAGCATCCAGTTCCCGCCCTTCCGCATCCGCCGTCCGGACGGACAGATACGCTGGATCACGGCGCGCGCCTATCCGATCCGCGACGCAAGCGGCCAACTGGTTCGGGTCGCCGGCATCGCCGAAGACATCACCGAGCGGCAGTCGTATCAGCAACATCTGGAAGAACTGGCGCATTACGACCCGCTGACGCATCTGCCCAACCGCCGCCTGCTTGCCGACCGCCTGCACCTGAGTCTGGCGCACAGCCAACGCAGCGGACATCTGTTGGCGGTCTGCATGCTCGACCTGGACGGTTTCAAACCGGTCAACGACACCTACGGCCACGAAATCGGCGATCAGTTGCTGATCGAAGTGGCGCGTCGCTTGCTGGAAAGCGTGCGCGGCGACGACACGGTGGCGCGCCTGGGCGGCGACGAGTTCGTGATCCTGCTGGGCGCGCTCGACAACGTGAAGGAACTGGAAGAAGCGCTGCGCCGCCTGCTGCATATCCTGGCCTTGCCCTACGCGCTGGCCGAACCGGCCATCACGGTCTCGGCCAGCATCGGCGTGACCCTGTTCCCGAGCGACAGCGGCGATGCCGACACCTTGCTGCGCCACGCCGATCACGCCATGTACCTGGCCAAGGAAGCCGGCAAAAACCGCTTCATCCTGTTCAACCCGGTGCTGCAAGAACGCGAACGCGACAACCGGGCCGCGCTCACCCTGATTGGCAATGCGGTCGCAAACGATCAGTTGCACCTGTTCTATCAGCCCATCGTCGATTGCCGGCGCGGCCTGGTGGTCGGCATGGAAGCCCTGGTGCGCTGGCAGCATCCCATCCTCGGCCTGATGGGGCCGGCCGAATTCCTGCCGCTGGTGGAAAGCGACGACGATCTGGCGCGCCGCGTCGGCGCCTGGGTACTGCGCCATGCCCTGCAACAAGCCGATGCATGGCAGCAAGCCGGCTTCGGCATCCCGGTCAGCGTCAACGTGTTCGTGCAGCAACTGCGCAATGCGCAGTTTCCCGAACAGATCCAGGCGCTGCTCGCCGAACACCCCGACCTGCCGGCCAGCCGACTCTGCATCGAAATCCTCGAAAGCACCGCGCTGGATGACTTCGCCAGCGTCTCCCGCCTGATCCAGACCAGCACCAGGCTGGGCGTGCGTTTTGCGCTGGACGATTTCGGCACCGGCTTCTCCTCCCTCACCTACCTGCGCCGACTGCCGGTCAACACGCTGAAGATCGACCAATCCTTCGTGCGCGACATGTTGCAGGACCCCGGCGATCTGGCCATCGTCGAAGGCGTCATCGGCCTCAGCACGGCATTCCACCATCAGGTTATCGCCGAAGGCGTCGAATCGACCGACCATGCGCTGATGCTGATGGAAATGGGGTGCTTCCTGGTGCAGGGCTTCGGCATCGCCAAGCCGATGCCGGGCGAGCAAACGCTGGCCTGGCTCGAAAACTTCCAGGCGGACCCGCGCTGGCTGGAAAACCCCGCCCAACGCCTGTCGCGCGACGATTTCCAGCTGGTGCTGGCCGAAGTCAATCATCGCCAGTGGCTGGCCGGCCTGCAGAACTGGATGCAGCGCCCCGCCGAGCACCGCGGCGCGCCGCCGCCGCTGAACGGGCGCGAATGCGATTTCGGCCTCTGGTATTACGGCGAAGGTGAAACCCGCTATGGCCACCTGACCGAATTCCGCCTAGCCGAAAGCTTGCACGACCGCATCCACCACATGGCGCAGCAATTGGTCCGGCAAACCGAACAGGGCGAGCTGGCCGCTAGCCGCGAGACGGAAGCCGAACTACTGGCAAGCGCCGAAAAATTCCGCAACATCCTGGCCGGAATCCGGGCCAGCGTGAAGCATGCCGACATCGGCCCTTGAGCCATTGCCATCCGGAACCCATCATGATCGGCCACGAACCCATCCTCTGGAACGACAACTTCCTCACCGGCATCGCCCGCATCGACGAGCAACACAAGGTCCTCGTAAACACGCTCAACGAAGCCAATGCCCGCCTCGCCGGCAACGTCACCCGCGATCTGCTCGAACAAATCACGCGCGACCTGCTCAGCTACGCCATCTACCACTTCGAAACCGAAGAAGCGTTGATGCAGGAATACGACTACGCCGGCCTGTCGGTCACCGAAAACGAACAGCATCGCCGGGAACACCGCAGCTTCTCGCAACAAGTCGTGTCGCTGCGCGCAGGCCTGCGCGACGGCCGCCTGGTCAGCCGCGAGGAACTGCTCTCCTTCCTCAACAACTGGCTGGTCAACCACATCCTGCACACCGACAAACGCCTCGGCGCGTTTCTCACCAGCCACGGCTATTCCGCGCCGGACTGAATAGCCGCCGTTCAGGAAGTCGCCGCAATTTGGCGGCGGCAAGGCATACGCATGGACGCTGCCTCCCGCGAACCGCTAAAATTCGCGCCTTTTCAAAGAGATACCTGCACCATGCTGATGACCCACGGCTGGTTCGACAGCCGCCATCGCGCCGCGCGCCCGAATGCGGTCACCATCGGCAACTTCGATGGCATCCATCTCGGCCATCAAGCCATGCTGGCGCGACTGACTGCGCGCGCCGCCTCGGTCGGCGCAGCGCCGACGGTGCTCACGTTCGAACCGCATCCACGCGAAATCTTCACGCCCGAATCCGCGCCGACCCGGCTGACTTCGCTGCGCGAGAAGCTGGAAATCCTGCGCAAGCTCGGCGTCGCGCATGTGCATGTCTGCCGTTTCAACAAAGCCTTCGCCGCGTTGTCGGCCGACGAATTCGTGCAGCGCATCCTGGTGCAGGGCCTGAAGGCGCGCTATGTCTTGGTCGGCGACGATTTCCGTTTCGGCGCCAAACGCGCCGGTGATTTCGCCTTGCTGCAACGACTCGGCCAGGAGCATGGCTTCGAAGCCGAAGCGCTGCACACGGTCGAAGCCGCCGGCCAGCGCGCCTCCAGCACCGCCGTGCGCGAGGCGCTGGCGGCGGGCGACATGGCGATGGCGGCGCAACTGCTCGGCCGGCCCTATTCGATTTCCGGCCGCGTCGTCGGCGGCGACCAGCTCGGCCGCAAGATCGGCTACCCCACCGCCAACATCCAGCTGAAGCACAACAAGCCGCCGGTGAAGGGCATCTTCGCGGTGCGCGTGCAAGGCCTTGAGACCGGCGCAGACTGGCCCGGCGTCGCCAGCCTGGGCACCCGCCCGACCGTGCATGCCAACGGCCGCCCGACGCTGGAAGTGCATTTGTTCAACTTCGACCGCAGCATTTATCGCCAGCACCTGCGCGTCGAGTTTCTGCACAAGCTGCGCGACGAAGTGAAATTCCCCGATCTCGACACGCTGATCGCGCAGATCGGCCTCGATGCGCAGCAAGCGCGCACCCTCCTGAACGTGAATGCGTAAAAACACCGACCCGCCATGCCCGACTACAAAAACACCCTGAACCTGCCCGACACCCCGTTCCCGATGCGCGGCGACCTCGCCAAGCGCGAGCCAGGCTGGGTCAAACAATGGCAGGAGCAAAAGCGTTACGAGCGAATCCGTGCCGCCAGCGCCGGCCGGCCGAAATTCATCCTGCACGACGGCCCGCCCTACGCCAACGGCGACATCCACATCGGCCACGCGGTGAACAAGATCCTGAAGGACATCATCGTCAAGACCAGGACGCTGGACGGTTTCGACGCACCCTATGTGCCGGGCTGGGATTGCCATGGCCTGCCGATCGAGCTGGTGGTCGAGAAGGCGCACGGCAAGGAGACGCCGCCGGCCCGGTTCCGCGAACTCTGCCGCGACTATGCAGCCAGCCAGGTCGAACGGCAGAAGGCCGACTTCATCCGCCTCGGCGTGCTGGGCGACTGGGACAACCCGTACCTGACCATGGATTTCCGGTTCGAGGCGGACATCATTCGCCAGCTCGGCATCATCCAGGCCAACGGCCATCTGTATCTCGGCGCCAAGCCGGTGCATTGGTGCGTCGATTGCGGCTCCGCGCTGGCCGAGGCGGAAGTGGAATACGAGGACAAGAATTCGCCGGCCATCGACGTCGCCTTCCCGGTCGCCGACTGCGCCGATCTGGCGCGCCGCCTGGGCTTCGAGGCTTCGGCGGATTGCCCGGCCTACGCGGTGATCTGGACCACGACGCCGTGGACGCTGCCGGCCAACCGGGCGGTGGCGGTGCATGCCGAATTCGTCTACGACCTGATCCGCACGCCGAAAGGCCTGCTGATCGTGGCGCGCGATCTGGCCGAAGCGGCGATCAAGCGTTACGGCTTCGAGACGGTGGAAACCGTCGCCCAAATCAGCGGCGCGGCGCTGGAAGGCCTGCAACTGCAGCATCCGTTCTACGATTACACAGTGCCGGTGATCCTGGCCGATTTCGTCACCACCGAGGCGGGCGTCGGCCTGGTCCACATCGCGCCCGGCCATGGCCATGACGACTACATCGCCGGCCTGAAATACGGTCTGGAAGTGGCCAACCCGGTCGGCGACGACGGCAAGTTCTACGCCGACACGCCCATCGTCGGCGGCCTGTCGGTGTGGGACGGCAACAAGAAGGTCATGGAAACCCTGACCGAGAACGGCCATCTGCTGGCGCAAGCCCGTTTGCAGCACAGCTACCCACATTGCTGGCGGCACAAGACGCCGATCATCTTCCGCGCCACGCGGCAGTGGTTCATCGGCATGGACAAGATGGGCCTGCGCGAGAAAGCGATGCACGCCGTCGAGAACACCGCGTTCTTCCCGGCCTGGGGCCGCGCGCGCCTGGAAGCGATGATGAAGAGCCGGCCGGACTGGTGCGTCTCGCGCCAGCGCAACTGGGGCGTGCCGATCGCCTTCTTCATGCACAAGACCAGCGGCGAACTGCATCCGCGCACGCCGGAACTGCTGGAAGAAATCGCCCAACGTGTCGAACAGCGCGGCATCGAGGCCTGGTTCAGCCTCGATCCGGCCGAATTGCTTGGCGACGACGCGGAGAATTACGTCAAGAACAAGGACACGCTCGATGTCTGGTTCGATTCCGGCGTCACCCACGCCTGCCTGCTGAAGGAGCGCGAAGGTCTGGCGCACCCGGCCGATCTCTACCTGGAAGGTTCCGACCAGCATCGCGGCTGGTTCCAGTCCAGCTTGCTGACCGGCTGCGCCAGCGATGGCCACGCGCCGTACAAGGCCTTGTTGACGCACGGTTTTGTGGTCGACGCCAAGGGCCACAAGATGTCCAAGTCGAAGGGCAATGTCATCGCTCCGCAAAAGGTGATGGACACCTACGGCGCCGACATCCTGCGCCTTTGGGTGGCAAGCACCGATTACTCGGGCGAACTGACCATCTCCGACGAGATTCTGAAACGCGCCGTCGACGGCTACCGCCGCATCCGCAACACGCTGCGTTTCCTGCTCGCCAACACCGCCGATTTCGCCATCGAACGTGACGCCGTTGGCGTCGCGGACTGGCTCGAAATCGACCGCTACGCGCTGGCGCTGACGCGCGAAATGCAAAGCACGGTGCTGGCGGAGTTCAACGCCTACAGCTTCCACACCGCGATCCAGCGGCTGCATGGTTTCTGCTCGGAAGACCTCGGCGCGTTCTATCTCGATGTGTTGAAGGACCGGCTCTATACCGCCGCCGCCGATTCGCCCGCCCGTCGCGCCGCGCAGACCACGCTGTGGCACATCCTGCAAACGCTGACCAAACTGCTGGCGCCGGTGCTGTCGTTTACCGCCGAGGAAATCTGGCAACTGGTCGGCAAATCGGACAGCGTGTTTTTCGAAGCCTGGCACGCCCTGCCGGCGCAAGCCGATGAGGCCGATCTGCTGGCGCGCTGGGGCCGTTTGCGCGAACTGCGTGCGCTGACCAGCAAGCGCATCGAAGAACTGCGTGTCGCCGGTTCGGTCGGTTCGTCGTTGCAGGCCGAAGTCACCTTGCTGGCGGCCGGCGACGACTTCGAGCTGCTGTCCAGCCTGGACGACGATCTGCGCTTCGTGCTGATCACCTCCGCCGCGCGGGTGGAAAAAATCGAGGGTGAAACGCGCGTCGAAGCCACCGCGTCCACACATGAGAAATGCGAACGTTGCTGGCATTACCGCGCCGACGTCGGCGGCGCCGATGCGGCGCATCCGGGCCTGTGCGGCCGTTGCGTAAGCAACCTGCACGGCGAGGGGGAAATCCGTGTCCACGCCTGAACCGTGCAGGGTGCGCCATGCGCACCAACCCAACCCGGTGCGCATGGCGCACCCTACGGACGATGGAGCGTATCGATGACCGCAGCAAGCTCCGGCCAGCGTTGGATCTGGCTCGCCGCCCTGGTGCTGCTGCTCGACCAGCTCACCAAACTGGTCGTGATCAACCGGCTTACGCCCTATGTCGATGTCATTGCCGTCACCGGCTTCTTCAACCTGGTCCATGTCCACAACACCGGCGCCGCGTTCAGCCTGTTCGCCGACCAACCCGGCTGGCAGCGCGGCTTCTTCGTCGGCGTGGCGCTGCTCGCCTCCGGCATCATCCTGTATCTGTTGCGCAAGACGGCCGGCCGCCGCGTGTTCAGCGCCGCATTGGCGCTGATCCTGGGCGGCGCCATCGGCAACGTGTTCGACCGAATTTCGTACGGTCATGTCATCGACTTCCTCGATGTCTACGTCGGCGCCTGGCACTGGCCGGCGTTCAACGTCGCCGATGCGGCAATAACCCTTGGCGCGTCCATGCTAATCTTCGACGGCATGCGCAAACCGCATATCGACGAGAACGCATAAGCACATGAGCAGCCCCCAGAAGGAACGACGCACCGCCTAAAGTTCCCCCGCTGCCTGCCGTTAACAGATGAGCTTTTTCCAGGGCATTCCCGACAGTGAACGCAGCAGCGCACAACGACTCCTTGCAGCGCCTCCTCTATATGGTGGTAGCGGGGCATCGTTTTTGCCTGCGTCTCGGCGATGTGGAACGCCTGCTGCCGCTGATGCAGGTGCAACCCGTGCCGGAAGGGCCCGACTACCTGGTCGGCGTGATGAATCTGCGCGGTGAGGCGGTGCCGCTGCTCGATCTGGCGCGGCGGCTCAATCTGCCCGCTGTGGCGCACTACCCGCTCGATACCCCGGTCGTACTTGCGACCATCGGTACGCTGCGCGCCGGCCTGCTGGTCGACGAAGTGCAAGGCGTGCGGGCGGTGCCGCGCACGGCGCTGCGCGGCGATGCCTTGTTCCGCGATGGCCTGCCGCCGGTGCTCTCGGCGGTGACCCACGACGACAGCACCACCCTGTTGCTCGACGCCTTGCGCATTCTGGATGTCGATCTGTCCGGCCTGTCGCAACCGCTCGCGCTCAACGAGGAACTCCTCGCGCTATGCCGGGAAGTCGAGTCCCCGCGCTCACTTCGTTCGCTGCGGGCGGAGGTGGATTGATGTCGGCACCCGCGGTACATCCGGTCATCGAGGAACAGATCTGCCTGCTGGTGCGCGAGCGCACCGGCATTCGCATCCTCGATCATCAAATGGACACCTTGCGCCGCACCGTGACCGAGGGCATCGCCCGCTTCGGCCATGCCGAAGAAACGGGCTACCTCACCGCGTTGCGCGCCGCGCGGGCGAGTTCGCCGGAACATGAACACCTGATCGCCGGCATCACCGTCGGCGAAAGCTATTTCTTCCGCGACCAGGCGCAGATGGCCTGGCTGCGCGAACACTGTCTGCCGCGCCTGATCGCACGCCGCCGCGAAGAAAACAACCTGTCCCTGCGCATCTGGAGCGCGGGCTGTTCCGACGGCCAGGAGTTGTACAGCGTGGCCATGCTGCTGGCGGAACTGCTGCCCGATCTGGAGCGCTGGAACCTGCATCTGCTCGGCACCGACCTCAATGCCGCCGCCCTCGCCCGTGCGCTGCGCGGGCGTTACAGCGAATGGTCGCTGCGCGCCACGCCGGAGGTGGCGCGACAACGCCATTTCCGGCGCGAAAGAGACCACACCTGGTCGATCTCGGCCGACTTTCGTGCGCATGTCCGCTTCGCCTACCTGAACCTGCGCGAAGACAGCTTCCCGTCCATGCTGAGCGAGACCACCGCGCTCGACCTGATCTTCTGCCGCAACGTATTCATCTATTTCGACCCGGCCATCGTCGCCGACGTGATGCGCAAGTTCCGCGCCTGCCTGACGCCCGGCGGCAACTTGCTACTGGGCGCCTCCGACCTGATCGACAGCGCCACGCTGGACGGTTTCAGCCTGCACAACCTGGACAACGCCTTCTACCTGCAGCGGCTCGATCCGGCGCCGGAAATCGCCAGCCCGGAGAGGGCCACCCCGGCAACCGCCACGCCGGCGCCAAGCGCAGGTCCCCTTCGGTCGTTGCCCAAGCAACCTGTGCCGCCACCGGCGGCCGCCGCCGCACCGCCGGAGACGAGCCACAGCGAGATCATCAGCCTGCTCGGGCGCGAAGCCTGGGGCGAAGCGCTGGCGGCGGTCACGGCGCGCCAGGTGAACGGCGAGGACAACGCCTTGCTCTGGCAATTCCGCGCCAAGGCGCTGGCCAACCTGGGGCGCTCGCGCGAAGCGCTGGAAGCGTGCGATGCCACCCTGGCGCTCGACGCCGGCGACAAGCACAGCCATTTCCTGCACGCCCTGATCCTGCTCGAACTGCACCGCATGCCCGCAGCCGAGGAAGCCCTGCGCCGCACGCTCTATCTGGACCGTCGCTTTGTCGAAGCGCATTACCAGCTCGGCCTGTTGCAGATACGGCGCGGCGCCCGCCAAAGCGGTATCAAGTCGATGCAGAACGCCCTGGCCATTGCCGAAAGCGCCCGCCCGGATCGCCGTCTGCACGATGCCGCCGGACGCGACCACGAGCGCATGGCAGCCATCCTGCGCCACGAACTGCGCATCTACGAATCCGATAGCGGCGACCGACGATGAGCGAGAACGTGCCTGCCCTGTCCAGCGCCCACGACCGTGCCATCCTGCACCGTCGCGCGGTACGCCTGGCCTGCGAAAACGAACCGACCCGGCAGGCGCCGCGCGGTGACCTGTTTCTCGCCGTGCGGCTGGGCGCGCGGGAACACTACGGCATCCCTTACCGCTGGCTCGACGAGATCGTGCGGCCGTTCGGCGTCACGCCGGTACCCGGCACGCCCGCCTTCGTTCTCGGCGTCATGGCGCGACGCGGCAAACTGCTTGCCGTGCTCGATCTGGCCCACCTGCTGCACATCGAAAGCGGCGAGGATGACGCCGAAACCCGCTTGGTCATGGTCAGCGCCGCCGGCTACAGCGTCGGCCTGCGCGTCGCCGAGGTGATCGGCAACGACCGCTATCGCGCCGAAGCGCTCGGCCCCATCATGCCCGGCGCCGCTGCCGGGGAAGAACACTGGTCCAGCGGCATCCACGCCGGACAACTGACCATGCTGGACCTGGACGCCCTGCTAGGCGATCCGCGCATCAAAATAGAGGAGCAAGGATGAACTCAATGCACATCACGCACGCCAACGGCGGCATCGCCCGCATTCTGGTGGTGGATGACATGGCCACCAACCGTGCCCTGATCCGCGCGGTGTTGAATGCGCAGGAATTCGAAGTCCTCGAAGCGGACTCCGGCGCCACCGCCCTGGCGCGTATTTCCAGCCTGCGTCCCGACGTGGTGTTGCTCGACGTGATGATGCCCGACCTCGACGGCATCGAAGTCTGCCGAAGGTTGCGCGCGCAGGAGGAATACCGCCTGCTGCCGATCATCATGCTGACTTCCCTGGGCAGTCCGGACGATGTCGTGCACGGCATGGAAGTGGGCGCCACCGACTACATCACGAAGCCGTTCAACGCGGTCGAACTGACCGCGCGGGTACGTGCCGCGGTCGACAAGAAGCGCCTGACCGACCGCCTCGACGACACTGAATCGGTGCTGTTCGCCCTGGCGCGCGTGGTCGAAGCCAAGGACGGCACCACCGGCGACCATTGCGACCGCCTGTCGCACCTGTCCGTCGTGCTGGGCGAAGCGATGGGCCTGCCCTACGACGACCTGGAAGCGCTGCGCCGCGGCGGCATCCTGCACGACATCGGCAAGGTCGCCATTCCCGACGCCGTCCTGCTCAAGAAGGACAAACTCAGCGACGAAGAATGGGCCATCATTCGCCAGCACCCGACCACCGGCGCCTACCTGTGCAGCGCGCTGCGCACCATGCGCCGCACCGTCGACATCATTCGCTATCACCATGAAAAGTGGAACGGCAGCGGCTATCCCTCCGGCCTCGCCGGCAACGAGATCCCGCTGTTGGCGCGCGTCTTCCAGGTAGTCGACGTGTACGACGCGCTGTGCAATCAACGCCCTTACAAACCCTCCCTGCCGCGCGACGAAGTCGCTCGCATCCTGCGCGAAGAAACAACGCGCGGCTTCTGGGATCCAGACATCGTCGACGTCTTCCTGAACATCCTGGAAAGCGACCCCGACCGCCTGGACATCCCCGCCGACGCCGTGCGCGGCCGCGATGCCGATCTGTTCCACAATATCAGCGGCGACGTGCTGGAGTGGCGCGACCGGAGATGAAGCCGGCGCGCCGGCGTCCGCCTGCCAGGCGGGGACGGAACGAATGGACTAAGCGGGCGGGACGCCCGCGCTCCCAAGGGGTAATTGAATGATCGAAAAATTTCTCAGCGACACCGCCAACGCCAACCTGTGCGAACGCATGGGCATGGACCCGGCGCAGCAGGCACGGCACAAGGCGTTCATCGGCCTGACCGAAGCGGACCTGACGGTTCTGGTGGAACTGGCGCCGCTGATCGAGCGCCATGCCGACGCGGTGGTCGACGGCTTTTACGTCAACGTGCAGCACTATCCGGAACTGGAACAACTGATCCTGGGCGTCGGCTCCAACGTCGAACGCCTGAAGCGCACTCAGCGCGCCTACCTGCTGGAACTGTTCAAGGGCGATCTGGGGCCGGAATACTTCGAACGACGCCTGCGCATCGGCGTGATCCATCACAAGATCGGCCTGACACCGCGCTGGTACCTGGGCAGCTACTCGATCTACATGCAGTTGCTCGCGCCGATCATCTTCAAGCACTGGCGCTGGCAACGCAGCCGCGCCATGCAGGCTGTGCTGGCGCTGGACAAGGTGCTGTCGCTGGATGCCCAGCTCGCCATCGATACCTACATCCACAGCCTGACCAATGAACTCAAGGTAGTCAGCCTGTCGAAGGACGAACTGGAACAGCGCCTGGCCGCCTACAACAGCCTGATCGACCGCGTCGCGCATGGCGACCTGACGGCGCGCGTCGAAGCCGGCGGCGACGACGATCTTGCCCGCCTCGGCGGCAACCTCAACAAGATGACCGACCGTCTCGCCGAAATGACCAGCGAGGTGGCCGAGTCGAGCAACGCCATGCTGGTCAGCGTTGAACAGGTACGTGCCTCGATCGGCGCCCAGTCCAGCGGCGCCGCCCAGCAGGCCGCCTCGGTCAACGAAACCACCGCCACGCTGGAACAGATCAAGGCCACCTCGCAGCAGACCCTGGAGAAAGCCAGCGCGCTCAAGGAAGTGGCCGACCGCGCCCGGGTCGAGGGCGACCAGGGCCTCAGCGCGGTGGAGGCGGCGGTGACCGCCATGCGTCACACGCGCGGCCAGGTCGAAGCCATCGCCGGCCACATCGGCGTGCTCAACGAGCGCCTGCAGCAGATCGGCGACATCACCAACGCGGTCGGCGAACTCGCCTCGCAATCGAAGATGCTGGCGCTCAACGCCTCGATCGAAGCGGCCAAGGCCGGTGACGCCGGACGCGGTTTCGCCGTGGTGGCGGAAGAAGTGCGCGACATGGCCGAGCAATCGCGCCAGGCCACCACGCAAGTGCAGAACATCCTGGCGGAAATCCGCAACGCCGCCGCACGCGCAGTGCGCGCCGTGGAGGAAGGCAACGAGGGCGCCGATCGTGGCGCCAGCCTGGCCGACCGCGCCGGCGAGACGCTGCACAGCCTCAACCGGGTGATCCACGACACCGCCATGGCCAGCCAGCAGATCGTCGCCGCCGTACGCCAGGAAGCTGCCGGCATCGACCAGATCCGCATCGCCATGGGCGACATCAGCCAGGTCACCAGCCAGTTCGTCGCCGCCACGCACCAGACCGAGGCCGCCGCCAATCAGCTCACCGACTACGCCGCCCTGTTGCAGAACATGGTGCGGCTTTTCCAGGTCGGCGGCGCCCGTTTCGACTTCGACCGCGCGCGTACGCTGCACCGCACCTGGGTGGTCAAGCTGGAATCCTTCCTGGCCGGGCGCGAGAGCTTCGCCGAAGAAGAGGCGGTATCGCATCATCACTGCCAGCTGGGGCGCTGGTACGACAGCGAAGGCCTGCAACGCTATGGCCACATCCCGGAAATGCTGGCGCTGGACGCACCGCACCGCGAACTGCACGAACTGATCCACGACGTGGTGCAACAACAGAACAGCGGCCGCCAACCCAACGCCGCACAGGTGATGAACCGGGTGCGCAGTCTGTCCGGCCGCATCGTCGAACTGCTCGACGTCATCGAAACCAAATCGCGCACGATGGAGACGAGTCGGAGCGTAGGAGGCCCGCTTGCGGGCCGAACAACCCAACCAATCGGCCCGCAAGCGGGCCTCCTACCATGATCCACGTGGAAAACCTCACCATGCGCGGCAAACTGGCCGCCGTGCTGGTCTTGCCCTTGCTCTCGCTCGTCCTGTTCGCCGGCCACGCGCTGTGGCAGGAGAACCAGCGCCATGCCGGCATGGCTGAACTGGCGCGCGCCGGCACCTTGTCCATCGCGATTGGCGATCTGGTGCACGAATTGCAGGCCGAACGCGGCCGCACCAGCCTGTTCCTGTCCAGCCAGGGGCGCCGCTTCGAAGCGGAACTGGCCAGCCAGCGCATGGCAACCGAACACGCCTGGCGTGCGCTGGCGTCGCATCAAGCCAGCGCCGGGCAACACGACCTGGGCCTGCCCGGCAGCCTGCTCGACGAACGCCGCGGCGAACTCGCCCGCCTACGCGGCGAGGTGGACAAACTGGCCCTGCCCACGGCGCGCGCCGTGGAAAACTACAGTCTGACCATCCGCAGTCTGCTCGGCGCACTCGAAGGCCTCGCCGCGCACACGCCCGACGATGAAGTCAGCCGCCAGTTCGCCGCTTACCGCTGGCTGATTCAGGCCAAGGAAGCGGCCGGGCAGGAGCGTGCCGAAGGCGGTCGTCTTCTGGCCGCGCCGGCCGACGCCAACCTGGCGGCCCGCTTGATCGAACTCGCCGCGCAGCAGTCGCTGCTGCTCGAACAATTCCAGGCGCAGGCGCCGGAAGCGCTGCGCCGCACCTGGCGCGACGCCAGCCAGGCCGAATGCGTGCGCGCCCTGCCGCAACTACGCAGCGCCCTGCGCGCCGCCCAAGCCGGCGCCCGGCCCAGCCCGGAAACCTGGTTCGACACCGGCAGTTGCCGCATGGAACGTCTGCACGATGTGGAAGCCGTCTATGCGCGCCATCTCGCCGAACTCACCGCTGCCATCGACGCCGCGAGCAACCGCCGCCTGGCCCTGATCGTGCTGCTCGCGTTGCTGCCGATTCCGCCCAGCCTGTGGCTGATCGTGCGGGTCGCACGCAATGTCAGCGGCAACTCGCGCTGGCTGCTCACCGCCATGCACGGCATCGCCGGCGGCAACTTCAACGTTTCGCTGCCGCCGCGCAGCCGCGACGAACTGGGCGAACTGGCGCAGGGGCTGGATGCGCTGCGCGGCCAACTGTCGCATCTGGTCATCGAGCAAACCCGGCAATTGAAACGCGAGCGGGAAACCAGCGTGGAACTGGATCGCCACAGCCAGGAAATCCAGCACTTCGCGCAGCGCGTCGCCGCCGGCGATCTGGTCGGACGCCTGGAGGAAGGCGACGACACCCTCGGCCGGCTGGCCGCCAGCCTCAACCACATGGCCGCCGGCCTGGCCGGGCTGGCCGGGCGCGTGCGCGAGAGCGGCGCCACCCTGATCGTGACCGTCACCCAGATGCAAAGCGCGGTGGCGGCGCAGTCCGCCGGCGCCAGCGAGCAGGCCGCCTCGGTCAGCCAGACCATGACCACCCTTGAGCAGATTCGCGCCACTTCGACGCAAACGCTGGAGAAGGCGCAGCGTCTCGGCGAGATGGCGGAGCGGGCGCGCAGCGAAGGCGAGCACGGCCGCCTGGTGGTGGAGGAAAGCATCGTCG
>JASJPK010000021.1:0-14770 GCA_031426735.1 Hydrogenophilaceae bacterium | reverse complement strand
CGCGCGTAAGACGGCTTCGTAGGGCGGGTTCGCGAAGCAACCCGCCGCATGTCAGTGGGCGCGATCCGACTCCATTCGGCGGTTTGCACCTTTGGCGCGAAACCGCCCTACACATTGCCGCACCGTATGATCGATTTTCCGCACCGTGCGTAAGACGGCTTCGTAGGGCGGGTTCGCGAAGCAACCCGCCGCATGTCGGCGCAATGCTTCGCGATTGCGCCCTACTCGGCGGCGAGTTCTGCTTCCATGCGGCGGTTTGCGCTGCGCGAGAAACCGCCCTACGCCGGTGCGCCGTATGATCGCTTTTCCGCATCGCCCATGCCGCCGCCATGCCTGACTATCGCCGCAATTTCCTTCCGGGTGGGTCGTTCTTCTTCACCGTGAATCTGCTGGAGCGGCGCGGCGATCTGCTCGTCCGCCATGTCGATTTGCTGCGCGAATCGGTGCGGCGGGTTCGGCGTCTTCACCCCTTCCACATCGATGCCTGGGTGGTGTTGCCGGATCATCTGCATTGTGTCTGGACGCTGCCGCCGGGGGATGCCGACTTCGCGTTGCGTTGGCGGTTGATCAAGTTGCTCTTTTCCAAGGGGCTGGCGCGGACGGAATGGCTGTCGTCGGCGCGGCGCCGACGCAAGGAGCGGGGCATCTGGCAGCGGCGCTATTGGGAACACACCTTGCGCGATGCGGCGGATTTCAATGCGCATGTGGATTACGTGCATATCAATCCGCTGAAGCATGGTCTGGTGGCGGCGGTGCCGGCTTGGCCGTATTCGACGTTTCATCGCTACGTGCAGGCGGGCGTGCTTGCCGCCGATTGGGCGGGCGGTGGCGAAGGGGAGGTGGATGCGGCCGGTGAGCCCCGCTAAGGCGGCTTTGCGCCGCAAGCCGCCGCAGGCCGGCAGCAATCCCCGCCTGTCTGCCGGTCAGCGCGGCTTCACGTTTCTAGCAGTGCTCTTTTTCATCGCCGTGCTCGGGGTGCAGTTGGCCGCGCTGGGGACGCTCTGGCACACCGCGGTGCGGCGTGAGAAGGAAGCGGAACTGCTGTTCATCGGCGACGAATTTCGCCGCGCCATCGCTCGTTTCTATTCCGTGTCGACACCGGGCGGCAAGGTGCAGCGCTATCCACAGTCCCTGGATGAACTGCTCCTCGATCCTCGCTTTCCGGCGCCGGTGCGCCACCTGCGCCGGGTGTACCGCGACCCCATGACCGGCCTGAACGATTGGGGGCTGCAGCGCAACGAGGCCGGCGGCATCGTCGGGGTGCACAGCCTGTCCACGGCGCGTCCATTGAAGGTGGCCGGTTTCCGCGAGGTGGACAAGGATTTCACCGGCAAGGCACGTTACGACCAGTGGATTTTCGTCCCGGTCGCCTCGCAGCCGGTCACGCCACAGCCTTGAGTTCAGCGCTTTCCCGTGAGGAAATTCCCACTGCTGATTTGAGCGGCAGGCTGTTACCATATTCTGGAGCTTGAAGTCTCCTTTAAGCCGCTTTTTTACTGCTTACGGGCTCGTCTTGAACCGCCTCCTGCTCAACCGAAAACTCTGGCTCATCCCCGTTCTGCTCTGGCTGGCGCTGGTGTCGTTTTCCTACGTCTGGACAGTGAGCGAGATGAGTCGCCATGCCGAAGAAACCATCGCCAATCAGGCTCGTTTCGTCTTCAAGATGGTCGAGGCCACGCGCCAATGGAATGCGCTGCATGGCGGCGTCTATGGCGGGCTGAGCGAGACTACGCCGTCCAATCCCTACCTGCATGTGTTGGAAAAGGATCTGGTGACATCTTCCGGCAAGCGCCTCACGCTGCTCAATCCCGCCTACATGACGCGGCAGCTGGCCGAGGTCATCCACGAGCAAATCGGCATCCGCATCCACATCACCAGCCTCAAGCCGATCAATCCCGGCAATGTGGCGAACCGCTGGGAAGCGGGCGCGCTGAACCGGTTCGACCAGGGCGAACTGGAATACTTTGCCGTGGACGGCACGCCGGGCCTGCCGATGGCCCGCTTCATGGCGCCGCTGGTTACCAAACAGGCCTGCCTCAAGTGCCATAGCCACCAGGGCTACAAGGTGGGGGACATCCGCGGCGGCATCAGCGTCAGCTTCCCGGTCAAGACCCTGCTGGCCGACCTGGCCCTGCGCCAACGGCAGTCCGCCGGCATCCACATCGGGGTCTGGCTGTTGTTGTCGGGGCTGACCCTGCTCGCCTTGCACCTGGTCCGCCGGCAACTGCTCAGTCTCACGGCGGCGGAGGCGCAACAGGGCCAATTGGTGGAGCAACGCACCGTCGAGTTGAGCACTGAAGTACGCGAGCGCAGGGAGGCGGAGACCAGCCTGCGCATGCTGATCAATTTCTCCGGCGAAGGCATCTTCGGCCTCGACCGCAGCGGTCGCTTCACCTTCATCAACCCGGTGGCGGTGCGTCTGATGGGGCATTTAGCCGCCGACGAATTATTGGGCCAGGCCATGCCGTCCCTGTTCCTTCGCGCGGCGGCCGTGGAGCCGGCCGACGGCGAGACGGACAATCCGGCGGCGCGGATTACCGGCGTGCTGCGCGATGGCCTGCCGCTGCACGAGGAAGAGGCCTGGTTCACGCGGGCGGACGGTAGCCGCCTGGCGGTGGAATACCGCGCCCATCCGCTGATCTCGGAGGGGGAAATCCTGGGCGTGGTGGTGACCTTCTCCGACATCACCCAACGCAAGCAGACTCAGGATCGCATCTGGCGCCAGGCCAATTACGATGCCCTAACCGGCCTGCCCAACCGGGATCTGCTGGACGACCGGCTCGAACGCGCACTGTCCCAGGCGCGCCGCCGCGACAGCCAGGTGGCGGTGCTGTTCGTCGATCTGGACAACTTCAAGGCGGCCAATGACCGGTTCGGCCACGATGCCGGCGACACGATCCTGCGCGAGGCCGCCCGGCGCATGGCCGCCTGCCTGCGCGACACGGATACCGTCGCCCGTCTCGGCGGCGACGAGTTCCTGATTGTGCTGCCGTTGCTGGAATCGCGGCAGGACGCCGAGTTCGTCGCCGAGAAGATCGTCGAGCAACTGGCGCAATCGTTCGTACTGCCGGCCGGCGTGGCGCAGATTTCCGCTTCCATCGGCATTGCCTACTTCCCGGAAGATGCCGACACGGCGGACAAGCTGCTGCGCAACGCCGACCACGCCATGTATCGGGCCAAGGATGCCGGCCGCAGCACTTATCGCCTGTTCAAGAATTTCGCCGCATAGCCGCTTTGTACTCGGCAGACGGTGACATGGATTACGAAACTTGCGCGATGTTCGCAACCCACCCACAACCGATTCGGCCGCGGCCAGGCTGTATTCGGCTGGCCGTAACCCTGGCGTGGGATGATTCGCGCCCCAAATTTCACTATTGATGCCGGAGCAAGAAATGAATCAAGCCAGACGGAATATCCTGCGCGGAACGGTTTCGACCGCAGTGCTCTCGGTTGCGGCTGCTGCCGGACTATTGCGTCCCCGCACGTCGATGGCTTCCGGCCTGAGCGCCAGTCTGACCAGCAGTTTGCGCGCGTTGCGCTCTGCCAATCCCGTTCCCAGCGATGCGATTCGGCTGAAGGCGCCCGATATCGCGGTGGATGGGGCGACAGTATTCATCGACATCGCCTGCGCGCTGCCCGAAGTCGATGCCGTGATGGTGTTTGTCGACCGCAATCCGCAGCCGCTGGTCGCGGCATTCCAGTTCGAGCCGGAAGTGGTGCCGGCGTTGCAGATGCGGATCAAGGTGGCTCAGACCGCCCAGGTCTGGGTGGTGGCGCGGAGCGCCGGGCAGTTCTACAAGACGGCGAAGACGGTCAAGGTGACCACCGGCGGCTGCGGCGTCGGCGTGAACTGAATCTGGTCATGCGTCGGTGTTGTAGGAGCGCCTTCCAAGGCGCGAAGTCGGGAACGATCGCGCCTTGGAAGGCGCTCCTACGCGTCGTAGGGTTGCAGCGCGCCGATGGCGTGGATGCAACCAATGAAACGGCCCATCCATTCCAGCTTCGCTGCAGTCGTACGGTGTTGTAGGAGCGCCTTCCAAGGCGCGAAGTCGGGAACATTCGCGCCTTGGAAGGCGCTCCTACGCGTGTTGTCGCCAAGCTGGCCGGATCAATAGCCGCACTCATGCTTGCTCGCGGATAATTCCGCCGCTCCCCATTCACCCGCTCGGAAACCTCATGCAAACCGAAAGCTTCATTGCCGGCAAGGACGCCTCGCTGGAATCCTCCATTCAATCCATGCAGGACAAACTGGCCGACCTGGGTTTCCATATCGAAGAGCGCTCCTGGCTCAACCCGGTGGCCAATGCCTGGTCGGTCCACATCCGCGATCAGAATTGCCCGCTGCTGTTCACCAACGGCAAGGGCGCCACCGAGTTGGCGGCGCGGGCGAGCGCGCTGGGCGAGTTCTTCGAGCGGCTTGGCTGCAATTACTTCTGGTCGCATTACTACCTGGGCGAAACCCTGGCGCAGCGCGAATTCGTGCATTACCCGCAGGAAAAGTGGTTTCCGCTGCCGCAAGACGAAACCTGGCCGGCTGAATTGCTGGACGCAGAGTTGCACGATTTCTACAACCCGGATGGCGCGGTGCCCGCCAGCGCGTTGATCGACCGCAATTCCGGCAATGCCGCGCGCGGCATCTGCGCCTTGCCCTACCGGCGCCAGCGCGACGGCGCGACGCTGTGGTTTCCGGTCAACCTGATCGGCAATCTGTACGTCAGCAACGGCATGTCGGCCGGCAATACCGCATCGGAAGCGCGCGTGCAGGCGCTGTCGGAAATCTTCGAGCGCCACGTCAAATTCCGCATCATCGGCGAGGGGATCTGCCTGCCCGACGTGCCGGACGCAGTGATCGCGCGTTATCCGAAAATCGAAGCCGGTATCCGCGATCTGCGCGCCGCCGGTTTCGGCATCCTGGTCAAGGACGCCTCGCTCGGCGGCCAGTATCCGGTGATGAACGTGACCCTGCTCAATCCGCACGATCAGGGCTGTTTCTCCAGCTTCGGCGCGCATCCGCGCTTCGAAGTCGCGCTGGAGCGGGCGCTCACCGAACTGCTGCAAGGCCGCGCGCTGGATGCGCTGGGCGACTTCCCGCCGCCGGGTTTCGATCTCGACGAAATCGCCGATTCGCAGAACCTGGAAATTCATTTCGTCGATTCCAGCGGCATCATCAGTTGGGAATTCCTGCGCGCGACGCCGGATTTCGAGTTCGCCGCGTGGGATTTCGGCGGCACGACAGAACAAGAGTTCGGCTGGCTGTGCGACGCCATCCACGCTGACGGGCGCGACATCTACATCGCCGATTTCACCCATCTCGGCGTCTACGCCTGCCGCATCCTGGTGCCCAGCATGTCCGAGATCTATCCGCTCGACGACCTGGAATGGAACAACAACAGCGTCGGCAACCAGTTGCATCGCAGCCTGTTGTTGCTGCCGCAACTGGACGACGCGGAATTGCGCGAATTGCTCGATACGCTGGACCAACTCGGCCTCGACGACCAGCGCCCGGTGCCGGCGCTGATCGGCCTGGCGGAAGATGCCTGGTCGCTCTGGCACGACCTGCGCGTCGGCGAACTCAAGTTGCTGATCGCGCTGGCGATCCGGGACGAGGACGCGACGCGCGAAGGCTGCCAATGGGTGCGCCATTTCGACCAGCTCGACGAGGAACGCCGGCTGGTCTACCGCTGCATCGAAACGCTGCTGGAAATGGCGGACGCGGAACCCTATCGCGACAGCCTGCGCAGCCTGTACGGCGCCGCCAACCTGGACAAGGCGCTCGCCATGTTGCGCGGCGAAGAACGTTTTTTCGACGTGGAAGCACCCGGCCTGGATCTGGAAGGCTGCGTTACGCACCAGCGCTTGCTGAAGGCGTATCGCAAGCTGACTTTCTCCGGCAGTGCCGATTAACTTCGTCGTTTCATCCTAAGCCATTGATCCTGGAAACCTCAGTTGGTCATGTGTATATCGCTCGAAAGCCGCGTGGATAAAGACATGAGAGGTTTTTTGTCGCGTCACCCACCGGATGAGTGGCGACACCACTCGTAGGAGCGCCTTCCAAGGCGCGATTGTTCCGGACTTCGCGCCTTGGAAGGCGCTCCTACGAACGATCTCAGAGTTCGTTTTCTTCCAGCACGTAGCCCATGCCGCGCACGGTATGGATCAGCCTGGGCTCGAACTCCTCGTCGATCTTGGCGCGCAGGCGGCGCACCGCGACATCGATCACGTTGGTGTCGGAATCGAAATTCATGTCCCAGACCTGAGAGGCGATCAAGCTGCGCGGCAGAATCTCGCCCTGGCGGCTCAGTAGCAGTTCCAGCAGGGCGAACTCCTTGGCGGTCAGGTCGATCTTCTTGCCGGCGCGGCTGGCCCGTCGGCGCAGCAGGTCGAGTTCCAGGTCGGCGACCTTGAGCATGGTCGGCTCCAGTCCGCCGCGAGCCCGGCGCAGCAGGGTACGCACGCGGGCGAGCAGTTCGGCGAAGGCGAACGGCTTGACCAGATAATCGTCGGCGCCCAGCTCCAGGCCCTTGACCCGATCCTCCACCTGATCGCGCGCGGTCAGGAACATCACCGGTGTTGCCAGGCCGGTGCGGCGCAGGCTTTCGAGCAACTGCCAGCCGTTCAGGCCGGGCAGCATGACGTCGAGGATCAGCAGGTCGTATGGCGTCGCCCGTGCCATTTCCAGCCCGTCCCAGCCGTCGCGGGCCAGGTCGACATTGAGCCCGGCCTCGGTCAGGCCCTGTTTCAGGTAGTCGCCGGTCTTGGTTTCATCCTCGACGATCAGTATTTTCATGCTCGCATCCCCCAGGAAACACGCCGGGCTGCGTCCACGAAAGCAGGCGACGGGGTGTCGATGCGGGCATCCTGCCACAGGCCCATGTGCTCGGGCTCAAGCTGACAATTTTGTAATCCCCCCGTCATCTAAACGTCGCCGGCCTCCACTCAGAATGGCGCTATCGGCGGGGGGACAGCGCATCTGGCTCCCCCGGCACATGACGCACTTGTAATCCCGCCATCAGGTTCCAGTTGGACTCCGCTGCCCATACTGGAATCGGTGCCCAGTGGCCTGACCCGATGGGCAGGCTGGGTCCGCGTTTGGCGAGATCGAGGAGTCAACCATGTACGGAGTCGAACATGTCGGAATGGGATGGGGCGGATTATGGATGGTGCTGGTTTGGGCCATTCCGATCCTTCTAATCGTCTTTTTCTTCCGCTATTTCACCGGTGGAGCGAAATCCGGAAGGTCCGCCCTGGAAATTCTGGAAGCGCGCTATGCCCGTGGCGAAATCGACCGCGAAGAGTATCTGAAGCGCCGCGCCGACCTGAGCGGTTGAGGCCCGCCATGGCCGCAAACCAGCGCCGGTCTGGCGGCCAGTGAGGCCGCGTCGCGTCTGTGCCGCGGCGGACCTCCAGGATGAAGCGTTCGGCTGTCATCGACGAACACCAAGGAGTCGACCATGTCACCCAAATCGATGGCCGCGAAGGCGGAGTACACCTGCCCGATGCATCCGGAGGTGCGCCAGATCGGTCCGGGCAGCTGTCCCAAATGCGGCATGGCGCTGGAGCCGGTGCAGCCGGCGGCGGAGGCTGAGGCCAATCCGGAACTGGCAGATTTCCGCCGTCGTTTCCGCTGGACCTTGCCGCTGACCGTATTGGTGGCCGTCATCGCCATGTCGGGTGGCGCGTTCGATGCGCTGCTGGGCGCCGCCCGGCCCTGGGCGGAACTGGCGTTGGCGACGCCGGTGGTGCTGTGGGCGGGGTGGCCGTTCTTCGTGCGCGGCGTCCAGTCGGTGGCGCGGCGCAGCCCCAACATGTGGACGCTGATCGGCCTGGGCACCGGCGCGGCCTACCTCTACAGCGTCGCCGCCGTCGTCGCGCCGGGCCTGTTTCCTTCTTCGTTTCGCGACGGCGGCGAGGTGGCGGTGTATTTCGAGGCCGCCGCCGTGATCATCTCGCTGACCCTGTTCGGCCAGGTGCTGGAACTGAAAGCCCGCTCCGAGACCGGCGCCGCGATCCAGGCTCTGCTCGGCTTGGCGCCGAAGACCGCGCGCCGCATCCGCGCTGACGGCGGCGAGGCGGATGTGCCGCTCGCCGAGATCCAGCCCGGCGACCGCCTGCGGGTGCGGCCGGGCGAAAAGGTGCCGGTCGACGGCGCGGTACTGGAGGGCGCGAGCGCGGTGGACGAATCCATGCTCACCGGCGAGGCCATCCCGGTTTCCAAGGCGCCCGGCGACAAATTGATCGGCGCCACCCTCAACACCAGCGGCGCCCTGGTGATGCGCGCCGACAAGGTGGGGTCGGCAACGGTGCTGGCGCAGATCGTCGCAATGGTCGCCGAGGCCCAGCGTTCGCGCGCGCCGATGCAGCGCCTGGCCGATGTGGTGGCGGGCTGGTTCGTCGTCGGCGTGGTGGCGGTGGCGCTGCTGACCCTGTTCGCCTGGGGCCTGTTCGGACCCGAGCCGAGTTGGGCGCATGGCGTCGTCAACGCCGTCGCGGTGCTGATCATCGCCTGCCCGTGCGCGCTTGGCCTGGCCACGCCGATGACGGTCATGGTCGCCACCGGCAAGGCCGCCCGCCATGGCATCCTGTTCCGCGACGCGGCGGCGATCGAGTCGCTGCGCCGGGTCGACAGCCTGATCGTCGACAAGACCGGCACGCTGACCGAGGGCCACCCCGCCTTCCATGCCGTGGCCGCTGCGTCCGGCCGGGACGAGACGGAAGTGCTGCGCCTGGCCGCCAGCCTCGACCAGGGCAGCGAACATCCGCTGGCCCAGGCCATCGTCGCCGAGGCGCGCCGGCGCGGTCTGGCGCTCGATGCGGCGGAGTCCTTCGAGTCCGCCTCCGGCATCGGCGTCACCGGCATCGTGTCCGGGCAGGCGCTGGCGCTGGGCAACACCAAGCTGATGGAGGCGCAAGGCGTCGATTGGCGGCCGCTCGGCGAGCGGGCCGAGGCCCTGCGCCAGGCAGGGGCGAGCGTCATGATCCTGGCGGTGGCGGGCGAGGCGGCGGGGCTGGTCGCCCTGGCCGACCCGGTCAAGGCCGCCACGCCGGAGGCCCTGGCCGCGCTGCGCGAGAGCGGCCTGGCCATCATCATGGCCACCGGCGACGGCCTCACCACCGCTCGCGCCGTCGGCCGGGCGCTGGGTATCGACGAGATTCACGGTGAAGTGAAACCGCAGGACAAGGACGACCTGGTCGCCCGCCTGCGGGCCGATGGCCGCGTCGTCGCGATGGCCGGCGACGGCATCAACGACGCCCCGGCCCTGGCCCGCGCCGACGTCGGCATCGCCATGGGCACTGGCGCCGACGTGGCCATGTCGACCGCGCAGGTCACCCTGGTCAAGGGCGACCTGCGCGGCATCGCCGCCGCCCGCCGTCTGTCCGAGGCGTCCGTGCGCAACATGCGCCAGAACCTGGCCTTTGCCTTCCTCTACAACGCGCTCGGCGTGCCCATCGCGGCCGGCGTGCTGTATCCGTTCTTCGGCTTGTTGCTGTCGCCCATGATTGCCGCGCTGGCGATGAGCTTCAGTTCGGTTTCGGTGGTGTCCAATGCCCTGCGGCTGCGCCGGGTGAAAATCTGAAACCCCTGACGCATCGGTAATCCTGCCGTCAGTCTCCGGGGCTGGATATCTCCTCCGCCCGGGTGACGCCGCTGCCTGCGTGCCGCTCCAGGTCGCGCAGCGTCCAATGGTCCAGCAGCAAGGCGGCAAAGAGCAGGGCGAGATAGACAATCGACCAGTTGAAGGTGAGGCGCGCCCGGCACGCGCCGCCGTCGCGGAAGAGCTGCCAGGCGTACGCCAGGAACGCGGCATTGAGACAGAGCGCGGACAGCGCATAGAGGCTGCCGCTCATGCCGGTCGCCAGCGGTAGCGCGGTCGCGGCGGCGAGCAGCACGGTGTAGAACAGGATGCACAGGCGGGTGAAATCTTCGCCATGCGTCACCGGCAACATGGGCAGGCCGACGCGCGCGTATTCATCCTTGCGGTACAGGGCGAGCGACCAGAAATGTGGCGGCGTCCAGACGAACACGATGAGGAACAGCAGCAGTGCTTCGTGGTCGACCTGTCCGGTCATCGCGACCCAGCCCAGCAGCGGCGGCATCGCGCCGGAAGCGCCGCCGATGACGATGTTCTGCGGCGTCGCCGGTTTCAGCAGGACGGTATAAATCAGCGCATAGCCGATGAAGGTGGCAAAGGTCAGCCAGGCGGTCAGCGGGTTGACGTAGCGGTAGAGCAGGCTCAGGCCGAGACCGGCCAGACTCGCGGCCAGCAGCAGCGCCTCCGCCGAGGTGACGCCGCCGCGCGGCAACGGGCGCGAGCGGGTGCGTGCCATTTCGCCGTCGATGCGTTGTTCGAGCAGGCAATTGCAGGCTGCCGCGCCCGCCGCCGCGAGGCCGATGCCGAGGCTGGCGAGCAGGAAGCGGCCCGCTTCCGGCAATTCCGGCTGCGCCAGCGCCATGCCGATCATGGCGGTGAACACGATTAGGCCGACCACCTTCGGCTTGCACAGGTGCAGGTAGGCCTGGCCGCGCAGGGCCGACCAGTGCAACACGGCGGCGGTCATCGCAGTCGCCTCAATTTCACGTTGAGCTGGATCAGGCTGGCCAGCAGCACGGCCGCGCCCAGGGTGTGGGCGACCGCAACCGCCAGGGGCAGGCCGGCCAGGACATTGAGCACGCCGAGAGCCAGTTGGACAAACAGCAGGGCCAACAGGTATCCGCCGTTGGCGAAGAAGCCGGGTATGCCCAACAGGCGCCAGGCCAGCGCGGCTACGCTCAGCATGACCAGCAGCGCGCCGAGCCGGTGCGCCCAGTGCATGGCGACCCGGGCTGCGGCATCCGCCTCCGGATTCGGCACATGATCGATGCGAAAGGCGTTCGCCCAGTCGGCTTGCGGCCACCAGGCGCCGTTGCAGGTCGGAAAGTCGCTGCAGGCCAGGGCGGCAAAGTGGCTGCTCACCCAGCCGCCGAGGCCGATCTGCACGCCAACTGCGGCCAGCGACAGCGTGGCCAGACCGCGCGGCGCCGTCACCACGCCGAGGCGGATCGGCGGCCGCTTGCTCTGACGCGATGCCAGCCAGACCAGTCCGGCCAGCGTGGCCATGCCGCCGAGCAGGTGGGCGCTGACGATGACCGGCCGCAATGCCAGCGTCACCGTCCACATGCCGAGCATTCCCTGCAGCAGCACCAGGCCCGCCAATGCCAGCGCCAGGCCGCGATTGAGGCCGCGTTCGCGCAGCCAGGCGAGGGCAGCGATGAGCAGGATCGCCAGGCCGAGCAGTGCGGCGAGATAGCGGTGCAGCATCTCCTTCCAGGCCTTGTCGGGCGACACCGGACCGTCCGGTTGCAGGGCTTGCGCGGCGGCGATGGCCGCGGCGGCATGGTGAGGCGAGACGGCGCCGTAGCAGCCCGGCCAGTCCGGGCAACCGAGGCCGGCATCGGACAGGCGCACGTAGGCGCCCAGGCCGATCACCGCGAGGGTGAGCAGGGCGGCGGCGAACACCAGTGTGCGGGACAAGGGCCGGGTCGTTGTCATGGCGTCAGCTGCGTTGCGAAGCCTGCAGCAGGCGGTGCAGGTCGCGGATCACCCGCTCGCCGTCGGCGTGTTGCGGGAAACGCAACATCAGGTTGCCCATCGGGTCGACCAGGAACAGGCCGCCTCGCGCCAACGCTTCGGTCGGCTGGGCCAGGACGGCGCGGTAGACCTCGTTGCCATACGGCAAGTTCATCTCCGCCTGCGTGCTCAGGAATACCCGTTCGATGCGGTCGCGTTCGCGGCCTTGCGCCAGGCGCACCTGGCGCGCCAGCCAGGTGGCATGACTGCAGGCGGCATCGCACCCGGCCGGCGCCACAACCAGCAACACCCACTTGCCGCGCAGTTCTGCCCAGGCCCGGGTTTGCCCGCCGGGCGCCGTCAATACGGGCAGGAGCAAGGGTTTCGGTTGCAGCAGCTCGCCGTAATTGGTCAGCCGTTGCGGTGTCCAGTAGTTGGCGGCGAGCCAGGCGGCCAGGATCGGTGCGACGAACAGCGCCAGCAGCGCGAGAAGTTTCACCTGGCTGTGCGTCATGATTTTTTCTGGCGCCGCAGCATGAAATTCAGCCACAGGCCAAGGCTCATGGCGCACAGCAGGAACCACTGCACGGCATAGGTGCGATGTTTTTCCACGCCCACATCCGGCAGGGGCCAGTCGCGCACCAGGCCATCGCTTGCGGGCGAGGTCTGCAACAGCAGCCAGTCCGGCAACTGCGCATCGAACCAGGCGCGGTAGCGGGCCAGGTCGAGGTTCTGCCAGACCGGTTGCGTCTGCGTTCCGGCGGCCAGTTCCAGGTAGCGGTTCTGGGCGCGCACCAGGATGCCTTCCACGCTTTGCCGCGCCGACGGCGTGGTCAGCGGCGGCAGCCGACTGCGGTCCGAGGCGGCGGCATGCCAGCCGCGGTTGACCAGCAGACTGGCGCCGCGGTCGAGGCGCAATGGCGTCACCACGTGATAGCCGGCGCGACCACCCTGGACGCGGTTATCCAGCCAGATCTGGAACGGCGCCACGAATTCGCCGTCGACGCGCACCCGGCGATACAGCGCGGCTTCGCCCAACGCCTGGACCTGTGTCCAGTCCAGCGGCGGCAACTGGTGGGCGAGGCTGAAGTTGGCGCGCAAGGCCAGCTTGCGTTCCGCCTTCTGCCATTGCCACTGGCCCAGGCCGGCGGTCAATGCGGCGCACAGCAATGCCGCCAGGGAGGGCAGCCAGGACGGGCGTAAACGTGGCATGGTCAGCCCGCCGGATGGCTAAACTGAAGCATCGCAATGCCTCCTTCGACACGCATGAAAATCCTCGTCATCCCGGTTGTGCTGGTTATCGTCGGCAGCCTGCTGCTGGCGTTGTTTCATCTGTTGCGCGAGCGCGGCCGCGGCGACAAGACGCTGCGTGCGCTGATCTGGCGCATCGGCCTGTCCATCGCCCTGTTCGTCGGGCTGATGGCGTCGTTCTGGCTGGGCTGGATTCCGTTGCATGGCCAACCTTCACAGCCAGTACACGAACAGAAACAGCACTAGCCAGACCACATCGACGAAGTGCCAGTACCAGGACACCGCTTCGAAGGCGAAATGGTTGTCCGGCTGGAAATGGCCGCGCAGGCAGCGTCCCAGAATGACCAGCAACATCAGTGTGCCGATGCTGACGTGGAGCCCGTGAAAGCCGGTCAGCATGAAGAAGGTGGCGCCATACACGCCGGCGCCCAGGGTCAGGCCCATGTGCCGGTAGGCCTCGACATATTCGTGCGCCTGAAAGCCGACGAAGGTCGCGCCCAGTGCGACGGTGAGCGCGAGCGCCAGATTGAGCTGCAAGCGCTGGCCCCGTTTCAGCGCCCAGTGCGCCCAGGTCACTGTCGCCCCGGAACTGAGCAGGATGGCGGTGTTCAGCGCGGGAATACCCCACGGCGCCATCGGCGTGAAGGCATGTTGCAGACCCGGCCCGGCCGTCGGCCAGACAGCCTGGAAACCGGGCCAGAGCAGGGCGTTGTCGGCGCTGGCCAGATCCGGCACGGAAATGACCCGGGTGAAGAACAAGGCACCGAAGAAGGCGGCAAAGAACATCACTTCGGAGAAGATGAACCAGGCCATGCCCCAGCGGTACGAAACATCGACCTGATCGTTGTAGAGGCCGCTCTGGCTCTCGCCGATGACCTTGCCGAACCAGCCGAGCAACATGGCGACCAGCGTGGCGCTGCCGGCGCCGAGCAGATAGGCGCCGCCGGACAGGTCGTGGATCGCCAGGGTCGCGCCCAGCGCCAGCAACAGCAATGCCAGTGAACCGACGATAGGCCAGTACGACGGCGCCGGCAGGTAGTAGGACGTAGCGGGTGTGATCGTCATGTTCGCTCCTCTGCCGTCATGTCTGCACCAGTTTGAAGAAGGCATAAGACAGCGTCACCGCGTTCATCTCGGACGGAATCTGGCGATCCAGCACGAACATCACCGGCAGGCGGATCTTCTCGCGCGGTGCCAGGTGCTGCTCGCGGAAGCAGAAACACTCGATCTTGCGGAAATAGCGTGCCGCCGCCGCCGGGGCGTAACTCGGTACGGCGCGCCCGGTAACGGCCCGATCGGTCAGGTTCTCCAGTTCGAATTCGACCTGGACCAGTTCGCCCGGATGCGCCGGGACGGCGGCAACCGGTGCGGTGAGACGCCAGGGACCGGCCTCTTCCACCTGTGCCAGCAACTGCACCCAGACCAGGCGGCTGGCATCGACCTGGCTATTGCCGGCGAGCACCTGGGCATCGTCGCGGTTGAGTCCGGTCGTTTCGCAGAACACGCGGTAGAGCGGCACCAGCGCGAACGCGAAGCCGAACATGGCCGCGGCCAGCCAGAGCAAATGGCGTCGCATGCGGGCATTGGCGGCCAGGTTCATTTCACCTCCGGCGGTATCGCGAAGGAGTGATACGGCGGCGGCGACGGCAACGTCCATTCCAGGCCCTCTGCGCCTTCCCAGGCCTGCGCCGGCGCCTTTACGCCGCCGCGGATGCATTTGACGATGACCGCCAGCAACAGGATCTGGCTGGCGCCGAAGACGAAGCCGCCGAGCGAGGCGATGCGGTTGAAGTCGGCGAATTGCAGCGCGTAATCCGGGATGCGCCGCGGCATGCCGGCGAGGCCGAGGAAGTGCATCGGAAAGAACAGCACGTTGACCGAGACGGCGGACAGCCAGAAGTGCCAGCGCCCCCAGCGCTCGTCGATCATGTGGCCGGTCCACTTGGGCAGCCAGTAATAGACGCCGGCGAAGA
>JASJPK010000020.1:0-34370 GCA_031426735.1 Hydrogenophilaceae bacterium | reverse complement strand
GAGCTGGCCGTCGCGGTTGGCGTCGAGTGCCTTGAGGGCCTCGAAACCGTTGGCGAGAAGGTTCTCACTGCCGAAGAGTTCGCGGCCGGAATCGATGGTGCCGTTGTGGTCGAGGTCGCGTACTAATAGGCCGTCGTCGGATGACACCCAGCCGGTTTGTTCGGCGAAACCGTCGGCGGCGTGGTCGAAATAGGAGCCGGATTTGACGGCTGTTGTCTCGATGCCATCGCCGTCCAGATCAAGAATGATCGGGGAGGGGATGGTGGAGGCATCTCCGAAATTGTTTTTGGCGGAATTAATTGCAGAATTATTCCGTTGCTTGTTCTTGATTAAATCATGCACGCTATTGTAATTTTTTGCGTACCTTTGCCATTTATCGAGTTTCATCTGTGCTTCAGTCGATGCTGGGGCGCGCCAGCCATAATCGCCGACTTGTAGGTTTGGTGGAGCTTCGTACCATGTACCATCTGCTGGATTTTGACGGTATCCGTCTTTCTCATAAATGTCGTCGATCCTTGTGCTGAAATCTGGCGTGCCGTGTTTTTCGCTGCTTGGATTTAATTCATTCATATGCGAAATTAAATCCAAAAATAACTTTTCTGACTTGGATGGTATTCCCAGTTTGTCGAGCAGCAAGTCAAAAATTCTTTTGATCGGATTTCCGGTGTCTTGTGTTGGCATGATATTTCCCTATGAATAAATAATTGTTACGGTGATGAGAGCAATGACGATTAATATGTTAAAAACCCAGTAAATTCTATCTCTTAGCCAATTTGGATTATTCCAGTTTGGGTTTTTTAGGATTGCCCTTAATTTGCTATCTTTTGGAAGATTATTTTCCAGAAATGACCTGGCATTGATTATCAAAACAGCTAGGGCCAGAAAAATGAGTGGTAACAAAATATAGATAATAAGAATCCGCCAAGGATCGCCTGTGGTCATATTCTTAATTCCTAGAGTCTGTAGAACTTGCTGTGCCTTCAAAACCAGTTACAACCTGAACCACTGCCATGCCTGTACCGATAGGATTGCTCATAATTACCCCGAATGGAAATTGAAATAAGCTCAGTTGCAATAACAATAACCTCGGCAATATTATTCCTTTTCTTATGATTGACGTGGCTTTTGACTAAGCCACATCGCTCTCTTGCATAACTTTCATCGCCAATCGAAAAAGTGGCCTCAAAATTTCTTGTTCTTATATAAAAGCCATAAAGGGAGTGCCACTAAAAACTCATCATAGGAAATTGCCAGAGTGCCTAGAATGTAATGCAACAAATTCATGCTGCCATCCTCCCGCCCAGAGGTCTGAGTCATTTCCGGCATCGCTATTGAGGAGGGGGGCGAATAGGCAATACAGGAACTCTCCATTTCCGGAACCGCCATCGAGTGCGTCGTTGCCCAGGCCGCGCAGGTAGAAGTTGCCATTGCCGGCGTCGCTTAGGTTGTCGTCGCCGTTGGTAGCCAACGGCGCCAGTGCGGTCTGGAAGGCGGCGCTGTCGAGGCTGTTGAGTGCGCCCATTCCCTTCAGGACGCGAACGAATTCGACGAGTTCACAGAGGCCGGCGGTGCGGTCGGCAGCGAAATCCGCAGCCAGCGCGGCGGCTACTTGGGAGAGATCGCCGACCGGGCTTTGGCTGGCATCGTCCCAGGTGTTGGTTGCTGTCGGCATGGTGGCGTTGACTGCGAAGCACGAGCAGGCGTCAGCGGTGATGCTGTAATCGACCGGTGCTGGACGTCTCGTGCAGAACAAACCTGGAGTGCATGGGGACGGGTTTGTTGCGGCAATCGGAACGAAGCCGGCGCGGGCCGCAGTTGTCCCTGGATATATTGGATTCAAGCTGAATCTTCCCTGGTGTATTCCAGGAATCTTCGTTCCTGGCGCGTTTCTGGTTTATTTGTACCGCAGATTAAGCGGCCTGCTTCGCTTGCACAATCTGTCGAAAGTAATAGGCGTTTGTTCTTTTTTCGATGGTGCTCGTCACCGGACAGCGCTCCACCGGGATCGGCCAGCGCGATGTTGTCGCAGATACTGAGGTTGAACAGCACGTTCTCCTGCAACACCCTGCCGATCCAACTCTGCGTGGTTCGCGTAGTGTGTTTTTGTTGGCGATTTTTTCAACCAATCAGTGGTGCTGAGTGAACCCAAAGACAAACGGCCTGTTCGGATTACCCGAGCAGGCCGTTTGATTTGTTGCGGTCAACGCCGCCTACGGCACAAACAGCAGCAGCGGCAGCAGCCACCAAGGGGTGAATTGCTGGACGCTGAACGAGGCTGCCGGGCTGGGTGCGCTTTCCAGTTTGTCGGCGTCCAGCGCGATGACGCGCAGCCAGTAATTGCCTGGGGCGGGTTTGGTCAGGCGCGCTTCCGGGCGGGTGAGTGCGTAGGTCGCGACGAGCGGGCTAAAGGCTTCGTTGGCGCTCACTTCCAGGCGATAGGCAGGTGCTGCGCCTTGCCAGGTGACGATAAGGCTGCCGAGTTCTTCTTTTACTTGCGGTTTCTCCGGACTTTGCGGCGGGACCGGCACGGGTTTCGGCGGCGGCGGTTGGATGCGGAAGGTGCGATGCGGGCTGAATGCGCGCGGCTGGCCTTGCGCGTCGAGGCTGGCGATGCGCCAGTGCCAGTCGCCATCGGCCAGGGTTTCGGCGGTCTTCGTGATTGCCGGCAGGCGACGTTCAATCAGGCCCTGGCTGAATTCCGGTGTCGGCGCGAGTTGCAGTAAATAGCCCTGGGCGCCTTCGGCGGCGTGCCAGACCAGTTCCACTTCCGGCTTGGCCAAATTGGCGCCGAGGACCGGGGTGAGCGGCGTCGGCGGCAACGGCCGCGCATTGAGCGTGAAGGCGTGTTGCGCGTCGTAGCCTTCCAGTCCGTGCGCGTCGATGCCACGGACGCGCAGGAAATAGGCGCCGTCGGGCAGGTCGTCGTTCCATTGCGCGCCGGGTTGGACGAATACGTCATCGCGCAGCACGGTTTGGAATTCGGCGTCGGTGGAGAGTTGGGCGCGCCAGGCGCGGGTCGATGCGGCTTGCATGCTGGCCGGCCAGTTAAATTCAAGCGGCAGGCGCATGACATTGGCGGGCAATCCGCTCAGGTCGGGCTTGGGCAGCAAGGCGACCGGGGCTGCGGGCGGTTTGCCCAGTTCCGCGTAGGTGCCGTAGCCGGCGCCGACGCTGACTTCTTCGCCTTGTGCGGCAACCGCGACGGCGCCTTCGGTGACTTCGTTGCGCAGGGTTTTGCCGTCTTCGGCGACATTCAGACGAAAGCCGGTGCCGCGCAAGCCGGCGACGGCGACCGGGGTGTTCACCCGGAAACCGCCGGCGGGGGCGAGTTGCTTGGCGGCACTGGCTTCGAGGCGGCCGCTGTCGAGGGAGATTTCGGTTGAAACCATGCCGGTCTTGCCGTAGCTCGCCAGGCGACCGAAGCTCAGTTTGCTGGAGGCTTGCTGGGTCAGGCGGGTGTTGTCGGCAAAGCGGTAGGTGACGCTGGCGCCGAGGCCGGTCAGCACGGTTTCGCCGCCGTTCAGCGCTTCGCCCGGCGTGAGCGGCTGGTAGGGGCCGTCGGCGCGTTTGAAGCGGGTGTTGCCGCTGACCGCGACGACATTGACCGGCGCCGGCGTGACCTTGAGCAGTTCAACCGGAATCTTGAGTCTGCTATTGGCGGGCAGGTGTTTCGGGATGGCGACGCCGTTGGCGGATTGCACTTTCGGCCAGTCCTTCATGTTGCGCAGATAGGTCTGGCCGATGCCGCTCAGGGTATCGCCGGGAACCGTGAGGTAGAGCCAGTCCGCAGCCTGGGCGGGGAGGGTGGCGAAGGCGGCGGCGAGGATGAGGAGTGCGGTGCGCATGGGGAGACTCTTACGGTAAGCTTTGGATTAACTATAAACGGCAAGGATAACCCCGTCATGCACATCGGTACGCCGCTCTCCTACTCCGCCACCCGGGTCATGCTTCTGGGGGCGGGTGAACTGGGTAAGGAAGTCATCATCGCGTTGCAGCGTTTGGGAGTGGAAGTGACGGCGGTGGATCGCTACGACGGTGCACCCGGCCACCAGGTCGCGCATCGTGCGCAGACCATCGACATGACCGACGGCAACGTTCTCGCCCGTCTGATCGATTGCGAGAAGCCCGATATCGTCGTGCCGGAAATCGAGGCCATCGCCACGGAAACGCTGGTCGAACTGGAGAAAGCCGGGCTGTGCCGGGTGATTCCCAGCGCGCGTGCGGTCAATCTGACCATGAACCGGGAGGGCATCCGGCGGCTGGCGGCGGAGCAACTCAAGCTGCCCACCTCGCGTTATGCCTTTGCCGGTTCATTGCAAAGCCTGCGCGCGGCGGTGGAAGGCAAGGACGCGGAAGGCAAGGACGGTATCGGCTTCCCGTGCATCGTCAAACCGGTGATGTCCTCGTCCGGCAAGGGGCAGAGCCGGGTCGACGGCCCTAACGATCTGGCCGCGGCCTGGGACTACGCCAACGCCGGCGGGCGCGTCAACAAGGGGCGTGTGATCGTCGAGGGCCTGGTCGATTTCGAGTATGAAATCACGCTGCTTACAGTGCGTGCCCTGGCTGCGGATGGAACGGTGGAGACGCACTTTTGCGCTCCGATCGGCCATCTCCAGGTCAATGGCGATTACGTCGAGAGCTGGCAGCCGCAAGCGATGCGGCCGGAGGCGTTGCGGCGCGCGCAGGCCATCGCCAAAGCAGTGACCGATGACCTCGGCGGCGTCGGCCTGTTCGGTGTCGAGTGCTTCGTCAAGGGCGACGAAGTCTGGTTCTCCGAAGTGAGTCCGCGCCCGCACGACACCGGCATGGTGACCATGATCAGTCAGAAGCAGAGCGAATTCGAATTGCACGCCCGCGCCATCCTCGGCTTGCCGGTGGATGTCTCGTTGCGTACGCCGGGCGCTTCGGCGGTGATCTACGGCGGCGTCGATGCGGCCGGCATACGTTTCGAAGGGGTCGATGCCGCGTTGCGGGTGCCGGGTACGGATCTGCGCCTGTTCGGCAAACCGGTGGCTTATATGCATCGGCGCATGGGCGTGGCGCTGGCGGAAGGTGAGGACACCGAGCAGGCGCGGCAGCGCGCCAAAATGGCTGCGGCGCTGGTGAAACCGGTCGCGGTTTGATTCGCCGAAAGCGAACTCGCCTCGATCCGGCTGGATCGAGGCGAGCGGGTTAGCGACGCGTCAGGAACAAACCTGTTGCAGATTGAAGGAAAGCAGGTTGGTTTTGTTGAGGCCGTCAAAGCCAAAATTGATGGCTTCATGCAACAGCTTCATCGGCGGCGGCGTGACACCGATCATTTCGGTCGGGCATTTGAAATTGAGGACGACCAACGGTTTTTCGCCGGTCGGATAGACCCTTTTGATCACCGGCAAATAGGTCGTATCGCCTGTCAGCGCGCCGGAAGGCAGCAGGGTTTTCAGGCTGGTGAAAATCTGACTGAAGGGATTCGACGTGTTGGCGGGTGTGGCTCGGCTCGGGGTTCCCGGCGCCGATGGCGTCGAATCGCTTGCTTGCGGGAAGAACGGAATAGCCATTTTCAAACCGTCGCCAAATTGGCTGAACAGCTTGGTCGGATCCGGCGGGATGTAGGGGCGCTGATAGACGAGATAGGGGTTTTTCGCGCTCATCCCGAAGGTTCTGGGTTGATAGGCCGCCACCGGAGTGGCGGCGGGCGCTTGCACGGCAACCGTTGCTGCTTGAGCTGCAACCGTTGCAGGCGTTGCTATGGCTGCTGCGGGGCTGGGTTCGCTTGCGGCAGCAAGCGGAGCGGCGAGTGCGGGGACAGAAGGGGGGGAGACGATCGGTGCCGCGTTGACCGGGGTCGCCAGATAGGGATTCGCCGTTTTCGGCTGAATCGCCACCGGCTGGTTTGCCAGGTAAGGGTTGGTGGTCACGCCGGCAGCCGCCGGGACGGAATTATCGATGGCGGCGCCAGTCTTTTTTGCCTTGAGAGTTTTTGCTTTCTTGGTCTTGGCTTTGAAGGCCTTGGCTTTGACGCCAGTCGCGGTTTTCGCCTTTTCTAGCGTTTCCGGGGCGCTCCAGGCCGCGCCAATATTCAACAGAGAGAGCGAGGCGATGAGGGTGCAGCTAAATATCAGGGGGGAACGAGTCATTCTGGCGGCCTTGTAAGGGTAAGGCGTTTATCTAATAGATAACGCCCCGAGACCCGCAAACTATCGGTCAAGCGGGTGGGCGTCAATCAAAGAGGCCCTGTACGCCTAAATCCATTTGGCAATTGTGTCGATATGGCCTTCCACGTATTTCCACCTATCTTGTCGCGAGCTTGCCGGCGTCGAGACAAATTCGGGTATCGGGGGCATCATGCTGCAGTGCATGATCAGGAGAGCAGGCTATGTATATGGATTACGGTTGCGGGCTGGGTAGACATTGATACTGGCCGTGCCTGCACTCGCTATGCAACGTCGAATACGCATCGCCGGCATCGTCCAGGGCGTCGGTTTTCGTCCTTATGTCTGGCATCTGGCGCGCGAATTGAATCTGGTCGGTTGGGTGCGCAACGATGCCGGCGGTGTCGAAGCGGTGGTCGAAGGCTTGCCTGAACAGATCGAGATCTTCATGCGGCGTTTGCCCAAGGAAATCCCGCCGCTTGCCCAGGTTCATGACCTGACCTGGCTTGATACGCCGGCCACGGGCGAATTCGACGAATTCAGCATCCGCGCCAGCGGCGCCGGCCAAGCCGCCACCATGATTGGCCACGACAGCGCCGTTTGCCCCGATTGTCTGGCGGAGATGTTCGATCCCGCCGACCGGCGTTGGCGCTATGCCTTCATCAACTGCACCCACTGTGGCCCGCGTTACACGTTGACTCGCAGCCTGCCGTACGACCGCGCCCGCACCAGCATGGCGGCTTTTCCGTTGTGCCCTGAATGCGCGCGGGAATACCGCGATCCTGCCGACCGGCGCTTTCATGCCGAGCCGACGGCGTGTCCGGCGTGCGGGCCGGAGTTGGAGTTGGTTGAGCTTGCTGAAATCCCGCCTCAGCCCAGGCACAACGACCCCATCGCCGCCACCCTCCAGCGCCTGCAAGCCGGCCAGATCGTCGCCATCAAGGGCTTGGGCGGTTTCCATCTGGCGTGCGATGCGCGCAATGTCGACGCCGTGCGCTGCTTGCGCGAGCGCAAGCAGCGCGAGGAAAAACCGTTCGCCGTGATGGCCGCCAATCTGGCTTCCATCGTAGATTGGGTCGAGATCGGCGCGGCGGAAGCGGAACTGCTGCAATCGCCCGAGCGGCCCATCGTCCTGTTGCGCAAGAAATCCGGCGCCGACGCGGCATTTCCCGGCATCGCGCCCGGTCTGGCCTGGCTTGGTGTCATGCTGCCTTATACGCCGATGCACTGGCTGCTGCTTCATGCGTCGGCCGGCCAGCCCGCCGGCACGGACTGGATGAAGCAGCCGCAAGACCTGATGCTGGTGATGACCAGCGCCAACCCCGGCGGCGAGCCGTTGGTGATCGGAAACGGCGAGGCGGTGGAACGGCTGGCCGGTATCGCCGATGCGGTGCTGCTGCACGACCGGGATATCGTCGTACGCTGTGACGATTCGGTGCTGCGTTGCCTGGAAGAACCCGGCGAACGCCATCAGTTCATCCGCCGCGCCCGCGGTTACACGCCGCGCGCCATACGCTTGTCGCAAGCCGGTCCTTCGGTGCTGGCGCTGGGCGGCTATCTCAAGAACACGATCTGCGTGACGCGCGGCGATGAGGCGTTTGTCTCGCAGCACATCGGCGGTCTCGACAATCCGGCGACCTGCGGCATGCTGATCGAGGTGGTCGACCATCTGCTCGACATCCTGCAGGTGCGTCCGCAGGCGGTCGCGCACGATCTGCATCCGGATTTCTTCAGCAGTCGCCATGCCGTCGAACTGGCCGCGCGCTGGAACGTGCCGGCCATCGCGGTACAGCATCACCATGCCCATATCGCCGCTGTGGCGGCGGAACACAACGTGACCGGACCCATCCTCGGCCTGGCGCTGGACGGGGTCGGTCTCGGCAGCGACGGCACGGCCTGGGGCGGCGAACTGCTGCGGGTCGACGCCATGCAATGCAGCCGTCTCGGCCACCTGGCGACCCTGCCGCTGCCCGGCGGCGACAAGGCGGCGAAGGAGCCCTGGCGGATGGCGGCGGCGGCGCTGTTCCAGCTTGGGCGCGGTGACGAGATCGCGCGGCGCTTTCCCGCCCAAGCGGCGGCGGCGCAACTGCATCAGTTGCTGCAACGCGGCCTCAACTGCCCCTCGACCAGCAGCCTGGGCCGCTGGTTCGACGCGGCAGCGGGCTTGCTCGGCGCGCGCGAGGTGATGGCCTACGAGGGCCAGGCCGCCATGTTGCTTGAGGGCCTGGCCGAGCAGGCAAGGTCGGTGGCGGCCTGGGACGCGGGTTATCGCATCGATATTGCGGGCGACGCCGAGGCAACGGCGCAATTGGATCTCATGCCCTTGCTGGCGCGTCTGGCCGATGAGAAAAATCCGGCTTTCGGCGCCGCGCTGTTTCACGCAACATTGGCGCGGGCGCTCGCCGACTGGGTGGAACGGATTGCACACGCGCAGGGTCTCACCACCGTCGCATTGGGCGGCGGCTGTTTTCTCAACCACATCCTCTCCCGCGAATTGACGCATCGACTGGCGACTCGCGGCTTCACTATTCTGGCAGCCCGCCAGGTACCCCCCAACGATGGGGGCTTGAGTCTGGGCCAGGCTTGGGTTGCAATGCAGCAGCAACACGTTCACTGAAAGGTATCGCCATGTGTCTCGCCATCCCCGCCCGCGTTGTGGAAATCCACGAAAACGACATCGCCATCGTCGATCTGGGCGGTGTGCGCAAGGACGTTTCCCTGGCCCTGGTGGAAGACGTCAACGTGGGCGATTACGTCATCGTCCACGTCGGCTATGCGCTGACCCGGCTCGATCCGGAGGAAGCCGCGAAGACTCTGGCCCTGATGGCCGAGGCCGGGTTGATGGAACCGGCTTTGGTGGAACAAAGCGTATGAAGTACGTCGACGAATTCCGCGACGGCGAGGTCGCCAAGGGCCTGGCGCAGGCCATCGCCGCCGAAGTGCGCGGCGACCGCCGCTACAACTTCATGGAGTTCTGCGGCGGCCACACCCACGCCATCTCCCGCTACGGCGTGCCCGATCTGCTGCCGGCCAACGTGCGCATGATCCACGGTCCCGGCTGTCCGGTCTGCGTGCTGCCGATCGGCCGCATCGACCTGGCGATCAGGCTGGCGCTGGAAAACGGCGTGATCCTGTGCACCTACGCCGACACCGTGCGCGTGCCGGCTTCCGGTGGCCTGTCGCTGATGAAGGCGAAGGCGCGCGGTGGCGACATCCGCATGGTCTACGCGGTGACCGATGCGCTCAAGATCGCGCGCGACAATCCGGCCAAGGAGGTCGTCTTCTTCGCCATCGGCTTCGAGACCACGACGCCGCCGACCGCCGTCGCGATCAAGCTGGCGGCGGCCGAAGGCATGAAGAACTTCAGCGTGCTGTGCTGCCACGTGCTGACCCCGTCGGCGATCATGAACATCCTGGAATCGCCGGAAGTGCGCGAACTCGGCACCGTGCCGCTGGACGGCTTCATCGGCCCGGCCCACGTCTCCACGGTGATCGGCAGCCGGCCCTACGAATTCTTCGCCGAGGAATACCGCAAACCGGTGGTCATCGCCGGCTTCGAGCCGCTCGACGTGATGCAGGCCATCCTGATGCTGGTGCGCCAGGTCAACGAAGGCCGCGCCGAAGTGGAAAACGAGTTCACTCGCGCGGTCACGCCGGACGGCAATGCGAAAGCCCAGAATCTGGTGTCCGAGGTGTTCGAACTGCGGCGCAGTTTCGAATGGCGCGGCCTCGGCGAAGTGCCCTATTCGGCGCTGAAGATACGCGCGCAGTACGCCGAATTCGATGCCGAGCAGCGCTACCAGCTGCACTACCAGCCGGTCGCGGACAACAAGGCCTGCGAATGCGGCGCCATCCTGCGCGGCGTCAAAAAACCGACCGACTGCAAGATCTTCGGCACGGTGTGCACGCCGGAAAACCCGATGGGTTCCTGCATGGTTTCGTCGGAGGGGGCGTGCGCGGCGCACTACACTTACGGGCGCTACAAGGATGTGGAGGTGGAGACGCATGGACAAGAATGAGGCGTTGCTGCTGCTGAGCAGCCATCGTGCAGAAATGACCCGTGAATTCGGTGTGTCCAGGCTGGCTTTGTTTGGTTCGACCGCGCGTGGAGAGGCCGATGAAAACAGCGATGTCGACGTATTGGTAAGCTTTGAAGGGGGCGCCACGCTGCGGCGTTACATGGGGCTCAATCGTTATCTGGAAGCCTTGTTTCAGCGCCACGTCGATCTGGTGACGGATAAGAGCTTGCGGCAGGAATTGCGTCCATATGTGGAACGGGATCTGGTCGATGTCGCGTGACTGGCGTCTTTATTATTCCGATCTGATGGATTTCTGCCGACAGGTACTTGCTTATACGGAAGGCATGGATCGGGTCGCGTTTGAAGCTAACCGGCTGGTGTTCGATGCGACTCTGCGGAATCTTGAATTGATCGGCGAGGCAGCCAAACACATTCCGGAGGATGTGCGCCGGCAACTCCCGGAAATCCCTTGGCAGGACATCGTCGGCGCCCGGAATATCTTCGCGCACGCTTACTTCGGTGTGGATAACGATCTGATCTGGCACACCGTGCTGCATGAAATTCCCGCTATGTTGGTTGCCCTGCGCACTGCCCAGGAAAAGGCTGAAAAATGAGTCCCGTCAAAAAAGGCTACGCCCGCCCCCTCGACCTGAAGCACGGCCGCGTCGACATGAGCCACGGCGGCGGTGGCCGCGCCATGGTGCAACTGATCACCGATCTGTTCGCCAGGCATATGGGCAACGAATACCTGGCGCAGGGCAACGACGGCACCTGGCTGCCGCCCGGCAACGGCCGGCTGGTGGTGTCCACCGACAGCCACGTCGTGTCTCCCTTGTTCTTTCCCGGCGGCGATATCGGCGGCCTGTCGGTGCACGGCACGGTCAACGACGTCGCGGTGATGGGCGCGGTGCCGCTCTATCTGACCGCCGGCTTCATCCTGGAAGAAGGTTTTCCGCTGGCCGATCTGGCGCGCATCGTCGAATCGATGGCGCAGGCGGCGAACGCGGCCGGCGTCAAGCTGGTCGCGGGCGATACCAAAGTGGTTGAGCAGGGCAAGGGCGACGGCGTCTTCATCACCACTACCGGCATCGGCTATCTGCCGGACGGCGTGCATCTGTCCGGCGATCTGGCACGGCCCGGCGATGTGTTGCTGGTGTCCGGCAGCGTCGGCGATCACGGCATGGCGATCATGTCGAAACGCGAAAACCTGTCGTTCGACGCGCCCATCCTGTCCGACAGCGCTTCATTGAACGGTCTCACCGCCGCGATGCTGGCCAGCGGTGCGGCCATCCGCGTCATGCGCGACCCGACGCGCGGCGGTCTGGCCGCCACGATCAATGAAATCGCGCACCAGTCCGGCGTCGGCATCCATCTGGAAGAAGCCGCGATCCCGGTCAAGCCGGAAGTCGAAGCGGCCTGCGAACTGCTCGGCCTCGACCCGCTCAACATCGCCAACGAAGGCAAGCTCATCGTCATCTGTGCCGCCGCGGACGCGGAAACACTCCTCGCCGCGATGCAGGCGCATCCGCTCGGCCGTCAGGCCGCCGTCATCGGCAAGGTGGTCGAGGATGCCAACGGCTTTGTCCAGATGAAAACGAAATTCGGCGGCCGGCGCATGGTGGACTGGTTGAGCGGCGAGCAGTTGCCCCGGATCTGCTGAGCGTTCGCAAGCTCGCATGGCCGCCGACTCGATCAGCGCGCAGCCCGGCAAGGCGCCCTGGCTGTTTGCCTTGCTGGCGGTGCTTCTGGTGTTCGCTACCGAGCAGCTCATCGAGCATTTCGCGCAACGCAGCGAAATGGAGCGGGAAAAAATCGCCGTCCACGAAACGCTTTCGACGCTGCGGGCGCGCCTGGAAGGCGTGGTCAATTCCAACTTGTTGCTGGTTCAGGGTATGGCCGCGGTCATTTCCGCGCAGCCGAACATCGATCAGGCCGGTTTCGCCCGTATCGCCCGCGGCCTGGTCGACCAGCGCCACGCCCTGCGCAACATCGCCGGTGCGCCGGACATGGTGATATCGCTGATGTTCCCGATGGCCGGCAATGAAGCCGCGCTCGGGCTGCGCTACCTGAGCCACCCGACCCAGGCCGCCGCCGCCCGGCGCGTCATGGAAACCGGGCAGGCCATGGTGGCGGGGCCGCTGCGTTTGCAACAGGGCGGTATCGGCATCGTCGCGCGCGAGCCGGTATTCGTGCCGACCGAGCAGCCTGGCGGCAAGCCGCGCTTCTGGGGGCTGGTCTCCGCGGCGATCGATGTCGATCTGCTGTATCGCCAGGCCGGCCTGGCCGAAGTGCGTCCCAGACTGCGCCTGGCGATCCGCGGCACCGACGGCAGCGGTGCCCAGGGTCCGGTGTTTTACGGCGATGCGAACGTCTTCGCGAGTTCGCCGGTGACGCGCTTGATCAGTCTGCCCGGCGGCGCCTGGCAATTGGGCGCCGTACCCGCGGCAGGCTGGGGGCAGGCCAGCCCGACGCTGTGGTTGATCCGCCTGCTTGGCCTGTTCGCCGCGCTGACCGCCGGGGTGCTGGCCTACTTGCTGGCCCAGGGCAACCGTGCCCTGGTGACTAGCGAAGCGCGCCTGCGTGCCCTGTTGAATACCATTCCAGACCTGGTCTGGCTGAAAGATCCTGGCGGCGTCTATCTCGCCTGCAACCCTCGCTTCGAACAGCTCTATGGCGCGCGCGAGGCGGATATCGTCGGCAAAACCGACGCTGACTTCGTCTCCGCCGATTTGGCCGATGCCTTCCGCGCGCAGGATCGCGCCGCGATTGCGGCAGGCGCGCCCTGCAGCAACGAAGAGTGGCTGACGTTTGCCGCCGACGGCCACCGCGAACTGGCGGAAACCATCAAGGCGCCGGTGCACGCTGCCGCCGGCCATCTGCTCGGCGTGCTCGGCATCGCCCGCAATATCACCGAACGTAATCAGAACGAAGAGCGCATTCGGGGATTGAACCGGGTCTATGCCATGTTGAGCGGCATCAACGAAGCCATCGTGCGCCTGCGCGAACCGCAGGCCTTGTTCGAGGAAGCCTGCCGCATCGCGGTCGAACAGGGCGGCTTCCGCATGGCCTGGCTGGGCATGGCCGATCCGGACAGTGGCCAGGTGAAGCCGCTGGCGCATGCCGGCAACACCGGCGGCTATCTCGCACGCCTGCATATTTCGCTGGGCGACGACGAGCACGGGCGCGGCCCCACCGGCGTCGCGCTGATGGAGGGCTGGCATGTGGTGTGCAACGACATCGCCAACGATCCGCGTATGGCACCCTGGCGCGAGGATGCGCTGGCGCTGGGTTTTCGTGCCTCCGCCGCGTTCCCGCTGCGGGTATCCGGCCGCGTCTGCGGCGCCTTCAGCCTGTATGCCGGCACGGCTGACTTTTTCGATGCGGCGGAACTGCGTCTGCTCGACGAACTGGCGTTGGATATCGGCTTCGCGCTGGAATTCAAGCGTGCAGAAAACGAGATTCGCCAACTCAATGCCGAACTGGAACAACGGGTGAGCGCGCGCACAGCCGAACTGGCCGCCGTCAACAAGGAACTGGAAACGTTCACCTATTCCGTTTCGCACGACTTGAAAGCGCCGTTGCGCGGCATCGACGGTTACAGCCGTTTGTTGCTGGAGGACCACCTGGCCCAACTCGACGACGAAGGCCGTATGTTCCTGCGCAATGTGCGTCAGGGCGTCGACCAGATGAGCCAGTTGATCGAGGATCTGCTGGCTTACTCGCGCATGGAACGGCGCGACCTGCACGGCGTCCGGCTCGATCTGGCCGCGCAGGTCGATGCCGTGTTGAGCGAACGCGGCGATGCCATCGAGAAGCTGGGCGTACAGGTCAAGCTGGATATTGACAGCGTCACGGTGCGGGCCGATGCCGACGGGCTGGCGCAGGTGCTGCGCAATCTGATCGACAACGCGCTCAAGTTCATGCGCGACAGCCAGCCGCCGCGGCTTTCGATCAGTGCCGCCCTTACGGAGAAATCCGTTATTCTGGCCGTCCAGGACAACGGCATCGGCTTCGACATGCAATTCCAGGATCGCATCTTTGAAATTTTCCAGCGCCTGCAGCGCGCGGAAGACTATCCCGGCACCGGCATCGGCCTCGCCATCGTGCGCAAGGCGATGCAACGCATGGGCGGCCGGGTCTGGGCCGAAAGCGCGCCGGGGCAGGGCGCCACCTTCTATGTGGAGATGCCGCGATGACGCTGGAATCGAACAAACGCCCCATTCTGTTGGTGGAAGACAACCCGGCGGATGTCGATCTGACCTTGCGCGCATTCGCCCGCCGCAAGCTGGTCAATCCGATCGAGGTCGCCCGCGACGGCGAGGAAGCGCTGGCCTGGATTCCCCGCTGGGAGGCTGGCGAGGCGTTGCCGCTGGTCGTCCTGCTCGATCTGAAACTGCCGCGCATCGATGGACTCGAAGTGCTGCGCCGGATGCGCGAGCAGCCGGTCAGCCAGGCTTTGCCGATCGTGGTGCTGACGTCTTCGAGCGAAGACCGCGACATCGAAACCGCCTACCGCTATCACGCCAATTCCTACATCGTGAAACCGGTCAACTTCGAGAAGTTCATCGAAGTGGCGGCGCAGATCGAGTTGTACTGGTGTCTGCTCAACCAGCCGCCGCGATAAGCCAATGCGCGTTCTCCACGTCGAAGACAACCCGACCGATGCCGAGCTGACCCGGGTCATCCTGGCGCGCCAGGCGTCGGATATCGTGCTGGTGCAAGTAGCGACGCTGGCGCAGGCGACAACTGCATTGCAGGCAGACGCCGGTTTCGATCTGGTGCTGGTCGATCTGCGCCTGCCGGATGGGTCCGGCCTCGAATTGCTGACGGACATCCGAGTGCAGCAATTGCCCGTCGCGGTGGTCGTGCTGACCGGTTCCGGCGATCAGGCGGCTGCAGTCGCCGCGTTGCAGGCCGGCGCCGACGATTACCTGACCAAGGCAAGCGAAGCGCTGGAACGTTTGCCGCAGACCTTGCACGATGCCAGGAAGCGATTTCTCGCGGCCAACAGCCGGCGTACCCAACCGATTCGCGTGCTGTATGCCGAACACAATGCCGCAGATGTCGACCTGACCCGACGCCACCTTGCGCGCCACGCGCCGCATATCCGGCTGCACGTGGTGACCGATGCGATGCAGGCATTGCAACTGCTGCCACCGGATGCCGCGACGCCGGCCCGCTTCGATGTCGTGCTGATGGATTACCGCTTGCCCGGCATCGACGCGCTGGATGCCGTGAAAACGCTACGCTGCATGCGCGGTCTGCATATTCCCATCGTCATCGTGTCCGGCCAGGGCAGCGAAGCGATTGCGGCGCAGGCCATTCATCTGGGCGTCGACGATTACATTTCCAAGCACGCCGGCTATCTGTACGAATTGCCGTCCACGCTGGAAAAAGTCCTGCACCAGGCCGAGTTGGTCCGCGAACGCGGCAATCTGCAGGAGACCACGCGGCGTCTCGGCTATGTCCTCGCCAATAGCCCGGTGATTCTCTATACCTTGTGCCTGACGCCGGAGGCTGCGCTGCCGACCTGGGTCAGCGGCAATGTCGAGCGCTTGCTGGGATATACCGAACAACAGGTGCTGCAGGCGGACTGGTGGCGCAGCCATCTGCATCCCGACGACCGCGCTGCGGCCATCGCCGATGTGGCGACACTGCGCGATACCGGCCAGATCGTGCATGACTACCGGTTATTCGACAGCGCCGGCCAGGTCCGCTGGATCCACGACGAACTGCATCTGACAACGGACCCGGATGCGTTCACCAGCGAAGCGATCGGCAGCTGGCGCGACATCAGCGAGACGCGGCAGGGAGAACTGTTGCGCGATACCCGTATCGCCGTGCTCGACGGCCTGGTCGGCAATCGCAGTCTGGCCAGCATTCTGGAAGAAATTGCCACTCGCCTGGAGGGCCTCCATGCCGACATGCGGGTTTCCATTCTGGTGCGCGATGCGCGCAGCGGACGCCTCTATACCGGCGCGGCGCCCAGCCTGCCGGCTTTCTTCAATGCCGCCGTGGATGGCCTGGAACCCGACATCGGCCGCTGTTCCTGCGGCACCTCGGCGGCGTTGGGCGATCCGGTGATCGTCGAGGATGTCCGCACGCATCCGTACTGGGCGGGCTCTGCCGAACTGGCCGAGCGGGCCGGCTTGCGCGCCTGCTGGTCGATTCCGTTCAAGGACGAAACCGGCAAGGTGCTGGGCACCTTCGGCATCTACTATGCGCAGCCGCGCAGCCCGGCCCGGGGCCAGCTCGACCTGATCGGCGAGTTCGCCCGCATCGCCGGCCTTGCGGTGCAGCGCGTGCGCGCCGATACCGCGCTGCGCCAGGCGGCGGCGGTGTTCGAGAGCACGCGCGAAGGCGTCGTCATCACCGATCTGACGCCGCGCATCGTCGGCGTCAACCGCGCCTACACGGAGATCACCGGCTACAGCGAGTCGGAAGTGCTTGGCTGCAACCCCAGCCTGCTGCGTTCGGGGCGGCAGGACGAGATCTACTACCAGGCCATGTGGGCCGGCATTCTGGAAACCGGGCACTGGCAGGGCGAAATCTGGAATCGGCGCAAGAACGGTGAATTGTTTCCGCAGTGGCTCGCCATCAGCACCGTGCTCGATAGCGAGGGGGCGCCCAGCCACTACGTCGGCGTGATGACCGATATCAGCCAGCTGAAGCAGTCGGAAGCCCAGCTCGATCACCTTGCCCACCACGATCCGCTCACCGGATTGCCCAATCGGCTGTTGCTGCAGTCGCGGCTGGAACATGCGCTGGAGCGCGCGGAACGGCATCGCCAGCAGATCGCCGTGCTGTATATCGACCTCGACCGTTTCAAGAACATCAACGACAGCCTCGGCCATCCGGTCGGCGACGAACTGCTGCAGGCCCTGTCGTTGCGCATGACCGAACGGCTGCGCGAGGACGACACGCTGGGCCGCCTCGGCGGCGACGAATTCCTGTTGATTCTGGAAGACCTGGAACGCTCCGAATATGTCGCCGGCGTCGCGCAGACCCTGATTCATTTGCTCGAACGCCCGTTCACGCTGCCCAGCGGCCATGAGGTCTACGTCGGCGCCAGCATCGGCATCAGCCTGTTCCCCAACGACGGCCGCACGGTGACCGAACTGATCCAGCATGCCGACGTGGCGATGTACCAGGCCAAGCAATCCGGCCGTAACACCTACAGTTTCTACACGCCCGCGCTGACCCGCGCCGCCAACGAACGCCTCGAACTCGAAGCGCGCATGCGGCGCGGCCTGGCGCAGGGCGAGTTCGTGCTGCATTACCAGCCGCAGATCGAAATCGGCAGCGGCGCCCTGATCGGTTGCGAAGCGCTGGTGCGCTGGAACTCGCCCGAAGAAGGCATGATTTCGCCGGCCCGCTTCATCCCGCTGGCGGAAGAAACCGGCCTCATCGTGCCGCTCGGCGAATGGGTGTTGCAGACCGCTGCAGCGCAGGCGCAGGCCTGGCTGCAGGCGGGTTTTCCGCCGCTGCTGATGGCGGTGAACCTGTCGGTGCGGCAATTGCAGCAGCGCGATATCGTGCAGCGCATTGCCGTCCTGCTGGCGCAGAGCGGTCTGCCCGCCAGCCAGCTCAAGCTGGAGATCACCGAGAGCATGATCATGGGCCAGGGCGAACTGGCGATCGATCTGCTGCATGCGATCAAGGCGCTCGGCGTCAGCCTGTCCATCGACGATTTCGGCACCGGTTATTCCTCGCTCGCCTACCTGAAACGCTTCCCTATCGACGAGGTCAAGATCGACCGCGGTTTCGTGCAGGACATTCCGCAGGACGTCAGCGATATGGAAATCGCCAGCGCGATCATCGGCATGGCGCACGGGCTGAATCTGAAAGTGATGGCCGAAGGCGTCGAAACCGAAGCGCAGTTGAACTTCCTGGCCGGGCGCGGTTGCCATGCCTATCAGGGCTTTCTGTGCAGCAAGCCGGTTGCGGCCGCGGAATTCGCCCGGCTGTTCCTGCAACCGTAACGAGGGGCGGCTTCGCTGGGCGCGGTCTTTCATCCCTAAAGTTAACGACTCATCTGCCGTTAGCCTTGGCATGAACCGGATACCTGCCGCAATTCACTAAGCCCGGACGCCACGATGCCGCTGCCCCCTGCCAAACGCACCATTCTGGTCGTCGACGACACCCCGGAAAACCTCACCGTCCTGGGGGAGTTGCTGCAACCGAAATATCGCGTTCGCGTGGCCAATTCGGGCAAACGCGCGCTGCAGGTGGCCGCCACGGAACCGCGCCCCGATCTGATTCTGCTCGACGTGATGATGCCGGAGATGGATGGCTACGCCGCCATCGGCGAACTGCGTGCCAACCCGGCGACACGCGACATTCCAGTCATTTTCGTCACCGCGATGGATGCCGATGCTGATGAGGAACATGGCCTCGCACTCGGCGCCGTCGACTACATTGCCAAGCCGATCCGGCCCGCCATCGTGCTGGCACGGGTCAATGCGCAGATGGAACTGAAACAGGCGCGCGACTGGTTGAAGGACCAGAACAGCTGGCTGGAAAGCGAGATCGCCCGCCGCATGCGCGACAACCAGTTGATGCAGGATGTCAGCATCCGGGCGCTGGCCAGTCTGGCCGAAGCGCGCGACATGGAAACCGGCCAGCACATCCGGCGCACCCAGGCCTATGTCGAGGTTCTGGTCGCGCATCTGCGTCCGCATCCGCGTTTTTCCCGTTATTTCACCGATGCGATGGCGCATATGGTGGGCAAGGCTGCACCGCTGCACGATATCGGCAAAGTTGGCATACCCGACAGCATCCTGTTGAAACCGGCGCGTCTGACGGCCGAAGAATTTGCCATCATGAAAACCCATAGCGCCATTGGCGGCGATGCCATCGATCTGTCCATGCGCGGCGAACTCGACGACGCGGATTTCCAGATTCTCAAGAAGCATTGCTCCCTGGGCAGCAATGCGCTCGACTCGGAGGTGCAGGCATTTGAAAGCGCGCCGCTGGCGTTTCTTGCCGTGGCCAAGGAAATCGCCATGTGGCACCACGAAAAATGGGATGGATCCGGCTACCCCGATGGCCTGGCCGGCGACGCCATTCCCATTCCCGCCCGCCTGATGGCGCTGGCCGACGTGTTCGATGCGCTTGCCAGCCGCCGTGTCTACAAGGAGCCGATGCCGTTCGAGGCGGCGCGGCAACTCATCGTCGACGGCCGCGGCCAGCATTTCGATCCGGATGTGGTGGACGCCTTCCTCGCCAACCAGGACATGTTTCGGGAAATCCTGGAACGCTACGCCGATACCGACGAATCGCTGGAACTCAAACTTGGCAACATGCGCGCGCGCGGCATGGTTTGAGGCGACGCCCCCCGTTTTCAGCCGAGATCGAACGCATGTCGCTACAGCCTTTGCCTGACCGCGAATTAAGCCAACTGCTGGAAGCGGTCGGCGTCGGCATCTGGGAATACGACTTCGTGCGCGACCGCTTCGTCTACAACGATCCGATCCGCGCCTGGATTGGCGGCGATTTTCCGGCACCGGAAGGCGCCAGCCTGGCCGACTGGTTCGCCCGCATCCACCCGGATGATCGCGCCCAGGGCGAAGCCGCCCTGCGCTTGGCCGTCGAGGCGGGGGTGGCATTCCACATCGAATACCGTTTCGCGCGCGCCGATGGCAGCTGGCTCTGGCTTTCCTCCCGCGGCCATGTCGTCGAGCGGGATCGGGAAGGCCTTCCGTTGCGCCTATCGGGCACCAAGGCCGACATCGGCGAACGCAAACAACAGGAGGAACTGCTGCGGCTGCAGCAGGATTTCAACCTGGTCCTGCTGGACAGCCCTGATCATGCAACCCTCGTTGCCGCCTTGCTGGATACCGTCCTGTCGCTCTCCCAGCTGGATGGCGGCGGTTACTACGAGCTGCGTCCGGACGGCGGTTATCGCCTGGTTGCCCATCGCGGCATCGGCAGCGCTTTTATTGCCGAAGCGGCCGAGATTGAACCGGGCAGCGCCAGGGCAGGGTTGCTGTCCGCCGGACAAACGCTATGCAGTTGCGTGGAACCCGGCGCGGTTTGCACCGACGTGAATCTGGTGCATTCGCCGTATATGAATGCCGAAGGCATTACTTCACTGATCGTGTTGCCAATTGCAGTCAACGGCAGCATCCAGGCCAGCCTCGATCTGGTCAGCAAACATGCGCGGCGCATGCCCGAACCCATCGTGCGTTTTCTCGAATCCATCGCCCGCCAGTTCGGCCAGGCGCTGACACTCAAGGCGGCGCAGGATGAACTGGTGCGGCGCGACCGCTATCAGCGCGCGGTGCTGGACAACTTCCCGTTCATGGTCTGGTTGAAGGATGAAGACAGTCGCCTGCTGGCGGTGAACCAGGCCTATGCCGATGTCGCCGGCCGGCAGGATCCGGCGCAATTGGTGGGAACGACCGATCTCGACTACTGGCAGCCCGAACTGGCCGAACGTTATCGGGCCGACGACCGGGCGGTACTGGCCAGCGGGCAAGCCAAGGTGGTGGAAGAGGAGATCGAGCAGGCTGGGCGCCGCTACTGGCTGGAAACCTATAAATCGCCGGTGACGCTGGGCGGACAGGTCATCGGCACAGTCGGTTTCGCCCGCGACATCAGCGACCGGGTGGAGGCGCGGCAAGCGCTGGAACAGCAGGAGGCATTGCTGCGGGCGACGCTGGATGCAACCGCCGACGGCATCCTGGTCATCGGCGCTGCCGGTCAGGTGCTTTCCACCAACCGGCGCTTCATGGAACTCTGGCAAATCCCGGAAGAACTCCTGGCCAGCCAGGACGATGCCAGGCTGCTGGCTTACGTGCTGGATCAGTTGGCCGATCCGGATGCGTTCATGCGCGAGGTCGATCGCCTCTATCGCAGCGAGGAAAGCACCCTGGATACGCTGCATTTCAAGGATGGCCGCGTGTTCGAGCGCTTCACCGTGCCGTTGTATCTAGGCGTGGAACATGCGCGTGTCTGGTCGTTCAGCGACATCAGCGCACGTGTGCGGGCGTTGAACGATCTGGAAAATGAACGCGGTTTCCTGAAGACGCTGATCCAGACCATTCCCGACCTGGTCTGGCTGAAAAACCCGAAGGGCGTCTACCTCGCCTGCAATCCGCGCTTCGAACAGCTTTACGGCGCACGCGAAGCCGACATCGTCGGCAAGACCGATTACGACTTCGTCGATGCGGAGCAGGCCGATTTCTTCCGCGCCAATGACCTGGCGGCCGCGGCGGCGGCGGGGTCGCGCGTCAACGAGGAATGGTTGACCTTTGCCGCAAACGGCTATCGCGGTCTGTTCGAGGCGACCAAAACGCCGATGCGATCGGCCGACGGCAGTGTTATCGGGGTACTTGGCATTGCGCACGACATCACTGCCGCGCGCGCTGTGGAAAGTGCTTTGCGCGACAGCGAGGAACGTCTGTCCACCCTGTTCCGGCAAGCCGCCGACGGCATCGTCCTGATCGATGCGGAAACGTTGCACCTCGCGGAGTTCAACGACGCTGCATGCCAGTGCCTGGGCTATAGCCGCGAGGAATTCGCGACACTCGATCTGATCCGCATCAATCCGACGCTGACCCCGGCACAGATCCGCGAGGCGATGGACGGCATCGTGGCCAGCGGCAGCGAAGATTTCGAGACGATGCATCGGCACAAGAACGGCAGCCTGCGCAATGTCGAGGTCAGCAACCGGCTGGTACGGACCGGCGGACGCCTCTTCGTGGTGGCGATCTGGGCGGATATCACGCAACGCAAGCAAGCGGAACAGGCGCTGCGCGAAGCCGAACTGCGCTGGAAATTCGCCCTTGAGGGCAGCGGTCTGGGCGTATGGGATTGGCGCATTGCCTCCGGCGACGTGTTTTTCTCACCGTTGTGGCTGTCCATGATCGGCTTTGCGGAAGGTGAACTGGAACAGCGCTTCGAGACCTGGGATGCTTTGCTGCACCCGGAGGACAAGCCCCGCGTCGGCGAACATCTGCAAGCGCATTTCCGCGGCGAGTCGCCCGAATACGTGGTGGATTTCCGGATGCGCCACAAGGCGGGCTGGTGGAAATGGATCCAGGCGCGCGGCCTGGTGGTGGAACGTGCCGGCGACGGGCAGGCGCAGCGCATGATCGGTGTGCATGTGGATATCCACGCGCGCAAGCAAGCCGAAGAGCGCCTGCGCGACAGCGAAGCGGCACTCAATCTGGCGCAACGGGTCGCCCAGATGGGCAGTTGGCAACTCGACATCGAAGGCAATCAGCTGTTCTGGTCGGACGAGACCTACCGGATTTTCGGCATTCCGGTCGGCGCTCCGCTCAGCCTGGATAGCTTCCTTCGCCGCGTCCACCCGGATGACCGCGCCGCCGTGGCGGACGCCTGGGATGCCGCCAAGGCGGGCGCGACTTACGACATCGAACACCGCATCGTGGACGAGCATGAAGTTCGCTGGGTACGCGAACGCGCCCGCATCACGTTCGTCGATGGCAAGCCGGTGTTCGGCGTCGGCACCGTACAGGACGTCACCGCGCAGAAACTGGCGCGCGAACTGCTCGCCGAAAGCGAGGAACGCTACCGCATCCTCGCCGACTATTCACCGGACTGGCAGTACTGGCTGGGGCCGGATGGAAATTACCTCTATGTCTCGCCCGGCTGCGCGGCGATCAGCGGTTATCCGCCGCAAGCCTTCCTGGGCAACCCGGCGCTGATGCGCGACATCGTGTATCCGCCGGATCGCGTCGTCTGGGACCGTCACTGGCACGCCGGCCATGTCGGCAATCCGCACACGGTCATGGAATTCCGCATCGTCACCGCGGACGGCAGGGTGCGCTGGATCGAGCATCAATGCCAGGGGGTGACCAGCAGCAAGTCGGAGTATCGCGGCCGGCGCGGGGTCAACCGCGATGTGACCGAACGCAAGGCGATCCAGCAGGAACTGGAACAACACCGCGAGCATCTGGAAGCGCTGGTCGCACAACGCACCGCCGAACTGGTGGCGGCGCGGCTGCGGGCGGAAGCCGCCAGTCGTGCCAAATCCACTTTCCTGGCCAACATGAGCCACGAAATCCGCACGCCGATGAACGCCATCATCGGCCTCACGCATTTGCTCCGCCGCGCCACCAGCCAGCCCAAGCAGGCCGAGCAACTGGACAAGGTCGCCGAGGCGGCGAGGCATCTGCTCGGCATCATCAACGACATCCTCGATATCTCGAAAATCGAGGCCGGCAAAATGGTGATGGAACAGGTCGATTTCCGCCTCGATCAGCTCATCGACACCACCTTCGATCTGATTCGCGACAAGGCGGCCGCCAAACGCCTGGACCTGACCAGCGAGATCGACCCGGCACTGCCGCGCGTGCTGCGTGGAGATGCCCAGCGCCTGGGCCAGGTGCTGCTCAACTTCGTCGGCAATGCGGTCAAGTTCACCGAGCTGGGCGGTATCCGCATTGCAGCCCGTCTGTCGATGCGGCATGGCGCGGCGTTGCGCGTGCATTTCGAAGTCAGCGACAGCGGCATCGGCATGGGCGAAGAGCAGCTCTCCCGCCTGTTTCAGGCATTCGAACAGGCCGATCCTTCCACCACCCGCAAGTACGGCGGTACCGGGCTTGGCCTGGCGATCAGCAAGCGCCTGATCCATCTGATGGGGGGCGATCGGGACGGCGATATCGGCGTCGGCAGCCATCCCGGTCAGGGCAGCCGCTTCTGGTTCGAAATTCCGCTGGCGCTGGGCAAAGCCGGGGAACCGGTGCAGCGCAAGGTTTCCGTCGATGCGCGGGCCGCGCTGGCCAGCCGACGCGGTGCACGCATCCTGCTGGCGGAAGACAACATCGTGAACCAGGAGGTGGCGCTGGAACTCCTCGGCGAAGCGGGCCTCGACGCCGATGTGGTCGCGGATGGCATCGAAGCCCTGCGCCTGATCGGCGAAAACGCTTACGACCTCGTCTTGATGGACGTGCAGATGCCGGTCATGGACGGACTCGCCGCCACCCGCGCCATCCGCCTGCTGCCCGGCCGCAAACACATGCCCATCCTGGCGATGACCGCGAACGTATTCGACGAAGACCGCCAGCTTTGTCTCGACGCCGGCATGGACGACCATGTCGCCAAACCGGTAGACCCGGATGCGCTCTTTGCCGCCTTGCTCAAATGGTTGCCGGAAAGCCGGGAGCAGCCGCCCGACGCCACGTCCCGGCCACAGGCGGCCGAGTCGGGGCCGAACGATCCGCCTGCAGCCCTGATGCAGATTGCCGACCTGGATGCCGCCGTCGGCCTGAACAGCGTGCGCGGCAAATGGTCCAGCTATGAACGTTTGCTGCGCCTCTATGTGGACAGCCACCAGAGCGATATGGCCTGGCTGCGCGATCGCCACGCAGCGGGAGAGCGGGAAGAGGCGCGTCGTATCGCCCACTCGCTGAAGGGGGCTTCCGGCACGCTTGGCGCAGTCGGCCTGCAGGCGCTGGCCGCCGAACTGGAAACCGCGATTCGTCTGGATGCCTCGTCGGAGGCGATTGCAGCACTCTGCGCACGCATCGAAGCGGCGCAATCCCGCCTGGTTGCCGCATTGCGCGCGGCATTGCCGGCGTTGGAACCGGTGCCCGCCGGCGGTGCAGCATCCCGGGCGGCGATGCTTCGTCTGGAGCATCTGTTGCGCGAAGACGACATGGGCGCCGGCGATGCCCTGCGTGCCGCTCTGCCCAGCCTGGCTGACGCCATTTCGCCGGCAGCGCTGACCGGCCTGATCCGACAGGTCGAAACCTTCGATTTTCCGGCTGCGCTGGAAACCCTGTGTTCGGCTCGACACGTGCGCGGCTGACTGCCGGCCGGCTTACTGCCAATCGTGCACGTGGGTATGGCGGTGTTCGATGTTGCCGTGGCGATGCCGGTGGGTGTGCACCAGATTGGCGGCGGCGAGTTTTTCCATATCGGCCAGCAGCGGCTGGATCGGCCCATCGTAAATCAGGCGGTGATCTTCGCCCAGCACCAGCGCGCGGCTGCCCAGCTCCGGGGCCAGGCTGAGATTGTGCGTGGTGGTCAGCGTGGTGACCGGCAGCGCGGACAGGAAATCAACCAGCCAGCCAGTCGAACGCGGGTCGAGCGCGGCGGTCGGTTCGTCCAGCAGCAATACCTTCGGTTCCAGCGCGAGCAGGGCGGCCAGGCAGACTTTCTGTTTTTCGCCGCCGGACAACGAAAACGGCGGTCGCGCCAGATGCGCGCCGACACCGACCTGATCGGCCCAATGCCGCACGCGCGTTTCGACATCGGCCAGGCCCATCTGGCGCGGGCCGAAGGCGATTTCGTCGAATACCGTCGGGTTGAACAGCATCGCATCCGGGTTCTGGAACAGCAGCGCGACTTCGCTGCGGAAGCGGCGATGCAGCGTGGGCAGTTTGAGTCGGGCGGGGGTGATCGTCTCGCCTTGATAGCGGAACTGCCCGGCCGCCGGAGCGACGAGGCCGTTGAGGATTTTCAGCAGCGTCGATTTGCCGCTGCCGTTGCAGCCGAGCAGGACGACCTTTTCGCCGGGGCGCACGGCAAAGCCGATGTCACGCAGGATTTCGGCAGAGCCGTAACGATGGCCCACGTCGACAACCTCCAGCACCGGAATTTCTCCCCCCTTTGCAAATGGGGGGCAGGGGGGATTTAGCTCGGCTGACGTAAGTGATGGCGTTGAAATCCCCCCCAGCCCCCCTTTGGTAAAGGGGGGAGTTGAACGCTTGACGATGCGGTAGCGCGGTTCAGTCATGGAAGAAGCCGCGCGAACGCAGCGCCTGCGAGGATTGCGTGGCGGCATGCAGCGATTTTTCAATGTACCAGGACACTGCCGCTGCGCTGGCGCGGTAACGGTCGAGCAGGCCGGGTCGTTTGATGGAACGGCTGGTCAGCGCCTGGCGGAAGTCGTCGTGGGCGCGGCGGAAGGTCAGCGTCTGGCTGTAGGCGAGGCCGAGCACGTAGGTCAGATTTTTCGAGAATCCCAGTGCAGCGAACAGGTTGACGCGGGCAATGAACAGGAAACTGAGGCTGGTCAGCAGAATCACGCGCAGGTTGAGGCGCAGCAGGGTTTGCCAAGGGGAAATCTCTTGCCACCAGGCCATGCCGAGATAACTCAGGCTGATCACCGTGTTGAATGCCAGTACGGTCAGCACGGCGCGGCGCAGCAGGCTGCCTGCTTCCCGTCCGGCCATCAGCAAGACCAGCGCCAAGCCGGCGGCCAGCCAGAGCGGAGCGTGGATCAATGTCGCGGCGACAATCGCGGCGAGGTAAAGCAGCAGGTAGGTTTGGTCGCGTTTCATTGTGAAACTCGGGCGCGCAGGCGCGTCAGGTAGCGATAGCCCAGCACGCTCAGCACGCCTTCGGCCAAGCCGACCAGCAGATGCGGCAGCACCACGGCAGGCAGCGTGACCGATAGCCCGAACGGGAAAAACAACGGCGCACCCTGCGCATCGTGGGCAATCAGCGGCTGTACGCCCAGCGCCAGCGCGACCAGCAACGCCGGCAGCGCGATGGAGAGCCAGCCGGCAAGAAACAGCGCGATGCTTTCACTGAAACGGCCGAGCAGCTTCCACGCCGCGACCGCCACGAAGCTGCCGACGAACCCCATCGCCAGCGCGTTGATCGGCAGCGCCGTGATGCCGCCGTCGCCGAATAGCAGCGCCTGCATGGCCAGCACCAGCGAGATGGCGAGAAACGCCATCCAGCCACCGAAGCTGACCGCCAGCAGACCGATGCCGGCGGCATGCGCCGTGCTGCCGCCGGGCAAGGGCAGGGCGACCATCGTCAACACGAAGGACAGCGCGGTGTAGGCCGCCAGGAAAGGCAGCGTGTCGGCGTCCAGGTCGCGCTTCACCCGGCGCGCAGCATAGGTCCACAGGCCTGCAGCGACGGCAAACGCCGGCAGGTAGGTTTGTGGGGAAATGAAGCCGTCGGGGATGTGCATGGTGATACCTTGGCTGGAGATCGAATATTTCGTCATCCCCGCGCAGGCGGAGATCCAGGTTGTTGATTCAACTGGGTTCCCGCCTTCGCGGGAACGACGAATTCAATAAATCAGCGCCTCCTTAGAAAATGGCAGAGAACGTGGTGATCAAGCGGTATTTTTCCTTGCCTTCCGAACCCTGTTGCTGCGCTTCCTCGTTGAGCCGGGTCCAGATCGGTTTTTTGATCGCCACGCCGAAGCTGGTTGCGTTCTTGTAAAAGCGCAGGCCGAGCACGCCGTAGACCATCTTGCCGCCGCCGGCGGTGCCGGGCACGCCGTCCTCGACATCGCGGCCGAGGCTCAGGTAATTCAGCTCGGCATTGCCGTCGATGCGGAATTTGGTTTCCGGGTTGATCATCAGGCGATGCGCCATTGCGGCATTCAGCCGGGTCTCCGTGCCGAATTTGACGCTGACGCCGGCGGGGAAACCGCCGACCGGGTCGGGGGCGTAGCGATATCTCTGGAAGCGGATCTGGCTGGCTTCGAACACCAAGGTGTCGTTGTCACTGAACTGTTTGCTGGCGGTCAGGCCGTAGTTGTAGCTGGCTTGGCCGAAGCCGAGCGCTTTGCCGGGGTCGATGGAACCGTCATCCAGGCGATGATTGGCGTCGCCAGTCGGCAGGCTGATGCCGAGGTTGAGCGTGAAATGCCAGTCCTGCAGGTCGTCCAGGTTTTCGTTGGCCGGCACCGGCATGAAGCGCTGGTCGTATTTGAAGCCGATCGCCAGCGCCAGGGAAAGATCGGTGGGGCCGCGCGAGTCGAGGCCACCGGCTTCGTCCACCTTCACGTTGTAGGGCTGCAAGGCGTAAAGCGACAACCACGGCTTGAAACCGTAGCCGACGCCGGCCATCCAGTACTGGTTGTAATCCGTCTCCACGGTGAGCGGAGCATAGGTTTTGAACCTGGCGTAATCCAGCTTGACCATGCCCAGCCATTTGCCTTGCGGCAAGGTGGCGGAACTGGAGGTTTCGATCGGTGCGCCGGGGCCTTCCAGGCCGGCTGCGCCCAGCGAGGCGACGCCATGGTGGGCCAGCGCGGCGGGGCTGGCCAACACGAGCGCGAGCGCGAGCAGGTGTTTCACGGCGTGTTTTTTCGCTTTACGTACAGGCTGAGAAATCCGAACAGGCCGAGGATGACCGCGACGCCGACCGCGATGCGGGCGTAGCGCTCGAAGAACGGTTTGTCCGTGCCGGTCAGAGCGGCGGCGGCATCGGTGGCGAGCTTGAAATCGAGGCCGTGGCCATCTTCCGAAGTGGCTTTGATGCGCCAGGTGGCGGCGCGGTCGGGCAGGAAGGCGATGCGGCCCTGGCTGTCGGTGCGGCCGACCTGATAGGGCAGTTTCTCGCCGTCGCGATAGATCTCGTAGCCCTCGAAGGTGAACGGGGTGTTGTCCATGTAGAACAAGCGGATCACCACGGCCTGGCCGCCGCCGACGCTGTATTGCAGGTCGTGCGCGCGGGCCGGCCAGATGGCAAGCAGGAGGGCAGTCGCAGCCAGAAGTGGGGCGATTTTCATTGGGTTTCAAACTGCAACGCGGTGCTGTGGATGGTCTTGTCCGCCTTGCCGTCGTTGCGCGGCAATTCCAGGCTGGCCTGGATGAGCTGGAAGCCGGCTTCGTTGAGGCGGATGTTGATCGCGCCATCGGCGCCGCTGACGCCGCGCGGTTTGCCGAAATAGGCCACCGTCACGTTGGCGGCGGGCTTGCCCTGGAACCAGGTGCGTAGGCGCAGCTTGCCACCGGTTTTGAGCGTAAGCGGATTCTCCAGCGGAACCAGTTCCAGTTCCTGGGTGAGCGGGTTGGCAAGCGAATTGGACCAGCGGTCGATGCGCTTGACCGACTCCAGCGATACCCAACTGTCGATCACCGCAACGGCTTCGTTCTTGGGCAGGTTCTGGCTGCCGTACGGCGTTTTGCTCCAATAGCCGCTGGACAACAGAAACCAGGAGACGGCGCAGTCGCCCTTCAGGGTTGCCGGGTAGCCGAGTCCCGCTTCCGAGCGTTGCACCTGGCCGGCAGTGCTGAAGCAAACCGCCTGTTGCACGCTGTCCGCTTTGTATTCGAGCCGCTTCGTACCGGCGTGGCCGGAACGCTCGTGGCCGAAGCCGAGGCTGTGCAGCGGGCCGCTGCGCTCTATCCAGAGATCATGGCTCGAAGCCAGGCTAGGGAGCAGCGCAAGCAGCAGGAGAAGTCGCGATTTCATCGGGGCGTACGCAGGGGCGATGTGCGCATCGTAATAAGAGATAAGCGAAAAACATAATTTGTATTATCAATGGACAAAAAAAGGGCGGGGATCAAACCCCGCCCAAAAAAATGGAGAGCGTCAGTTCACGACGGTTCAGTCGCCCTGCGGACCGTTGTGGCAGTCGTAGCAGCCGACTTTCTGGCCGACCGCGAAGTTCACCATCTTGCCTTCGGCATTGAAGCTGCGTGCGGCTTTGACGGTGGAGAGGACACTACCGCGATAGTCGGCGCCGTGGCAGTAGGCGCAGGCCGTGGTGCTCTTCTCGGCATAGTCGCCATGTTTGCCGACCCAGTTGCTGCCGACGGTGTGCATGCCGTGCGGACCCTTGTCGGCCGTCAGCGGAACGGTCTTGTGGCAAGACGTGCACTCACCGATGGTGCCGATGCGACCCTGCACATCCAGCGACAACACGTTGTCGTTGGCATGCGAGCTGGGATATTCAGCGTGGGTCGCGCCGTGGCAAGCCTCGCACTGCAAGCCGCCGTGGCCCTTGCTGAAGCGGAACAGGTTCTTGCCGGCGGCGGGCACGTTGGCATTGGTCGCGTAGCGAGTGTCGGTCCATTTCTTCAGGATGCCGGTCGCGCTGACCGCCGTCAGTTCGCGCTTGCCGTCATGGTGGCAAGCCTGGCAGTCGGGCTGATCCAGCCAGCCGGTGCGGGTGCTGCTGCCGACGTTCGACATGGTGCCGTGACAGCTCTGGCAATCCATCGCCGCCTTGCCGTCAGCCGATACCGCATTGCCCATGACGCCACGCAGGCACTTGGTCTCGGAACCGGGGTGGCACTGATAACAAGCGCTGCGGTTGTTGATGCTGTCGAGCAGGACACCGCTCGTGGCATCTTTCACCAGGGCGTGGTGGCTGTGGATCGCCGCGGTCAACGGCTTGATGCCGGCAATACCGGTTCCTGGCAAGGCATTCGAAGCATGGCAGGAGGCGCACAGGATCGGCTGACCGGCGGATGCGGTGGCGAACAGGCCGGCGGCGTTGTAACCCTTGGTTGCGAGCGCGCTCTTGTAGGTTGTGTTGGCCAGCGCTTTCTCGTCATGCAGGCGCAGGATGTTCAGCTTGTACTCACGCTCACCGGTTTCGCCAGTGACCCAGCCGGCGGCGGGTTTGGCGGCAGCGCCGGAATTCGAAGCGTGGCAGGCCGCGCAGCTCATTTCGTCGGATACCGGCAGCACCACACGGGCTTGCGCCAGTTGTTTGCCGGTCGCATCGCGTGCAATCACCTTGACCATCGGATACGGGTTCTTGCGGCCGCTATCGTCATACGGCGTGATCGGAATGCCTTCGGCGACAAACTGCTTGCTGGCCGCATCCAGCGTCATCGTCTGCGGCGTGAAGGAGGCGGTGGCATTGCCGGTCAGACCGGTGCCGGCCGGCAGATCAACGCCGAAGAACGATTTGGCGTATTGCCAGAAATTGGTCTTGCCGGTGGAAATGCTGTTGACCGAACCTTCCGCGTCGGCCATGGCTTCGAAGGTCAGCGTGACGCCGGCGGTGACGATGCCGTTGTTGCTGCTGTCGACCAGTTGCGCATGCAGGTTGTTGTATGGCGGCAGGATGGAGAACACCGAGTAGTCGCCGTCCATGCAGTGCATGCCGAGGTCGTTCCAGGCCAGCAGGGTGTGCGACGTGCCGACGACCGCTGTGGTGACCGTCACCGGGATGGTCAGCGTGGTCTTGCTGTCCTTCAGGGTGACCTGGGCCGTACCGGCGGCCTTGGCCGTCACCGTGACCTTGGTTCCAGACACGGCCACTGTGGCGATGGTCGTGCTGGAAGAAGTCGCGGTCAGCGCGCCTGAAACATTGGAAACCGCGATCGCGCCAGTCGCGCCGGTCAGCAGACCCAGCGAGGTGGGACTTGCCGTCATGGCGGTTGAGGCGCTGACAGTGACCGTTACTGGGACGTTGATCGTGGTCTTGCTGTCCTTCAGGGTGATCTGGGTAGAGCCGGCGCCCTTGGCTGTCACGCTGACCCTGGAACCGGACACCGCAGCCGTGGCGACCGCCGTATTGGCTGAAGTCGCGGTCAGGCTGCCCGAGACATTGGACAGGGTGATTGTCGAATTCGACCCCTTGGTCAGACTCAGCGAGGTGGGGCTAGCCGTCATGGCCGTTGTGCCCGTGACCGTCACCGGGATTAGGAGCGTGATCTTCTTGTCCTTGGCCGAAATCTGCACCGACCCGACCGCCTTGGCGGTTACCTTGATCTTTCCATCGGACAGGCTGGCCGTTGCGATTTTCGAATTGCTTGTAGTCACTTTCACCAAGCCGGATACATTGCTCAGCTTGATTTTTGCCGTTTCGTTTTTGAGCAGCGTCAACGATGTGGGCGCAGCGGTCATCACCGCTCGCTCACTACTTCTTTCTGAATGATGCCAACTGGCAAGCACCGGCTGGGAAAGGAATACCAACGGCGCAACAACCGCCGCCAACCCACGGATGAATCTCTTGTACGTCATAACTACCTCCTGACCAGACCATGAAGACCGCAATGGCGGCTTGAAACCCATGCTCGCGACATGGGCGATTCGCAGAGTATGTGTAAAATGATTACACGTCAAATGCACGTGGCGAAAAATCCGGAAAGGATTCGATGGCAAAACGAGTTGAATACAGTGCTTATCGGGTGTTCGGCTGGTTTGAAGATAATTTTTACCTGGTCCGGAATGCGTTGTTGCTGGAGATGATCTTTTGTAGGTGTGTGAAATTTGCTCATCTGGTAAAGTCGCCGGTATATGCTGACAAAAACCCGTGTCTCCCTGGCGCCGCCTCCGGCCTTATTGGTTGCGGTGCGTCGAATGCTCAGACCCTTGGCCCGCTTGCTGATGGCGCACGGCATTCATTTCCCCGCTTTTACCGAGCTTGCCAAAGGCGTATTCGTCGATGTGGCGGCGCGGGACTTTCCGGATGACGGCAGCGGCCTCAGCGATAGTCGAGTCTGTCTGCTGTCCGGCGTGCATCGGCGCGAGGTCAAGCGCCTGCGCGCCGAGGCAACGCACTATCAGGCGCCGCAGTCGGTCTCGATGGGGGCGCAGATCGTGGCGCGCTGGTGCGCTGAACCGGCTTATCTCGACCATCAGCGCTGGCCGAAGCCATTGCCGCGCAGCGTCGGACAAGGTGGCGAGGTTTCCTTCGAGCGTCTGGTGGAAAGCGTCAGCAAGGACATCCGTCCGCGCGCGGTCCTCGACGAGTGGTTGCGCCTCGGCGTGGCGACCCTGGACGCGGCCGATTGTGTGCATTTGTCCGAAGCGGCTTTCGTCCCGGCCAACGGCGTCGAGGAAAAGGCATTTTTCTTCGGCAAGAATCTGCATGACCATCTGGCAGCCGCGACGCATAACCTGCTCGACGGCAAGCCTCCCTATCTCGAACGTTGCGTTTACTACGATGGCCTGAGCGAAGCCTCGGTCGAAAAACTGCGGGTGTTGTCGCGTGAAATGGCGGTGGCTACCCTGCAGGAAATCAACCGACAAGCGATGACGCTGCAACAGCAGGATATCGAGCGTGAAGACGCCGATCAGCGCATGACTTTCGGCGTCTATTTCTACGACGAATCGACACGTAGCGGCGGAGGCCGGCCGCAGTGAAACGAATGCGCCACCTGGCTTGCGGGCTGGGTTTCCGGGTTTTCCTGTGGGCATCCCTCGGGGTGTCCATGGGATGTTCCCTGTCGGCCTGGGCCAACCCCTGTGCCTTGCCGGGCAGCGCGGGCTGGGCCGATGGTTCCGGCATGGGCGGAACCGGTATCGATGGTTCGGGTTCAGGCGGCACCGGCCATGGGAACGACGGCTCCGGCATCGGCGGCACCGGTCAGCGCGCCGATGGGGCGGGCATCGGTGGCACCGGCCAACGCGCGGATGGTTCCGGCATGGGCGGCACCGGTCAACGCGCGGATGGTTCCGGCATCGGCGGCACCGGTCAACGTGCCGATGGTTCCGGCATCGGCGGTACCGGCAAGCAGGCGGATGGGGGCATCGGCGGCACCGGCGTGGTCGGTTTGATTACCGGTTTCGCCAGCATTTGCGTGAATGGGGTCGAAATCAACTATGACGGCGCCACGCCGGTCAGTGTCGATGGCCAGCACGCTGCATCCGGCCAACTTGCCATCGGCCAACTGGTTTCGGTGGAGGCCGAAGGTCAGGGCAACGTACTGCGGGCGCGGCGTATCTTGGTCAATTCCGCTGTGGTCGGCCGCATTTCCTGGGTCGCGCCGGAAGGAAACGCTTTTGTCGCTCTGGGCCAGTTCGTTCGTTTGGCGCCCGAAGGCGCACCGATGCGCTCGGCAGGTGATTTCCGACCGCGTCTGGGCGACACGGTGCGGGTCAGCGGTTTACGCGATAACGTCGGCGCGGTGCTTGCTACGCGTATCGAGCGTGTACGGCCGGATACCCCGGCGAGCGTTACCGGTCGTCTCGATGCCGTCGGGCAAGGCGTCGGGAGAATCGGCGCCTTGCCCGTGCTGGGCATGGGCGCTGTTGGTGTCGGCGCTCAGGTGCGTGTGGTCGGTCTGGAACGGGCCGGGCTGCTGCAGGCGCAACGGGTCGAGATCAATCCGTCGATCAACTTCGCCGACAAGGTGGATCGCATGTTGTTGCAGGGCATGGCGCAAGTGGATGCCCAGGGGGGCGTCTCGTTGGGCTATGCCCGTGTACAAGCTTCGACGCCTGCCGCCGCCGAGGTGTTGAGCAAAGCACAGGGCCAATGGGTGCGTATCGAGGTGAAACCGCTTGCCGGTGGCGGGTTAGGGGTCCATGCAGTTGAAATCGATCGCCCAGTTGTGTTCGATGGCGGCAATGCAAGCCACTCGAAGCAGGACGAGGGGGAAAGCAGCAAAGGCAATGCGTCCACTTCCAACCGTACGGAAGAGGCGATCGTCCCTGAAATACCGGATTCAAAACCAGATGAGCAGTCTGCCGAGTCGGCAGATCGACTCGAAAAAGTGCAAGAGCGCGAAGCCGAGAAGGCCGAGAAGGCCGAGAAAGACGAGAAAGACGAGAAAGACGAGAAAGTCGAGAATGTCGAGAAAGTCGAGAA